>NZ_JBIRGM010000014.1:0-157219 GCF_044328025.1 Streptomyces sp. NPDC018000
GTACCCATCACATCACTGCCGTGCAGATCATCGTCCTCGACATGAACGGCCTTGTCCGCACCCATCGACAACGCCTTGCGCAACGCGTCCTTGGCATCCTCCGGACCCACCGTCAGCACGGTGACCTCCGCATCATCACCACCCTGCCGGCGCTCCTCCGCGATCTGCAGCGCCTGCTCCACCGCGTACTCGTCGAGCTCCGACAGCAGACCGTCCACATCCTCACGGTCCAGCGTCAGATCATCAGCGAAGTGCCGGTCGCCAGTGGCGTCGGGCACATACTTCACACAGACAACGATCCTCAAGCTCACGCCGGCTCTCCTACTGCATCGTCATTTCTGGGCTGCCTTGTTGCACGCAGCATAGGCGCCTGATGGGGCAGTTTCCGGTCGGGGCGACCGATGCTCCGAAGGAAATATTACTAGCCAGTACACCCAGTGTTTCACCCATGAGCAAGCGCTTGGAACTGTGATCTGGCCAACGTGCGGCGCCTATGTGCCGCTTGGGAATCCTCAGTCCCGCAGAGCGGTGAATCGGCCCTGGTGATAGAGGAGTGGGCGACCTCCTCCGACCGGGTCGCCGGCCACGGCCTCCGCGATCACGATCCGGTGGTCCCCCGCCGGGATCCTGGCCACCACGCGGCAGACCAGCCACGCCAGCACGCCGTCGAGCACCGGCACACCTTCGGGCCCACTGCGCCAATAGGTGGACGGGCCGAACCGGTCGGCGCCGCTACGGGCAAAAGTGGCGGCCAGCTCCTGCTGGTGCTCACCGAGTATGTGGATGCCGATGTGCTCGGCCTCGGCCACGACCGGCCAGCTGGAGGACGAGGTCCCCACACCGAAGGAGATCAGCGGCGGCTCGGCGGCGACGGAGTTGAGAGATGTTGCGGTGAAGCCGACCGGCCGGTCACCTGCGGCGGTGATCACTGCCACACCGGCGGCGTGCTGCCGGAAGACCGAGCGGAGGAGTTCGGGGGATGCCGTGCGGGAGGCACCGAGCTCGGGCGAAGCCGTCATGGAGATGTCCTTCTGCGGAGGAGGCGTACGGGACTGTGGTTGCTCAGACACCCGGACAGCGCCCACTCGCGTTGCGGACCGGATCCACATGGACCCGGCCATGGAGAAGGAGTTTCGGCGGCATGGCGTCAGAGTGACGATGCGTGGTCGATGCAGTCAAGAGCGTTCCGTAATGTGGGAGATACGTCACTGTCCGTCACATCACCTGCCCCAGTGCGGCGACGACATCGGCGGTGCGCGGCTGTCCGGCAGCCCGGCGGACGATCCGGCCGGTGGCGTCGAGGACCAGTACGGTCGGCGTCCGACTGATCTCCAGCTCGCGCACGAGAGTGAGATGCGCCTCGGCGTCGATCTCTACATGGGCGACGCCGTCCACCATGCGCGCCACCTCTGCGAGAGTGCGGCGGGTGGCCCTGCAGGGCTGACAGAACGCACTGGAGAACTGCACAAGAGTTGCCCGCTCGCCCAATTCCACGCCGAGTTGGGCCGCGTCCAGCGCTCCCTCGCGTGTCTGTCCGTGCACCTTCGGCCTCCTGTCAGAGCTCATCGCAAGAGGTCAGCACCACCGGGCACCGAGACATTCCCGTCGGTTCCACGTGACGAGAATCTCGCGGCCCGCGCCCTCGGAGACTGGCCACCGCGTCGCGCATGGGGCACGATCGGCGCAATGCCGAAAACCTACGGCTGCGTAACTTCCGCCGGGAGACCCCTCCTCAGGCGCAGAAGAAGGGTCTTCCCCAGATGGCAGAACTCGTCTATCGGCCGGTCATTGGCGCCGCTCGTACGTTGTTCAAGGCGCTTGACCTGAAGATCGACACTCAGGGTTCCGAGCACATCCCGAAGACCGGTGGCGCGGTACTGGTCAGCAACCACATCAGCTATCTGGACTTCATCTTCACCGGGCTCGCGGCGCTGCCACAGAAGCGTCTCGTCCGCTTCATGGCGAAGGAATCGGTCTTCCGGCACAAGGTCTCGGGCCCGCTGATGCGTGGCATGAAGCACATCCCTGTCGACCGCAAGCAGGGCGAGGACGCATACGCGCACGCTCTGGCCTCGCTGCGTGCCGGCGAGATCGTCGGTGTGTTCCCCGAGGCCACGATCTCGCAGTCGTTCACGCTGAAGAGCTTCAAGTCGGGCGCTGCCCGGCTGGCTCAGGAGGCCGGCGTACCGCTGATCCCGATGGCGCTGTGGGGGACGCAGCGGCTGTGGACCAAGGACCGGCCGCGCAATCTCAAGCGCAACCACATCCCGGTGACGATCCGGGTCGGCGAGCCGGTGGCGGCCCCCACCGACCAGTACGCGGGCGCGATCACCCGGCGGCTGCGGGAGCAGGTCCAGGAGCTCCTCGAAGCGGCTCAGCGCGCCTATCCCGTGCGCCCGAAGGACGCGAGCGACACCTGGTGGGTGCCCTCGCACCTCGGCGGTACGGCTCCGACGCCCGCCGAGGTGCGCGAGAAGAGCTGACGCGGCCCGCTCACGGCCACGACCGAAATATCACTCCGGGGTGCCGACGGTGATCCGCGCCCCGGGGTTCAGCTTCTCCAGCCACTCGGCAAGTTCGGCGCCCGCGGCTTCGAGTTCACCGATCGTCATGGGAACGAGGCGCTCCAGCAGGAATACCGCGTTCACGGACTCCTCGGTGAGCCGGGTGCGCACACCCTGTCGCCAGTTCCAGCGACGGCAGGTGACGCCCTCGTCGTCGCACCAGACGACTTCGCCGGGCTCGGGGTGCTCCACGGTCTCCTCACCGCCGGCGACAGTGGGGAAAGGCTCCTGGCCGGTGGAACGCACGAGCCGCATGGTGCCGTTGATGCGGTCGGTGTCCTCACCGCCGACCGGGATCAGGTGGGCGACGCTGATTGCGTTGTAGAGGTCGACCAGGAGATTGATGCGCGGCAGCCCGGCGTCGGTGAGCGCGCGCCGGGCCAGGGCTTCGGCGGAGTTGCGGGTGCGTGAGGGCTTGGCACCGAAGGCGGTGTAGGTGTCGCGCCAGGCGGCGAGGTGGGGGTCCTGGTGCGGGGCCCGGCCGTCGAGTCGCTCGGCCATGCGGCGGGCCGCCTCGTCCAGCAGGGCCGAACTGTCTTCGTTGCTGGGCCCATTGACCAGGCCGCGCGCTTCGACCGCGAGGTGGGTAAAGCTGGGGGCGAGGGTGCGTACGTCGTCGGAGACGGTGAACGTCAGAGTCATCGGCTGCCTTGCCTCGGGACGGGATCTCAGAGCTCTGCAGGGAGAGTGCGCCACAGCTGCGTGCGGTCCTCGGCGGACCGGAGGCCGCGCAGCACCGCCGGATGCGGTGCTGTATAGAGTACTGGATAGTCCACTTCATTGAACTCCGGAGGGACGGGCCACGCCAGCCGCTCCTCGCCGAGCGAGAAGTGGGCATCGACACCCGGTGCTGGATCAGCCCCATGACCGCCGAGTGTAAGTAAGCGGCCGACCGGATGCCAATGACTTTCCGATCGACCGCATACTTATTCAGTTGGCTACTTTGCCATCTCTTCCTTCAGCGCAAGGACGAATGCGTCGACATCGTCCTCCGTGGTGTCGAAGGAGCACATCCAGCGCACATCACCGGCGGCCTCGTCCCAGAAGTAGAAGCGGAAGCGCTTCTGCAGCCGCTCGCTCACGTCGTGCGGCAGCCGGGCGAAAACGGCGTTGGCCTGGACAGGGTGGAGGATCTCCACGCCGTCCACCGCACGCACGCCCTCCGCGAGGCGCTGTGCCATCGCGTTGGCGTGCCGGGCGTTGCGCAGCCAGAGGTCTCCGGCAAGCAGGGCCTCCAGCTGTACGGAGACAAAACGCATCTTCGAGGCGAGCTGCATCGACAGCTTGCGCAGGTGCTTCATGGCGCGGACGGCGTCCGGGTTCAGGACGACCACGGCCTCGCCGAAGATCGCCCCGTTCTTCGTGCCGCCGAAGGAGAGGACGTCGACGCCGACGGTGTTGGTGAACGTACACATCGGTACGTCCAGCGACGCCGCGGCGTTGGCTATGCGGGCCCCGTCCAGGTGAACCGTCATGCCGTGGCCATGCGCGTGGTCGCAGATGGCGCGGATCTCGTCAGGTGTGTAGACCGTGCCCAGCTCGGTGTTCTGGGTGATCGAGACGACCTGCGGCATGGCACGGTGCTCGTCGTCCCAGCCGTACGCCTGCCGGTCGATGAGCTCGGGCGTGAGCTTGCCGTCCGGGGTGGGCACGGTGAGCAGCTTGAGGCCGCCCACCCGTTCCGGGGCGCCGCCCTCGTCGACGTTGATGTGGGCGGACTCGGCGCAGATCACCGCGCCCCAGCGGTCGGTCATCGCCTGGAGGGAGACGACGTTGGCGCCGGTTCCGTTGAAGACCGGAAAGGCTTCTGCGGTCGGGCCGAAGTGACTGCGCATGACGCGCTGGAGGTGCTCGGTGTAGTCGTCCTCGCCGTAGGCGATCTGGTGACCGCCGTTGGCGAGGGCGATGGCCGCGAGGATCTCCGGGTGCGTGCCCGCGTAGTTATCACTGGCGAAACCGCGTACCTGCGGGTCGTGGTGGCGTCGCGCGTCGGTCTTTACGGTTGCGGGGTCAGCCACAGGCGCTTTCCGTTCACTTCCGGGGCGGGCCGGTCCCAGACGCCGACGATGGCATCGGCCAGCTCCTTGACGTCGGTGAAGCCCGCGAATTTCGCATTGGGGCGCTCGGCGCGCATCGCGTCGTGCACCAGTGCCTTGACGACCAGGATCGCAGCCGCGGTCCTGGGACCTGCGTCGCCCCCCGCTTTACGGAAGGAGTCCGCGAGCGCGAGCGTCCAGGCCTCGGCCGCCGCCTTCGACGCGGCATAGGCTGCGTTTCCCGCAGTGGGCTTGCTCGCCCCGGCCGCACTGATCAGCACATAGCGGCCACGGTCGCTGCGCTGCAGACCCTCCTGGAAGGCCAGTGAGGTGTGCTGGACCGTGCGGATCAGCAGCTTCTCCAGCAAGTTCCAGTCGGCGAGGTCGGTCTCGGCGAAGGTGGCGCTGCCGCGCCAGCCGCCGACGAGGTGGACCAGGCCGTCGATCCGGCCGAATTCCTTCTCCGTCTTGTCCGCCCATTCACGGGCGGCAGCGAGGTCCAGCAGATCGACGGTGTCACCAGTGACCGTGGCGCCGCCGTGGGCGTAACGCGCGGCGTCGACCGCCTCGGCCAGGCGGGTGGCATCGGCGTCGGACGCGACAACGGTCGCACCGGCCTCGGCGAGCCTCAGCAAGGTGGCCCGGCCGGCCGGGCCCGCGGCCCCGGCGACCGCGACCACGGCACCTTCGAGAGCACCGCTCCCGTTGCCCTTGCCGTTTCCGTTCATGACCACCGCCTCCTCAAACCCGGCGCTCACGCGGCTGCCCGCTCGGCATCCGCGGCGGTGATCCCCTTGGTCGAGGCGATCACGTTCTTCAGCTTCTTGGAGAGCGCCTCATAGAACATGCTCAGGGGAAACTCGTCCGGAAGCACGTCGTCGACGAGCTTCCGCGGCGGCTGGGAGAGATCCAGCGCGTCCGGGCCCTTGGCCCAGCGGGAGCCCGGGTGCGGGGCGAGGTAGGTCGAGACCAGGTCGTAGGCGGCGAACCAGTGGACGAGCTTGGGGCGGTCGATGCCGTCTCGGTACAGCTTCTCGATCTCGGTGCAGAGCTGGTTGGTGATCTGCGGGGCTCGGTCCCAGTCGATCCTCAGCGTGTTGTCGGTCCAGCGGATCACGTCGTGCTTGTGGAGGTACGCGAAGAGCAGCTGGCCGCCGAGGCCGTCGTAGTTGCGGACGCGCTCGCCGGTGACGGGGAAGCGGAACATCCGGTCGAACAGCACGGCGTACTGCACATCGCGGCCCTGGGGGAAGCCGTCGGCCTCCAGCTTCACGGCCTCCTTGAAGGCGGTGAGGTCGCAGCGCAGCTCTTCGAGCCCGTACATCCAGAACGGCTGGCGCTGCTTGATCATGAAGGGGTCGAACGGCAGGTCGCCGTGGCTGTGGGTGCGGTCGTGAACCATGTCCCAGAGCACGAATGCCTGCTCACAGCGCTGCTGGTCGCCGACCATCTCGTGGATGTCGTCGGGCAGCTCGACGCCGAGCAGATCGACCGACGCCTCGGTGACCCGGCGGAAGCGGGCGGCCTCGCGGTCGCAGAAGATCCCGCCCCAGCTGAAGCGCTCGGGAGCCTCGCGCACGGCGACGGTCTCCGGGAAGAGCACCGCGGAGTTGGTGTCGTAGCCCGAGGTGAAGTCCTCGAAGGTGATGCCGCAGAACAGCGGGTTGTCGTAGCGGGTGGCTTCGAGCTCGGCCAGCCACTCGGGCCAGACCATCCGCAGCACGACCGCTTCGAGGTTGCGGTCCGGGTTTCCGTTCTGTGTGTACATCGCGAAAACGACCAGGTGCTGAAGCCCGTCGGTGCGGTCCTTGGCCGGCTGGAAGGCGAGCAGCGAGTCGAGGAAGTCCGGCACGCCGAAGCCGTCCGTGGCCCAGCGACGCAGGTCCGTGACAAGCGCGCGGTGGTATGCGGCGTCGTGCGGAAGCAGCGGGGAGAGCTCCTCGACCGCGGCGATCACGCGGTCCAGCGTCGCCCGGGCGGCTGCCCGGGACGGCGCACCCTCGGCGTCGAAGTCGATGGAACCGTCCTTCGACTGCCAGGGGCGGATCTCCTCCACGGCATTCTTGAGCGCGGGCCAGGCAGGCTGATCGACCACCCGTTGGTCCGTAGCTTTGTCACCTGCGGCGACGTCGTGCACAAGAATTTCCGTCATAACACTTCCTCCACAGGAGAACCTCGCGTCAAGCAACCGTATCCATTTACGGTTCCTTCGGACAAGTGGACCTCAGAAGATTATTCTGCCGACCCCCAGCGCCACGGCGATTCTTCCTGCGCAGAGCCTTCTCTGCGAACGCTTCCGTCGGCCGGACCCACTGTGAGTGCCGCCGGCCTGCCCTGCCTCGTACGCATGAGCGGTCAAGCCATGCAGGGCGCGCCCACGCATGAGTGACACGAGTGGTTCCCTCTCGTGGGGTGGAACATCGGGCTGCCGAATTGCCGCAATGCCGTGGCGCCTCGTGGGTAGGAGCCGCACGCGGGAAGACGCCGTCGACGGAAGCGAGTTGCCTTGTCTTTTTTCACCATCGGTCATCGCGGAGTGATGGGTGTCGAGCCGGAGAACACCCTGCGGTCGTTCGTCCATGCGGAACGGGCCGGGATGGACGCCATCGAATTGGACCTTCATCTGAGCAAGGACGGCGCACTGGCCGTCATGCACGACGCCGATGTCGACCGCACGACGGACGGCAGCGGTCCGATCGCCGAAAAGACCCTGTCCGAGCTGCGCGAACTCGATGCCGGGCAGGGCGAGCGCGTGCCGGTCTTCGAAGAGGTTCTCGACGCCGTACGGTCCCCCGTGCAGGCGGAGATCAAGGATGTGGCCGCGGCCCGCGCCCTGGCCGAAGTGATGCTGCAACGCGGTCTCGTCGACCGGGTCGAGGTGTCGTCGTTCCACGACGAAGCGGTCGCCGAGATCGCCCAACTGGTGCCGGGGGTGCGGACCGTGCTCATCGCGAGCCGCTGGCGGAGCGATGTGGTGGACCGGGCGAAGGCGGTGGGTGCGGCGACGCTGGCGCTGAATATCCGCCGCCTCACCCTGGAGGTGGTCGAGCAGGCGCACGCCGAAGGGCTGAAGGTCATCGGCTGGGTCGTGAACACCCAGGACCATCTGCGGCTGGTACGCGCCTTGCGGCTGGACGGCGCGACCACCGACTACCCGGAGATCCGCCGCGCCGGCCGCTTCACCGCTTGATGGCCGGCCCGGTCAGACGAGGCCCTTGATCAGCAGCTCGAACGCGAGATCGTCGCGCTGCGGAACGCCGAAGCGGTCGTCGCCGTACGGGAAGGGGCTGAGCTTTCCCGTACGGCGGTAGCCACGGCGCTCGTACCAGGCGATCAGCTCCTCGCGCACCGAGATCACGGTCATGTGCATCTCGGTCACCCCCCAGCTCTCCCGGACAGTGCGCTCGGCCTCGGCGATGATCACCTTGCCGAGACCGGCTCCCTGCAACTCGGGGCGGACCGCGAACATCCCGAAGTAGGCGGCGTCACCGCGATGTTCGAGCTGGCAGCAGGCGATGAGCGCACCGTCGCACTCCACCACGAGCATTCGGCTGCCGGGCGCTTCGACGACCTCCCGGACACCGTTCGGGTCGGTCCGCTGCCCCTGCAGGATGTCCGCCTCGGTGGTCCATCCGGCCCGGCTGGAGTCCCCGCGATACGCCGACTCGATCAGCGTCACGAGTGCCGGCACATCGGCGTCGGCCGCGTCGCGGAAGGTCAGCTGTCCCGAGTCCTGGGCAGGAGCTATGTCCATGGTGGCGGCTCTCCGTTTCTCTGGTGTGGCCGTGCCGAAGCAGGGTAGCCCGCGTGTTCCGGACCTAAGGGCTGTCCGGTGATCCGTGGCGGATCAGCTACGGGACAGCCCATAGAGTCTGGCGCATGGTTCATGTGCTGAGCAGCCGGATCCTGTTGCGTCCGGCCGATCCCGAGCGGTCACGGATCTTCTACGGCCAGTCCCTCGGGCTGCCCGTCTACCGGGAGTTCGGCACCGGCCCCGAGCGGGGCACGGTCTACTTCCTCGGCGGCGGCTTCCTGGAGGTCTCCGGGCGCGCCACCGCACCGCCGGTGCCCGGCCTCGAAATGTGGCTGCAGGTCGCGGACGTCCGGGCGGCGCATGAGGAGGTGTCGGCGGGTGGCGTCGAGGTGCTGCGGCCGCCGGTGCGCGAGCCGTGGGGGCTTGTCGAGATGTGGATCCGCGATCCGGACGGGCACAGAATCGTCATGGTGGAAGTGCCGGAGGGCCATCCACTGCGCTACCGGCCGTAGAAGTGCCGGTGCGGCGGCATTGCCGCCATGGGCGCGGTCCTCAGGCAGCGGGAACGCCCCCGAGTCCGTCGCGCTCAGCTGACAGAGCCGGCGGGAGCACACGGCGCGGCGGGAGACACCGCCTCCGCGCGCTCCCCGTGTACCTCAGTGCGCCGCGTACGACGGCCCGGGCCCGGGCATCGACTAAGAGCCTGTCGGGTGACCTTCGATCGGAGAGCGGACGCGGCACTAGGCCATTTCGGCGACGCCGGAAGCATGCTTGCCACGCCGCGTCCCCCCGCTCAGAGGTCGCCCGACAGGCTCTCAGGGGACCGACGCCGTACGTCCAGGGGGAGGTGCGCTGTGCACGGACCGGCGGTTTCCGGCTGGCTGCTCATGGCGCTGTGCGGAATGACGGGCGCGTCCTGCCTGCTGCGCACGCGCAGCGAGACCGGGGAGGGGCGCAGGACGGCGCGTGCGGAGGCGTTGATGGGCTTCGGCATGGCCGCCATGGCAGTGCCGACTGCCGTCGTGACACCGCCTGTGTGGGGGTGGGCGGTGTACGCAGTGCTGTTCGGCGCGGCCTCGTTGCGCGCGCTGTGGTTCTCCCTGCACAGCGGGCACCATCTGCACCATCTGGTCGGGTCGTCGGCGATGGTCTACATGGCACTGACGATGTCACCGGTCGGCGGAGGGGCGCACGGCGGGCACATGGGCCACGATGTCACGGCGACGGCCGCGGGCATCCCCCTGCTGACCGGACTGCTGTTGGCATACTACGCGGTGTATGTGCTGCGTTCGGGGGCGCGGTTGATACCGGTGGCCGCCGCGGCGGGCGGCGGTGGGGGGGCGGTCGGGGGCGGCTGGGGCGCATGGCCCGAGGTGGCTCTCGCCTGTCGGCTGATGATGGGGATCGGCATGTTCGCCATGCTGCTCACTCTGTGACACAGGGGGCAGGCCAAACCGTGGCGTGCATCACTTGCCGTGCACAGCCATACCCGTGGCTACCGCGCCACTCATAGGCTGATGCCATGTTGGTCTCCCTCGCGCTGCTGCTGCTCGGTGCCCTGACTGCCGTCGTGACTCCGCGTCTGATGGCGCGGGCACAGTGGCTGGAGCGCGAGCCCGTCGTTGCGCTGTGGGTCTGGCAGTGCGTGGTGGCCGGGGTGCTGCTCTCCTTCGCGCTCTCCATGACGTTCAGTGCGGCCGCGGCCTGGCAGGCGGTGCGCGGGCATGTGTTCGCACCGGCGCCGCGTGCCGTGGTGGAGGCGTATGCACTGGGCGGGCACGGGCGGTGGTCCGCTGCCATGGCCGTGCTGCTGGCGCTCGGCGGGGTGTGGACGGCGGCGATGCTGACCCGGGAGATCCACCGCGCCCAGGTGCGTCGCAGGCGGCGCCGCGCCGAATTGCTGGTGCGTTCCCCGCTGATGCCCGGGGAGGAGCCCGGCAGCGGCCGGCTCGTCGTGCTGGAGGGAGAGCGTCCGGATGCCTGGTGGCTGCCTGGCGCCGCACCTCAACTGGTCATCACGACCACCGCACTTCGCCGCCTGAAGGGACGTCAGCTGGATGCGGTGCTGGCTCACGAGCAGGGACACGCGAAGGCCCGGCATGACTGGCTGCTGCACTGTTCCGGCGCACTCGCGATCGGGTTTCCGCGGGTGCCGATGTTCGCGGCCTTCCGCGACGAGATGCACCGGCTGGTCGAACTGGCCGCGGACGATGTGGCATCGAGGCGCTTCGGACGGCTGACGATCGCTCTGGCCCTGGTGGAACTCAACGAGGACCGTGGCGTGTTCGGCCCGTGCCCGACGCCGGACGCTCAGCTGCCGCTGCGGGTGAACCGGCTGCTGACCCCGGTGGAGCGGCTCACCGCCGGCCGTCGGCTCCGGCTGACCGCGGCGGCCACCCTGGTACCGGTGGTTCCGCTTCTGGTGGCATTCATTCCAGGACTCAGCGCACTGGGATAGCCGGATGCGCGGATCGTCCGCGAAGATCACCCCATGCCATCCCCTCCGCTCGCCCCACCGGCCCGCATCCGTTCCGGCGTCACACCTTTCGGCATGGCCGTGGTCTGTGCTTCTGCCGCCCTGGTCCTGCTGATCCTGGTCGTCGTGCGCTGGCCGCCCCTCATGACGCTGGACCGTACAGTCGCGGAGGCCCTGCACCGGAGGGCGGTCGCCGAACCCGGCCTCGTCCACGCGAACCGGATCCTGACCGACTGGGTGTGGGATCCGTGGACCATGCGCGCCCTGATCGCGGTGGCCGTGGTGGCGCTGTGGTGGCGCGCGGAACGGGCACTCGCGGTGTGGGTGGCGGCGACGAGCGTGCTGTCGACTCTCCTGCAGCAGGGGCTGAAGTCCGCGGTCGGCCGGGAGCGGCCGCGGTGGCCCGACCCGGTGGATTCCGCCCATTACGCGGCGTTTCCCTCCGGGCACGCGATGACGGCGATGGTGAGCTGCGCTCTGCTGCTCTGGCTGCTGCGACGGCGCGGTACGGGTCCCTGGATGTGGCGGACAGCACTGGTGGTGGCCTGGGTTTCGGTGATCGGAGTGGGCATCACTCGGCTCTACCTGGGGGTCCACTGGTTGAGCGACGTCCTGGGCGGCTGGCTGCTGGGAGCGGCCCTGGTCGGGTTCTCCATCGCCGGATTCGCCCGGTACGAGGGGCGCGGCGGACCGGCCTTGCCACGGCGCTCCTGAACCGGGAAGGATCGCGTCCATGCAGATCAAGGGTGTGCTCTTCGATTTTACGAAGTACGGCGTCCAGAAGCCGGACACACAGCTCCTCCATACGGCCTGCACATATATAGGACAGGATCCGACGGATGTGGTGATGGTCGGCGACGACCGGCGCGCCGACGGCGGGGCGGCGGCGCTCGGCTGTGACGTGCGCTTTGTGCAGCATCTGCCGGTGGAGGAGCGGCCCGATGGGCTGCGGATGCTGGGACTGCTGCCGGGCGTTGCCTGAGAGACATGTGAGAGATGTCCTCGACGCCCAATGGGTCGGATTGTCACATCGGGGCCTTAGCCTGTACGTATGTCCCGTTCTCCGTGCTCCTCCGATTCCGTGCGTACCGCCGCCGTGGTGAACAAAGAGATTCGTGACCTGTGGCAGCGCTCCGGCGGCTGCCTGTCCCCGAAGGACGAGGAGCAGTACCAGCGGCTGCTGGTGGAATGGGCCGCGGCGACCGGCGGAAGCGCCAGGACCGCCGCCTGACGCAGGTGCCGAGTGCGTCCCGCCGGGCTGGGGATCCGCCCGGCGGGACGCACTCGGTGCGCGGTGGAGCAGGATGGTGTCGGCCGATCGGATGAACCCGGCGGATCAGCGGTCGAAGTAGTCCGGCTGCGTCTGAACATTGAGCTCGTCCAGCCGCACCCGCTTCGCCGGGTCGGTCCGCCGGTCGTCGAGCTTCAGGACGTCGAAGCCCTTGGCGATGTCGTTGGAGTAGATGTAGCCGTTGTAGTAGTACGCCGACCAGGGGCCGGCCGTGGTGACCGCGTCCGTGCTGACGGGGCCGCGCTCGAAGTAGCCGATCTCCTTCGGCTTCGAGGAGTTGGTGAAGTCCCACACCGAGACTCCGCCCTGGTACCAGGCCTGGACCATCAGGTCGCGGCCCTCGACCGGGATGATCGAACCGTTGTGGGCGACACAGACCTCCGTGTCGGCCTGCGGACGGTCGATCTTGAAGTAGCTGCGGAAGACCAGCTTGCGGTGGTCTCCCCTGCCTACGATGTCGTAGATGCCGTCGGCGCCGCGCTTCGGGCCGACCTCCTCGTTGCAGGTGGCTGCGCCACCGCCGCCGAGTTCATCGGTGAAGACGACCTTGTCGGCCTTCTGGTTGAACGTCGCGGAGTGCCAGAACGCGAAGTTCACATTGTCCTGCACCCGGTCGATGATCTTCGGGTTCTCCGGGTCCTTGATGGAGAACAGCAGACCGTCGCCCATGCAGGCACCGGCGGCCAGGTCCTTCGAGGGCAGCACCGTGATGTCGTGGCACCCGGTCGTCTTGGAGACGCCCGGGTTTGTGGGAGCGCCCGGGTTGCCGCCGTCCGGGAAGAGCACCGGGAAGTTCACGACCGCGGCCTTCTCGGGTGCCTTGCGCGGCACCTTGATGACGGAGATCCCGTCGTGCGGCGGCCGGCAGTCGGGGAAATTTTCGCTCGGCGAGTACGAGGAGACGTATACGTAGACGTTCTTGCGATCGGGGACCAGCGTGTGGGTGTGCGATCCGCAGGCGGTCTCGACGGCGGCGACATACTTCGGGTTGCGCTTGTCGCTGATGTCGAAGACCTTCATGCCCTCCCAGGAGGACTTCTCCGTGGCGGGCTGAGTGGTGCTGGTGCAGGAGTTGTCGCTGCGCGAGGAGTCGGTGGACAGGAAGAGCAGGTTTCCCGAAACCGAGACGTCGTTCTGCGACCCGGGGCACAGGACCTGCGCGACCGTCTCCGGGGACTTCGGATTGCTGATGTCGTAGATCCGGAAGCCGTCGTAGTTTCCTGCGAAGGCGTACTTCCCCTGGAAGGCCAGGTCCGTGTTCAGCCCCTTGAGCGCGTCCTTCGGAACGTTGGCCAGATGGGTGATGTTGCTGCTGTGGACGATCTCGTCCACGCCGGGTATCTCGCCGCTCCGGATGGCGGCCGCGGCTTCGGCTTCCTGGGCGGCGGAGACGGCGGTACGGGCGGTGGCCGTGTCACCGGGGCCGGGCGTCGCAGCCGCGGGGCCGGCCGTCAGCAGCGTGGCCAGCAGCCCGGCGGCTGCCACGGCCACACCCAGGCGCCTGCGCCGCGCCGGGCTCGTGTGCAACGAAATCACTGCGTCCTCCCATGTATCCGTACGTGGTTGAACGGTTCACGGACCCCGGCAGTATCGTCCCCCCACGGCTATCCCGACAGATGGCAACCGAGACGTAATGAAAGTTTCTGATCACTGTCGTGCAGAAGCGTGTTAGGACGGTTGGCAACCACCCCATATGGCAATGGAGGTCCACTTGTTGATCCGCCGTCGGACCATGTGTGTACGCAGATCCGTTCTCGCCGTGGCCGTCATGTCCACCGTGCTCACCCTGAGCGCATGCGATGAGGGAGGCGGTGACAACCCCACGAAGGCGCAGGCGGGCGGGGGGCCTTCGGTCGTGGCGCCCGGAAAACCGGGCGAGCCCGCGCGGACCCTGTCCGCCGAGGAGGCCGCGAAGGCCGCCGGGGACGACACCCCCAACTCGGCCGACTTCCGGTATGTGCAGATGATGATCCAACACCACGCCCAGGCACTGGAGTTGACGGGTCTCGTCCCCGCCCGCTCCGACTCCGCAGCGGTCGAGCGGCTCGCCGAGCGCATCACCGCAGGCCAGAAGCCGGAGATCGGAGCCATGGAGGGATGGCTCAAACACAATGGCGGAGAGAAGCGCAAGAGCGGCCACGATCACTCGGCGATGCCCGGAATGGCGGCCCCTGCGCAGCTCGAACAGTTGCGGACGGCGGACGGCGCGGCCTTCGACAAGCTCTTCCTGAAGTTGATGATCGCCCACCATCAGGGAGCGATCACGATGGCGACGGAAGTGCTCTCGCAGGGGAACAATGTGCAGGTCGAGGAGATGGCCGGGGACGTCGTCGCCCAGCAGACGGCGGAGATCGACAGAATGCGCGCGTTGTCGTCCTGACCGCATCCCGGGCGCGCCTCTCCCTCTCCCCGGCCGCCGGTGCCATGCTGGAGGCATCCTGCGGGAAGAGGTGCGCCGTGCTCCGTGTCGCCGTCGTCGGCTCCGGTCCCAGCGGGGTCTACGCCGCCCAGGCCCTGGTCGAACAGGACCGGGTGCCCGATGTGCGGGTCCATGTGCTGGACCGGCTGCCCTGCCCGTACGGCCTGGTGCGCTACGGCGTCGCCCCCGACCACGAGAAGATCAAGTCGCTGCAGAGCAGCCTGCGGACCGTCCTGGAGCACGAGCGGGTCACCTTCCTCGGCAATGTCGAGGTGGGCGGCGACGGGGTCCCACCCGGACGGCTCGGCGAGCTCTACCAAGCGGTCGTGTACTGCGTCGGGGCGGCGACCGACCGCGGCCTGGCCGTCCCCGGCGAGGACCTGCCCGGCAGCTGCTCCGCGACCGAGTTCGTCTCCTGGTACAGCGCACACCCCGATGCAGCGGCCAACAGCTTTGCGCTGCAGGCCCGTTCGGCCGTGGTGATCGGGGTCGGCAATGTGGCGGTGGACGTGGCGCGGATTCTCGCCCGGAGCGCGGAGGAGCTGCGCCCGACCGACGTACCGCACGGTGCGCTCGGTGCGCTGGCCGGAAGCCGGTTGCGTGAGGTCCACATGGCGGGCAGGCGCGGCCCCTCCCAGGCCAGGTTCACCACCAAGGAGCTGCGGGAGCTGGGCTCGCTGCCGCGGGCGCGGGTGGTGGTGGACGAGGCAGAGCTGGCCCTCGACCCGGCGTACGTCGATCCGTCCCCCCGGTTGACGCCGTCCCTGCCCTCACCACCGAACGCGCCGACCCTGACGGCGGCGGCGCGGCGCAATGTCGAGGTCCTGCGCGGATGGGCCGCGGCGGGCGCCACAGGTGCGGGCGCGGCGGGAGACCCGGTGCGCATGATCCACCTGCGGTTCTTTCTGCGCCCCGTCGAACTGCTGGAGCGGGGCGGCCGGGTGGCCGGCGTGCGGTTCGCCCGTACCGTGCCGGACGGCAGCGGGGGCGTGCGCGACGCCGGTACCTATGAGGACATCGACGCCCAGCTCGTGCTGCGGGCCGTCGGCTACCGCGGGCTGCCACTGCCCGGCCTGCCGTTCGACCGGGCGCGCGGGACGGTGCCGCATCTGGCGGGGCGGGTGCTGCGGGACGGGGTGCCGTCGCCCGGGGAGTACGTCGCCGGGTGGATCAAGCGGGGGCCGACCGGAGTGATCGGTTCGAACCGGTCGTGCGCGAAGGAGACGGTGGCATCGTTGCTCGATGACGCCACGCTGCTCGCCGGGCGCCCGTCGGCGCCCGATCCGGTGGCCGCGCTGCGGGCATGGGGGCTGCGCCCGGTGGAATGGGACGGCTGGCTTTCCATCGAGCGGGCGGAAGCGGCGCTGGGCCGGTCGCTGGGCCGAGGGCCGGTGAAGATCCCGGACTGGGCGGGGCTGCTGAGTGCCGCGGAGGGTGGCGAACGGGGCGGATCGTGAGGCCGAGGGCTCTCCCACAGTCCCCGGCGGGCGCACAACGACAGCTACGGCACCTCGCCGCGTTGCCGCAACGCCCGAATACGCCCAGTACGGCTGAATGCGTTCACAAGGGCCCAAAGCTGGGAGACGGCTCAGTGACCGGCACAAAGGCCGTCATCGAAGCATTCGGAGCTCCCGAGACCGGCCCGTTCACGCCTGTAAAGCGGAAGCACTGACCACCGGCTCGGGACGATCGGTATCACGTAGGATCTGACACTCGCCGCGCCATTGCCGCTGTTCCACCCAGCCTCGGGCTTTCATGTGCCTGGGGGTCCGATGCTTGACCCCCCTGCCTCGATACCGGCGCCATGGGAGTTCCCGCCGCTGGAGACGTCCAGCAGGTCGACGCCGTGGGCCTGGAGGTCCTTGCCAGCCGTACGGTCTCTGGGCCTCACGCGCCGCTGAGCGGCGTATGCGGGCTATCCGCGACGCCTCAGCGCGATGTCGGCGTCCGCGTCGTAACCCTGGGTCCAGCTGCGTCCGGCACCCGACTTCCAGGTGACATGGGCGGTGGTGCCGTCGACCCTGACGCCCTCCACCGTCATGGCCCGGTCGCCGTCCCGTACATCCCCTCGACACAGTTCGCGCGCCTTGACGGTGACGGGCTCCGCCGACTGCGCGCTCTCGGCGTCGTCCGCCGCGAGGGCGAGCGCCGCCGCCAGTTCACGCGCGCGGGCGGGGGTACAGATCACAGTGAGCTCTCCCGACGGTGCCACGCCCCGGACCTGGACCCCCGCCCCAACGGGGATCACCTCCAGCATCGCAACGTGTCCGTCGCGGTCCTCGATCCCACTCGTCATCGCTCTGCTCTCCTTTTGCCCGGTGCACCGTTCGGCCCAGTGCAGCGGGAGGCTCTCCGGCGGCCCAGACAACTGGGTTGAGGCCGCCGGTGTCGACGACCAGGTTCTGCAGCACCACCGCCGGAGTCGACCACCCAGAATTTCAGCATATGGACTCCGGACCGGCCGATCGATATGGAACAGGGCCCGGGGTCCGGAGCTGCCCTGCGGGTCACTGTCAGTGCCGGGGTGCAGACTGGTCCTTATCCGACACAACGGCGTTTCGGGAGGTTCGGCCATGGCCGACGTACTACTCACTGTAGGCACCCGCAAGGGACTCTTCATCGGCCACAGGCTCGATGGCGCGTGGGAGTTCGACGGCCCGCATTTCAATGCCCAGGCGATCTACTCGATCGCCATCGACACCCGCAGGCAGATCCCCCGACTGCTGGTCGGCGGGGACAGTGCGCACTGGGGCCCCTCGGTCTTCCGCTCCGACGACCTGGGCGGCACATGGTTCGAACCAGAGCAACCGGCAGTGAAGTTCCCGCAGTTCACCGAAGCATCGCTGGAGCGGGTCTGGCAGCTGCACCCGGCGGGCCCCGAGGCACCCGATGTCGTATACGCGGGGACCGAGCCGGCGGCGCTGTTCCGTTCTGACGACGGCGGGGCGTCCTTCGAGCTGGTCCGCCCGCTGTGGGAGCATCCGACGCGTTCGAAGTGGGTGCCGGGCGGGGGCGGTGAGGGTCTGCACACCATCCTCACGGACCCCAGGGATGCCCGGGCCGTGACGGTCGCGGTCTCCACGGCCGGGGTGTTCCGCACCAAGGACGGCGGTGCGAGCTGGACTCCGTCGAACAAGGGAGTGTCGGCGGCCTTCCTCCCCGACCCGAATCCGGAGTTCGGCCAGTGCGTCCACAAGGTGGCCCGGGACGCGGTCGATCCCGACCGGCTCTACCTCCAGAACCACTGGGGAGTTTTCCGGAGCGACGACTCCGGGGACAGTTGGACGGACATCGGCCGGGGTCTGCCCTCCGATTTCGGTTTCGCCGCAGCCGCGCACCCGCACCGCGCGGACACGGCGTACATCTTCCCGATCAACGCCGATGCCGACCGCGTGCCTGCCGAGCACCGCTGCCGGGTCTTCCGGACCGGCGATGCGGGCAACACCTGGGAGCCGCTGTCGGCGGGCCTGCCCGAGGAGATGCATTACGGCACGGTGCTGCGCGATGCGCTCTGTACGGACGACGCCGACCCGGCGGGCGTCTACTTCGGTAATCGCAATGGCGAGGTGTATGCGAGCGCGGACGACGGAGACAGCTGGCAGCAGCTCGCCTCGCACCTGCCCGATGTCCTCTGCGTCCGGGCGGCGGTCGTCGGTCCGTGACCATCGGCGGACAAGTAACAAGCCGTGCAGGTGTTCCGAGGACGTGACACCGGTCCCGAGAGGGAGCCGGTGTCATTCCGGGACCGGCGCGATGCCGGGGCGATCGTCCTGTCTACGGCAGTTGCCAGTCCACCGGCTGGGCCCCCTGGCGGAGCAGGAGTTCATTGGTACGGCTGAACGGACGCGAGCCGAAGAAACCTCGGTCCGCCGACATGGGCGAGGGGTGCGCGGACTCGATCGCCGGGAAGCCGTCGAGGAACGGCCGCAGATTCCGGGCGTCGCGCCCCCACAGCACGGACACCAGGGGCTTGCCACGCGCGGCCAGGGCCCGGATGGCCTGCTCGGTCACTTCCTCCCAGCCCTTGCCACGGTGCGCACCGGGTTTACGGGGCGCCGTGGTGAGCGCCCTGTTCAGCAGCAGAACGCCCTGGCGCGTCCACGGCGTCAGATCGCCGTTGGACGGTCGCGGGAGCCCAAGGTCCGTGTGCAGCTCCCGGAAGATGTTCTCCAGACTGCCCGGCAGCTGACGCACGTCGGGGGCCACGGAGAAGCTCAGCCCCATGGCCATCCCCGGTGTCGGGTAGGGGTCCTGACCGACGATCAGGACACGTACCTCGTCGAAGGGTTGCTGGAATGCGCGCAGGACGTTCGCACCTGCCGGCAGATAGGTGCGGCCGGCTGCGACCTCCGCTCGCAGGAAATCGCCCATCGCGGCGACGCGTCCGGCAACAGGTGCCAGCGCCTCGGCCCAACCGGGCTCGACTACTTCGTTCAACGGTCGTGGTGCCACAACACATCACTCTACCGGCGTACTGAACCCGCCCACCGCCGCTGTGTCGGCTTCCGCGGCCGGACTCCCCCGCCCTGGTCCGGTATCCGGGGAGTCGGGATAGGCTGCCGCCGTCATTCCTCTTCTCACCTCTTCCTACTGGAGCCGGTCCATGAGGTCACGCAGGCGTTGGCCGGAAGGCAGCGGTACTCGGTGCGCCCGGTGGAGGCTGTCGTGACGGCGGGGTCGGGTGCGGAGACGGAGACGGAGACGGATTCAACGGCTGGTGCATCGGGGCCGTTCGCGCTCGGTGTGGACTCGGGCGGTTCCGGGCTGCGGGTGGCGCTGGGCACCGTCGGCATGTCCGCCCCGGTGGGCACGGCGGTCTGTGCCGAGCCGGTACGCACAGGACCTGCGGGGATCGATGCGGGCCATCTGCTGGAGCAGGTGCTGCCCGCCGCCCGCCGGCTGCTGGAGCAGCACGGCAGCGGTGACGGCTCCGGTATCGCCACCGCGGCAATCGGCGCCGCCGGTATGGCGACGCTCGGCGGACAGCTGCGCGCCGAGCTGCCTTCAGCCCTGGAGAGCGCGCTCGGGGTGCGCCGGCTGGCTCTCGCCGCCGATGCGGTGACCGCGTACGCGGGTGCGGTCGGCCAGCGCCCGGGGGCGGTCGTCGCGGGTGGAACGGGCCTGATCGCACTGGGTACGGATCTGGCGAGCTGGCGACGGGCCGACGGCTGGGGTCATCTGCTGGGTGACAGCGGCGGCGGCGCCTGGATCGGGCGGGCCGGGCTCGATGCGGGCATGCGCGCCCATGACGGGCGGCGCGGCGGGTCCGCCTCGCTGCTGGCCCGGCTGGAGGCGGTGTTCGGGCCGGCGCCGGAACTGCCGGGACTGCTGTATCCGCGTGCCGACCGGCCGGCCGTGCTGGCCTCGTTCGCACCCGAGGTCGCCGCGTGCGCGGGGCATGATCCGGTCGCCGCGGGCATTCTGCGCGAGGCCGCCGGACATATCGCGGAGGCGGCCGCAGCGGTGTGCCCGAAGGCCGGGGCCGACGACGAACCCTGCGAAGTGGCCCTGACGGGTGGCTTGTTCCGGATGGGCGAACCGCTGCTCGTACCGCTGCGAGAGGAATTGTCCCGGCAGCTCCCGCATGCGCGGACGATCCCCGGTTCTGGTGATCCGCTGACCGGTGCGCTGGCCATCGCTCAGGCGTTGGCCGCGGGGGATCTGCGACTGCCCCGCCATACCACCCTGCTCTGCGTACCCGGTTACGGGCGTGGGCAGGATCACGGATAGTCGCCGACAGAACAGAACAGGACAGTCAGCCAGTAAGCCTCCCATCGGATATAAGCGGACAGATAACGCCTGTCTGGGCCCTCCCCGAACAGCGGGGCACCCAAAACCAGTAGCATGCGGCGCCATGAGCACCCCCACTGGGCCCGCTTCCGGCCTGCCTGTACGAATGCCGCGACCTCGCCAGTCCGGACGGCACCGCCGCCCGGAGCCCGTGGTCGCACCCGAGGGCGCTGCCGCGCTCATTCTCGCCGTTCCCGGTACCCCCTCTTCGGCCACGCGCAGCCTGGCCGAAGAGGTGATCAGCATCGCCCGTTCCGAGCTGCCCGGCCTCAATGCCCGGATCGGCTACCTGGACGGCGACGACGCCGAGTACCCGAAGCTTTCGTCCGTACTCACCCACAGCGCCGCCGAGCGCATTGCGCGCTTCGAGCAGGCGCAGGCCGCGGGCCGTGAGGTCGCCGAGCCCGAGGGCCCGTCCGCCGTCGTGGTGCCGCTGCTCGCGGGGCCGGACAGCGCCCTGATCCGGCGGATACGGCAGGCCGTGATGGACAGCGGCACGCAGGTCGAGCTGACCGATGCGCTCGGCCCGCACCCGCTGCTCGCCGAGGCGCTGCACGTACGGCTCTCCGAGGCCGGTCTGGCCCGCGCCGACCGTGCCAGGCTCTTCACGGTGGCCACGGCCGCCGATGGCATCGTGCTGGCCACGGTGGGTGGCGAGGAGGCCGTACAGGCCGCCGGCATCACCGGGATGCTGCTGGCCGCCCGGCTCGCGGTACCGGTGATGGCCGCCGCACTCGACGTGGAGGGTTCCGTCGCGTCGATCGCCGAGCAGCTCACGGGCTCCGGCTCGGCGCAGCTCGCGCTGGCTCCGTACCTCGTCGGCCCCGAGGTGGCCGAGGGACTGCTGGATGCCGCCGCGAAGGAGGCGGGCTGTGCGACGGCCGAGCCGCTCGGCGCGTACCCGGCGATCGGCAAGCTCGTGCTGTCGAAGTACATGACGGCCCTCGGTATCGCGCCGACGACGCCGCAGGGTGCTCAGACGCACTGACCCGGTGCCGGGTGCGCCCGGCAGCCGTATGCCGTCGATCGCCGGGCGGGCTTGATCCTTCCGGCCCACCCGGCGATTCGGCTGTGCGTGTCGTGATGTCAGGCGAAGATCACGCAGGACGCGGCAGGGACCTCCAGCGAGCCCGTGCGGCGCGGGATGCCGGTCGCCGGATCGACGGCGAACCAACTGACGTTCCCGGACCGCTCATTGGCCGCGTACAGCCGTCGGCCGGTGGGGTCGAGCGCGAGATCACGCGGCCAGTGTCCGCCGCAGTCCACGGTCGTGACCACCGTTGCTGTCTCGCCCGCTGCGTCGAGCGCGAGAACGGAGATGCTGTCGTGCCCGCGGTTGGCGGTCCAGAGGAACCGTCCGTCGTGCGAGACGACCACCTCGGACGGGTAGATCACCGTGTCCCCGCCATGCGCCGATTCCTCGGGCAGCACGGACGTCTCAGCGACCGGTTCCAGGACTCCCGTGGCGGCGTCCCACCTGCATGCGGTGACGGTCGGTTCGAGTTCGTTCAGGATGTAGACGTGGCTGCCCGCAGGGTGGAAAGCCAGGTGACGTGGGCCCGTGCCCGGCCGCAGGGCCGTCTCGCCGTGCAGCCGCAGCGCTCCGGTGGTCGTGTCGAGCGCGCAGATCCGTACGGAGTCGGTCCCGAGGTCCACGCTGAGCACCCAGTTCCCCGACGGGTCCGGCAGCACCTGGTGGGCGTGCGGACCCTGCTGACGGTCGGCGTCCGGACCGCTGCCCTCGTGCCGGAGCACGGCGGTGACGACGCCGAGAGAACCGTCCTTCTGCACGGGCAGAGCGGTGACGCTGCCGGAGCCGTAGTTGGCTGTGAGCACATGACCGCCCGCGAGCGCGAGATGGGTCGGACCATTGCCTTCCACCGGTCGGATCTCGCCGATCGGCTGCGGCACATCGCCGGTGATGTCGAGTGCGGCGGCCGTACCGCGCTCGGTCTCGCTGACCGCGTAGAGCGCCCTGCCGCCCGGACCCGGTCCGTGACCCAGGGCGAGATACGAGGGATCGGGGACGGTGTCCGTCGAGCCGAGGACAGTCAGGGCGCCGGTCTCCTGATCCACGGCAGCGGCGGTGATTCCCTGCCCGCCCGCCGAGGTGAACGACCCGATGAATGCGCGTCCTGCGCCGTTGTCGCTGACCACCGCACTTCTCGTCACCGCACTGCCCCTCTCCGCCGGCTGACCACGACCGTCCGTACCTCGTGATCTTCCCGGGCGACGGTAGCAGTCGACCCGCCGAGGTCTAGACCAAGACCTCGGTTGCCGGCCGGCGCTGCGGGGGCGATTCACGCACCGATCAACGGGGCGCGCGGATCGCTGTGCAGCGGTGCGGCGAGTTCGGCGAGTGCCCGCTCCAGCCCGTGCAGGTGGGTGAGCGCGGGTTCTGCGACGGCCTGGTGCGGCGGGATGCTCGGCACGCCCGCCCTGTACGGCAGATCCGGAGCCGTCAGCGCCTCCAGGGAAGCTTCGACGCGCCAGCAGGCGGCAGCGAGGCGGGCGTCGTGGGATGCTTCCGGGTCTGCGGCCACCGAGGCCAGCCCCCGCACCTCCCGTGCGCATGTGTCCAGCAGAGCGAGTACCTGTCCTGCGCGGGCCTTGCGGGCGCGCAGTGGGCTCAGCGGATGCACCAGCGGGGCCAGGGACATCCGCACCCGCCCGAGGAGCGCCTCCAGCTCTGCGATTCGGGGCGCCGGGTCGGCGGTCGTCGAACCGGCAAGTCGCGCAGCGGCTTCCGCGGTGCAGGCGTGCACGCAGCGCAAGGCCCGCTGGATCCATGCGTCGGTCGTGGCGTGTGTGGTGACCGGCAGCACGAGGAGCACCGCGAGCATCGCACCGAGCGCTCCGGCACCGGTCTCGGTGAGCCGCAGCATGAGCAGGGCCGGGTCGAGCGTGCCGAGGAGTCCGTAGAGCGTCCCGGCCATCACCGTCACGGAGAACACCATCCAGGTGTACGAGACCGCAGCGGTGTAGAAGATCCCGAAGACGGCGATCGCGACGACGGCCGCACTGGGCACGGCAGCACCGTGCAGCGGAATGAGGACGGCCAGGCCGATGGGGATGCCGATCAGTGATGGCGGACGCGGCGGGACTATTCCGATCACGGATGTTGCGGAGTGGATGGGCCACAAGTCCATCGAGGTGACGTATCGCATTTACCGCCACCTCATGCCGTCCTCCATCGGCAGGGCCGCGAGGCTACTCGACACGGGTATCTGATCTACGTGCCGCACAGCCCTGCAGGAGCTGGGTGGCGAAGCGTGTCGCACGTGCGACAACGTCGCGCGCGGCGCGGTCGAATTCCTCAGGCACCCGGCGCAGCACGGCGGTCTCCGTCTATCAGGAAGGCAATCGCACCATCGTGCTCGTCCCGACCCGGATGTCAGAGGCCGAGCAGCACTGGGTCGGGTGGTGCTCGACGATCTCGCCGCGCGAGACGGCTCAAGCGCCGGCCGGGATTTGGCTGGGCCTCCGCAGGGGAACGGCAAGTTCAAGCAGGGCCCGCTCCAGCGCATGGAGGTGGGCAAGGTGGGCGAGCACCGGTTCGACGCCCGCAGGCTCCGTAGTCGTCGCGTTGCCGAGTCGGAGGTCCCGCCCGACGGTCGGCGCATCAGTGAGGGCCTCGACAGCAGCCTCCACACGCCAGCAGGCTGCGGCGAGCCGGACGTCGTGCGAGGCCTCCGGATCAGCAGCGACGGAGGCCAGGCCGCGCACCTCGCGTGCGCAGTCGTCGAGCAATGCGAGCACCTGCCGCGCCCGTCGCTTGCGGGCCTTCATCGGGTTGAGCGGATGCACCAGCGGCGCTAGCGACAAGCGCACCCGGCCGAGGATCGCCTCCAGTTCGGCGACGCACTGGGGCGGGTCGGCGTCCTCGCTCCCGGCGAGCCGGGCAGCGGCCTCCGCCGTGCACGTGTGCACGCACCGCAGCGCCCGCTCCACCCACGCCTCAGTCACCGCGTGCGTGGTTACCGGCAGCACGAACAGCACCGCCAGTACGGCACCGAGCGCCCCGACCGCCGTCTCAGCCACCCGCAGCACAAGCAGGTCCGCGTCGAGCACGCCGAGCAACCCGTACAGCATGCTCGCCATCACGGTCACGGCCAGCATCATCCAGGTATAGGAGACAGCGGCGGTATAGAAGATCCCGAACACGCTCATCGCCACCACCACGGTGGCCACGACCGGCTCATGGTGCAGCGGCACAGCCACGGCGAAGCCCAACCCGATCCCGAGCACCGTCCCCAAGAAGCGTCTGAACCCGCGCACGACGACCTCGCCTCGCGAGGTCGTGGCCACGAACACCCACCAGGTGGCGCCGACCGCCCAGTACCAACGCTGATCGGAGAGCACCTGCCCCACAGCGAGCGCGAACCCCGCCCCCAAGGCCGCTTGCACGGCCTGCCGCGTCGTAATCCGACCGAGCCCCGCTGCCTCGGCAGGGAAAGCGACTGCCACCGGTACCGCGAGCCGCCGCTCATAGCACCACACCCCGAACCGCACCGCCGACGACGCGATGAGCGACAGCAGCACGGCCGCGTACAGCTCGGGCAGCTGGCCGGGCACGGTGTGCAGGAACTGGGCAGAGAAATAGGCCATGAAGCCGAACACGCCCAACGAGTGCCCGCGAGGTCCCCAGCGCCGCGCGTACACCCCCACCCCCACGACGGCGAGGAACGCCAGGTCGCGTGCGACGGGCACATCGTGCAGCGCGGCGGCGAGCGTGAGCACTGGGAGGCCGACGACGGGAAGGAGCACGGTCGTGATCGCCTGCCCACGCACCGTCGGGTCGTTCACCGTGAACAGTGCGAGCAGCGCGGCCAGGCCACCAGCGATGGCCGCCACCAGTGAGTGCCCGGCCGCACCGCACAACGCGACGGCGAGCCCGATGCCGAGCACAGCCCGGGACGCGAACCGCAGCCGCATCCGCCCCGGATCGTGTGCAACGAACGCCCTCTTCAGCAAGTTACCCCGCCCCTTTCACGCATAGACCAGCGCAGACATGAGAAAGGCGCCGCAGAGATCCCGGGGGAACCCGCAGCGCCATTGACAGCCCTATCTCAGCACCTGAGCGGCTAGTGGTTCAAATGAAGTCCAATGTTCTGGGCCAATGGTCCAGAAGGGCTTCGCCTTGCCTGGCCGCATCCAGCCAACGGACCAACTTCACGCAACACCGGCGCGCGAACGGCAGCCACCGCTCCAGAACCTCCACCTGATCACTGCATCTTCTGCTGCCGAACCCAGGCCGTCACCTCGGAAACCTTGAACTGGATCTTGGCGTTGCGGCCGCGTCCAAACTTGTACGGAACGAGCCCGAGAGCGGGGGCGTCACGGTACACCCAGGAGATCGACATGTTCAGGTACTCCGCCGTCGCCTTGGCGTCCATAAATTCCGCAGGCATAGCCACCCAATCTGTCATCGCGTCACGGTGCCCACAGCTTCTCTGCTATCGGCAGATGAATGATCCAATCGGCATACGTTTTGACGTCGCCGGGGATTTCGAGTAGGAGGATGACAACCCCACCGCACACACCCCGCCCTATGACACGACATGTCCGTGAAGTACAAGGAGAAGGCGCGGGGCGGACTGGCGGTCAACATCATCGAGCACTAGGGAAACGGGCCCTGACCAGCGCGTTTGTAACTTTCAGCGCTGTCAGGGCCTTCCCTGCTTACGCGGTGGAATGTCCCTGAAATCTCCCTGAGACAGACATGAAAGTCCCTGAAAAGTCCCCGGGATGTCCCTGCCGCGCCTCGCTCTTGGGGTTTGAGCCTGGCCGCCTGCCGGAGGACCCGGCCCTTGGGGCACCTCGGGGTGTGGAGTGCGTCGGTGCACGTGGTCAGGAAGCAAGACGTACGCTTACGGCACCGTGAGCGATCATGTCGTCTGGCGCCGCGTAGTGCTGCTGAGTGCTATTCAGCCTGGTCAGAGCGTGCACGACAGGTTGTCCTGCTCTGCCCCATATGACGTCATCTAAAGGCGTCCGACTACCGCGAGCGCCCAGGCCACGAACTTTGCCCTGTTACCGAGGCTCGCCGAACTGGAGAAAGATCTCCTCCTACGGCGCAAGAGGGCCGAGGAGGAGCAGTGGCTTGGTGAGATCGAAGGGATCGAGCTGACGCTCACCTTCCTCCGGACCAAGCAGGCAGATGCCGCACGACTCACAAGCCGAGCCCCCGTTGACCTGGGGCTCCCACGGCCACGTCGCTAGGAGAACCGTGACCAGCCCACTCAGCCAGCAGACGATCCAACGGCTCGCTTTCGTCCGATTCCTTCACGAACAGGGCACAGCCCAGAGCGCTCAGCCCGAACCTATGTCGGCTGCCGCCATCCTGTCCTTTCAAGACGCAGTTGAGCACTTCCTGCTGGTCAGCGCAGATCACCTCGGTGTGAACTTGCCGAGCAGCATGCAGTTCATGCAGTACTGGGAGCGACTTCAGCCGAAGCTGCCCACCGGACAAGTCCTTCCAAGCAAGCAGGCCCTCAGCAGGGTGAACAAGCTCCGTGTCGATCTGAAGCATCACGGGAGCATCCCGTCCTCTCACGCCATCGCCCAAGCCAGAGCCGATGTCACTACCTTCTTCACAGACGCGACGCAGATGATCTTCAACGTCGACTTCAAGACCGTGGACATGGTCGATCTCGTTGCTCAGCCCACGATCAATCGACTGCTGCACGAAGCTCAGACGCACTTTGATGCCGACGACAAAGTCTTCGCAATGGGTGGGCTGGCCATAGCTTTCCAAGAGCTTTTGAGGCACTACACAGACCGCAGGATCGAGGGCTTTGGGCGGCCGCCCTTCTCGTTCGGCAATCGCCTCCGCTTCTTCCAGCCGGACAAAGACCAGCAAGGAAGCGCAGTATCACGCCAGCTCACCGCGCTAACGACGACAACGATGGAACTGCAGGAAGCGCTGCAGGTGATCGCGCTTGGTATCGACTACGCGCGATACGCGCACTTCAACGTCATGGTGCCGGCTGTGGACAAGTACGAGGACGGAAGCATCGTGCTCGCGGTCACCGACATGGACATGGCCACGACGGCCGACGACTACCAGCAGGCCAGGCTCTTCGTCATCGAGTCAGCCCTCCAAGCCGCTCGAACTGACGCCACCTTCGATCAGCTGAAGGTCCGCTTCCCGAACGATGTCGACTTTGACATCGAGGAGTGGACCTGGACTGGGCCGGCAGGTTCCCGCGACTAACCCCTTGGAATCGATCATCTGGGGACTCCGGCGTCGACGCGTACCTGTACGCCGGTGCCCGGCACGCGCTCACAGCGCGTGCCGGCCCACTCGTGTCGCTGAGACTCGCGCTCTCGGTGCTGGAGGGGGGCGCGTTGGCGTGCCGTCCCGCTCCGTTGGGTGCCGGGGCGTCGAGCCGGATGATGAACTCGCGGAGCGGCAGGGCCGATTCCCGTAGCCCCGGCCGGTCCGACGGGTTCTTCTCGCTGCTGAGCACCTCATGACGGAACATCAGCTCCGGGCAAGGGCGGTGGGGCGGCCCGCCCGCCCCCACCGCCGCACCCCTGTCGGCTCAGCCCCGCGGTCCGGTGAGGTAGGTGTCGATGACCCGCATCGCCTTCTCCGTTGCCAAGAGCATGGGTGAGGAAGTCGGACAGCTTGTCGGCGTCGACCTTGGTCCGCGTCGGTCCGTTCGGGCCGGGCTCGCGGAGTGTGCCCGCGTCGGCGCGGGCGAACAGTGTGTCGGTGACGGCCGTCAGGTCCTTGCCGTTGAGTGCGCAGGACGTGTCCTTCTCGCACCAGGCCGCGAGCCGTTTCAGGGTGTTGTCGGTGGTGACGCTGCCGTCGGTGAGGTACCGCTCGGCATTCGGCCGGTCCGGGTCCATCGCGCTGTCGAGGGCCAGTGCGCGGAGCCTGCCGGGGAAGAGGCGGGCATAGCGCTCGCCGAGGAAGGTGCCGTAGGAGTGGCCGAGAAAGCTGATTCGGCGTTCGCCGAGGGCGGCGCGGATCGCGTCCATGTCGCGGGCCACGCTCTCCCCGTCCATATGGGCCGCGAGCGGGCCCGTACGCTCCGGACAACTGTCCGCCAGCCTGCCGTTCAGAGTGCGCAGCCGCTCGAACTCGGCCGCGTCGCGGGGGCGGGCCGGGACCTGGTCGCTGATCGTCTCGTCGCATTCGGCGTTCCGGCTGCGGCCGATGCCGCGCGGGTCGAAGCCGATCACGTCGAAGCGCCGGAGCATGGCCGGGGAGTAGCCGCTGACAGGGTCGTCCGCGTACAGCGCGTCGTCGGCCCCGGGCGCGCCGGGGCCGCCCGGGTTCGACATCAGGACGCCGATCCGCCGCGCGGGGTCGGTGGCCCGGTACCGCGCGACGAAGATGCCGGTCCTCGGCCCGTTCGGTTGCGCCCAGTCCAGCGGCACCTCGACCGTCGTGCACTGCGCCCTCGGGCTGGGTCGGGATAGGGCGGCTCGGCCTCGGGGCAGGCGCCCCAACGGATCGGTGACACCGGGACGGCGGCACCGGACGACCGCTGAGCGGCAGCCGTGCTGGGGGTGGCCAGGACGGCGGCGGAGGCGGACAGGGCCAGGAATACGGAGACGACCCGCCGTCCTGCCCTCGGGTTCACGCGCATACTCGTGTTCATGCGCGTCACTGTTCCGACCCCGTATGACGGCGCCTCCATGGGCACATGGTGAGAACGTAACAAGAAGTTCCAGCCGATGCGTCATTCCATTACGAGGCAGCCCCGGCGGGGAGATGAAGAATGGTCGCGGCCGCCTCCCCTGTCGCGAGGAGCTGCCGTAGGACCGGACCCGGACTCCAAGGCCCGGGCACTTTACCCGACCAGCGACTTCAACTCCTCCAAGGCGTCGTGCAGGTAGTCGGCGATGTGCCAGACGTCAGGAACCATCGCGCGGTCGACCACGATCCCCATCCCGAGCTCGCCGTTGTAGGAGAACGCAGTGATGTTCAAGCCGCCGCCGGCATCATTGATCAGGGACACCGGGTACTGGGCGAGGACCTCTCGGCCGCACACGTACAGCGGGATCCGTGGGCCGGTGACGTTCGAGACGGTCAGATTCACCGCCGGGCACCCCCGGGCCAGCAGGCCGAAGAAAGCGCGATCAGCCAGACCGGTCAACGCGGCAGGCACGCTCTCGCAGAGACCCTGCAACCACTGGGCCGGCGCCAGATCGAAGCGATCCTTGATCTTCTGCATCGCCTCGTGGATGGCCTGCAGCCGCTCACGCGGGTCGGCAATCTGGGTCTCCAGCGAGGTGAGCATCACGGTGACCCGATTGCCGGTCTCCTCCACGCCCTTCTTACGCAGCGCGAACGGAACGCAGGCCACCAGCGGCTCCTCGGGCAGGGCGTCGTGGCCGATCAGCCACCGCCGCACGGCCGTCGAGGCGAGGTCCACGACCACGTCGTTGACCGTCACGCCGAAAGCGTTCTTGATGCTTCTCACCTCGTCCAGCGAAAGATCCGCGAAGGCGAAGCGCCGGTGGCGGGAGATCGGCCCGTTGAAGGGTGTCCACGGCACAGCCAGGCTCGGCAGCTCCGGCACCCCCTCAAGCCCAGCGAGACGGCGGGTCACGGACCGGACCGCTCTCGACACCGGGACCGCACCCGGCAGCTGGGAGACCAGTGGAATCTCGTCGAGGTACGGCACTGTCTCAACGACGGACCGCGTCAGGCGCGCGGGATGGGCGATGATCCCAGCCACGGACCTCGCCAGGACCTCAGCCCTGGGCGGGACGCGATCAGGTTCCGCACGCGGGCCGGGTTGCTGGCGCTTGGGGCTCGGCTCCCGATCCATGAAAGCGTTCAGCAGCACCGCCCCACCCACGCCGTCGACCGTCGCGTGATGCGCCTTGACGTACACCGCTGCCCGCCTGCCGCGCAGCCCGCTGATCACGTATACCTCCCACAGCGGATAGCGGCGGTCCAGGCGCTGCTCGTGCAGCCAAGCAACCTGCTCGGCCAACTGATGGTCGTTGCCAGGTCGCGGCAGGGCCAGCTCGCGTACGTGGTAGCCCAGATCCACGGCCTCGTCCTCCACCCAGTACGGGCGGTCCAGGCCCAACGGCACCGTCATGAGCCTCTGCCGCAGCGTGGGGGTGACCGCGCAGCGCTCCTCCGCCAGCTCGGCGAAGTCGCCCCGGGAAAGCTGCCCGTCGACGATCGACAAGCCTCCGATGTTGGCGACATTAATGTCGCTCTCGTAACTGAGGAACTGCGCATCGAGCGCGCTCAATTGCCGCAAGACCCCTCCTTGCCCCCACGAACTGGCATCCCGCCGCACCCCAGCACGCCGTGCTGGGGCCACCACGGCCGGCACCGCTCAGCCCTTGATCTCGGTAGCGGGGCTCGGCGGTCTACGCCTCGGGGATGGTTACCGTCAGTACCCCTCAGCGAGGGAGGCTCTGGCCTCTCCGGCTCTCACTTCCGTACGGCGGCAGCACCCTGAATTGCGGATCACATCCGCCGCACTGCGGCATTCGGGTCACCTCCATCCTGACCTGACCCCAACCGCCCCGCAATCCAGGTCCCGGGCCAGCATGCCTGCGCCCGCCCTGGCTGGCACCAAGAACGCGACTGCCCCGCCTGGTCGGGTACATATGGCAGCCTCCGCAGCTCGGAGTCCTGGACGAGAACGCGGCCGTCCAGGAGTGCCGTCGGCTGCTGTCGGAGACGGTCGCCGGGCGTGCGGCCGCCCATCCGGAGGTGGAACTGCACCATGAGGTCGTGTACGGCCACCCGGTACAGGTCCTCACCAACGCGTCCGAACACGCCCTCGGCCTGGTCGCGGGCCCACGCGGGCACGGCGGCTTCACCGGCATGCTGCTGTGCTCCGTCAGCCAGGGCATACTGCACCATGCACGCTGTCCGGTCGTCACCGTCCCGCACGCGCGCGACCAGTAGGCGGCGGGTGCCCGCATCCTCGCTCACTCCTGGCTGCATTCCCAACTTGCTTCTGACACTGCTCGGCATCCCGACGTGTGCCACGCACAGCTCCACCGTGGCTTACTTCCCGCCGGACTGCACTGGCACCACGGGGGCGGGAGAAGTGAGCGAGTGCGAGTACGCGACGGCCATGACAGGGGCCGCTCGTGGACCGCAGCGGGGCCCAAGGGTCGGTTGACGCGGGTTCGTTGCCACGGGTGTGCGCCTGAGCAAACCGCAGCCTGCGGTCACTCACTGGCTGGCAGGGACGATGCGGCGGCCGGTGAGGCGCCTGGGCTGGACGGATACCCACATCCCACGCTCACCCCCGGCCCACGGCTCGGTACGGGCTCGATCGGCCAGCCGCCGCACGGCCTCGGGCTCCGAAACGACGCGGGCCGGGCCGACAGCGAGCACACTCCAACCCTGGCTCATGGCCTCGTCGACATGGTCGACTTCGAAGGCGACGTCCGTTCCCACGGCTGCGGCGGGGGCCGAGCCAGGAGCGGTACGGAAGACGATGGCGTCGTCGACGACCTCGTAATTCACGGGGATGATCGCCGGGCCGTCCGGGGTGGACACCGCGACACGCCCCACACCGTGAGTGGAGAGCCGGACGCGGCATTCGCCGGGCCTGAGAGCCTGCAGCCGGGGGTGGAGGAGCGCCTGCCCCTGGCCGGGCGGCGCCTCGACGCCGACCCCGCGCAGCGACGCGACGGTCATGCCCAAGGCGCCAGCCAGCCTGATGAGGGTCGCCAGGCTCGGGTCGGCCGGCCGTTCTTCGAGGTAGGCAAGGTAGTCGGGCGCCATGCCGGCCCGGCCGGCGATTTCCTCGCGGGACAGTCCTTGCCGCGTGCGTTCGGCGGCCACGCGTCGGCCGATGTCGCCAGGGCTGGCGGTCCCGTCTGGTGGGGTCGCTGCGGACATGACACCGGCCTCGTCCATGCCGGGCCGGGAAGGCGCCTGGCGTCCGCCGGGCTGCTCGATGTGATGAACGTGCGCGTCGGGCCCGGGGAACACGAGCGTCACCCCGCCCGTATCCGACCAGCGCACGTCGTAGGGAGGTGTTCCGTCCTCATGGTGGAGTCCGATGATCTCGCCGTCGCGCCTGGCAGAACCGGTCGCCGGACTTTCGATGACGAGTTGGTCGCCGAGGTGAGCTCGCATGATCGCTACCATCTCCTCCCAATGCTGCTGTAGCCAACGTGCCACGCGTGGCACGTTGCCGCATCGGATGCCATCCGGGATTCGATGCGGCAGCTGCGGCCGTACGGACGTGCCGACGCAGACGCTCGCGCACCGAGCGCCCCTCACGGTCGCCCACCTGGCCGCTGACGTCGGCAGGAGACAGCAGCGCTCTGAACGTGGCTGCAGCTTTTTACGAGACGGATGCGGTCGCCGTGGGGCCAGTCGTCACCGTGGGCCTGGATGGTGACCGCCGGTCAGCGACGGCCACCGCGGTGCTCACGTCGACGGATGCCATGGGGGATACGAGCTGCCTCCTTGAGGAGCGGGTGATGCAGCGCAGAGTGGGCGCCCAAGGTAGCCGCACGGGCGCTCGCCTGCCGGACGCAAGCTCATCAGGGCTCCCGGAATCGCGGCACGGAGTCGCCGGTCGTCCCTGGACCCGAGTCTCCCTCCGGGAGGAGACCCTGTCGCGCCGGGCCGGGCGGGGCTGAGGGTTGCCGCATCCGCCCGGCGGCAGGCTGATCGGATCGGTGTGACACTGGCCGGGTAGGTGACGGGCCGAAGCTCGTCGGGAGGCTGCTGTGAGCGACTTCGAACGTCAGGCCGCCGGCTCGGCGTGGGAACGCGGTCGTCCTCGCCCGGGAGATCGACGGCGCACCCGGGAGTGACCATGAGACTTACGTTCCTCGAGCCCCTGTACAAGCAGCCTGGTCCCTTCGCGTCGGTGTATCTGGATACCTCCCGCGACAGCGCCGTCGAGGATCCCGATGCCGCCATAGAACTGCGCTGGCGGCATCTGCGGGACGCGCTGAGGTCCGAGGGAGCGGACCAGGGCTCCGTCACCGCGGTGGCACGTGTGGTGGGCAGCGACGCGGACGTCCCCGGCACCCACGGGCAGGCGGTGTTCACCGCGCATGGTCGACTGGCTCTGCTGGACGAGCTGCCCGCCCCGCCCGCACGGGACACGGCGCACTTCGGACCACTGCCGGACACCATGCCGCTGCTCGTCCAACACACTCCCGGTATCCCGTACCTGGCGGTCCGCGTTCACTACAGAGGCCCTCACTCAACGGACGCCACCGGCAACGTGCGCATCGACGCCGAGGCGGGTATCTGGCCCCTGACCAAGGTCACACCGGAACACCTCCTCCACGAGGAGATCCCTGTGACCGACTGGCTGCACGCTGCAGGAGTGATCGGGAGGAAGCTGGAGGGCCACGCACGCGGCATCGACGCCGAAGCGGTGGTCGTAGCGGGAGACGTCTGGGCCCGCGGCATCCTCGTCCACCGGCTTCCCGCGTTCCTGCGCCGACAGGTCACCCCGGTGGAAGGCGTGGGCGAGTCCCAGCCTGGGAGGGCGCTCATGGAGCGGCGGCTCGAAAGTCTCTTCAGCGGACTCATGGCCGCGCACGACCGGGCCCTGCTGGATGCTCTCCTCGCTCAGCAGGCCCGCGACGGAGCCTCGGCCGAGGACCTCCCCGCCGCCATATCAGCCCTGCAGCGCGGACGGGTCAAGGCCCTCTTCCTCAACAACCATCCCGAGTCGACGCTGCGCCTGTGGGTCGGCCCTGAACCCGGCCAGCTCGCCCTCACCGAGCAGGAACTGCGCTCCTACGGCGTACAGGACGTCCGCGAGGAGCGCGCCGACGCGGCCCTGACCCGCGCCCTGGTGGGCACGAAGGCCGAACTCGTCGTGATACCCGAGCAGCGGCTGCAGTTGCGTGAGGGCGTGGCCGTACTGCTGCGCTACACCGAACCCGAATCACGCACATGACCACGGGCTCTTCCGGGGGCGGCCAGCTGTCGATCGGGGCTCTCTGCGCCTGAGCCATGACCACCAGCCTTCCTTTTGACTACGGGCGCTTCTTCCGGCGACGCCCTGCTCCCGGGTGTCGCCGGCGTACGGACGCGAAGGGCCCGATGTCCGGGTCTGCGACCCCAACAGCCCCGGACCCCAGGGCCTACCGGGGGATGTTGCACCATTCTCGGAGGCCGCGAATGCCACGAGCAGCGGCCCGGGAACTGCGGTGCGTCAGGAGCTTTGTCGTGGACACCGGCTGCAAGTGGCGGGCTTTGCCTGCGGCTTTCCCGCCTGGCGCACAGTCTGGGGGGGCATGGCCCGCTGGGCAGCGGCCGGGATCGTCGGCCAGATCCTCAACCAGATTTCGGGGCGGATCCTCCGGGACATGGGCAAAGGCCCCGGGCGGTCGACACAGTGATCGACTCCCAGAGCGTCAAGGCCGCCGAACCGTCTCCAAGGCCACCCGCGGCTACGACGCGGGCACGAAAATCAATGGTCACAAGCGCCACCTGGTCGTCGACACCCGAGGCCTCTCATCGCCGTGGTCACCCCCGCCGACCTGCACGACGCCGCTCATGACCAGGCGCCTCGCCCACAAAGGCGCCACCCCCACCTGGCCGAAAAATCCTACGACGGCCGAAGACTGACCGTGCCCGTATTCCTTCTCCCCTCTACATCGCCGAGGGAGCACGTCGATCAACAGGCATGCCATGCAATCACTGTGCGTATTCACTCGAAAGGGTTATGTGAAAGGGCAGGGGTGTACGTCTGCGGGTCGCATGGGGAGGGGCGCTCACATCCAGAAGCGCCCCGAAGGAGGCATCATGGTCCGCCACTCGATACGTACGCTTCTGGTCGGCCTGTGCACACTGACCGCCGCGTCCCAGGCGGCTACGGCCGTGGCCCTCGCCGCGCCGGCCGATCAGCTCCGGGCCACATACACCGCAGACCGGGCCCTGAACCCGCAGACCCTCTCCGACCTGACCACCGCCATGAAGGGCGAGGCGTTCGCCTACGCCTCCTACAACCTCTTCGGCACTCAAGCCGACCGCGAGGCCCACCCGGCCGTCGGCAGGCTCTTCCGCACCACGGCACAGACCGAGCTGAACGAACACCTGCACCAGGCAGCCACCCTGGCCGGCGTTGTCGGCACGGACGCGGCCAACCTGCGCCAGGCCATCAACGGCGAAACCTACGAGCACCGGGTCATGTACCGCGGTTTCGCCGACCAGGCCCGCAAGGACGGAGACCTGAACGCCGCCAAGCTGTTCACCGAGATCGCCGCGGACGAGGGCCGCCACCGCGACGCCTTCCGCACCGCTCTCACGGTCGTGATCACCGGCCGCGGCACGATCCCGGCGCCACCGAAGGCCGACATGGTGCCGGTGCCTGCCGGGCCGCCGAAGGTGAAGGCCGCCAGCACCCGGGCCAACCTCGACACCGCGATGCACGGCGAGGCGCTCGCCCACGCCAAGTACATGCTCTTCGCCGCCCGCGCGCAGCAGAGCGGAAACCCCGCGCTGGCCCGCCTGTTCGAGGGCACTGCCAAGGTGGAGTTGCACGAGCACTTCGCCGGCGAAGCGGTCCTGGCCGGACTGGTCCGCACGACGAAGGACAACCTGCGCAAGGCCGTCACCGGGGAGCACACCGAGGCGACCGGTCTGTACCCGGGGTTCGCCAAGCAGGCCTCCGCCGTCGGCGACACCGCAGCCGCCCGCTACTTCCGGGACACGGCCGCTGACAAGGCCAAGCAGGCAGCCGCCTTCCAGCAGGCACTCAACCAACTGCACTGACTCCCTGGCCAAGCCGCGCGACCGGCCGGACACCAGGCAAGACCGTCCGGCCGGTCGACGCATCACAGGGGCTGGCCGGGCTTCCGGTGACGCGGCTGTTGCCGCGTCACTGCCTGCCGCCCGACTCGCTTACTGAGAAACGGCCATGCCAGACAGCCTTCGCACCCGAGTCACCGATCCGGTATGCGTCAACGATCGCGCCGACAGCCACAGCCAGGGCGATCACCAGCGCCGCAACGTGCATTGGAAGGGAAGAAGCCAGCCGAGCCACGGCGGATGCCCCGCCCTTGGTGGGGCTGTCGGCCGCACCGCTGCGCTGACGCTCCCGGCGAGGGCCGGCGCGGCCGAGCAGCCAGACGGCGACCGTCAGTACAAACGATCGCCCACGGAGTGAGACCGGAGCCCATCTCGGCGTGCTCTTCCACCAGCGCGCTCCCCCGCACCCGTTCCTCCAGCCACTTGCCGGATTCAATGGTCAGCACCACCAAAGCGAGAGTGACCAGCCCCGCCCAGCTGAAGGGTCAGTTCTCATGGGGCCAGAGAGAAGTAGTTCTCCTCTTCCTGGGAGAAATGCAGTCGCAGGACCGTGTGCAGTCCGTACAGGCACGAGCGCAGGTCGTCGAGTTGGTCGGTGGCGAGCTGCCCGCAGGCGTGGGCCAGGTGCAGATGGGTGGCGATGCGTCGGGAGAGGCGTTCGATCTCGGTATGGGCGCGGCTCATGGTGGCGGTGGCCTCGGGGCCGCCGAGCGTGGGGGCGAGCGCGGGGTAGAGCTGGTGCTCCTCGGCGTGCTCGTGCGGCAGGAGCCGTTCGGTCAGCAGCCGGTACGTCTCCTCTACGGCTTCCATGGCCTCGGGGCCCGGGGTGTCGGAGAGCCGGTCTGCGGCCGCGCGTACCGCCTCGAGGACGTCCTGCAGATCGTCGTGTTCGGCGGCGAAACGGCGAATGAGCGCTTCGGCGGTGGGAGTGAGCGCCGGTCGCGTCTCCCGGTCGACATGCAGCGCCCGCAGGGCGTTGAGGATGACCGCGCCGTCGATGCCCTCCTGGAGCAGGGCGCCGGCGGCGGGCGGGAGGAGACCGACGGCAGCGGCGGCCATGGCTGCCAGCGACATCAGCATGCCGCCCAGCGCGCTCTGCACCGCGATGTGCCGGGCGCGTTTGGCGATGGCCACCGCATCGGCGAGGCGGTCCACGCGGTCTGTGGTCAGGACGATGTCGGCGGCTTCTGATGAAGCGGTGGAACCATGGGCCCCCATGGCCACCCCTACGTCCGCCGCGGCAAGGGCGGGGGCGTCGTTGACGCCGTCGCCGACCATAACGGTGACGGCGCGGTCACGCTCGGCGCGAACCGCAGCGACCTTGTCCGCAGGGCTGAGCTCGGCCCGAACACTGTCGAGGCCGAGGACCGCAGCCACTTCATGGGCAGGCTCGGCTCGGTCACCCGTGAGCATCATGATCCGCGTGATGCCCGCCGTACGCAGGTGGCGCAGGGTTCTGGGGGCGTCCGTGCGGATCGGGTCGCGCAACAGGACCCCGCCCGCCAGCTGCCCGTCGACGGTCAGCCAGGCGACGGCCGCGCCGTCGAGCAGCGCACGGTTGTCCGCCGCCCGGGCCCAGGACGGCATGGCGTCCGAGGCGCCGATCCGGCCGACGGACACCCGGTGCCCGTCCACGAGCCCTGAGGCTCCCCGGCCAGGCTCTTCGGTGACGTCCGACGGCATCGACAGGTCCAGCCCGCGTTCCCGTGCCCCGTCGGCGATGGCGCGGGCCAGCACGTGCGGCGAGTACTGGTCGGCCGATGCCGCCAGGCGCAATACCTCTGCCGGCTTCCATCCCGGTGCGGCGGCCACGTCGAAGACGTGCGGACGACCGCCCGTCAGGGTGCCGGTCTTGTCCAGCAGCAGGGTACGGGCTCGGCCGAGGTTCTCCAGCGCGCCGCCGTCACGGATCACCACGCCGAGACGGGACGCGCGGGACAGCCCGGAGACGATCGCGACCGGTGCGGCCAGCAACAGGGGACACGGGGTGGCGACCACCAGGACCGCGACCGCGCGTACCGGGGAACCGCTCAGGAGCCAGGCCAGGCCCGCCACCGCGAGGGACAGGGGGAGGAACCACCCTGCGTACCGGTCGGCCAGGCGGACCACGGGAGCGGATTCCGCGCCAGCCTGCCGCGCCAGCCTCACGATCCCGGCATAGGTGCTTTCCTGCTCGGTGGCAGTGGCCCGCAGGTCGAAGGCGCCGCCCGCGTTGACCACGCCGCTGCGCACCGCTTCGCTCTTCGCCCGCTCGACCTGCAGCGGCTCCCCTGTGAGCACTGACTCGTCCAGCACAGCGACGGCGCTCTCCACACGGCCGTCGACGGGTACTACTTCCCCCGGGCCCACCACGAGCAGGTCACCGGCTCCCACCTCGGCGAGCGGCACCGTGCGCACCCCGACGTCGGTGAAGCGCCGGGCTGTGCGCGGCGCACGTTCCAGAAGGGCCCGCACATCATGGGAGGCTCGCCGTTGGGCGGCGGCTTCGAGAGTGCGGCCGGTGGCCAGCATCAGGGCGATCAGCGCGCCGGCCAGGTACTCGTGGACGGCGAGCGTGCCTCCGAGGGCCAGAACAGCGATCAGGTCCACGCCCGCATGACCCTGCCGCAACGCAGCCACAACCCACCCCACCGCCGGGACGACGGCCAACACGGTCCCCAGACCCCAGAACAGGTCCGCGAGGCTGCCCGCACCGACGATCCAGGCCGCACCGCCGGCCGCCAGTGCCGCTGCCGTGACGGCAAGAAGAGCCGGCTCCAGCCGCGCCGAAACGGCGGCTGCCAGCCCCGCTGCGGAGAAATGTTTCACGGGCGCACCCCCTGCTGTCCATCCTCGGCCCGGGCCCGGTTCATCACATCTCGACGCCGACCCCGGGTGCAGGAGCCGAATGGCCTGCGGGGCCTTTTCATCGATCCGGCGTTCGGTGATGCACGTCGTCTGGCGAATGCTGCCATGGGCTGCCTGCGTCGTCATGGTCCCTTCGAGCCGCACCGGGTGCCGCCGGAGGATCTGGAGTCAACAAGTGCCATCCCCGGCTGAACCAGATCACCGCCGGGCACCGCGCCCTTCGCTGCTGCTGCCGGGCTACCGCCCCCGGTACAGACGGTCGAGGTCGACGAGCACCACATGTCCGTCGGCTTCGGCCGAGCGGAGCGCGGGAGTGAAGCCGACACCGCTGTAGCAGGCGGGCCGGGCGTGCGTGACGTCCTCGCCGCAGGCGGCGAGCAGCGCGAGGAGGTGACGGAGGTGTTCCAGGTGGTGCAGGTCCATGACCTCGTCCCAGCGCGCCACCCCCACCGACAGCAGAGGCCCGGAACAGACGTCCGCCCGGCCGCGTGCGACCACTTCCGCTTCCGCCACTTCCGCTTCCGCGTCCGGACCGGCACGGCGCGCCGGGTCGGGAAGTGAGCCGTGGGCCGCCATTGCGGGGTGCGCACCGAAGACGGCCGGGTCGGCGAAGTCCATGACCCAGTCCCGGCAGATGCGGGCGAAATGGGGGTCTGCCACCGCTGAGTCGAAGACGGGACGTACGCTCCGCCAGACCTCGATGGCCTCCTGCTGCTCCAGCGCCGAGCGGTGGGGCCAGACAACCGCGTGTTCGAAGGCGAGCAACGGCTCCGCGATACGCAGCCGGATCAGGTTCGGCCGGAAGGCATCGGACTCGCCGTACAGCAGGCCGTTTTCCCGCAGGAGCGCCAGCCAGCGGGAGGCATCGGTGAGCGGAGCGCCGAGACATTCTGCGATCTCGCCGGGTGTCGAGCAGCCCGAGGCGATGGCGGCGAGCGCGGAGTGACACAGCGCACGGTCCCAGTGATCGGTCTCCTCCTGCAGCAGGTGATGTGCCTCCAGGAACAGGGGAGTCCGGGGGTTGAGGACGGTCCTGCACACCCAGGCATCGAAGTCGTCCGGCCCGCTGGGGCCGTGATTGCCCACGTACCGCCAGTAGGCGGGGGTCCCGCCGACGACGGCGTGGACCAGCAGGGCGAGACCGGGTTCGTCGATGCCCCAGAGCCGCGCGGCCTGCCGGAAGTCCAGCGGACCAAGGGTGAGTTCCAGATCGGCCAGTTCGCGCAACGGTGAGGACGCGCTGAACAACCGGTGCATCACCGGCAGGGAACTGCCGCTCAGCAGCAGGCGCGGGCGGTTGTCCCGGCCCGTGTCGCGCAGGCGCCGGTAAGCGCTGTGGATGATGGAGGGCAGCGCGGGACTTTGCCGTACCAGGTCGGGGAAATCGTCGACGACGACCGGGACAGGCCGCTGGTCGCCCAGCTCGAGCAGCGCCTCGACGGCGTCCTCCCAACCACGCCAGCGACTCGGTGGCGCTGTGCCCGTGTACTGGGCGAGCTCTTCGCCGAGTCGGCGCAGGGACTCGCCCTCAGCCGCCTGCTGCGCCCCGAAATAGAAGCCGCCCAGGGCCGCGGTGAGTGCCTTCAGGAGGTACGTCTTGCCCTGCCGCAGCCGTCCCGACACGACGCCGAGTCCGCCTCCGGGCCGGGTGTCGCAGGCGAAAGCGACGAGCGCGTCCCACTCGGCTTCGCGGTCGAAAACCGTCTCCGGCTTCCCGGGACGAGAAACGTCGGAAGGCGACATAGCTGCTCCCATCGCACGGCAGCGCTCCTGCCACCAGTACAACGTCGATTGCCGGATGCCGCGACACGCGCGGCCATGCACGGTCAGGCCCACATCGGGGCCGAGCACGCAGGCCCGATCCGCACGCCCTGCGCCCGACGATTCCCAGGAGGGCCGTCCCGGGCGCGCGCAGTCCCCCGCCAAGGCCGGATGACATCAACGGCCCTCGGTGGATGCGTACCAGCAAGCCATTCTTTACGTACCGTGCACAGTCGCTGCCACTGCCACTCGGCTACGGGCCGTTGGCGGCTCTTTTCGAGACTGCGGTGTGGACATCACTGATGAGGTCCTGCTGTGCCTCGGTGAGGGCGCACAGAAAGTATGGTGCCCCGCTGACGGAAAAACTCTGACTGCCGCAGATGGTCAGGTTGCCGAAGATGTACTCCTGCGGGCCGCCCAGGGCGGTCACGACACCGGTGGCGATGCGGTTCGGCGGATACGCGCCGCCCAAACAGGAGGCGTTGCCGATGTGGCCCTGCAGGCCGTTGCCGCCCCATGCGGCGCGCTGGATGGTGAAGGCTACGGGGATCCCGTGCGACGGGTCTGAGTTTCCCAGCATCCGGTCCGGGACGCCGTCGCGGAACTCCAGCCGTCCGTCGGGATCGATGAGTGCGTAGATACCAGCCATGAAACGCTCCGAGGCTCGGCGCCGGCAACGCTCCTCCGCCCGCTTCCAGGTGCCGGCGGTCGGTGACACCCAGACCGAACAAGGTCGGCCTTACCACAGCCCGGTGCCACCGGGTTCTCGTGGAAACGGGGGGTCCCTTTCCAGCGCTCGATCCCGGGCAGCTCCGCCTCGACCACGTAGGTGTCGTCCGTCTCGTGCAGGTCGGCCAGTGGCGACCACGCACCGGCGGAGGACTCGGTGCCGACGGCTCCCAGGAAGCGGTTCATCTGCTCGAGGAGGTCATCGAATCCGGCGGCGGTCGGCTCGCCCCAGCCCAGAGAGGGGAACGGCCGTTCCATGAACCGACCGGGCCTGCGGTGTACGACGGGAAGACTCATCGCGGTTCACCTCCGCAGAACGACGATTCCATACACCTCGATGCTGCGCGCCTGCCTATCGCCTCGCGAATCGGGCAAGATCCGATGTATCGCACGAAGGCCACCGGATCGATCCGGTCCTGAGGCCGGAACATGGGCTGCCGCACTCGTTCGAACCAACCGCCGTGACGTCGCCGGTACGCAGTTCCTTGGTGAGAGGTGAGAGAGGCGCAGACCTTCATCTCGATGCGCACGTGGACCCCGGACAGGTCCCGTCGAGCACGGCCTCACGCGTGCTCGCCTGCGTAACAAGCGCCTACGAAGGGGCGAGGATGGAGGTACGGGGCGCACGCGTCGCCCACGTGTTCCTCCGGTGACGAGGAGGTCGGTCGTGTTCTTCATGGATCGTCGTGATGCCGGCCGGCAACTGGCCACCCGGCTGGCGCACCTCAAGGGGGCTGAGGTGGTGGTGCTTGGCCTGCCCCGCGGAGGGGTTCCGGTCGCCGCAGAGGTCGCCGTGGCGCTGGGCGCGCCGCTGGATGTCTGCCTGGTGCGGAAGCTGGGCGTGCCCTTCCAGTCGGAGCTGGGAATGGGAGCGATCGGCGAGGGCGGCGTACGCGTGATCAACGATGACGTGGTGTGTGCGGCGCACATCACCTCGGATGAGCTGGCTGAGGTCGAGGCCCGTGAGCGGGAGGTGCTGGAGAGCCGTGCCCGGCGGTACCGGGGCGGGCGGGAACCGATCAGGCTGGAGGGCCGTACGGTGCTGATGGTCGACGACGGGGTGGCCACGGGGTCCACGGCGCGCGCGGCCTGCCGGATCGCCCGCGCCCGCGGGGCTGCGCGGATCGTGCTCGCCGTCCCCGTGGCACCTCACGACTGGATCGCACGGCTCGGCGAGGAGGCCGACGAACTGATATGCCTGCACACCCCGCGGAACTTCTTGGCGGTCGGGCAGTTCTACACAATCGACTTCTGCCAGGTCGACGACGACGAGGTTGTCGCCTGTCTGGAAGAGGTGGGCGCCCGCTCGGTGAGCACCCGCCGGGCTGATTCGCGTCACGCCGTGCTCGAGGATCGCGAGGTGGACGTGCGGGCTGGTGCGGTGGTGCTGCGCGGGCAGCTGACGGTACCCGAGGGCGCGAGCGGGGTCGTGGTGTTCGCGCACGGCAGTGGCAGCAGTCGGCACAGCCCGCGCAACCGGTTCGTGGCCGCCGGACTGAATCGGGCCGGGCTGGGCACCCTGCTGTTTGACCTACTCACCGAGGAGGAAGAGATCGACCGGGCCAACGTGTTCGACACCGGACTGCTGGCCCGGCGTCTGGCGGACGCCACCGGCTGGCTGCTTGGACAGCCGGAGACCGAAGGGCTCGCTGTCGGGTACTTCGGCGCCAGCACCGGCGCGGCAGCCGCGTTGTGGGCAGCCGCCGAGCCGGGTGCGCGGATCGCCGCGGTCGTCTCGCGGGGCGGCAGGCCCGACCTGGCGGGGCCACGGCTGCCGGCGGTGACGGCGCCCACGCTGCTGATCGTCGGGGGCCACGACCAGCTGGTGCTCGACCTCAATCGCGAGGCACAAGCTCGGTTGCGCTGCGAGAACCGGCTCGCGGTCGTCCCCGGCGCCACCCACCTCTTCGAGGAACCCGGTGCCCTGGAGAAGGTCACCGATCTGGCCCGTGACTGGTTCACCGACCACATGGCCCCGGTTCCCCATGGGGCAACCTGAGCCTGAACGCGTGCTCCGGTCACAGGCGGAGGCTCAGACGGGACGAGGGGCATGTGCGGCCCAGGTACGGCCATCGGCGCACGGGGGGCGGGAGGACGTGCTTGGGAACGCGGCCCGATAGCCGTCCAGGTTCGACAAGCGGTTGGCCCGCAGGTGGCAGCCCCGCCGGTCCGAGCGCTGGGCGATGGTTGTCGACGCAGGCGCAACCATGCAGGCGGCGACCTCCGGCGAAACCGCGTCGCGACAGGACCGAGCGCCTATGCGAGTCCCTCCGCGAGTGGTCCGAGGGCCAGCTCCGGTCTCACCGCCTGTCGGCCGTCTGTTGTTTCCTGTCCTGTCGGGGCCGTCCGTCAGCCCGCACGGGCCGACTGGCCCTTGTGGCCGGCCTCAGTAGCGGAAGACTGGGAGCAGGTCGGCTCGGCCAGAGTGAGGAGCCCACCATGACTGAGCGGGAGAACATCGCGGCAGGGGCCGAAGCCCGCCGCGCGGTGCCGGGAAAGGCATGGAGGCCCGACGAACCACTACGGCAGGACATGCTGTTGCGCTACCTTGGCACCGTGGCCAGGGTGTCCGCCAAGCAAGCGGCGACACGGCGCCCGACCGCACCCAAGTCGGCTCCACCGGGGCGAGCGAAGGAGTCCGCCGAGCCTGTGTCCGGTGCCGAACCCGCGCCTCTGCTGGTCCGTGACGTCATGGACGTACCGGCTGCATCGGTGCACGGCGACATGCTGTTCCTGGACATCGCCCGGAGCCTGACCCGTGAACACGTCGGGTCCCTGCCAGTGGTCGACACCGACGACCGGGTAATGGGCGTGGTGTCGGAGTCCGACCTGCTGGCGAAAGCCGCGGTCGAGGCGTCCGGATACGAACCGGGCGCGATCGGCCGACTGAGGGAACGGCGGCTGCACGACAAGGCCCGTGCCGAGACCGCCGAGATGCTGATGACCTCTCCGGCCGTCACCGTGTTCCCTGATTCGACCGTCGCCGAAGCCACCTGGCTCGTGTCCCTGTCGCGCCTCAAGCGCCTGCCGGTGACGGACCACGAGGGCCGCCTGATCGGTACCGTGCACAGGAACACACTGCTCAACGCGCTGATACGCGATGATGCCGCGATTCGCGAGGAGATTGAGTCGAGGATCCTCGCCGAAGACTTCCCGGCTGCGCAGAACACCGTCAAGGTCACCGTGCGCAACGGCGTGGTGGACGTCAGTGGCCGGATAGCGGAAGCCGATGTCCCGCGGCTCCTCGCGAAGATCAAGGACATCGACGACGTGACCGAAGTGATCGATCGCCTGAACCCAGTCACAGGGTGACGCCGAAGTCCCGACTCCCCGGTCTGGCGACGGGTGAACCCGCGGCGCCCGCCCAGGCGCGGTGTCAGGCGTTCGTGCGGTGGAGGACGTGGAGTTCACCGCCGACGGACGCCGCCATGGGGGCGCCGCAGCTGGCGCTGTCGGGGATCTCAAATGTGCCTTCGAAGCTATCCGGGGCGGGTGCGTCGGAGGGCTCGCGTCGGAAGGACGAGCGGTCAGGACACCCGATGGATCAGCCGTGGGTGACGACGGCGACCGCGCATGCGGCATGCGGCATGCGGCATGCGGCATGCGGCATGGTGGATGGTCGCGTGCACGACAGGGCCGATCTGCGCGCTCAGGGGGGGCACGGTGCCCTCCGCGGCCGATGATCAAGATCCCTGCTCCTGATGCGGAACTCATCACCACCCCCGCGGCGCTCCTGTGACGTATGGATCGACCCGATCAGCCGCGGTGCAGCCGATCGAGTTGGATCTTCTCCTGGTTCAGGCGCAGTTGGGTAGCGAAGGAGCGCAGGAGTTGCGCGTCACGGGCAGTGAGCCTGCCGCCTGCTCGGTCTGCCAACCTGTTTCGGTGGGGCGCAGGAGGGCGATGGCGTCCAGGTCGAAGGTGCGGCGCACGGCGTCCACCAGCTCCGTCTGGGTCCGTGGGCCGTCAGCGATGACGTCGGCGACCAGGCGGGCCAGGTTCTCGGCCTCGGTCTGCGAGCGGGCGACCTGGAGCCCATGTCTGGCCAGGATGTCGATGAGGAGCCCGACGGTGGCGCCGACGACTGCGGCACGGGTACGGCGTACCTTGGTCCGCGAGCGCAGCGCCTTCGCTCGGCGACCACGTTGTGGTCGGGCTTCCAGTTGCAGCATCGCGTGTTCTGCCACGCACCGCACCTCACCGGCCGCGAGCCCGTCGGCCTCAGGGCTCGGCTGCTGCGGGAAGGCTGAGAACCGAGGTGAGACCGCCTCCGGTGGTCTCCTCCCAGCGCAGCGTGCCACCGATCGCCGGGGCGAGATCGGCGCAAAGGCGCAGCACCCCGCTTGTCGGACCGTGGCCGCCGTTGGGCTCCCGCTGTGCTGCCTCGGGTGTGGGCGGGCCGTGGTCAACCAGGCGGGTGTCCACCCGCCCTGCGGCCGATGCCGCCTCGACGCGCGGGGGCGCTTCGGCGGGGCTGCGGCGCAGTGCGTGGGCCACGCGTTCCTCAGCTTCCGCGGCCTGCTGCCGGCGCCGGTAGTTCTCCCGGCTCGCCGCGAACTGCGCCGCGCAGGCGAGGAAGACCCGCCGGTCCTCGGCGGCGAGGGGTCGGCCGTGCCCGGCCGTGCCGACTGTCCTCACCGTGCGTGCCCCCTGTTACACCTGAATGCAGGAGGTGCACCATGTCTCACTTCCTCACCCGAGGCCCCCTCGCGATCCTTGCAGCACTGATGGCCCCGCTCGCCGTCTGCGCGCTCCTGCTGCCTTTCCGCAGCAACATCGCCAACGTCAATGTCGCCCTGATCCTGGTTGTGGTGGTCGTCGCAGCGGCAGCCCTCGGACACCGCCCGGCCGGAGCACTGACGGCCGTTTCCGCTGCCGTGTGGTTCGACTTCTTCTTCACCCGCCCCTACGAGCACTTCTCGATCACCAGGTCGGCCGACATCACCACCGCCGTCCTGCTCCTCCTGGTCGGACTGGCGGTCTCCCAGCTGGCCGCCCGCGCCCGCCGCCTCCAGGTGATCGCCATCACCGATGCCGACTACCTCGCCCAGATCCACCACACGGCCCGGCTGGCCCAGTCGTCCACCTCCCCGACCGCCGTGATCGACCAGGTACGAGCACAACTCGTGGGCCTGCTCCACCTGCGCGGCTGCCGCTTCGAGTACAGCACGCTGCTGGGCCACCCGCCACGCCTGGAACAGGACGGCTCCGTCGTCCTGGGCCGCAAGAAGTGGGCCGTCGACCGACTCGGCCTACCGGACGAGAAGGTCGAACTACGGGTCTTCGGCAACGGCCGCTTCTACGGCCGATTCATGCTCGAAGCGACCCCGGGTGTCGTTCCCTCCCTGGAAGCCCGCCTCGTCGCCGTGACCCTGGCAGACCAGACCGGTAATGCGCTGGACACCATGCAGCACTCCCCACACGCCGGATAACGGCTGGAGCAATGGGAACACCGGACCACGCCCAAGGCCCGCGTCGGCCACGACGACCGCGGCCTCGACGATCCGGCGCAGCACCAGGGATCACCAGGTCGGTCACGGGAAGAGTCTTCGGTGATCAGTCCGGCAGCCGTCGGATGAGCCGCGAAGGGGAATGCCCTGGTGCGGGCCGATCGGTCCAGTCCAGGGCGACAGCGGTACGACAACCGTAGACACTGAAGTGGGGATGCACTTCAAGGAGCTGTCGTGACGGCGTTCCGGGACTTCCTGATGCGGTTCCGTCCGGCCGGTTCGCCGGGCCCGGCGAACACAACGGGTGTGCCTGCAGATCGTTCGGCGGACCTCGCGGCCGAACTGGACCCAGTGCTCTCGTGCCTGGGACAAGCAGAGACCGAGGCACAACAGATCCGCGAAGCGGCCGCTCAGCAGGCGGAACAGAACCGACGGGCGACTGCCGACAAAGCCGAGGAAATCGTGGTGCTGGCCCGGATTCGCGCACGTGAGGTGCGGACGGAGAGCGCCGCGCATACCTACGGCCTGGCCAAGACCGAGGCGGCGGAGTGTCTTGCGGAGTCGGAGCGCAAAGCCGCCCTGCTGAAGCGCCGAGCGCAGCAACGCATGGCTTCCCTCGTCGACCGCGTGCTGGCGGACTTCGCAGAGACCGGCGCCTCGGTCGTGACCGGGGGGAACGCGCCGGGGGGGAGGTCTCGGTGGGAGCAGGATGGGTCGCTGGGGTGACCCGGGCCAGAGCCATGGTGTCGCGCCGTCTGGGAGTGCGCGGGGCCCGTGAAGTGGCTGCCGCAGCCACGCTTGATGACGCCCTCGGACAGCTGGCAGCTACGCCGTACCGGCGCGTGCTCGACGCGGAGGCTGGGCTGGCGGCCGCACAGCGGTCCGTAGCGGCGACTCTGCTGTGGCATCTGCGGGTGGTCGCGGGTTGGCTGCCGCGTCAAGGGGCAGGCGCGGTCCGCGTGCTGGCGGCCGGCTTCGAGGTCGCCAACGTGGAGGAGCACTTGCGGGTGCTATCGGGCACGGCTGCTGGCAGGCCGTGCCCGTACCGGCTCGGCGGGTTGGCGACGGCCTGGCCTCGACTGGCCGAAAGCCGGTCGCCGGCCGAACTGCGGGCCGCGCTGGCCTCCTGTGCGTGGGGGGATCCGGGAGGCGACTCGGCGGCTGCGGTGGGCATCGGTCTGCGGATCTCGGCCGCCACCCGCACAGCGGGGGCCGTGCCGGAGGCGGTGTCCTGGGCGGCAGGACGTCTTGCCCTGCTGGTCGCCCGTGAGCTGTTCGTTCACGGGCGTCGGCTGACGGAACCGTCCGGTCGGCGCGCTGCCCGGGTCCTCGGCCCCGGAGTCCTGCGCGCCGCTTCCTTCGCCGACTTCCGTCGGCAGCTGCCGGGCACGGCGCGCTGGGCGGTGGACGGTATCGACGAGTCGGCCGATCTCTGGCAAGCCGAGGCGCGCTGGTGGAATCGGGTCGAGGAGGAGGGCTCCGCGCTGTTGCGCGGCTCGCGCCTGGACGCCGCGCCGGTCGTCGGTGCTGTCGCGTTGCTCTCCACGGACGCCTGGCGGGTACGGGCGGCGCTGGAGTCGGCCGCACGGGGCGGCACGCTGGAGGCGTTCGATGCGCTGGGCTGAGGCCGTGACACCGGTCCGCATGCAACGGGTGGCGATCGTCGTGCCGCGCGAGGCACTCCGGGAGACGCTGGTGCGGCTCGCGGACGCCGGGTGCGTCGAGATCGACCGGGCGGACGGCTCCGGGCAGGGCGAGCGTGGACCGGCCGCGCGTCGGCTGCAGCTTCTGCGCGCCGAGCCGCCGAGAGCGATGCTCTCCGCCGACCCTCCCGACCTCGACGCCCTCGAACACGAGGGCCACGCGGGTCTGCTCGCGGGCGAGGCACAGCTTGAGGAGCGTTCCGGCAGCGCTGTGCGGCGCGGAAACGTGGTGGCGCTCGCCGGCTGGTGCCCAGCCAGCGAGGTACCGGCGACGGCTGGGCGAGTGGCCGAGCTCGGCTGCGCGCTCGTGGCGTTGACAGCACCGCGGGGCGTCGACCCGCCGACCCTGTTGCGCAGCACCGGTCCGGTGCACCGTTCGTTCACGCCGCTGGTGCGCACCTACGGGACAGTGCCGTACGCGGATGTCGACCCGACGTGGCCCGCCGGGATCGCGTACGTGGTGATGTTCGGCATGATGTTCGGCGACGCGGGGCACGGCGCACTGCTGCTCCTGATGGCGCTCCTGCTGCGGACCGGCCGCCCCCGCAGGCTGGCACGGCTCCGTGCGATGTGGCCCTTTGTCGCGGGGGCCGGGGCCACGAGTATTGCGTTCGGCTTCGCCTACGGCGAGTTCTTCGGTCCGACGAAGGTCCTTCCCGTACTCTGGCTGGCCCCTCTGGACCATCCCGAACGGCTGATCGCGGCCGCCGGCGGAGTCGGCGCGGTGCTGCTCGCGCTGGCGTACGGCGCGGGCATCGTCAACCGCTGGCGGGAGGGCGGGCCGGCGCGGGCGCTGTACGCGGTCTCCGGCATCGCGGGTTCGGCCCTGTTCCTCGGGCTCGTCGGCCTCGCCGCAGGTGGGTATCTGCACCACACGTACCTCACCCTCACGGGAACCGGGATTGCGGTCTGCGGTCTCGTGCTGGTCGGCTGGGGGCTGTTCATCGCTTCGGGGGGCGGTGTCCCCGGGGCGATGCAGACCGCGGTTCAGCTCTTCGACTCGGTGGTACGGATCTTCTCGAACACTGTCTCCTTCGCACGGCTGGCCGCCTTCGGGTTGACGCACGCGGCGCTCGGCGCCGTCGTGTGGAGGGGAACGACCGCACTGGCCCACATGGGTCCGGGCGGGCTGATAGGGGCGGCGGTTGTTTTCGCCGTGGGCAATGCCCTGGCGTTCTCGCTGGAGGCGCTGGTCGCCGGGGTACAGGCCCTGCGGCTGGAGTTCTACGAGCTGTTCTCCCGGGTCTTCGAGACCTGGGGCCGTCCTTTCCGCCCCTGGCATGTGCCCACGCAACACACGGAGGTGGCACCGTGATCGCCTGGCTCATCGCCCTTCCCGCCCTCGCGGTCATCTTTGCCGTCACCCGCCAGTTGGCGCGCCGGCACGGCCGGGCCGCCCTCCGGTTGATCATCGCCGCTGACGTGCTGCTGTTCGGCGGTGCGCTCGCTCTGCTGATCGTCGCGCTCAGCGGCAGCGCGGCACGGGCGGCGGCGTCCAGCACTGCCGCTGCCGGGTCCGGTGCCGGGTCCGCCGCTCTGATCGGCGCCGCGATCGCGGTGGCAGGGGCCTCGATCGGTGCGTCGATCGCCGTCGCCTACACCGGAGCGGCGGCGCTGGCCGCCATGAGCGAGCGTCCCGAGCTGTTCGGCCGGGCGATGGTCATCGTCGGACTCGCCGAAGGAATCGCCATCTACGGGCTGGTCGTCGCGGTCCTGCTGCTGGGCAAGGCCTGACCATGGGGCGGGTGGTAGCCATCGGAGCACGGGCGCGGGTGGCCGGGCTGTCGCTCGCCGGGGTGAGCGTCCTCGTCGCAGAGGACCCCGAGGCGGTACGCCAAGCCTGGCGGAGCGTGTCGGACGAGGTCACGCTGGTAATCGTCACCCCGGCCGTAGCCGAGGTGCTCGGCCGGACGCAGTTGCAGGGTACGCGGCCCCTGATCGCGGTGATGCCGGCATGACGACACCAACCGCTGGCCAGGCAGATGCCCTCGCGACGGTACGGGCGGAATTGCTGCGCTCGGCCCGGGCCGACGCCGAAGCGCTGATCGTCGAGGCCGCGCGATGCCGAGGCGGTGCTCGACCGGGCCAGGAACGATGCCGAAGAGATCGTGGAACAGGCCCGTCGCGAGGGTGCGGCAGAGGGCGCTGCCGCCGGAGCGGCGGAGTTGCTGCGGGCCCGCTGGAATGCCAGGGCCTGCGAGCAGGCTGCCCGCCGGGAAGCATACGAGGAGCTTCACCGCCAGGTGACAGAACGCTTCCGGGCCCTGCGGTACACGGCGGACTACCCCGGCGTACTCGACAGGTTGGAGCGGCGGGCCCGACAGCTCCTCGGTCCCGACGCCACCGTTGCCGAACACCCCGACGGAGGGGTGATCGCCCACACTGCCGGTCGGCGATCCGACTTCACCTTGGACGCCCTCGCCGCCCGTGCACTCGACCGCCTGGGCGCGGACGCGGAAGCCTTGTGGGCACCATGACCGGCTTGCACCGAGCCGATCCCGCGATCCTGCGCGTTGCGGGACCGCTGGTCGAATTCGAGTACACCGGAGACACCGCCATGAACGACTTGGTCTCTCTGGGAGAGGCCGGACTGCCCGGCGAGGTGGTGGAGATCACCGACACTGTGGTGACGGCCCAGGCGTACGAGTACACCGGTGGCCTGGCACCCGGACACCGCGCCCGCCCCCGGGGCAGCCCGCTGTCGGCGCGACTGGGCCCGGGGCTGCTCGGCGGGATCTTCGATGGCCTGCTCCGCCCGCTGTCGACCTCCGGCGACTGGCTGCTGCCCGGAAGCGGAGGAAGCGAAGACGACGCGCGTACCTGGGGGTTCACCCCTACCGTGGCAGTCGGCGAACAGGTGACAGGGGGGCAGGCGCTCGGCGAGGTCCTGGAGGCGGGTCCCGTGCAGACTCGGATCCTGGCACCGCCCGGCTGCACCGGCCCGGTAAAGGAGATCGTCCCGGAAGGGCACTACACCCTGGACTCGCTGCTGGCCGTCGTCGGTGGCACCGAGGTCCGGATGACCGCCGACTGGCCGATCCGCCGACCACGCCCCGTGCGTGAACGCCTCGACGCCCGCCGACCGCTTCACACCGGTCAGCGTGCGATCGACCTACTCTTCCCCGTCGCCCGGGGCAGCACGGTAGCCGTGCCCGGCGGATTCGGGACAGGCAAGACCCTGCTGCTCCAGCAGATCGCCAAGTGGTGCGACGCCGATGTCATCGTCTACGTCGGCTGCGGAGAACGTGGCAATGAGATGGCCGATGTCATCGCCGAACTCTCCGAGCTCGCGGACCCCCGCACCGGAGGCCGGCTGGTCGAGCGCACGGTGGTCATCGCCAACACCTCCAACATGCCGATGATGGCCCGGGAGGCCAGCATCTACACGGGAGCGACGGTTGCCGAGTACTTCCGGGACATGGGACACGATGTAGTGGTCATCGCCGACTCCACGTCGCGGTGGGCCGAGGCGCTGCGCGAGTTCGCCTCCCGCACCGGCGCCCTGCCGGCCGAGGAGGGCTATCCGGCGGGACTCGCCTCGGCGATCGCCGCGTTCTACGAGCGGGCCGGTGCGGTGACCACCCTCGGGGGTGGCCGGGGCTCGGTCACCGTGATCGGCGCGGTCTCCCCGCCCGGGGCGGACATGGCCGAGCCGGTGACCGCCCACACCGAACGGTTCGTACGCTGCTTGTGGATGCTCGACCGCGAGCTCGCCTATGCCCGCCACTATCCGGCGATCTCCTGGGCGGGCTCCTTCTCGCGCGACGCCGACGCCCTCGCGGCCGGACACGCGGAGGCCGGCGACCCGGCGTGGCCGGGCAGGCAGGCAGAGATCAGCGCCCTGCTGGCGGAGGCCGACCGGCTCACCGATCTCGTCGACCTGGTCGGCATCACCGCGCTCCCCGGCCAGGAACGCGTCAGCGTACTCGGCGGCCGACTGGTGCGCGAAGGGGTCCTCCAGCAGAGTGCCCTGTCCGACCGGGACGCCTACTGCGGTCCGGAGAAGACCTCGGCGCTGGCCGAGGCGGTCCTCACGGTCATCGCGCGGTGCCGGGAGCTGGCCGAGGCCGGTGTGCCGGCAGGCTCCATCGAGGAGGCGGACTTCGGCCCACTGCTGCGCGCCCGCGAGGAAGTCGGCCCGCACGACTCTGCGGGCGTGGCCCTCCGGCGGGACGCCGTGCTCGCCGTACTGAGGGAGCTGATGTGACCGCCTGGGGTGAGGTCGAGTACACGGCCATCCGTGAGCTGCGCGGCCCGCTCGCCGTCGTGGAAGGGGTGAGGGGGGTCGGCTGGGACGAGTTCGTCCGGGTCACCCTTGAGTCCGGCGAGCAACGGCACGGCCTCGTACTGGAAGTGGACCGCGAAGTCGCTGTGGTGCAGGTCCTGGAAGACACCGCCGGCATGGATCCCGCACGCGTGCGAATGGCCTTTGCCGGAGAGCCGCTTCGCATCCCGGTCGGCCCCGGCTGGCTGGGCCGGGTCTGCAACGGCCGCGGTGAGCCGACCGATGGCGGGCCCCCGGTCTTCGGGCCGACCACCGCGGCCGTCGGTGGCACCCCGATCAACCCGGTGCGCCGACAGCCACCCGCAGAGCCCGTACTCACCGGCGTCGCCGCCGTCGACGGGCTCACCACCCTGGTGCGCGGGCAGAAGCTGCCGGTGTTCTCCGTCGCCGGTCTGCCGCACCTGGAGCTGGCCGCCCAGATCGCCGCCCAGTCCACCGCGGGTGGCGAGCCCTTCTGCGTGGTCTTCGCCGGTATGGGACTCACCCACGCCGACGCCTCCTTCGTCCGGGACGCCCTGGAGGAACGCTCCGCCGCCCACGAACTGGTGCTGCTGATCAACACGGCTGACGAACCAGTCATCGAGCGGATCCTCACTCCGCGCCTGGCACTCACCGTCGCCGAGAACCTCGCGTTCGACGGTGGCAGGCACGTCCTCGTGGTGATGACGGACATGACCAGCTATGCGGAGGCGTTGCGCGAGGTGTCCGCGGCGCGCGGCGAGATCCCGGCGCGTCGCGCCTACCCCGGCTACCTCTACAGCGACCTCGCCTCCCTCTACGAGCGCTGCGGGCGGATCCAGGGCCGGCCGGGCTCCGTCACGGTCCTGCCTGTGCTGACCATGCCCGCGGGTGACATCACCCACCCGGTTCCTGATCTGACCGGGTACATCACCGAAGGCCAGGTCGTCCTCTCCCGCGAGACCCACGCCCAGGGTGTCTACCCCCCTGTGGACGCGCTTTCCTCGCTCTCCCGGCTGATGCGCAAGGGCGCCGGGCCCGGCCGCACTCGCGACGACCATCTCGACGTCGCGGCGCAATTGCTGGCCGCGCTCGCCCGCGCCCGTCAGGTCCGTGAGCTCACCGACCTGGTCGGGGAGGCGGCCCTGAGCCCGGCCGACCGCCGGTACTTGGAGTTCGACCAGGCCTTCCTGCACCGTTTCGTGGATCAGCGACGCGACGAACTGCACACCCTGGACCAGACCCTGGACCGCGCCTGGCAGGTGCTCCTCACCCTCCCCCGCAGTCAGCTCGCCATGCTGCCGAACGCCCTGCTCGACGCACACGGGGCGGCGCCGTGAGCACCCTTCACATCCCGCCCGGACGTGCCGGACGCCTCCGTCTTCGGCACAGCCTGGACGTCGCCGAGCGCGGCGCGGACCTCCTCGAACAGAAGCTCCGCATCCTGCGCGCCGAGCACCAGCGTCTACAACGCGCCGAGGAAGCCGCCGCGCGTGCCTGGCACGAGCGGGTGAAGGAGGCCGAAACCTGGCTGGTGCGCGGTCTCCTGCTGAACGGGGAGGGGGCCCTGGATGCGGCGGCGGAGGCGCTGGACCGAACCGACGTCGAGGCCCGCTGGACCAGCTTCATGGGCGCCTTGTACCCGGCGGACGTCTCCTGCACCCTGCCCGCCCGCTCCCCCACCGCTGCCGCACCGGCCAACACCGCTCTGGTGCACGCCGAGGCCGCATACCGAGAGGTGGTCCTGGCGGCCGCCGAGCACGCCGCCGCAGCAGCAGCCGTCCGCATCATCGGCACGGAGGTGCAGAGCACCCGCCAGCGAGTCCGTGCCCTGCAACGCCACTGGATCCCGAACCTGCGCGAGGCACTCGCCCGCACCGAGCTCGCCCTGGAACAGAGCGAACACGAGGACGCCGTCCGACGGCGCTGGGCCTCCAGCGTGCATCGGGAAGAAGGGCCGCACTCCCGATGAAACGCCGACCACAGCAGTCACGGCAGCGCGGACCCGTCCGGCATGTCCTGTGGACCAGTAGGCCCAAGCCGGGGACGACCCGCACAGCGCAGGCTGGAGTCCTGAGGTCGCGGAGACGTTGCCGGTTCACCCGCGAGGAGAGGCGACATGCCGCCGCCGATCAAAGGCGACGCGCCTCCCAGGCAGCCTGGAGTACTCAGCGGAAGGAAGTACCTGACCATGACCCGACACACCAGCACCGAGAAGCCACGCACCAAGCAGTGGATCGTGCGTCTGGACCTCTTCGAGGAAGGTGACCTCACCAAGGTTCATGCCATCCTCGACACCGGTGACACCACCCTTCAGAGCCGCACCTCCGCCCGGCGCAACCCTCACGACGCACTCGTCCCCGAGATCGGCGACGAGTACGCTGCCGGCCGGGCCCTGATCGACCTCGGCAATCAGCTGCTCCGCGCCGGAAGTACGGACGCCGCGCCGAGCGACCTCACCGCCCCCGGGTGAACGGGCATCGAGAACAGCCGCCCTGCGGGCGAGCCACAGGAGATCCGCCACGACCGTTCCCGGCCCGTGGAAGTGTCCCTCCTCTCGACCGCCGCCGGGGTGTCGGACCGCCGCTGTACAACAGTCGGCCGTGCCGCTTCTGCGAGGCGTCCGAGTCCTCGGTGGGGGCGTCAGCAGCCGTTTCGGGTTCGCTCGACGGTGAGGTCGAGAAAGTGGGCCGAGCATGAGATGCAAGGGTCGTGATTGCGGATCGCCCGTTCGCACAGGGCGGTCAGCTCCGCATCGGTGGGGTCGCCGTCTGCCAGGCGTTCCTGCACGATGCGGCGGAGGTCCTCCTCGATCGCGCCGAGGTTCTGCACGGTCGGCGGGATCAGGTTGGCGTCGGTGACGGTCCCTTCGGCGTCGAGGGTGTAGCGGTGGTAGAGCAGGCCGCGCGGCGCCTCAGTCGCCCCGTGCCCCGTTCCGGCGCGCGCGGGCACGTCGACGTAGGGGTGCGGTGGGGGTTCGTAGGCGTCGATGATGCGCAATGCTTCGTCGACTGCGTAGAGCACCTCGACTGCTCGGACGATGATGCTGCGGAAGGGGTTTCGACAGACGGTGCCCTGTCGGGGGTCGCCGAGTCCGGCGTCGTGGGCGGCCTGGAGGGCGATCGACGAAAGCCACCGGCCGTTGATGGCGTATCGGGCGAGTGAGCCGGTGAGGTGGCGGCGGTCGTCCAGCAGGGAGTGGAGGGCCGTGGAGTGGAGCACTTGGTTCTCGGCGACGTGGGCACCGAACTCACGGACCTCGAAGGTACGGAGGGGCAGCGCGCGGTCGGATCCGGGGGGAAGGCCTGCGGTGTGCGGCGCGGGCATGACGGTCGGGGTGCCGGACTCGATCGCGTAGGTACCGGGCTCGGACAGGGCGAACAGGTCGTTTTCGCATCCGGCGTCGGGGAACTCGAAGCCGGCCACCCAGCGTACGGTTTGGGTCGCGTCGTCGCGGGCCCGGCGCAACCGCTCGGCCAGCGGGCGCAGTTCGTTCGTGGTCGGGATGCGGTGGAATCCACCGAGTCGCACGTTGACCGGGTGGATCGCCCGGCCGCCCAGCAGTTCGAGAATCGCGTTGCCGGCCTGCTTGAGCCGAAGGCCGCGTTCGACGTCGGCACGTCGGGTGCGGGCCATGTCGATGATGCTGTCGCAGCCGAGGAAGTCGGGCGCGTGGAGGAGGTGGATGTGCAGTGTCTGGCTCTCGATCCACTCACCGCAGTAGAGCAGTCTCCGTAACGCGGCCAGTTGTCCTTCCACGACGACGCCGCAGGCGTCCTCGACCGCGCGGCAGGCGCTCAGCTGGTACGCCACCGGGCAGATCCCGCATACCCGGGAGGTGATGTCGGGCGGCTCGGTGTAGGAACGTCCGCGCAGGAATGCCTCGAAGAAGCGCGGGGGTTCGTAGATTGCCAGTCGGGCCTCGGTGACCTCGGCGCCGTCCATGCGCAGGTACAGTGCGCCCTCGCCCTCGACGCGGGCGAGCGATCCGACGTGCAACACCCTTGAGCCGCGGTGGGTCACCCTTCCAGTTCCTTCCGGGAGGCCGCGTCGAACTCGGGGGCGGCGGTGTTGAAGGTGCGCAGTACTCGCACCACGTCGAGAGTGTCCATGCCATCGCGGCGCAGAAGGGGGATGAACGAGAGGAAGTTGGTCGAGTTCGACGGGCCGAAACAGCCGTAACAGCCGCGCCCGTACGCGGGGCAGAGCGCACCGCATCCGGCGTGGGTGACCGGCCCCAGGCAGGGCGTGCCGTGGGCCACCGTCACGCAGACCGTGCCGCGCTGCTTGCACTCGAAGCAGACACTGTGCGCGGGTACGTCCGGTTCACGGCCGGCCAGGTAGGCGGTGATGACCTCCACCAGTTGGCCACGGTCGATGGGACAGCCGCGCAGTTCGAAGTCCACAGGAACATGGGCACTGATGGGTGTGGAGGTGGCGAGCGTCTCGATGTAGTCCGGTCTGGCGTAGACGGCGGCCTGGAAGTCGGCGACGTTCGCGTAATTGCGCAGCGCCTGGACGCCTCCGGCGGTCGCGCACGCCCCGATGGTCACCAATCTCCTGGAGTCGGCCCGGATCTGCTGGATCCGGTCGGCGTCCTGCCGGGTGGTGACCGATCCCTCGACCAGTGACAGATCGTACGGGCCCGGGGCGTCGGCACTGGAGGCCTCCAGGAAGTGTGAGATCTCCACCTTCTCGGCAATGCCGAGGAGTTCGTCCTCGCAGTCCAGCATGGTGAGCTGGCATCCGTCACATGAGGCGAACTTCCAAACGGCGAGTCTGGGACGCTCACTCGCGGTCATGTCACAACTCCCTGACCAGGAGTAGGGATCGGGCTTTGGTCCAGCCGACCACGGGGCCGTCGCGGCAAAGCAGGAGGGGGCCGAGCTGGCAATGCCCGCAGTGGGCGGTGGCACACTGCATATTGCGTTCCAGCGAGACCCGGATCCGCTCCGGATCGATGCCGCGGTGCACCAGCTCGCCGGCTGTTGCCCGGATCATCGGCTCGGGGCCGCAGATGAACGCCGACGACGCCCCGGGATCGAAGGCAGCCCGGTCGAGCAGAGTCGTCACCACGCCGACCTCGCCCCGCCACAGCTGGTCCGGGCGGTCCACGGTGGTCAGGACCCGGGCAGTCGACCGCCAACCGCGAATCTCCTCCCCGTAGAGCAGCTCGTGGGGCGTGCGCGCTCCGATGAGGACGTTCAGCCTTCCGTACCGCTCGGGTGCGGCCATCGCGTCGCGTACGAGCGGGCGCAGCGGCGCCAGGCCGATACCGCCGGCCACGACGATCAGGTCCGTCCCGGTCGCGGCGGGCAGTTCCCATCCGGTTCCGAACGGTCCGCGCACTCCGACCGTGTCACCGCGCCGCAGGGCGTGCAGTGCGCCGGAGGTCACCCCGACCGTGCGGACGGTGTGCGTCAGCCGGTGCCTGTCGATCCCGCTCACCGACAGCGGGATCTCACCGACGCCGAAGGCGTACACCATCGCGAACTGCCCCGGAGCGGCGGGCTGGAGAGCGGAGCGGACCGGCTCCAGGGTGATCGTGGCGGTGTCGGAGGTCTCGGCCTCGCGTGCCACCACCCGGTACGGGACGGGCACAGTCGACGGGCGAGCGGTTGATGTCTCGGGAGTCGTCATCATGCCTCGCCGACGTCAGGAGGCCCGTACAGGTCGAGCAGGCGGAGGCGGGTGGACTTCAGCCGCCGGGCGATCACCTGCGCGACGCAGTTGGTCAGCGCCAGGCCGAACGCGGGATCCTCCTCACACGCGGCACGGACTCGCTCCGCGTCGAACTCGGACGCCGAGACGGTGCTGCGGGCCTGCGCGCCGAGGTGCCAGCGATACGGCTCGAACAACCAGGACCAGCCGAGCAGATCGCCTTCACCGAGGGTCTCCACGACTGCCGCGGACCGGCCCGGGATGTGGATGTCGAGCGCGACGAGCCCGGAACGGATGATCCAGAACCTGTCGGCGACGCCGCCCTCCTCGAAGATGCGGGTGCCACCGGGGAAGGAGACATCGCGGGCAGTCGCGACCAGGCGCTCGCGGTGGCCGAGCGACAGGGCGCCGAGAAAGCCGTGGCGGACGACGGTCATGCCGGGTTCTCCCCCGGCTTCTGCCCAGCGGCCCCCCGTTCCAGGTTGAGCGCGTGGGCCTCCTCGGTGATGTCGATGCCGACCGGGCACCACACGATGCAGCGTCCGCAGCCGACGCACCCGGAGCTCCCGAACTGGTCGTACCAGGTGCCGAGTTTGTGGGTGGCCCACTGCCGGTACCGGCTGCGCGAGGAGTCGCGGACCGGGCCCGCCTGGAGGTGGGAGAAATCCAGATCGAAGCAGGACTCCCAGCGCCGCCACCGCTCGGCGTGGTCACCGGTGAGGTCAGTGACGTCCTCCGTGGTGGTGCAGAAGCAGGTCGGGCAGACCATGGTGCAGTTTCCGCAGGTCAGGCAGCGGGCCGCGACGTCGTCCCAGCGCTCGGCCGTGAGAGTCTCGCGCATCAGCACCTGCAGGTCCACCAGCGGCATACTGCGCCCCATGCGATCGGCCGCGTCGGCGACACGCTCACCGGCCGCGGTCCGGGTCGCGGCGTCGGCGGGGCGGCGGGGCAGCTCGGCCAGGACCGACTGCCCCTCCTCGCTCCCGGCCCGTACCAGGAAGCGGTGGCCATCGGCATCCAGCACCTCGGTCAGCGCCAGGTCGTAACCGGGCCCGACGGCCGGCCCAGTGCCCATGGACACGCAGAAGCAGGTGGCACCCGGATCGGTGCATTCCACCGCTACCAAGAAGGCCCTCTTACGACGTCCGCGGTAGGCCGTGTCACTGTACGTCCCGCCGGTCAGCACCCGGTCCTGGACCGCAATGGCCCGCAGGTCGCAGGGGCGCACGCCGAGGAACGCGTACGACGGCGGTGACGTCCGGTCCTCCGTCACCACCAGCTCGCCGTCGGTACCGCGATCGGCGGTCCACTGCCGCTCGCGCGGCGGGTGCAGGAACGTCTTCCAGGACTGAGGGCCCGCGCTGTGTGCGAACGCGGCGCCGTCCTGGCGGGCACACAACCGGTAGACGCCTGCCTCCAACTCGACTCCCCAGCCGTAGGGAAGTTCCGCACCACCGGAGATCTCGGACAGCACGATCGCTCCGTCCCGTACGGTCGGTCCCACAACCGTACGGCCACGCCCGGCCAGCACTCCGATGAGCACGTCCAGGCCGGCCTTGTCGATCACCGCAGCCGTGCCGTCGTCGTCCGCCATCGCGCCCACCTTCCGACACCGCCGATGATGTTGTCCCGGCCAGTATGTGCACGGGCCTGCTGCCTGGCCTGGGCCGACCGGGCCCAGCATGGTCCGGGTGGCTGTGTCCGTACCCCGTACGGACCCCGCACGGGCCCGGCAATGGTGGCGAGCCCGTACAACGGGAAGAGGCAAGCGTGTGAACCTCGCCACGCGAACTGCCGTCATCGGTGTCGGGAACGACTTCCGCCACGACGACGGTGTGGGCTGGGCTGTCGTGGCCCGGCTGGCGGAACAGGCCGAGAAACGACCACTGCCGAGCGGGGCCGCCCTGTTTGTGTGCGACGGCAACCCCGCCCGGCTGATCACACTGTGGGAGGGCGCCGGCCTCGCCATCGTGGTGGACGCCGCACACGCACATCCCGCACATCCCGGTCGGCTGCATCGCCTGGAACTGGACGGTGGGCAGCTGCCGCGGACAAGCGGTGCGACAAGCTCCCACGGGCTCGGGCTCGGCGACGCCGTCCGGCTCGCCCGCGAGCTGGGCCGGCTGCCCGGACAGCTGGTCGTCTACGCCGTGGAAGGAGCAGACAGCAGCCTGGGCAAAGGCCTGTCGGCATCTGTCGCAGCCGCCGTGGTACCGCTCGCCGATCGGATCGCGGAAGAAATCGAGCACCACTGGGGTTCTGTCCGCACCCGATAGACCGGAACCAGCCGGGTTCGGCGCTCGGGGAGGGAGACAGCGTGGTCGTGGCCGGCCTTGCCGGAGGACAGCCGACTTTTACTACGAATGCAGCTTTCTACTAATGCAGGGAAGCTGCTCCCCCGACGGCCCATGCCACGCCACGCGGATCCGGACCTCAGCAACGTGACGATCGGTTGCCGTTACGAACTCGTCGACGGGCCCTGCCCTGGGAGCTGCCCGACCTTTCGGTCGTCGCCGACGCCGGATACGGTGACGCCACCGGCTTTCGCGAGGGCCTGACCGAGCGCGGCCTGACCTACGCGGTCGCGGTCAAAGCCACCACGACCGCGCACCCCGGCGACGCCACACCCGAGCGCCCGCCGCACTCCGGGCAGGGCCGCCCGTGTCCGCCTACCACCAACCGCACACCACCCTGCGCGCCCTGGCACTGGCCGTGGGCCAAGCGGCTGCCCGCACCGCCACCTGGCACCAGGGCAGCAAGGCCACCAGACGCAATCCGAACGCCGAGATGCGCTCGCAGTTCCTGGCCCTGCGGGTCCGACCGGCCAACCGCACCATCCGCCGCGCCACCGACGGCTCCCTGCCCGACTCGGCGCCATGGCCAAGTGCACGGTGGCCTGCGCCAGGGGAGGCGGGCCTCGGGCGGTCAGCGCGTTGGCCCTGTGTGGCTCCCTCGCGTCAATCGTGGGGGACGACCGCGACAGGGCAGCGTGCGTGATGAATGGCGGCCTGCGCCACGGGCCCCAGGGGTGGAGCCAGGGCACGATGGTGCTGACGTCGGCCGACGACGAGCAGATCGGCACCCTCGGCGGCCCGTACGACAGCCTTGGCGGGGCTTGCAAGTGCAGTGCTGTCGGTGACGTCCACCTGCGGGAACCTGTCACGCCAGGGGCGGAGGGTCTGGCTGAGGAGCTTCTGTGCGTCCTGAACGATTCCTTTCGTCACGTCATGGTCCGCGCCCCAAGGCACGTACGCGTCCACCGGCAGGCTCCGGCCGTGGACGGCCCGAAGAGGCATACCTCGCGCAGCAGCGGTCTCGAAGGCGAATTGGAGCAGGTCGTCGCAGGGTCCGTGCAGTTTGAGCGCCGCCACCACGCCGCGTGTCGCGGTTCGAGTGGGCTGGGGGCCGTCTTCACCGGTACTGGCTCGCACCAGAACCACCGGCCGCTCGGAGCGTGCCACGACGGGCATGCTGATGTCGCCGAGGAAATAGCTCTCGACGGGTACCAGCCCCCGCGAACCGAGCACGATCATCTCGGACTCCGACGCCGCTCGCAGCAGCGCGTGCTCGGCATCGTCGGCGACCAGGCTGCCGACGACGGCGAGGCCCGGGTGGTGTGCCTGAAGCTCTGCCCGCGTGTTGTGCACGATCCGCCTCGCCCAGTAGTTCTGATCCATCTCGGCGGGAATGCGGGTCGGTTCCGGCACCAGCAGAGGCCATGCGTGCAGCAGGCGCAGCGTGAGCTTGCGCCGCTCAGCTTCGTCGGCGGCCCAACGGGCAGCGGCCAGGCTCTCGGGTGAACCGTCGAGGCCCACGGTGACGACTGGCTCCATGACAACTGCCTCCGTCTCGCAAGAAGCAGGAACGACGGTGTGGGAGCCGCCCTTCCGCACTGCTGTTGGCCCCTGTGCCCCCCTTCCAGGGCGTGGAGGACGACGGCAGAGGATCGACGGGGTGAGTATCTGCGCAGACGCGCCGGGCACGGGCTCACTTCATTCGACAAGTACCCCAGATCCTCCGGTGGCGCATGCGGAACCCGGCGTGGCGCTCGGGGAGGAACCCGGTCCGCGCGCGGCAGACGGGAGGTGGCGCACGTTCCGGTGGTTGCGCACCGACGGGCCCGGCCGATGGAAGAATCCTCCGGCCGAAGCGCTCCGGCACGGTGGGCGGACTCCCCCGGACGGGGCTGCTCCGGCCTCGCGGCGTGAGACGGTGAAGTGATCTCGGAACAGGTATGCGGTGGCACGGTCGTCGGCCTTGTGGACAGACAGCAGCGGCACGACAGCCTCACGTGCCGGTGGTGGAACTCCCGACGTCGTCGGTCCGGTAGGCCAGGTGCTCGGTGACGGACACCACACCGTCGACGCTCCGGCACAGCCGTTCGATGATGGGAATCAGGCTCTTGAACTCGACGGGGCCGCTGAGCACGACCTGCCCCTGCCGGACCTCAACCGTCACCGCCGAGGGACCGAGGCCTAGCGTCTACTGCAGCACGTCCCGGTTGATTTCCTCACGAATGGCATCGTCGTGGCGCAGGAAGACCCGGAGCAGGTCGCTGCGGCTGACGATGCCCAGCAGTTTGTCCGTCTCGTCCACGACGGGCAGGCGTTTGACGTTCTGCACTTCCATGAGGCGGGCCGCCTCGACCACGGTCCATTCCGGGCGCGCGCACACCGCGGGAGCCGACATCAGCTCCTCCGCTCTGGCACCCTCGGCCTTGGCCCGCTCCCACACCTCCATGTGCGGGACCGGCGACAGGCCGGACGGAGATCAGGAACCAGACGCCCACGGTTGAGCCGACCAGGCCCGTCTTCGGGGTCGGTGGGCCCCGGGAACGGCCCACTCGGCCCCACAGCAGCGGCACGCCGCGCGTGACAGTTTGAGTACAGCAAGACAATGAGGAAACGGTGACGATCATGCGAGCTCATCTCGGCGATCATCTTGTTGTCGAAAGTCCGGCTACCGGCGCCAGCAGGCGCGACGGCGAGATCGTCGGACTCCACCATGAGGATGGGACCCCTCCCTACGACGTGCACTGGTCGGACACCGACCATGTGTCGCTCGTGTTCCCAGGTCCCGACGCCCATGTCCGTCACCTTGAGCACGGGGCCGGGAGTACCCAGGAGTCCTTCCGGTCGAGCGCGAACGATCCTGGTGCCCGGTCCACCAGGATCGGTTCCGACGTGGCACCCGGCCCCGGGCGGCATCGGCCGAAGTATCGCCGTTGAACGCGGGCGACAGGGCTCGCCAAGCAGACACAGCCCGCCGCGGCAGAAAGATGCCGGGAAACCTGGGCCCGTCAGGCAGAACCGGCGTAGCCGCGCCGTCCCGGGTAGCGTCTTCGAGGAGCAGCCACCACCGCAATATCCGCAGGTCGTGCGTGTCCTGGCCGACGACGGCGGGCTCGTAGAAGCAGGCCCGCTGCCCACGCCGGGCGTACGCCTCACCGCCCCTGGAGACGATCCTCGGGACGGCCGCCAGGGTCTCGATTCACGTCGGCCCTGCGGGCCCTGGGGCAAGAGGGCCGTTCAGGACCACCCCGGGGCCCAATGGACCTGACAGGGAATCCTGCCGTGCCCGGATGCCCAGACTCCCGAGCCTGGTCCGACCAGCCCCGGCCAAGACCCGTTCGGCCCTCCTCATCCGGGCACGGCCCGGCAGATCGTGGTTTCTGAACAGCACGCGGGCGCTGCGTCCGTGCGAGTCCTGGCGAGACGGCAGGGGGTGCCGCGATGAAGCGCATCAAAGTGGGCGACCTGATGACCGACGAGGTCGTCTCGGTCGTAGCGGTCACCTCCTTCAAGGAGGTCGCGAAGCTGCTCGCGCAGCACAACATCAGCGGACTGCCCGTGCTGGACGACAAGGACCGGGTCGTCGGCGTCGTCTCCGAGAGCGACCTGCTGAGCCGACAGGCGGCGGGGCATCCCGTGACGGGCGACGCCCCTGACGCCGCCACCAGGACCGTGGCCTCGTCGGAAGGCGAATTCACCGCTGCCGAGATCATGTCGGCACCGGCCGTGACCATCCACGCGCAGCAGACCGCACCGGACGCCGCCCGGCTGATGACACGCAGCGACGTCGAGAGGCTCCCGGTGGTCGACGACGAGGACCGGCTCGTCGGCATCGCCACCCGCCGGGACCTGCTGCGCCTCTTCCTGCGACCCGACGCGGAGATACGACGACGCCTCGTCGAGGACGTACTCCTGCCCGCAGAGCCGAGAGGACGCTGCTGCGATCGACGTCATGCCGAGGCGCCGCAGTACCCCGTCGAGGATTCCGGAGCGAGGACAAGGACCCGGCCATGGACCATCGCATCATCCACAAGCAGCCCGGGTCCGGCGCCGCCTTCATGCTCCAGGACTATGACCGGATCCGCACCGAATTCACCTGGGACGAAGCGCGGTCGCAACTGGCCGGACTGCCCGGTGGCGGGCTCAACATGGGATACGAAGCCGTGGACCGTCAGGTGGCCGCGGGCCTGGGCGCGCGCGAGGCGCTGCGCTGCATAGCAGCGGACGACACGGTCACCCGTATCAGTTATGACGAGCTCGCCGGACTCACAGCGCGCTTCGCCAACGCGCTCACATCCATGGGGGTGGCCCGGCAGGAAATGGTGTTCACGCTCCTGGGCCGCTGCCCCGCGCTCTACGCGACAGTGCTGGGCACGCTGCGCAGCGCCCGCGTGCTGTGCCCGCTGTTCTCCGCGTTCGGCCCGGAGCCCGTACGCCAGCGGCTGGAACTGGGCGGCGCCCGGGTTCTCGTCACCACGCAGGAACTGTACCGGCGCAAGGTGGAGGAGAACAGGCACCGCCTGCCGCGTCTGGAACACGTACTGCTCGTCGGCCCCGTCGAGGATCCGCCGCCCGGGACGGCCACATTCGCCGAGGCCATGAACCAGGCGTCGCAGGAATACACCGTCCCTCCGACCGACCCGGAGGACATGGCCCTGCTCCATTTCACCAGTGGCACCACCGGGTCGCCCAAAGGCGCCGTCCACGTACACGAGGCCGTCGTCGCCCATCATGCGACAGCGGGCTTCGCACTCGACCTTCGCCCGGGCGACATCTACTGGTGTACGGCGGATCCCGGGTGGGTGACCGGCACCTCGTACGGAATCGTCGCTCCGCTCACGCACGGGGTGACTCTCGTGGTGGACGAGGGCGAGTTCGACGTACACCGCTGGTACCGCATCCTGGACGACCAGAGGGTCACGGTCTGGTACACAGCACCGACCGCGATCCGCATGCTGATGCGCGCCACCCCCCGGGAGGGGAACAGGCAACTGCCGGGGTCGTACGACCTGTCGGCCCTCCGCTTCATCGCGAGTGTGGGCGAGCCGCTGAACCCCGAAGCCGTCCTTTGGGGGCGTGACGTTCTCGGTCTGCCGATCCACGACAACTGGTGGCAGACGGAGACGGGCGCCATCATGATTGCCAACTTTGCCTCCAGCGACATCCGCCCGGGCTCCATGGGACGCCCCCTGCCCGGAGTCGAAGCCGGCCTTCTCGAACGTGGCGAGGACGGCCGCGCCGAGGTCACCAACGGCCATGTACGCGTGATCGACGAACCGGGCATCGAAGGAGAGCTGGCACTGCGTCCGGGCTGGCCGTCTATGTTCCGGGGCTATCTGCACGAAGAAGCCCGCTACGCGGCCTGTTTCGTGGACGGCTGGTACCTCACGGGCGATCTCGCGAAGCGAGACCAGGATGGTTGGTTCTGGTTCGTGGGCCGCGCCGATGACGTCATCAAGTCGGCAGGCCACCTGATCGGCCCATTCGAGGTGGAGAGTGCGCTCATGGAGCACCCCGCCGTCGCGGAAGCTGGCGTCATCGGCCGCCCGGATCCTGTCGTGGGTGCGGTCGTCAAGGCATTCGTGTCGCTGCGGCCGGGCCACGCACCCGGCATTCCCCTGAAGCGAGAACTTCTCGCGTTCGCACGACAGCGGCTGGGGCCCGCAGTGGCTCCCAGGGAGATCGAGTTCGAGCAGAACCTCCCCAGGACGCGCAGCGGCAAGGTCGTGCGCCGGGTGCTGCGCGCCCGAGAGATGGGACTGCCCGAAGGAGATCTGTCCACGGTCGAGAAACCCGGGGCGACTGACTCGTGAGAAAGGTACGACGATGAGCAGCACCACCACGCGGACCGACGGACGAGCCCGTCCGGTCGCACGCAAAGGCACGCGCAAGAAGGCGTCCACCACCGCCGCCCGCAGTGCTCCCGAGTCCGATCATCGCCTTTCCCTCCTCCGGCAGATGCTCGTCATCCGCCGATTCGAAGAACGGTGCGTCGAGCTGTACAGCAGTACGAAGATCCGCGGGTTCGTGCACCTCTACATCGGTGAGGAGGCTGTCGCCGTGGGCGTCAACGAGGCTCTGTGCGAGGAGGACGCCGTGGTGTCCACCTACCGCGAGCACGGGCACGCTCTGGCCCGTGGGGTGCCCGCCGACGCGGTGATGTCAGAGATGTACGGCAAGATCACCGGCTGCAGCCACGGGCACGGCGGTTCCATGCACCTGTTCGACGCAGACCGCCGCTTCTACGGTGGCAACGCGATCGTGGCCGGCGGACTGCCCCTGGCGGCCGGGCTCGCACTCGCCGACCGGATGCGCGGCAGCATCCGTGTCACCTGCTGCTTCTTCGGTGACGGCGCCTTCGCGGAAGGTGAGTTCCACGAGACGGCCAACCTTGCGGCACTGTGGCGGCTGCCCCTGCTGATGGTCTGTGAGAACAACCTGTACGCGATGGGAACGAGCCTGGCCCGTGAACACGCGCAGACCAACCTCGCGATGCGTGCTTCGTCCTACGGTATGCCCGCCTGGAGCGTCGACGGCATGGATGTGCTCGCTGTCGAAGCCGCCGCCCGCCAGGCCACGGAGTCCATACGGGCGGGCAACGGACCGCACTTCCTCGAAGCGCAGACCTACCGGTTCCGCGCCCATTCCATGTACGACCCGGACCGATACCGTGCCAAGTCCGAAATCGAGCAGTGGAAGGGACGCGACCCGGTCCAAGGGCTGGCCGGCCGGATGCGTTCCGAAGGACAGCTCGGTGACCGGGAGATGGAACAGCTGGAACAGGACGTGCTCGGTATTATCGAGCGGGCCGTCCAGTCGGCGGAGGACGCGCCGGTGGAGCCTGTTGCGGACCTGCTCCGCTTCGTGACGAGTGAACCCGGGGGTGCCTCGTGAACACGCGCCGGGCGCCCGCAACGGTTCCCTCACCGACCACGTACCGGGAAGCGATCCGCGAAGCCCTGCGCGACGCCCTGCGCGACGAGCGCGTCTTCCTCATGGGCGAGGACGTCGGCAAATACGGCGGATGCTTCGGCGTCAGCCTGGGACTCCTCGAAGAATTCGGACCCGACCGGATCCGGGACACTCCGCTGTCGGAGTCCGCGTTCGTCGGCGCGGGCATCGGTGCCGCGCTCGGCGGGATGCGGCCCGTGGTCGAGATCATGACCGTCAACTTCAGCCTCCTCGCGCTGGACCAGATCCTCAACAACGCGGCCACTTTGCTGCACATGTCCGGCGGGCAGCTGAGCGTACCCGTGGTGATTCGCATGACCACCGGAGCGGGACGGCAACTCGGCGCCCAGCACTCGCACAGCCTGGAGGGCTGGTATGCCCACATCCCCGGCATCCGCGTGCTCGCCCCCGCGACCCTGGACGACGCGCGGCACATGCTGGCGGCCGCCCTCTGCGACCCGGACCCGGTATTGATCTTCGAGCACGGCAGCCTCTACAACGCAGCGGGCGTCCTGGATCCCACCATTGACGCCGTCGACCTCGACAGTGCGGCAGTGCGCAGGCCCGGCACGGACGTCTCCGTCATCACGTACGGTGGATCGCTGCCGAAGGCCCTGGCCGCCGCGGATGTCCTTTCGGGGGATGGCATCAGCGCGGAAGTCCTCGACCTGCGCGCCCTGCGCCCGCTGGACGATGCCACCGTCATGGAGTCCGTGGGCCGCACTCACCGGGCCGTGGTCGTGGACGAAGCGTGGCGCAGCGGCAGTCTCGCGGCGGAGATTTCGGCCCGCATCATCGAGCAGGCCTTCTACGAGCTCGACGCTCCCGTGCAGCGGGTATGCAGCGCGGAAGTCCCCATCCCCTATGCCCGGCAGCTCGAAGAGGCGGCGCTGCCCCAGCCCGCGTCCATCGTGGACGCTGTGCGCCTGGCGGTGAGCTGACATGGCCGAGTTCACCATGCCTTCCCTGGGCGCGGACATGGACGAGGGCACTCTTGTCGAATGGCTGGTCGGCCCGGGCGACACCGTGGCGAAGGGGGATGTCGTCGCGGTCGTGGAAACGGCCAAGTCAACCATCGAGGTCGAGTGTTTCGACTCGGGTTCCGTCAGCGCTCTCCTGGTCTCCCCGGGTACCACTGTGCCGGTGGGCGCCCCTTTGGCAGTCATCGGCCCGGCGGCCGAGCCCTCTGTCCACACCGACGCGCAACAGTCGACCAGGCCGTCTCCCGACTTCCCTCCGGCCTCCGTTCACGCGGCCGCTCCGGCCGACGAAACCGTGTCGACACCTTTGGTGAGGCAACTGGCGCGGCGGAACGACATCGACCTGTCCACCGTGCGCGGTTCGGGCAAGGGCGGCCAGATCACCCGCGCCGACGTCGAGGAGGCAGTGACGCGGCTGCCGTGCCGGATCCCGGCATCGCCGCTGGCCCGCCGTCTGGCGCAGTCGATGGACGTGGACCTGAGGCAGGTTCGGGGTACGGGACGGAACGGCACCGTCAGAGCCGACGACGTGCGTGCCGCAGCGGAGCATCGTGCGCCCCGTGCCCACGTCCGCCGCCCACCGGTGGCGGCACAGGCGACGTCCCCGATCCGCCCGTCGGCCGGGCCCGGCTCCTCCGGCGCAAGGGGACCGACCGCGCGTTCGGCGATCTCCGCGCTGATGTCACGCGCCAACCGCGATATCCCCCACTACTACCTGTCCACGACGATCGATCTCGCGGCCGCCATGACGTGGATGCTCGGCCGGAACGCGAACAGCCCCGTGGAGGAACGTCTCGTGCCCGCGGCCCTGCTGCTGAAGTCCGTCGCAATGGCCGCACGGCAGGTCCCGGAGCTGAACGGTCACTGGAAGGACGATGCGTTCGTCCCGGCCAATGACGTGCGGCTCGGCGTCGCTGTGTCCCTGCGCGGCGGTGGCCTGGTGGCACCGGCGCTGGCGAACGCCGACAGCCTGCTCCTGCCGGAGCTGATGAAGACCCTCAGGGATCTGGTCTCGCGGGCCCGTGGAGGGCGTCTGCGTGCCTCGGAGACCGCTGACCCCACGCTCACGGTGACGAACCTCGGTGACCAGGGCGTGGAGACCGTATTCGGGGTGATCTACCCCCCGCAGGTCGCGCTCGTGGGCCTGGGGTGTGTCGTCGAGCATCCTGTTGCCGTGGACGGGATGCTCACTGTGCACCCGACCGTGACCGCCACGCTTTCCGCCGATCACCGCGCGAGCGACGGTGCGACCGGCGCGCGCTTCTTGACGGCACTCGACCGAATGCTCCAACGACCGGAGGAACTGTGAACCACGACGAGGCACTCGAATTGACCGAGCAGGTCCTGACAGACGTGGTGCCTGGCGCCGACCTGGCCTCTCTCTCGCCCGACGAGAATTTCCGGATCGGTCTGGAGATGGATTCGCTGGACTTTCTCAACTTCGTCGAGGCGCTGAGCGGGCGCACGGGCCTTCCCCTTCCCGAGACGGACTATCCCTCGCTGAACACGCTCAACGGCTGCGCGGACTACGTAGCCTCGCACACGCCAACCGCTTAGAACGGGGCTGATCGGCCCCCGTTCTGGTCCACATTCGGGCGGTGCCGCCGAAGCGTCAGCCGCGCCGACCTGCTGCGCCCCATGCTCCGCCGAGACGACGCCATATGCGATGAAATCGTCGACGAGGTACTGGGCCACACTCTCCGCATGACACCCGGCGGCGTGACGGTAACCGTCCAGGAAGGATTCGTCACCCTGAGCGGCAGAGTCGGCGAGCGATCAACCGTTCCCATCGCCCAGGAGCTGCGCGAGCTGTTCATGACTCGGCTCATCCCGGCGGGCTCGGCAGCCGTGTACGTCCACGTGTCCGACGGCACCGTCCACCTGAACGGCACCATCCCCGATCCGTCACTCAGTGACGTGCTGGTTCAGGTCGCGCGCACGGTGCCGGGAGTCGTGGACGTGACGGCCCGGCTCGACGCCGAAGTTCCGGTCAGGACTGTGCGTGACACGGGATGACATCAGAGCATGTGTCAGCGCCGCGTGTTGTTCCGGTGCGTGCGTCGAGGCCGGCGCCACGGTTCAGGGGGCAGGTCGTCACGACTCGCCTTGCCCGCTGGTCGTGACTCTTTTCACGGGGATGCTGCGTGTGGTCTCGGCCGTCTCGGGTTCCATCTCCACACGCACGGTGAGGATGCCGTCCTCGTATTCTGCCTCGACTCTGTCGGACGGAATCTGGGCCGGTAGGCGCACGGTGCGGTGGAAGGAGCCGTAGCGGAACTCCGAGTGGTCCTTTTCCTCCTTGCTCTCGGCGTGTTCGGCACTGACAGTGAGGGTGTCGCCCTCGGCCGTGATGTGGATGTCCTTCGCGGGGTCCATCCCGGGAAGCTCGGCCCGCAGCGTGTACTGCCCCTCCTGGCTGGTCACCTCGATCGGGATCGGGTGGATGTGAGGCATCGGCCGCCATATCGGGAAGCGAGGAAAGTCGCTTCCGAACCAGTCGGTGAGGTCGGGGAAAATGCTGCGCCTGCGCTCCATCTGGGATCCGGACATGATCTCCTCCGTTTCAGCGCCTCAGCGGTGCCTCTGTGCGGTGTCCAATTTCGTTTGCCGTCGCTGGACGACAGGCCCGCTCGGGTCTGTCGGGTTCCGAATGGGGCCGTTCGGTTCTCCCCACGCGGGTTCAGTTCGGCAGCGGCCACGTGCTGTTTCACCGTGGCGACGCTGTCCGGTGTCACTGAGATCGAGTCGGTCGAGGTGACCCTCGGAGAGCTGCTCGATGACGCAACGGTTGTGCTCGTCCACCCCTTCGGGGCGCAGCAGCCTCATGGGGGTGGGCCTTGACCTCGTCCGGCACGGCTCCTGCGTGCAGTCTTCCTATCTGCGCTGCGATCCGTGCACGCAGCCCGTGGCTGTCGTACGCGTCCGCCGTCGTCGTGAAGCCAGGAGGCACCCGCACGCCCGCAACGGCCAGGTGCGAACATCTCCCCCAGCAAGGCTTTCTTGCCACCGACACGGCCGACATCCTGCCGGCCGAACTCCGTGAAAGGTACGACGCGTCGCGTCATTGCCATGATGCCCTCCGCCGTATGTGCGATGTCCGCGGGCTTCAGTAGCGCATCAGTCGACCGGATGGGGTTCGCAGATCCAGCCGCGCGGGCTTGCGGGGCTGTCGCGGCTTGATCTGGGTCCGGATGCGCTGCATCGCTGTCACCCTCTCGGGAAGCGGAGCCCGGAAACCGTCCGACTTCCACGATCGCCCCGGAAACATCATCGTCGCAGTGCCGAGTGGGCCAAAGCTGGGAGGGACCGAACGGCCCATGGCCGGGTTCGGCTCGGATGTGGTGTCCGCCGGACCACGACGGCTTCGCGAAACAAGGGCGCGCAACGGCGAAGAGGAGGCGAACAGTCGGGTCATGACCGGTGCGGTTTCGCCGCCGCGCAGCAGTCGAGCCCGGCTTTTTCAGCGGCGCTCTGTCACGGTGGCGGAGGGCGCCGTGGATGACGGACGGCAGGACTGGGCTCGCCGATACGAGGTCGGGAACGAGTCGATGACGACGGGCAGTGGCCTGGTGTCACCCAACGCCAGCACGGTGTCGAGACACTCCTTCCAATGGGCTGGACAGCGGTCGCGCCCAGGCCCGGGGAGGCCGTCCTCGTCCGCTGACCGGCGCCGGACGGCCTTCGCGACAGAACACCGTAAGGCCCCATCCCGGTGCGTAGCTGCGAGACAGGGATGAGAGGCACACGATGAAAGCCATGGGGCCCTCGCTCGTCGCGCTTTCGACTTCATGGCCGTGTCGGACCTGTTCACCCATGCGGCAGCAGTTGGCCGCTCATCCGCATCCGCCGAGGAACCTGCCATGACCTCCGCCCGGTACACCGTCAACGACGTCATGACGAAGAACGTCGTCACCGTCTCCCCTGACACGGAATTCAAAGAGATCGCTGCCCGCATGGAACAGTGGAGGGTCGCCGCAGTGCCCGTCGTCGAAGGCGAGGGCCACGTCGTCGGCATCGTCTCCGAAGCCGATCTGCTCTCCAAGGAGGAATTCCACGAGCACAGGATCGGCTTGATCGAGCAGATGTACCGCCCGGGCGACACCGCCAAGGCCGGCGCGGTCCGGGCCGAGGAACTGATGACGAGTCCCGCCATCACCGTGAAACCCGATGTGCCCCTCCCACAAGCCGCCCGGCTGATGGCCGACCGGCGCATCAAGCGTCTCCCGGTCGTCGACGCCGACGGCAACCTCAAGGGCATCGTCAGCCGCGCCGATCTCCTCAAGATCTTCCTGCGCTCCGACGACGAGCTCGCTGCCGAAATACGCCACGAAGTCGTCAACCGGCTGTTCCCCGCCTCGTCCGTGAAAGTCGGCGTCACCGGGGGCGTGGCCACGCTCACCGGCCGTGTCCGCAACCCCGACCTCATTCCCGTCGCTGCCCGTCTCGCTCAGTCCGTGGAAGGAGTGGTCGGTGTGGACTGCCGACTCGTAGAAGAACCATCCGACTGAGCCCGGCAACAAACGTGCCCTCACCGAGGAGCCATCCGGTCCGCATCAAGGAAACGAACGACCCCTATGTACTGGACAACGGTCCGCTCCATGCTGAAGTCATCGGCCGTTTCCGTCTTCCTGGGAGGGCCACCCACGCCGCGCCGAGGAAGGGGGCAAACTCTCTGAGCCGCAACGCTTTTGGTCGGCGGCGGCCTGTGGGGGACTACCGTACGCCGCCGCGCTGTTCAGGCTCCGTGACCGGACCCGCGGACCACGACAACGAAGCACGGAGCGTGCTGCACGCAGTGCTGGCCGACCGACCCCAGCAGCGCCTCGCTAAATCCGCCGTGTACGAGCTTGCCCAGGCGTTCCACCTCATCTCCCGGGTGCATGTGCCACAGCTGGCGGTTGCCGTGGGGTGCGAGGCGCTGTCAGTGGTGTGCTTCGCCGCTGTGCCCCGTCGGCTGCTGCTGGCGGGCGGGGTGCGGTGGAATCTGCGACGGATGACCGCGATCGTTGTGGCCGGCTGTCACCGTGCCGTGAGGACGGGCATCCGTTGACTGAGGTGACCCACCGAGTAGCCGAGGGGATTCTCACCCTCGGCCCTCACAGATCCGTACGTGACGATCTCTCATCATACGGCTCTTGTCGTTCTGGTCACCAGACGCGGGGGCATGGCTGGTCCACGCCGAGTGAGCGAAGAACGGGGGCCATGCGCTTCTCGATCGCCGCGAGCACGAAGGGTGCCCGGCGTTCGCTGACGCAGTGGACCACGGCGTCGTCCACATCAGCGGGAAGCCGATCCTGCGCGGCCTCACCGAGGCACAGCAAGTACGGTTCGACGACACCCCGCCTCCCGAGCGGCACGCTGGACGTCGTTCAGCTCGCCCATCTCCGCAAGATCGTCGCCGCTCAGGATTATCTGCCCGCAGTAGCCCTGGTACTCGGGCTGGAGAGCGGACCGCGCCGTCCCTTACCGGCTCAGCGTTTCGGATGCGGAACAACCATGACCGGGCACAGGGCGTGGTGCAGCACGCCCTGGCTGACGGAACCGAGTATCAGACCAGTGAAGCCCCCCAGCCCTCGCGATCCCACTACAAGACCCAGGGCGTGTGCGGACGCTCCGCTCAGCACCTTCACCGGGTGGCCGCGCACGACCTCATGGTGCACCGTCACATCCGGGTAGGCGGCAGTGCGGCCGGCCACAGTCTCCGACAGGAGCCTGCGGCACTCCTGGCGCGCGGCCTGTTCGTCCAGGACGCCGAGGAGCGGCGGGTGCCACACATACAGCGCCTGTAGCCCGGCGCCACGCAGAGCCGCCTCCTCGAACGCGTAGTCGACGGCAGTCTCGGAGTCCGGACTGCCATCCACGCCCACTACGAGGAACGGGGGCTGCTGCGTGATGTGCTCGGCCTCGCGCACAACGATCACAGGGCAGTGGGTGTGGGCTATGACCGGCACGGCTACCGCGAGGGAGGGGACGAGTTCCTGCAGGGCTGTCAGGTGCCGCGAGCCGAGCACGACCGCTGTGGCTTCGCGCGCCTGTCCGCGCAGGACCGAGGCCGCGTCGCCCTCCACGAGCAGGACTGACACCTCCACCCCGGGCCGCCGGTCCTTGATGAACTCCTCAGCCTGCTCCAGAGCGCGTATGCCCAGCGTTCGCAGCGCCTCGTCCCACGCGTCCCAAGCCGGTCTCAGTTCCGCTGTCCGGTACTTGGCGGACGGCTCCTCTCGCACGTACACCAGGCGCAGCGGCAGTCTGCGCCGGTCGGCCTCGTCAGCGGCCCAGGCAAGTGCCACCCGCTTCGTGGGGTCGGGGTCGATGCCCACCACGATCGGCCTGGTATCAGACGGACTGGTCATGGCATACCTCCGGAGGTGACTACGAGGCGCCCCTCGGCCACCACGGGAAGGTGACGCACCTGGATCGAATGCATCTCGATGACGGCGACCGCAACAGTGGTTCAGCCTCCGCAGGAGCAGGTGCAGGTGATCGTTTCCACCCTGGTCTGCGGCGACAGCTTACGGGCCGTGGCCCATACCACGAGATCTCGATCGGTCGCCACGCCGATCACTGCGTCGACGTTCACCACAGACAGGGCACCCGAAATCAGGAGGCTCCGCAGACAGCCTCAACGAAGTGGCCCACCTGCTCCTCCGGCAGGTGGCGTGCGAGGTCCGCCTCGCTGATCATCCCTACGAGGCGGTGGTTCTCGATGACCGGCAGCCGTCGGATCTTGTGCTCCTCCATGGTTTGAAGGACCCTGTCGGAGTCCGCATCTGCGTCAACCGTGATCGGCTTGCCCTGTTCGAGCCGGCCTGCGGTCACCGTCCGGGGGTCCTTGCCGTTGGCGAGACATTTCACCACGATGTCACGGTCAGTGATGATCCCGTGGAGGCGGTCGTCCTCCCCGCAGACCGGCAGGGCTCCGATGTCCAGCTCTTTCATCGTGCGCGCCGCAACGGCCAGCGTCTCGTTCTCCTGGATACAGGTCGCGTCGACGTGCATGATCTCCCGTGCAGTGGTCATGACCTCTCCCTAGAGCTTCGAGGATCCGGCACCGAGAGAGCGCCCGGAGTGCGGCCCACCCTCAGCCGTACGCTTATGGCTCATTGTGGGCTTTCCACATGCCGTGCGCACGCCGAGCCGACCGGCCTCACCAGGCTGCTGCCACAGTGCCCGTCGATGGACCGACGGGCACACTCGCAGGGTGTCCAGCAGCCTCGCCCGCTCATCGCCGACTCGCGGTGAGACGCTGTGGGTATCGCCCGCCCTTACGGTCGGCCGAGTCCGTTTGAAGGCTCCACGGTCGCGCCGCCCCTTGTCCCCGGTGCTGGCGACGGTGAACCAGCGGCGCCCGCCCGGGCTGTCCCCGCGTCCGCAAAGACCTCGTGCTGCCGGTGGTCGAGCAGTTGCCGGACGACTCCTACCTCACCGAGATCTTCGACCGGAACGACATCGACATCCACCACACCCGTCGCGGGGTACCGGTCCGCGCGGTGGAGTACACCATCGCCGGCCACGAGGGCGTCTACCGGCTCCTCACCACGATCCTCGACCCGGACAAGGCCCCAGCCACGGAACTGGCCGCCCTCTACGCCCAGCGGTGGGAGTTCGAGTCCACCCTCGACGAAATCAAGACCCACCTCGGCGGTCCCCGCCTGGTCCTGCGTTCACAGCACCCCGAAGGAGCTGAGCAGGAACTCTACGGCTTCCTGCTCGTCCACCACGCCATCCGGCAAGGAAGCGCGACAGCCAGCCACCGCCGAACTTCCGCTCGGGCACAGCCTGATGGGTGTTGGCTGCGGTGAGAGGCGCACCGACAAAACGCGTTGATCAACGGGCATATACAGTGTCCAACAGCGGGATCCCCAGCTTGTGGTGATCGTTTCCCACTGCGGAGGTCAACGCTGTTGCGTGCGGCCGGCCGGGGGCTCGTCAAGCCGACGACGACGGAGAACACAACAACCGAGGGGTCGCACCATGCCGGGTGACCTGGCCACGTTTCACGGCCTACCGGTCGTCGACTTCACCGGTGGCGGTGACCTGCACGAAGCAGCTTCGGTGGCCTGGCGCGTAAGTGGTGGCGGGGACAGGGACCAGAGCTTCGAGGAGACGTGGCAGCAGTTCCTCCAGGCGGTCGACCTCGCCGGGGTACGGGCCCTGGTATTCGGCGGCTGGGCGGACACCTATGAATTCGACCCCGCGCCCATTCTCGACCTGGCCGTTGCCACAGCGGACCGACTGACCGGCCTGCGAGCCTTCCACTTCGGGGACATCTCCTACAAGGAGAGCGACATCTCCTGGATCCGGCAGACCGATGTCACCCCACTGCTGCGCGCCTACCCTCTGCTGGAGCGGTTCGAGGCGCGCGGCGGGCCAGGCATGGCAGTCTCACCGCTGCGTCACACTTCGCTGCAGTACCTGGAGTTCGAAAGCGCTGGCCTTCCGGCCCAGGTGGCGCGCGGACTCTGCGCCTCCGAGTTGCCCGCGCTAAAGGAACTGGAGCTGTGGCTCGGCGTCAGGAAGTACGGGGGCGACACCACTGTGGCCGACCTGGCGGCGCTGCTCTCCGGCGAAAGCTTCCCGGCGCTGCGTCACCTGGGACTGCTCAACAGCAAGCGGCAGGACGAGATTGCTACGGCGGCCGCCGAGGCTCCCGTCGTCGCACAGTTGCGGTCCCTGGCCCTGTCCATGGGCACCCTGTCGGACACCGGCGCCGCGGCACTTCTCAGCGGCCGGTCGCTCACTCACCTGAAGTGGCTCGACCTCCAGCACCACTACCTCAGCGCGGCCATGATGCGTCGGCTGCGGGATGCCCTGGAACCTTCCGGGGTCGAAATCGACCTCAGCCACGGTAGGCAGGACCCGGGCGACAGCAAGCGGCGCTACGTCGCACTCTCCAGATGAAACCCTCGCGGCAGCGCTCCGTAGCGGGCATGCGTCTCCTGCCAGGCCCGGACGTGATCACTCCAGCTGCTTCGTGCCGTGCCCCCGGGGAAAACGGCTCCGGTGATCCCCGTGTCGGCGGGGCCTGGCCTCGTCCCTGACTGCCTGCGGGACCTGTACGCGGAGCTGGACGACACTCTCACGGCGTGGGGCGAAGTCGAGGTGGCGCCCCTTCGGCACTACATCGCCTACCGGCGACTGGTGAACGTGGCGTCGGTGATCTTCCGTCCGAAGCACGGGGTGATCCTGGTCTACCTCAGACTCGACCCTGACACCGTCACGTTGGAGCAAGGTTTCACCCGGGACATGCGCGGCATCGGGCATCTCGGGACCGGGGACCTGGAGGTACGCATCACCTCGGCGGCCGACCTGGAGAAGGCGACACCGGTGATCCGGCGAGCGTTCGAGGCGGCCTGACGCGAGCAAAAGGGCAGCTGGCACATCGGTTACTCGATGCGCCAGCCGCCCTTTGGCGTCTGCGATCTGCTGGCCCCGGGCTCTCTGTTCTCATGATCACTCCTCCGGTCCGGCCAGAACGAATTCGTCCTGCGTCAGCTCCGCGCGGAGCCTCTCCTCTGCGATGTCCGCGTAGTGTTCGGAGAGCTCGACGCCGATGAACTTGCGGCCCTCGCGCAGGGCGGCGACGCCGGTCGTGCCGGAGCCGGTGAAGGGGTCGAGGACCGTTCCGCCCGGCGGGCAGATCCTCACCAGCTCCTGCATCACCTCCACGGGCTTCTGCGTGATGTGCACGCGGTCCTTCCGGGGCTGGCTCGCGGTGTAGAGGCCGGGCAGGTAGACGGGGTTCCGGTCGGGGTCGACCGGGCCCTTGGTGCCCCAGACGATGTACTCGCAGGACTGCTTGAGTCGGCCCCTCTGCGGTCGGGAGACCGGCTTGTGCCACGAGGCGATGCCGCGCCAGGTCCAGCCTGCAGCCTGGAGCGCGTCGGTGGTGGTGGGCAGTTGCCTCCAGTCGGTGAAGACGAGCGCGGCGCCCGACTCGGCGGTGGCCCGGTAGGACTCGGTGAGCAGGAGGGTGAGCCAGAAGCCGTACGAACGCTGGTCACGGTTCTCGCCGGGGAAGTTGGCGAGGTCGTGCTCGGCGTCGCCCGAGGTGTACTTCGCGCGGGCGCTGCGGCCGGTTCGTTCGCTACTGGTTCGGCCACCGCTGTTGTAGGGCGGGTCCGTGATGACCGCATCGACGCTGTTGTCGGGGATGCCGGCGAGAGCGGTCAGCGCGTCGCCTCGGTGCAGGGTGTACGGCATGTGCGGTTCTCTCTTTCCGCGGGGAGGGTCGTGCGCCTGATTCCGTGCTCTCGGAATTCTGCGCACGTCGGCGTGAGTCGCTCCTGGAAGCCGCAGAAGCAGGCGCCTAAGGAGAGCGATGGGCTGGAGAGTAGCCGTTGTTCCCGGCCGCGCCTAATGACGCTCTGCCGCCATATGACGGGTCCCCGCTGCCAGATGAGGCGTCGTTTGGTGCGGCCGGAATTCGTCCCTAGAGTCTCGCCGTGTTCGACGGACGGGGCTCACCTCCTGCCCTGTTGAGCTGTGCTGATGCGTGATGCCTCGCCCAGGTGGCGGCACGGGCGGCGCTCACGAAATGGCCTGATATTTCGGCGAGGGAATTCTCCGTGTGGCGTATGAGATTAAGAGCGCGGCTGGCTGCCGCTCTCCAGCAACGGGGTTCCCAGGGTTCGGGAGTTAGCTGCTCCCGACCCTTTGGAATCTCCATTCCCTGATGCGGTGTCGGTGACCTTTTCGGCGAGAACGTTGGTGCCGCGCTGCCTACGAGTAAGGAGCTGCTGATGCAGCATGCCCAGGCACGCTCTTCCCCGGATTCCGATCCCTGCACCCTCCGCTCGGCGGACGGCCCGCGACTGTGAAGGCGGGCGTGGCGATAGTAGGGGCCGTGGCTCTCGGCCCGCTGCTGCTGATCGCCCCGCTCGCGATGGCTCTGGCCGGCGCGGGTAGCGCCCAGGCCGCCTGCGCGAGCGGCGATGCCCAGGCTGTGGATTCCGCGGCGGTCGCCAAGCAGGTGGAGTCGATCCTCAAGGGTGGCGGCAAGGCCGCGGTGTCGGTGCCGGGGCTGGACGATCCCGCGGAGCAGATCCCGAACGCCAAGACGATCCAGGCCACCGGCGTCGCCATGAAGGTGCCGGCCCGGGGGCAGGTCGTGGCCCTGGCCACGGCCCTGCAGGAGTCGGGGCTGCGGAATCTGGACTATGGCGACCGGGATTCGCTCGGTCTATTCCAGCAGCGTCCCAGCCAGGGTTGGGGGACGGCCCAGCAGGTCCGCGATCCGGTGCACGCCTCGACGAGGTTCTACGAGGCGCTGTTGAAGGTCTCGGGCTGGCAGTCCATGACTATCACTCAGGCGGCACAGGCGGTCCAGAAGAGCGGCCTCCCCGACGCGTACGCCAAGTGGGAGCCGCTGGCCACGGCTCTGCAGAAGGCCATCGCCACGTCGCTGTCGGCGAAGCCGAGTTCCGGCGTGGGTGACAAGGGCGAGCAGACGGATGCGATGTCCGGCGGGTGCGGCACCGGCGATGACGGGGCCAAGTTCGGTCCGATCCCCGCCGGATCCGTCCCCAAGGATTACAGGATCCCGGCTGATGCGGCCAAGTCGGTTCGAACCGCCATCCGCTGGGGTCTGGGCCAGCTCGGCACTCCGTATCAGTGGGGTGGCGCGTGCACCGATCCGCGCGGCCAGGACCCGATGGGCCGTTGTGACTGCTCGTCCCTGATGCAGATGTCGTACAAGGCCGGGGGCATCTCGATCTCCCGGACCACGTACACACAGGTCAAGGAGGGCAAGGCGGTCAGCGTCGACGCCCTCAAGCCGGGCGATCTCCTCTTCACCCGCGGGACGGCCAAAGTCCCGGAACACGTAGGGATGTTCATCGGCGACGGCCTGATTCTGCATGCGCCGCGCACCGGTGACGTGGTCAAGATCTCGTCCCTCGTCGACTGGCGGCCGGACGTCCTCGCCGCCCGCCGGATCGTCTGACCGGCACCCTCTCCCCCCTCGCTCCACCCTTTCCGGGCCCTCGCGCGCCCAAAATCGTACTGGAGTTCCAATGAAGCTCATTCAGCACGCCCAGTTCCTGGCGTACAACCCCGGCGTCACGCCGAGCGAGGGCGGCCTGCCCGGTCTCGACGTCCTGAAGAAGGTCATGGGCAGCATCAATCTGTTCGGCATCATCGCCGTGGTCGGAGCCCTCGCCGTCTCCGCCATCGTCTGGGCCTGGGGCCACCACAGCGGCGGCCACCAGGCCGAGGCCAACGGCAAGAAGGGCACGGTCGTCGCCGCCGGCTGTGCTCTGCTGCTCGGCGCGGCCAACGGCATCGTCGCGTTCTTCTCGACGATGGGGACGCAGGTTCACTGATGCAGACGAAACGTTTCCCTTCCGTCGGGGAGCGGAGGCACGGAGCCCCGTCCTCGGTTTTGCGCCGCGCCTCGATCGGCGGCATCGTCCTCGCCGTTCTGCTGGCCGTCGCAGGCCTGGTCGCGTACGTCACCCGTCCGGAGAGCCCGGCCCCGGCGAAAAACGTCGCCCCCGCGCCCGCATCGTCCTCGGCGTCTCCCTCCCCTGCCGCCACCGCGCACGCCGGGGTGGCGGTGGCCGCCCCGCCCAGGACGACCGATCCGATCGAGTTCGCCAAGGCCGCCACCAAGGTCCTGTGGACGTACGACACCCGGTCGTTCTCGCAGGCCGAGCACCTGGCCGGTCTCAAGCGGTGGATGACTGACGAGAAGAAGTATGCCGACTGGCAGTCGGTCACTGACCAGGTGCCCAGCCCGGTGCTGTGGTCGCGGATGCGTGACAACGGGCAGCACGCCAGCGCCATGGTCGGCGAGGGCCACTTCCCGCAGGCGTTCAAGACCGCACTGGCCCAGGACCCAGGCGCGATCACTGAGGCGTACGTCTACGCCGTCACGGTCACCGGTAAGCAGGCCATCTCTTGGAAGGGCTCGGGTGCCGGAGCCGAGTCCCGCTCGACGACCCTCGCCGTCCAGTGCCGGCCGGATCGCGACTGCGCCGTCGTCGGGGTTCTGCCGAACGTCGCGCCGTGATCGCTCTCAACCTGTTTAAGGAGGTGCCCTCATGGGGGCTTGTGACCTTCCTCTGATGAGTACGGTCTGTGACACCGTCGGCGGTGTGGTCGGCGCGACCGGCGAAGCCGTCACGGACGGCATCGGTGCCTGGATTGCCAAGTCGATGGGCGAGATGGCCCAGGCCGCGGCGGACTTGGCCTCGAAGGCCGTCGACATGACCACCGCCATCGATCTCAACGCCGAATGGTTCAGGAGCAACTACGAGCTGATCCTGCCCATCGGTCTCATCCTCACCGTCGGCACGTTCTGTCTTCAGCTCACCCGTGCCGCCTGGCGCCGGGACGAACGCGCCCTCGCTCAGGCGGTGTACGGAACCGCGGCCGGGGTCCTGTTCGCCTTCGCCGCCATCGCCTGCACCACCGTCGCGATCACTGTGGTCGACGCGCTCAGCGCCGGCCTCTTCCAAGCGGCCAACAGCTCGGTGGACGACGCGGTACGCCGCATCATCAAGGTCAACGAACTGGGGGCGATGTTCGGCCTGGGCTGGGGCGTCCCCGCGATCGTCGCGCTCGGCTGCGCGGTGGGCGCCTTTCTCTACTGGGCGGTGATGGTCGCTCGCAAGGTCGGCATCCTGGTCCTGGTCACGCTGGCCGTGTTCGCCGGGGCCGGCGGTGGCTGGGAGGTCGCGCGGCGCTGGCGGCGCGGCTGGATCGAGGCGACCAGCACCCTGATCGTCTCCAAGCTCCTGATGACGATCGTGTTCCTGCTGGGCGTCTCGGCCATGGGCAAGACCGACGCGAGCGACGGACTCGCCGCCCTTTCGGACGCGATCGCGGGCATCGTCGTGATGGTCCTGGTGCTGCTTTGCCCCTACGCCACGTACAAGTTCGTGCACTGGGCGGCCGATGGCGGCGGTCACGACGATCTGCACCGCACCGGTGTCGCGGGTATGGCGGTCGCCGCGGGTGCGGCGAAGACGGCGGGGCAGCTCGCGGTCCAGGCCGGCACGGGGATGCGGGCTCCGCAGGGCCCGTCGAAGGTGCCGGGCCAGGGTTCGGGCGGTGTCGCCTCCGGGATCGACCCGACCGGCGGTTCCGGTGGTGAGGCCAAGCCGAAGCAGACCAACTTCCGCTTCGGTGAGGACCCCGATGCGACCGGCGACAAGGGACGGGCTCTGATCCGTCGCCCTCCCGCGGACGGCGACCGCGGAGTCCCGCTCATCCAGCGTCCCGGTGAGAGCCAGGCGGCCGACTCGACGCCGGTGGTTTCCGGGCCGACGCCACAGGGCGCCTCGGTCGCGCCGCCGCAGGTCACGCGCCTGGACCCGCCAGCAGCACGGCGCAGCGGTCCTCCTCCCCAGGGTGGCGCCACCCCGCAGCGGTGGGTCTATCCCGAACCAGCGGACCGGTCGGGCTCGTAGCTCGCGGCTGACGGGGCGGGCCGAGGTCCCGCCCGGCTCGCCCCGTTTTCCTTCTCTTCTTTCTCTTCACGTTCCAAGGACGGTTTCGCCATGCTCCCTGACGCTTCTCACCCCGATGGTCCGGCCACGGTCAAGTTCCCTCACCGCTCGCGCCGGGGCGTGCTGCTTGGTCTGTCGGCCCCTCAGCTGATGGTCGTCGCGGTCTGCGGTCTGCTTCTGCTCGCGGTGCTGCTCACCTCCGGCGTGACCGGAGCGCTCAAGCTCGTACCGCTGTGGGCCGTCGTCCTCGCGGCGGTCTTCATCCGCCACCGCGGGCGCGCGCTCGCCGACTGGGCCCCGATCGCGATCCGATACGCGCTCCGGCGCTTGCGGAGGCAGTTGGTCTGGCTCGCCCGGCCCTCCACCCGGCCGCGGCGAGAGGGACTGCTCCACCTGCCCGGCACGGCCGCGTCCCTGCGGGTGGCCACATCGCCAGACGGCCGCCTCGGCGCGGTTCACAATCCGCACCACGCCACCCTCACCGCCGTGGTGAAGGTCTCCTCCCGCGCCTTCGCCCTGCTGGACCCGGCCGCCCAGAGCGGCAACGTCTCCGGCTGGGGCCGCGCCCTGGCCGCGCTCGCGCGCGCCGGGCACATCGCCCGCGTCCAGGTCCTGGAGCGCACCGTCCCCGACTCCGGCGACGCGCTCAACCGCTACTGGCACGAGAACGGCAACGCCCAGACCCCGCTCGCCGGACCGATCTACGACGATCTGCTGGCCGCCGCTGGCCCCGCCGCCGCACCCCACGAGGCGTATGTCGCCCTCACGCTCGACCTCAAGGCGGCCCGCCGCCTTATCAACCAGGCCGGCGGCGGACTCACCGGGGCCTAGCACGGCCCAGCACCACCGACCGCGCTCTACCGAAGGGCACCCCATGCCGACCGAGCCCATGCCAGAACTGGCTGCGGACTTCGTCCCGTTCGCCACCGCCGCGCTCGACTTCCACCGCGTCATCAACATGCCCGTCGCCCCCGTCGCCGCCAGCCGCACCGAACTGGACTCCCTGCACGGCCACTTGGTCGCCCTGTACGGGCTGCTGGACGCGCACACCGCCCGGACCGCCCCGGTGGCCACCGCCGAGGGCGATCATCTGAGGGCCTGCCGCGTCCGGCTGTGGCAGGCAGCCGAGCACCTCCACGCCGCGTACCACGCAGCCCCGCACCCGGGCACCGAGCGCCCTCGGGAGGCGTGCCGGGCCCGCCTTCCCGAGGGCGCCCCCGACCTCACCGTGTGCCAGCGCCACCTGGCCACCGCCGCCCGCGTCCGCCGTGACCACACCCCGGCCGACCTGCGCGATCCCTTCACCGGCCTCACCCGCCACTGACCACCGGAGCGCCACCGCCATGCCCACCCGAACCACCCGCGCCAGCGCCAGTCCGCTGTTCGTTCCCCGCAAGACCGACCGCCGCACGGCACGCGCCGCCCGCGACCAGTTCGCCGCCGCCCGCGACAAGGCCCGCCACGCCGCCCGGCCCGAAGCCCGCCGCGCCGCGACCGGCATCGATCCCGAACTGCGCGCCACCTACCCGGCCGTCGGCCGCCCGGGTCCCGGCTCAGCCCGCGGCGGGCGTCTCAAGCTCCCCGCCCACCGGATGACCACCGCCACCGCGTGTGGCGCCTACCCGTTCCTCGCCGAGGGCGGCCTGGGCGCCCAGGGCATCTACGTCGGCCGCGACGTGCATGCCGAGGCCGCCTTCACCTACGACCCGTTCGCGCTGTACGGGCGGCTCGACGGCTTCACGAACCCGAACATCCTGCTCGCCGGGATCATCGGCATGGGCAAGTCCGCCCTGGCCAAGTCCCTCGCCGTGCGCGCCGTGGCCTTCGGCTACCGCATCTATGTGCCGTGCGACCCGAAGGGCGAGTGGACCGTGGTCGCCCAGGCGCTGGGCGGGCAGACCATCGCCCTGGGTCCCGGCCTTCCCGGCCGACTGAACCCGCTGGACGCCCCCACCCGGCCGCACGGCGTCAGCGAGGACGACTGGGCGGGCGAGGTCCGCAAGCGGCGCCTGCTTCTCCTCGGTTCGCTCGCGAAGACCGTTCTTCGGCGCGACCTGCACCCGATGGAGCACACCGCCCTGGACGTGGCACGCGACCAGGCCGTCGCGCACGCCGAAACCGCCGGTACGCCCCCGCTGCTCGGCGACATCGCGTACGTGCTCGGCTCACCCGCGCGCCTCGACGCCGCACTCGCAGACCCCTCCGGGCGCCTGGGACAGGCGGCCGAGGACCTGGCCCACGCGCTGCGACGCCTCGTCCACGGCGACCTGGCCGGCATGTTCGACGCGCCGAGCACCGTGGCCTTCGACCCGGCCGCGCCGATGCTGTCCATCGGCCTGTCCCGGCTCGGCGGCGCCGACGATGACACCGCACTCGTCCTGGCGATGACCTGCGCCTCCGCGTGGATGGAGTCCGCGCTCTCCGACCCCACCGGCGGACGGCGCTGGGTGATCTACGACGAGGCATGGCGCGTGATGCGGCACCTCGCACTGCTGGAACGCATGCAGAGCCAGTGGAAGCTCAGCCGGGGCCTCGGCATCGCCAACATAATGGTCATCCACCGCCTCAGCGACCTGCTCACCGCCGGCGACGCCGGCTCCCGGGGCCGCGCGCTCGCCGAGGGCCTGCTCACCGACTGCTCCACCCGCATCATCTACCGCCAGGAAGCCGACCAACTCGGCTCCGCCGCAGCCCTGCTGGGCCTCACCGGCGTCGAAACCCAGGCCGTCTCCGCCCTCACCAAGGGGCGCGGTCTATGGAAGGTCGCGGGCCGGTCGTTCATTACTCAACATCTGCTCCACCCCCTCGAACGCGAACTGTTCGACACCGACGCCCGGATGCACACCTGAGACATCCGCCCGCAATCAAGCACCTCGTGAGGGGGCCACCACGTCGCATCGCCTCCCCCTTCCCAGCCGCCTCACCACGCCCTTCGTACAGGAAGTCACACCCATGCACCTGAAGCGCACGATCCGCCGCGGCCTGCGCCGCCTCGTCCATCGACTTCCAGATCCCTCAGGTCGGCGATCCCCAACAGCCTCTCAACGATGCGCAATCCCTCCGAGAGCTCCGCCGTTCTCAAGATGGGCTGCGCGCAGGAGTTGGACACGACGACCAGTGTGCCACCGCACGAGCGTTGTCCACCCCGTCAAGCAGGCTGTGTAGTTGAGCTGACGGACAGGAGAAGTCCCTGGTAGATGGGTTTTCAACCAAGAATTCCGTCTCCATCAGAGGCTTCGCATGCTTGTCTACCCTTCCGGGATCGACGTGTCCAGCTCCGCCCTGCGCTTCCTGTCCGCTCGGTTGCGCGACCATCGCCGGCAGCGCGGTACCCGCTGGCGCCGGCTGAGCACGGGCCGTCAGGCTCTGCTTGCCCTCGCCCACCTGCGGTGCGGGCACACTTACGCGCAGCTCGCCGCGGGCTTCGACGTGGGCACCACCACCGCCTACCGGTATATCGCCGAGGCCGTCGATGTGCTGGCCGCGCTCGCCCCGGACCTGGCCGCCGGGGCTGAAGGTGCCGGCCACCGAGTCGGTGATGGTCTTCGTACGGCCCATGGTGTCGTAGGTGTACGTGGTGCTGGACGGCACGGAGTCCGTGACCTTGAGCGGACGCCCGAGCAGGTCGTACGTCGTCGTTGACGTGTTGCCCGCCCCGTCGTCGTAGGCCGTCTGGCGGCCAAGCGCGTCATAGGTGTAGGTGACCGTCTGCCCGTTGGAGGACTGGGAGGTCACTCGCCCGCTGTCCGGATCATAGGTCAGTGAGACCGAGGGCACGGCGTCGCCGGTGCCGCCGCTGACCGCCGTCTTCATGGTACGGCCCGCGGTGTCCACGGTGATCGTCGTGGCGGACTCGGCGCGGTCACCGGAATCGACGTCGTCGACCGAGGAGCCGGCCGGCGTTCGCGCCTGGAGGTCGACGCCGTATTCGTCTTCATCGGCGCAACGCCCTGCACCAGCTGGCTCGGAGGCCAACTGGCAACGGATCGCGACGGCTTCCTGCTCACAGGACAAGATCTCGACAGCGCGTGGGAAGCCGACCGGGCACCGCTGCCCTTCGAGACGAGCGAGCCGGGTGTGTTCTGCGTCGGCGACGCGCGCAGCGGCAGCGTGAAGCGGGTCGTCACCGCCGTCGGCGAGGGGTCCGCCGCCGTCCGACTCGTCTTCGAGCGCCGACTGCTGGACGGCGCTCATCACTTGTTTGTGTGAGGGCCGAACATGGACGGAATCGGCACCATGGAGGCCGACGGGGATCTCCGGAACGCAGGATTCACGCCTGAATCCACATCAAGAAGCCCGGAACGCCGATGAACGACGTCTATCGCGCTGCGGGAACCTTCGGGGACACCAAGAAGCTCGCGCAGGAACTGGCGACCGAACTCCGACGAATCGAGCAGGTGCCGGACCATCCGATGTTCCGCGAGAACACCGCGGCATTCGTACACGAGCTGACGGCCGACCACCTGTCGAACGTCGACGGTGACGGCTCGTACGTCCGAGTCCAGGTGCTGACCAAAGCCGACGCCCGGGACCGTGGCAAGCAGCTGGCGGCGGTCTGCCGGCCGACTCGTCGTCGAGGCCGATCACGGCAGGGAGAGCAAGCAGATCGTCACCCGTCGGCAACGGGCCTGCCGCATGCACGGCATTGAGGCGAACGCAGATCGCTTCCGAGAGGCCTGCTGCTCCGACCGGGCTCACCAGCCGCCGCTGGTTGAAGGCGCCCGGGAGGCTGACGGCTGGTCAGGAAAATCAGCAAGCAGTCAGCATACGCCCTGATTCAGTTGAGTACACCTGCCCGCACGTGCAGATCGACGTCTACGCTCGAACCCAGGCTTGACCAGCAAAAACACACGCTACGCAGGCCTGACGGCCGAGTGCCGACTTGACACCGCAAAGAAGGCCATGAACGCGAACACGCCCAGTGAGTGGCCGCGCGGCCCCCAACGCCAGGCGTACACACCCAGGCCCATGACCGCGAGAAAGGCCGCGTCCCGTGCCAACGGATAGTCGTGCAGTCCCGCGGCGAGGGCGAGCACGGGGAATCCGACGGCGGGCAGCAGGGCGGTGGTGATCGCCTGATCGCGCACCGTGGTGTCCAGCACCGTGAACAAGGCCAGCAGCGCGGCAAGACCGCCGGTGATGGCCGCTACGAGCGAATGACCGGTCAGGCCGCACATCACGACAGCCAGCCCGATGCCGAGGACGGCCCGGACACCGCTGCGCAGCCGCAGTCGGCCCGGGTCCGGGGAAACGAACATCCTCTTCAGCACGGCATGCTCCCGCTTCTGCACACCGGCCCTGCGCACCGGCATGAAAAAGGCGCCGCGGGGATCCGCAGCGCCATCGACGGGTACATCACAACATCTCTTCGGCCTTTGGCTCAAACGAGAGGGAAACAGCTGTGCCATTGGCTCAGTGTTTGGCTGCGGATGCGCACCATGGGTAGGCCAACGGACCTAAATCAGGCCAACGGACCTAGATGGGGCGAGCCGCTGCCCCCAGTGCCCCAGCACCAGCGCGGCGCCGAGTGCGACGACGCCCCGAGCCCCACGGGCGTTGCCCCGCCCCCTGCGCGAGGTCCCGGTGGCCTCCGTCGACCGCTTCACCAAGTCGTCCCGCTCCACGGGCCGCAGATCAAACACGACGCGCCGCCGCCGACCTCGCGGGAGGCCCCTTTCGGACGACCATGCTTTTCTTTCTCGGCCTCCCCTGCTCGTAACCACGGAACGCCGCCCAGCACACCAGCAGCGCCATGGCGAACACGGGCAGCCAGGCGAGTCGGGCGAGTACCCAGCCGGGTGTGTCGGGGACGGTGTGCAGGCCGGTCAGGGTCCCACCCAGCAGCAGGCCGGTCGCTGTGACCGCGATCATCGCGGTCTGGTGCCACAGGTAGATCGTCATCGCGGCGAGGTTCACCGTCGCCACCGCCGCCCAGACGGCCGGGCGCTGCAGCACCCGGCGCAGCGGGCCGAGCAGCAGCAGTGCCGCTCCGCACTGGGTGAGGCCGAAGGTGACCGCGGCGAGGGTCGGCGGGTCGAGGTTGGAGATCTTCAGGCCGGGCACTCCGACCATGGCTGCGGGGTAGCCGGCCCGGAGGACGAGTCCGGTGGTGGCGGCGGCTCCGCCGAGCAGCAGTGTCCAGCCGGTCCTGCGGCTGCGCAGGTCGCCCCGGGCCCAGGCCGCGCCCAGGCAGTACGGGACCAGCCAGCCGGCCACCACGTTGACCGAGGCGAAGCCGCCGGGCGTGTCCAGGCCGAACCGGTAGAGGTCTGTGATCAGCACGACGGCGAACGGCCACAGCGGATGCAGCTTCGTCACGAGCGGGGTCGCCGCCGTCAGCGCCGCGAAGACGACCAGGAACCAGAGCGGGGACCACACGAGCTTGCACAGCGCGCGCACGGTGTCCTGGTCCGCCCCGGAGGCGAGCATCGTGCACGCCGCCACGGTCCATACGACCAGCACGACGGCAACCGGCCGCAGCAGCCGGGTGATGCGCGCACGGAGCCAGCGGCCGTAGCTCTCGCCACGGGCGCGGGCACAGGCGTAGCTCTTCGCGCCGACCTGTCCGCCGACCAGGAAAAAGACGGCAAGGGTCTGGAAAACCCAGGAGACCGGGGTGAATTGGGGCATGTACTGCAGCGGACTCGAGCCGTGCATGGTGCCGCTGTCGACGACCTGTGCCGTCACCAGCCAGTGGCCGAGAACCACGCCGAGGATGGCAACGGCACGCAGGGCGTCGATCCCGCGGTCACGGTCGGCAGGAGTTGCGGAGTCGATCCGCCGGACGAAGTCACGCATGGCGCTCTCCCGAGATCTCTGCGGACATGGCCGTTCCGGCCACGATCCGGGCGATGCTCTTCAGCGGTAAGGAACCGGGCTTCAGGTAGTCGCTGTGGCCGCCGTCGCCCGCCGCGAAGACCTCGGCGCCGAACTCGGGCGAGACCGGGTCCGTGCCGAACCCGATGTCCACAAAGGGAAGTCGGAGCTTCATGTGCGGCACGTCGGCGACCCAGTCGTCGCTGCCACGGCCCGCCCAGACGGTGGCCGGGGTGTGCAGGTCGGCGGCGTTTGCGTAGCCGGTGCCAGGGCTCCCGTACAGGACGATGTCCGCGACCCGCAGCCCGTGCGCAGCGCGGGCACAGACGACGGAGCCATAGGAGTGACAGACGAGGGAGGTCCGGGACGCGGGCCTCAGGTTCAGCAATTCCCCCATGAAGCGGCGTAGTTCGGGGGCCGCCTCGTCGGCCCGCTCCGAGGTCACCGAAGCCGGACTCGGCATCGTCGGCGGTTCGTATCCGAGCCAGGCGACGACGGCCGACCGGCCGCCCAACTCGCCGTGGAGTGCGAGCGCGCCGTTCCGCAGACGCCCGTAGTGGTCGACGCCGATGCCCGCGCCGGGGACCAGCACAGCGATCCGCTCGGCGTGGGACAGGTCGCCGAAGACCTCGACGCTGCGGCCCCCGTCACGGCCGTCGAAGGAGAGGAAACTGCGTGCGGAATCGGCCATGCCGTGCAACGCGGCGGCCCGCTTCCGGTCGCCGTGGTCGGCGGCTGCCCGCTCGGCCGCCCCGATGTCGGCACGGGTCGCGGCGTACCGCGCGGCGAGGGCCTCGGGTGCAGCGGTACGCAACGGGCCCTGGGCGGTCGGGGCCGGTGCCGGTACGGCCGCTGGGCAGGCGGACCCCGCTATCGGCACGGCCACCGAGGTGGCCACCAGCGCGGTGAGCAGGCCGCGGCACAGACGGCTTCTGCGCGGATGGGACGACATGACGGGTTGTTTCCTCCGTACCCGGATGGCTGCGCTTCGGGTACGGAAGTTATGGGCGGGGCCTTGTAATCCGCGTCCCACCGGAGTGTGAACCCTTTTTGTAGCTCTGCAGGACTACGGGTACGAGACGGGAGCCGAGGCGGCGTCGGATCGGTCCGACGGGTTCGGTGCCGGGCCATTGGTACAGTCGCAGCCCGGATCGGCCCACCAGGAAGAGACCAACGGACCATGGCGGTGGACGCCCTCGACACCCGCATCCTGCGGTTGCTCATCGAGCAGCCGCGTACCAGCGTGCGTGAGTACGCACGCATCCTCTCCGTCGCCCGTGGCACCCTGCAGGCCCGTATCGACCGGCTGGAGCGGGACGGTGTGATCACCGGTACGGGCCCGGTCCTGTCCCCCGCCGCGCTGGGTCACCCGGTGCTGGCCTTCGTTCATCTGGAAGTCACCCAGGGGCACCTGGACGAAGTCGGTGAGGCGCTCGCCTCGGTGCCGGAGATCGTCGAGGCCTTCTCGACCACGGGCGGCGGTGATCTGCTGGCCCGGGTGGTGGCCCGCGACAACGGGCATCTGGAAGATGTGATCCAGCGGTTGATCCAACTGCCCGGTGTGGTCAGGACGCGTACCGAGGTGGCGCTGCGCGAGCGGGTGCCGCACCGGCTCCTGCCGCTGGTCGAATCGGTGGGCCGCACGGCTGCCGGCAGCCCGAGGTGATCACCGTCTTGGCATGCTGGATGTCATGAACTTGCGGCGCGGCCCCGACCCCACCCTCGTCTGGGCGGCTCCTGGCCCGCTCGCCACGGCGGCCTGGCCCGGCCGGGAGCTGGGCGGCATGGCCCGGGAGGGCGCCGCCCCTTCGTCGACACCTGGTGAGGAATCCGCGGCGCTGCGGCCCGGCGCGCCCCCTGCGGACAGCGGAGCGGCTGCTCGGCGTGTCGCCGAGGTCCGGCGGCCCGATATCCTGATCATGCCGCGCGCCCCCCACCTCGCCCCGATCCCGGTCGGGGTGCCGCCGTGGCAGTCGAAGCGGCCCACAATTCGAGATTGGTGCACAGGTGCTGGTAGCTGGTCGGTACCGCTTGTTGTCCCCCATAGGCCGCGGCGGCATGGGTGAGGTGTGGCGCGCCGCCGACGAAGTGCTCGGCAGGGCGGTGGCCGTGAAGCTGCTGCTGGGCGATCACGCGGACGAGTCGGCCACCGCCCGGTTCCGTCTGGAGGCGCAGACCGCGGCCCGCCTGAGCCACCCTCATCTGGTGGCCGTGTTCGACTTCGGGGCCTGGGAGGACCGCTTCTACCTCGTGATGGAGCTCGTCGAGGGCAGAAGCCTGGGCGATCTGCTCGCGGCCGAGGAGCGGCTCGGCGCCGAGCAGGTCGCCCGGATCGCGGGCCAGGCGGCCGCGGGGCTCGCCGCCGCCCATCGGCAGGGCATCGTGCATCGTGACATCAAGCCCGGAAACCTGATGCTGGACGCCGAAGGTACCGTCAAGATCGGCGACTTCGGCATCGCCCAGTTCGTCGACGACCCTTCGGCCGCGCTGACCACCACGGGGCAGATCGTCGGCACCAGTCTCTATCTCGCCCCGGAGCGCGCCCTGGGCCGTACGGCCGGTGCGGCGTCCGATATGTACTCCCTCGGCTGTGTGATCTACCAACTCCTGCTGGGCGAGCCACCGTTCCGCTCCGACACCGCGACCGCGACGCTCTATCAGCATGTCGACACTGCCCCCGTGCCGCTCAGACAACGGGGCGTCAGCCTGTCACCCGCCTTCGACTCCTATCTGCTCGGGCTGCTCGCGAAGCAGCCCGAGGACCGGCCGAGCGCCCAGCAGGTCGCCGACTGGTTCCAGAGCGAAGCGTGGCGCGGACAGCCGGAGCCCATGCCCATGTACGCCCCCACAGTCCCTCCAACAGCGCCGAGCGTTCCCTATGCCTCGGCACCTGCCCCCGCTTTCAGTCCCTCCCAGACGCCTGCCTCCGCTCAGCAGGCCGAGGGCGTCACGACGTACCGCGTACCGCAGGCCGGCGGCCACAGACGGCGTCCGGCGGCCCGGTCGGCGCCCGTCCGGCGGAGCACCGGCGCCCGCGAGGCGATCAGGCGTCGGCCCAGGGTGGCCAGCGCCATTGCCGGTACGGTCGCCTTCCTCGCGGCCGTGTACCTGGGGATGAGTCTGTTCTCCCCGGATGCCGGCTCGGCCGATATCCCGGACACCGGGCCCACCGCATCCACCGGACCCGAATCACCGGCCGCCGAATCACCGACCCCCGACCAACAGGCACACAACAGCGAGGACGACGGGGACGACGAGCAGGACTGAGCCGCTCTCCGCTGCCGCCCCCGACCTCCTGACCGTACCGCCAGGACCGCGGCACCGTCCGTCAAGCAGCCGTCAGGACCTGCGGCTGTGGCGTCAGTGGTTCATCAACGGACGCTGTCGGGCCGGCCGGCTTCCATAACGTCGCTGCCATGAGACGACGTGACATCCGAGCCGTGCCCGGCCCGCGCACCGGCCGGGTACACCCTCCGCCCGATACGACCGCCCATGACCAAGGCTGGGCGGGGCACCTGCGGTTCGCGGCCCGCTGCGCCGTGACGCTCCTCGGGCTGCTCCTTGCCGTCGATACGACGGCCGGTCACCTCACCTGGCTGCGCGCACTCTTGTGGACAGGCCTGGCCGCCGTGCTGTTCGTGGTCCTGGTGCCGCCTCGGGTCCGCGCGGGTGCCGGATGGCTTTCGTGCCGCGGTCTGGTGCGCGAACGGATCGTGCGCACCGACCGATTGGTGTCGGTGCGCTGGTGTGACGGAGTCTCCCAGCGCCTGGTGCTCCGTGACGCGGACGGCGGCCGGGTCGAGGTCGACCCCCAGGTGTTCCTCGCCAATCCGGCACTTTGGCACCGGCTGGACGACGACGCCCGGGGCAGTGTGGAGCGCGGGACGCTGCGGTGCGGGGTGACGGCGCTGCGTCAACTGGCCGACCGTATCGACCGCCGGACCGCGCGTACGGTGTTCACGATCTCCGGCCTGGAATAATCGCCCCGCATGCCCAGGTGGTTGGGCGATCCCACCACCGCGGCTTGACCAGATTCGCCGAGTCCCTCAGCAGCCTTCGCAGTTCATTGACGAAGCCATGACGACATGCGAGTGTTCGGTCGCTCGTTCGTGGGCGACGGCGACACGGGCGACAGGGGCCGGCCTTCAACAGCCGAAGCAAGTACGTCACCGTACGCCGCCGCCCACGCCCTCGGTCACCCGGAGCTCCGCGGAGCCCCGCCGGATTCCCCACCCGTGCCACGCTCATGGGTCATAGCCGGGAGGACAGCGAGCGCGTGTGCGCGGTGTCCCCGGCGCGGCGGGAAGATGGTGCCTTCCCGCGCCTTTCTCTCATCACCCTGACCGATGACGCAACACGCTTGCCCAGTCGGCCAGTTGAGCTGGCCGGAGCCGCATGAAGGGGCAACCCGCCGGGCATATGACCGGTGACCGACAGGTGGTGGTGACAATGGGCCGCATCAGGATCGTCCGACGTCCGCAGCTGCCCAAGCGGCCGCCACCGCTCGATCTGCGGACCCCGTCCGGCCGCCCGCTCCCGTACTGAGCACGCCCCGCCGCGACCGACGCCCCGCCTGCCCTGCCCATGGGCACCCCTGGGGCGACCGTCTGTGTGGTGGCGGACAGGGAGCCGTCGTGGCGAACGGGAGAAGCCGGCTCGAAACACGGGATACAGCAGGCGAGTGCCGGCGGTCCTGCGCTCCTTCGAGTCGTAGGCGCGGGGCTGTCCCCAGCGGCGCGCTCGTGGCCGTCCATGACGGCTCGTGCGACCACCGGACGTCCAGGCCTGGTTCCGCACCGGCCCTCCTTGATCGATGATGAGGCGCAGGGCTGCCGTCCTCGGTACGGCACCCGCTGTCCCAGGAACAGGAAGGGGTCCCCATGCGGGAAACGACGCCGGACCAGTCCCCGTCGGACGATCGGTCCGTCCACGGCTCGGACGAGGAAGCCCAGGTGATCGTGGTGGGGGCGGGGCCGGCAGGCTCGGCCGCGGCCTTCCACCTCGCCACGGCGGGCGTCGATGTCCTGCTCCTGGAGAAGTCTCACTTTCCCCGGGAGAAGGTGTGCGGGGACGGCTTGACGCCACGAGCGGTGCACCAGCTCATCAGGATGGGCGTCGACATCAAGGCTCCGGGGTGGACGCGTTCACGCGGGATGCGATGGGTGGCCGGGAACCACCAGGTGCACATCGACTGGCCCGCGCTCGGGCGTTACCCGGATTTCGGGCTCTCGCGCAGCCGACACGACTTCGACGACATCCTGGCCCGGCACGCCGTCGCCGCCGGAGCACGGCTGCGCAGCGGCGTGAAGGTGACCCGGCCCCTCACCGACCACTCCGGCCGTATCACCGGTGTCACCGCCACGACCTCGGTGAAGGAGCCATTGGTCTTCCACGCACCGATCGTCATCGCCGCCGACGGCGCCGCCGCCCGCCTCGCCCTCACCATGGGCCTGCAGCGGGACAGGAGCCGGCAGATCGCGACGGCCGCCCGCCGCTACTACCGAAGTCCGGAGCGTTCCCAGGAGGAGTACCTGGAGCTGTGGGCCGACCTCCGCTTCCCGGGGAGCGATCACTACCTGCCCGGATACGGCTGGATCTTTCCCATGGGCGACGGCCGGGTCAATGTCGGTCTCGGGGCGCTGCCCCACCGACGGCATGGCAAGGCGGACCTGCGCGCCACCTTGGACGAGTGGCTGGCGCGTACCCCGCACACTTGGGGACTGCGCGAGGAGAACGCGGAGGGCCCTGTCCGGAGCGCGGCCCTTCCGCTGGGCTTCAACCGCCACCCCCTCTACACCTGCGGGCTCCTTCTCGTCGGCGACTCCGGAGGCATGATCAGCCCCTGGAACGGCGAGGGCATCGGCCAGGCCATGGAAGCCGGCGAAGTCGCAGCCGAGACCGCCGCGCTCGCCCTGGCTCTCCCGCGGGGGCCCCGGAGGGAGCAGGTGCTGCGCGGCTACCCCGTCGAGATGAACCGCCGCTGGGGGCGCTACTACCGTCTCGGGAACACGGCCGCGGACCTCGTCTTCAGCCGTTCGGGTTTCCAGCCGGTCCTCAACCGTTACGTCATGGGGTCGCCGTTTCTGCTCAACACCCTGGCCCGGCTGCTGACCAACCTCACGGACAAGCCCTCGCACGACCTGATCGACCATCTGCTCAACGGCGTCGTGCGTCTCGTGCCGGAACCAAAGGTGCGCAGGCGCTGAACCTGAGGCCGAGCCGCCCAGGTGCCTTTCGAATCACTAAGGGCTGTCCCGTAATCCGTGGTGGATCAGCGCGCGGCGTCAGATGTGGTGCATCGCAAGACGGAGGGACGCCCGAATACTGGATGTATTCGGGCGTTCCGACAACGCGGCGAGGATGGGGCCTCCCCTGCTCGAGCGCAGCCGAGAGCTTGGGGAAGCAGCTGTCGTCGCGCGCCCACCAGGGATTACGGGACAGCCCTTAGGACCGGCGGCGAGGCTTTCCTCGCCTGCCGCCCTTGGCACCGCCGGAACCGCTCCGCACGCTCTTCCCGGCCGCCTTGCCGGCTGTGGGCTTGCGCCGTGCACCGCCGGTTTCGGGACGCTTGCCCTTCGGCTGTGCCGGGGCCTTGGGGCGGCCCCGAGAGCTGTTGACGGTCCGCCCCCGGACGATTCCGATGAAGTCCTCCACCAGATCCGTCGTCTCGTCCTCCAGCCACGACAGCGCGACACGCGACTCGGGGGCGTCCGACACCGGTCGGTATGTGAGGTCCTTGCGGTGGTGCAGTCGGGCGAGCGACTGCGGAACGACGAGAAGGCCCACTCCTGCCGCCACGAGCTCGATCGCGTCCGCCGTCGTGGCGGGGCGCTCGATCGCGGGCCGTCCCGGCCGGTGCTCCCATTCGAGGGTGTCGTCGAGCGGATGCAGCACGATGTCGTCGGCGAGATCCTCGGCGGAGACCTCGTCGACCGCCGCCACGACGTGGTCCTTCGGGATCACGACCACCGTCGTCTCGGCGTAGAGGGGGATCGCGCTGAGGCCCGTCCGGTCGATGGGCAACCGCACGAGACCCACGTCGGCGCCGCCGCCCCGCAACACGTCGGATGCCTCGGCGGCCGACACCCCGATGAGGGTCAGCGGGACGTCGGGCAGCCGCTCGTTCCAGATCCGCACCCACTTGGTGGGCGTCACCCCCGGGACATACGCGAGCCGGAACGAGGAGGTTTCTTCCGAACTTGTCACTTCGCCAGGTTACCGGCCCTGGTCAGAGGTAGCGCACATGCTCGATACCCTTGACACCATGACGTCGCACAAGACCACCCAGACAATGAAGCCCGCAACCGCGGCAAAGAAGCTGGGTGTGTACCTCGAGGCCACCCCCGCCGAGTTCCGGGAGGGTGTCGTCTCGCGCACCGAGCTGAACGCGCTGCAGTCCGATCCGCCCGAGTGGCTTCAGGAGCTGCGACGCAACGGCCCGCACCCCCGGCCGGTGGTCGCGGCAAAGCTGGGCGTCTCCATCTCGGGTCTCGCCCGAGGCGGAATCACGGAGGCCCTCACCACGGAGCAGATCGAGGCGCTGAAGAAGGACAGCCCCGACTGGCTCCAGCAGGAACGCGCCACCCAGGCCGAGGTCCGGAAGGAAGCGGTGCGTATCAAGGAGAAGAACGCAGCGCGCGGCGATCAGTCCCGCGGTCCGCGTTCCTGACCTTATGTCCCTCGGCCGTCCCCCGGCATGACAGCCCACCGTCGGCTATCGCTTCGTTCGACGGGTTCGCGTCGGTCCAGTATCCGGGTCAGCGCACCGGCGATCGCCGCGGTGTCGGTGCTTCCGCGCCGACCACGGCGGCAGCGCTCAGCGGCCAGCGAGATCGTGGGCTGTTCGGATGATGTGGGTGCGCGAGATACCTGCGGTGTCGAGGAGTTCGGAAGGGGTTCCGGAGCCCGGCAGGTTGCGCACGGCGAGGTGGACGACTGCGGGGGTGAGTCGCTGTGCGGCGAGTGCGGACAGCACAGCCTCGCCGATGCCGCCTTCTGGGTGGTGGTCCTCGACGACGACGAGTGCGCCGGTTTGCTGGGCGGCGCGGGCGAGCGTGTCGAGGTCCAGGGGCTTGACGGAGTACAGGTCGACAACCCGGACGGGGATGTTCTCGGCAGCGAGCTGGTCGGCGGCGGCGAGGCATTCGTGGACGGTGACCCCGGCACCGATGAGGGTGACCTCGTCGCTTTCGCTCGCGCGCAGGGTCTTGGACCCGCCGACGGGGAAGGTTTCGTCGGGGGCATAGAGGACGGGGTAGGCGCCCCGGGTGGTGCGCAGGTAGGAGATGCCGTCCAGGTAGGCCATTGCGGCGGTCAGAGCGGCAGCGGATGTGGCGTCGCTGGGGTAGAGCACGGTGGAGCCGTGGACGGCGCGCATCATGGCGAGGTCTTCCAGGCCCATCTGGGAGGGGCCGTCCGCACCGATCTCGACTCCGCAGTGGGTCCCGCACAGGCTCATGGAGATCTGGGAGACGGCCGCCATACGGATGAAGTCATGGGCTCGGGTGAGGAAGGCGGCGAAGGTGGTGGCGTAGGGACGGTAGCCGCGTACGGCCATACCGACCGCGCCGGCGATCAACTGCTGTTCGGCGATGTACATCTGGAAGTACCGCTCGGGGTGTGCCTTGCCGAAGTCCTCCGCGTGGGTGGAGTTGCCCACCTCGGCGTCCAGAGCCACGATGTCGGGCCGGGCGCCGATCGCGGCGAGCGCCTTGCCGAACGCCACGCGGGTGGCGACGCTTTCACCGACCTCGAAGCGCGGCAGCGTCACCTCCACGGGAGCGGCCGGGGTGCTGGGAGCGGCGGCGGGCGGCTGGGGGCCACGGACGGTGAGGTGACGTACGCCACCCAGTTCGGTGATGGCGCGTGCGGCGAGATCCTCGGGCAGTGGCTTGCCGTGCCAGCCCTCGGCGTCCGCGACCTCGAAGACACCCTGACCTTTGACGGTCTTGGCGACGATGACGGTGGGTGCCTGCCCGTCGACCGCGGCGGCCAGGGCTTCTGCGACGGCCACGAGGTCATGGCCGTCGACGACGAGGGCGCGGCAGCCGAAGGCCTCGGCACGGCGGGCGTAGGCGCCGGTGTCCCAGCCCAGCTCCGTGGGGCCGCTCTGGCCGAGGCGGTTGACGTCGATGATCGCGACGAAGTTGGCCAGCCGGTGGCGGCCTGCCTTGTCCAGGGCCTCCCACACCGACCCTTCGGTCATTTCGCTGTCCCCGCACAGCACCCACACCCGGTACGGCTGGTGTTCCAGGTCCCGTCCGGCAAGCGCGATGCCGACGCCGTAGGCGATGCCCTGGCCCAGGGAACCGGTGGCAGCATCCACCCAGGGCAGGACCGGAGTGGGGTGGCCCTGCAGCCGAGCGCCGTCGCGGCGGTAGGTGGTCATCAGTTCCTCTTCATCGATCGCACCGGCGGCGAGGAACATCGCGTACAGCAGGGGGGAGGCATGCCCCTTGGAGAAGATCAGGTGGTCGTTGGCCGGGTTCTTCGGGTCCATCCAGTCGTAGCGCAGTTGGCGTGTCATGAGGACGGCCATCAGATCCGCGGCGGACAGGCTGGAGGTGGGATGACCGGAGCCGGCGGCGGTGCTGGCGCGAACGGAGTCCGCGCGCAGCTGCTGAGCCAGCTGAAATACCTGGTCCAGGCCGCTGTCGGGCCCGAGGGAGACAGTGGGGGTGTTCTCGACCGACATCGCGGCTTCCTCTCGTGTCCTGCGTTCTTGGACCGACCGCCACATGGGCCCGGTTCGCGGGCCGCGCACAGAGGCGCGTGGGGCGCCTGCGCCCTTGCCGACCGTATGTCCGTGGTGCGGTCACCGCGATCTGAACGCGTCACCGGTCAGAGGATGCGGTCCAGGAGCGCCATCAGTGATTTCCAGTGGCGTTCGTCCGCTGTGCTGTCGTATGCGGCGGTGTCGGCCTGGGTGAAGCCGTGGTGCGCCCCTGTGTAGACCTCGCTGCGATGGCGCACGCCGGCTGCGGTGAGAGCATCGTCGAGGCGGTTGATCTGCTCGGGGGGCAGCGAGGGGTCCTGGTCGGCGTGGCCGAAGTACAGCTCCGCAGTGATCCGGTCGGCGAGCAGGTGCGGACTGTCGGCAGCGTCTGTGGCCAGGCTCCCTCCGTGGAAGCCCGCCATGGCCGCGACCCGCTCCGGGTAGGTGCCGGCGGTACGCAGGGCAAGGCCGGCTCCCATGCAGTAGCCCGTGACACCGACCGGCCCGTCAGTGGCCACGGGGCAGTCCGCCAGCCAGGTCAGGTAGGCACCGGCGTCGCGCATCGCCGGACCGGGTGTCAGTGACTGCATGATCGGACCGAGACGCTCAAAGATCTCCGGGCGTCGGGCCGGGTCGATGAAGTCGGGAAGCGCGACCACCGGCGCTCGCCCATGGCGGTAGAAGACATTGGGGACCAGGACGGTATAGCCCGCTTCCGCGAGACGATCGGCCTTCTTCTTCAGGTGAGGACGGATTCCGAAGGCATCGGTGTAGAGCAGGACCCCGGGGTGGGGACTTCCGTCGTCGGGATGGGCCAGGTAGGCGTCGGCGGTGCCGTCCTGTGTGGGGATTTCCACTGATGTTCCGCGCACGGCGGTCACGGGCAGTTCCCTTCTCTCGTCCGGTGCCCCTCCGTGCTCGGAACGGGGCGGCGTGCGTGGTCTCTGACCGGTGGGGCGGGTGTCAGGACGAAGGTTTGAGGTTGCAGTCAGCGATCGTAAGCGGTCAGTGATCGCTTGACGGCTTGCCCGGTCCTGTCGTGGGGCCGGATCGCTGCAGTGGGTGCCAGGAGCCGGGACAGCACCCGCGTGATCACACCTGCGGGGCCTCTCGGCACCCGGCTATACCCACGACAGGTGGTGTCCCCGGGGTGCCGGGCTTCAACTCTGTATCGTCGTCCGACATCCTCGGTGAACGAACGGAACTGGCCAAGACAGTGGGTGCGGTTTCCGGCAGGGAGCCCTGACGGTTAAGGATTCGAAAGCCCGATGACAGACAACTCCGATATGATCGACTTCGTTCGGGCGCGTCTTGCCGAGGAGGAAGAGATCGCGCAGGCGGCGGGCGGGGACAGCTGGCGGTGCCCGGCCGGCGTGCCCGGCGAGGTCCACGACCGGATCGGCGCCATCGCGTTCAGCGTGCGGAATCTCTGCTTCGATCAGCACATCGCCTTTCAGGACCCCGCGCGCACACGTCGTCGCATCGAGACGAGCAGAGTTCTTCTCAATGAGTACGCGGAGGTCGCCGACAAGGACGCCGACCGCCCCGAACACGACTTCTCGTCCGGCCGTGCAGTCGGGCTCGGTTTCGCCGTCCGGCAGATGGCCGCAGAGCATGCGGGCCACCCCGACTACCGGGCGAAGTGGCTGCCGCGGTTCATCCATTGACGTTCGGCGGGGGCCACTTGCGGGCTGCCCCGCAAAAACGATTTCGCAGCGCCTTGGCTCCCCCGCCCGCGACAGTACGGAGTGATCACGTGCGGCGCGCCGCTGCTCCCGTGTCGACGGGCCTGACCAAGGGCTGTCCCGTAATCCCTGGTGGGCGCGCGCTGATCCACCACGGATTACGGGACAGCCCTTAGCGTAGAAGAAATCACCATCTGCCCGGGAGGTCCCGTGCCCCGCACTCGCCGGAAGACATCCGGCCTCTCCACCAAGCCGCTGAGCATCACCGAGTTGGTGATCGGGGTGGTCTCGGTGACGCTCTTGGTGGTGGTCCTCGGCGTTGTGTCCGGATCCGGGGTGTGGCTCCTCGGACTGCTGGTATTCCTGCCGTCGACCGCTGCGGCGCTGTGCACGGTACGCCAGACCGCGTTCGTGTCCGCGTGGGCCACCCTCGTGGCTGCCGTCTCCCTGCTGGTCCAGGGCAACGACGGACGGCGTTGGCTCGACAGCTTCCTGATGGTGCTGCTCATCCTCGCCCTGGGAGGGCTCTCCATCTACGCCGCCCACCGGCGCATCGCCCGCGAGGAGGAGATGCTGCGGCTGCGCTCCACCGCCGCGGCCATGCAGCGGCACATCCTCCACCCGCTGCCGCTGCTCACCGACGACGTACTGGTCGACGGGGTCTACGAGCCCGTGCAGGAGGACCGGCTGGTCGGCGGAGACGTCTACGACGTCATCGCCTCGCCCTGGGGAACCCGGGTACTGATCGGCGACGTCCAGGGCAAGGGCCTCGCCGCCGTCGGCGCCGCCTTCGCCGTCATCGGGGCCTTTCGCGAGGCCGCCCACCGGGAGCCCACCCTGACGGCGGTAGTCGACGCCCTGGACGCCTCGGTCGTACGGCACAACTCCTACGCCGAACAGACCGGTGACGACGAACGATTCGTCACGGCTCTTGTCATCGGCGTCGACTCGGGAGCCGAGGCGCAGGCCATCAACTGCGGGCACATCCCACCGCAGCTGCTGCACTCGGTCACCCACACCACGCTCCCGCTGGGCACCGGAGTACCGCTCGGGCTGGCCGAACTCTCGAACGAGCCCGCGACAGTCGACTGGTTCGCGTTCCCGCCCGGCTCGACGCTGCTGCTGAGCACCGACGGCCTCACCGAGACTCGCGCCGCCGACGGCACGTTCTACCCGGTCGACGAACGGTTGGCGGGCCGCCTCGGCCTCCCACCGACCGACCTGCCACAGGCCCTTTACGACGACGCCCGCGCATTCGCCGAGGGCAGCCAGCACGACGACATCGCCATCCTGTCCGTGCGCCGCTCACCGCATCACTGAGTCATCGACTTCCCCCTCAGGCCTGCTCCCGGCGATACGCTGGCGATCGGTACAGTCCGGGGCCGCCGAACGGCGAACCCGCCGAGTACTCCGGGAGGGGCACCGTGCGCGACGCCAGGCAGAGGATCTCAGAAGCGCTGACGGACTCCGGGCGCGGCGACCGGGAGACGGCACTCCTGGTGCTGAGGCACGCCATGCGCTGGGCCGCCCACGCACTCGACGGGGCCGACTCGCCGTACGCTGCCGGGGACGCCGAGGACACTGACGGAGCCGACGCCCTGACCGCCCTGTACGCGTTGGACGACGCGCTGACCGACGCCCGTGACCTCGCCGACGCGCTCCCCGCGCTGCTCCGGTCGGCCCGGGCGGGCGAGCGGCTGGGGCGGGGCACCCAGGATCTGATGGCCGAACTCACGTCGCTGGCCGAGCGGGTCGCGGTGGAGCGCGCCGCGCTCGACGAGGTCAGGGCGCGCGAGACCGAGCTGCGGCAGCGCCTCGCGGAGCACGAGAAGCTGCGCCACGAGGTCGACGAACTGCGGCGCCTGGAGCGGCTCGTGGCGGAGCTGGACGAACTGCGGGCGCAGCACACGGAGATCGACACCCGGCTGCGGGAGCTGCGCGCCCAGGACCCCGACACGGCCGACCGCGAGCTGCACACCGGCGCCGATTCCCTGCTGAGGCTCACCGAGCAGCAGCTCTCCGTGCTCGCCCCACGGACCCGGCAGGCCCTGGAGCAGGTGGCAGCGGGACTGAGCCCCTCGGCACACAGCCCACCCAGTGGACAGGGGAGAAGGGCTTCGCTGGCGGAACGCAGGACCCGACGGGTCTCACCCACCTCGGGGCCCGGGAGTACGACCCGGCAGCGGGCCGCTTCATCAGCGTCGACCCGGTCGCGGATCTGCAGGACCCGCAGCAGATCAACGGCTACGCCTACAGCAACAACAATCCGGTCACCTTCGCAGACCCGGACGGTAAGTTCTTCCTCTCGTACATCTTCGCCCTAATCCGCCTTCTCCGTGCGATCATCCGTTACGTGGCCGCGGCCATCCACTCCTCCTACCGGCACCAGTCCAGTAACCGAGCATCCCGATCGTCCTCACGCACCGGCCTTTCGACCTACGGAAGTGCCAGTTATGCCAGCACGTCCGGCGGTGGCGACAGCTGCCCGGCAATTCAGCGCAACTACGGTATCTGCGACAACAAGGAACCCGGCGACCCTAAATCGCTCGGCCAATCGGCCAAGGACTCTGCCGGAGGGTTCGGAGATTTTCTCGCCGGCACCCTGGATGCGATTGAGTATGCAGCCGAGCCATGGTGCTGGTTCGGCGCAGACTGCGGCGTCCAGGAAACATACCGAGAGAAGACCAAGGAAGCCGGCATGGATGTCGGCTCAAAGGAATACAAGGACACAGCAGAGGCCGCGGAGACGGTTTCCTGGCTGGCTGGCGCATTTAGCCTTTTCAAGAACCTCATCAAAAAGGCAATCAAGGGCGGAACGAAAGCAGACAGTCCGTCCGGCAAGGGCGCGGGTACCGGTCTCGCCGCTCAACCCGACTTCAACAGCCCCATGTCCGCTTGGAACCATTACGAAAAGCATGTGATGAGAGTGAAGAGAAATAAGAAGGGAAAGGTGACAGGACCCACCAAGGAATCACCAAACATGCCAGAATTTAAGGGCCAAGGCGGGTATGAGCACTATCGCGAAACAGCTCGTTTATTCATGCCGGGGGGCGGGACCGGAAGGATCGGTCACCCTGCCCTCAAGCTCTGGAGGATTCTTCCGAATCGATCAGAAGACAGGTTACTTCGGTTACGCGAATAGTTCTGGAACAATATCGACCTTCTTTAGACCTCACATGGATCCGATGAAATACTTCCGGGAGCAGTTCAAATGACCCGTCCATCCGAGCAGACGTTGACCTCCGTCTTCACGCAAGTGGCCGCTGCGGCAGGCTGGAAGTGGTCAAATGACCCCTGGAGGTCATGCGAGGGGTGGCTCAGCTTCGTTGAAGAGTGCGAAGAGGGTTACGAGATGGATTACAGCGAGTACCTGCACGACATCTCCATCAGGGATCTGCTGGAACTGGCACTGAATGACGAGAACGCCCAACGCACCAAGGGGTTCGCGGAATTCTCTGCTTCGATTCAGAGGAGTGACCACGCGTTCCGCGAGCTCATCGAAAGCGGTCCGATGATCCGACCCGAAGAACCACGCTGGTGGAGAAGATCCCTACCGCCTCACGGCGAGGAGGAGTTCGTCGGAGACGTACAAGAGAGACTGCGTGTCACGTTGAGCAGGACAACGTAGGTCGTATCGCGCCCGCCTGTTTCGGGGCACACTGTCTCAAGAAGTACCAGTAAGAGGTCGACCGACCTCGAAACGAACGTTTGCAGTTCAACGAAGCGGACCTGACGCTGGAAAATCGGCGCAGCGATGCCAAAAAGGAGGCTCGGTCTTCTTTCTGACACAGAGAAGACCGGGCCTTTCATCCTGGATCCACCGATGAGTGATCGCTGCGGGGAGGCCATGACGCAGAGAGGTGCCCGCTGAGCTGGGATGATGGGAGTTCTCACGCTTCCAGCAGGCCCAACCAGCAAGGCACCTCGTAAGTGAAATCCTCCCACAGTCCCACAAACACCTTCGTCGCGTTCGATAACCAGAACCTGCTCGCGCACAGCGGTCTCGCCCCCGCGGTCCGCCTGGCCGAGCGGTGCGACCTGCCGGGACTGGTCCGGGCGAGGGTGCGCCTGACCGGGGCGTGAACGGGGTCGGCGCGGCGCCTGCGCAATGCGCAGCCGGGCGGGGCGTGCTGGCGGACGTACGCGCCCCAGCCCCGCGGTGTTACCACCAGCAGACGAAGAACCTGTTGGCCGCCTTCGCACACCATGCGCCTACGCGCACTGCTCATTTTGTGCGGCAGGCCCCCTCATACAGTCCCACCGAAGCGGCTCACAAGCCGAGGAAGCTCAACCGAACCTGCCTGTCAGTGTTCGAAATGTTCGTGTCGACCAGACACACCGACTGCCACGTCCCCAGTTCCAGTCGGCCCCCGATCACCGGCAGTGTCGCGTGCGGTGGGACGAGGGCGGGCAGTACGTGGTCGCGGCCGTGGCCGGGGCTGCCGTGGCGGTGTTGCCAGCGGCCGTCGGAGGGAAGCAGGGTGTGGAGGGTGGCCAGCAGGTCGTCGTCGCTGCCCGATCCGGTTTCGATGATGGCGATGCCGGCGGTTGCGTGCGGTACGAAGATGTTGAGCAGGCCGTCTTTGCCGGCTGCGGTCCGGGCGAGAAACTCTTCGCAGTCGTGCGTCAGATCGGTGACGGTCTCCGTCGATCCGGTGGTGATGTGCAGGATGCTGGTGGTGAAGGCATGGGCCATGCCTTCATCCTCTCGCTCATCCGGCGAGATCGCGCGTCCACGTACCGAGATGCCCATCACCCTTTCAGAGCGTGACCAGGCTGCCGCTCACCGACGCGATCCGGCGCGCCCGCGAGGAGGAGGTGCTCGACCGCTTGCCGATGTTCGACCGGATCGCACCGGGCGGGGTCGTGTGGGACGACGGCCGGAGGGTCGAGGCGGATGTCATCTCATCGTCTGGGCGACCGGGTTCCGCGCCGCCATCGATCATCTCGCGCCTTTGAAACTGCGCGAGCCGGGCGGCGTCATCCGGGTCGAGGGCACACAGGCGGCACGGGACGAGCGCATTCATCTCGTCGGCTACGGGCGGCACGATCGGCGCCAACCGGGCGGGGCGGGCCGCGGTGCGAGCGATCACACGGCTGCTGGACAAGCCGGAGGCCGAACCGGTCGATGAGTTCGTGCCCGCCGCGACTCCATGAACAGAACACACGAACAAGGGATCGGGTGTTCGCTGGAACGCGTGATCGTTTCGCTGTTCGTTGCCCAACTCGTCTGTGGCGGATGATGATTACAGGGCGCAAGCGACGGGCTGCAGACCGCGACAGCGCAGTCCCACACATGCACCATGTACAAGGAGAAACACCGGATGAACCTCATCACCAACCTGCTGGCCGGCATCGTCCACTTCGTGGGTTGGCTCGTCTGACCATTGCTCCGCCCGGCGCCGTCGCTCCCCGTCCCACGGGAGCGGCGGCGTCGCCGCGTGTTCGGCCTCGGCCGGGGCGCACCCGACCCCGCCGATCAGCTTGGCGCGGGAGACAGTTGGGTGTCCCGCCGGACCAGGGCGGCATAGCGGCCGTCCTGTTGGAGGAGTTCGTCATGACTGCCGCGCTCGGCGGTTCGGCCACCGTCCAGGACGACGATCTGGTCGGCGTCGCGGACGGTGGAGAGCCGGTGCGCGATGGTGATGGTGGTGCGTCCCGCGGAGAGCGCGTCGATCGCTTCCTGCACGGCGGATTCCGTACGGGTGTCGAGGGCGCTCGTCGCCTCGTCGAGGACCAGGACGGGCGGGTCGCGCAAAATCGTACGGGCAATGGCAAGGCGTTGTTTCTCGCCGCCCGAGAAGCGGTAGCCGCGTTCACCGACCAGGGTGTCGTAGCCGTCGGGCAGCGAAGCGATGTGGTCGTGGATCTGCGCCGCACGGGCGGCCGCCTCGATTTCGGCGTCGGTCGCATCCGGCTTGGCGAAGCGCAGATTCTCGGCGACCGAGGCATGGAAGAGATACGTCTCCTGCGAGACCACACCCACGGCGCGCGCCAGGGTGTCGAAATCCAGATCGCGTACGTCGACACCGTCGAGCGTGACCCGGCCGCCGGTGACGTCGTAGAGCCTGGGCACCAGATAGCTGAGCGTGGACTTGCCGGATCCGGTCGGCCCGACGACCGCCAGGCTACCGCCGGCCGGCACGGTCACATCGACGCCGCTGAGGGTCGGGCCGCTCCTCTCGTCGTAGCTGAAGTCGACGTCCTCGAAGCGGATCTCGCCGCGGATCTTCTCCAGCCGCACGGGGTTCGCGGGCTCGGTGATGTCCACCTCGAGATCGAGGTACTCGAAGATCCGCTGGAAGAGCGCGAGGGACGTCTGTATCTGCACCCCGGTGGAGAGCAGGCTCACGGCGGGCCGGAAGAGCCCCTGCTGGAGCGAGACGAAGGCGACGAGCGTGCCGATGGAGACGGCGGGGCCGCCGGACTGCAGGGCCATGCCTGCTGCCCAGTAGATGACGGCGGGCATGGCGGCCATGACGATGCCGATCGTCGACATGCGCCACCGCCCGGCCATGCTGGAGCGCACTTCGAGGTCGACCAGCTTCTCGGACTCCTCGGCAAAGCCCCTGGTGAGGGAGTCCGCCCTGCCCATCGTCCGGCCGAGCAGGATGCCGCTGACGGAGAGCGACTCGGTGACCGTGGCCGCCATGGCAGCCATCTGTTTCTGGCGCTGAGTGGTGATCTTCTTGCGCTCACGGCCGACCCTGCGGCTGATCCAGACGAAGACCGGAAGCAGGAGAAGCGAGACGATGGTGAGCCGCCAGTCGAGTGCAAGCATGGCGACGACCGTGGCCACAACCGCGGTGAGATTGGAGACCAGTGACGTCGCGGTGGAGGTGACGGTCGCCTGCATGCCGCCGATGTCGTTGGCGATGCGGGACTGCACCTCGCCGGTGCGGGTCCTGGTGAAGAAGGCGAGCGGCATCCGCTGCAACTGGGCATAGACCGCGGTGCGCAGGTCGTGCATGACGCGCTGGCCGACTGTGGTGGAGATCAGGGTCTGCAGGACACCGAAGACACTGTTCATCACGGCGGTGAGGATCATGCCGAGGGCGAGCAGCGACAGCAGTCCCGTACGTCCTTGCGGGATGGCGGTGTCCAGGATTTCGCGCAGCAGGAACGGCGAGGCGACCGACACCAGCGACGAGGCGCCGACAAGCAGCCCGACCAGGGCGAGCCGGCCCCGGTAGGGACGGAAGAGGCGCAGGATGCGGCGCAACTCGGCGGGCGGGCGGCTCCCGCCCCGGGGCGGGGGTGTCCAGGTGATTTCGTCGGGTTTCATGGGCTCCTTCGTCGGGCGCGCGACAACTCGGTCTCAGAACTGGGGACCCAAACTTTTAAGAGCATAGCTCATTGTTACCTATGCTCACAATGCACAAGGTCCTGATATTGTTCCCGCATGGACTCCTCCGACGCCGATGGCGTGCTCGCCGAGCAGTTGCTGCGAGTGACCCGCAGGCTCCAGCGGATTCAGAGCCGCCAACTGGAGCCGATCGGTATCACTCCCGCACAGTTCCGGCTGCTCCGCACCGTCGCTCATTACGACGGTCCACCCCGGATGGCGGACCTCGCGCAGCGCCTGGATGTCGTCCCGCGTGCTGTGACCAGTCTGGTCGACGGCCTGGAGGCAAGCGGCCGGGTGCGTCGCGCCCCCGATCCGGACAGCCGACGGGTGGTCCGGATCGAGATCACCGACGAGGGCCTGACCACCCTCCGGTCGCTGCGCGACGCGCGCCGGGCCGCCGCGGAGGAGATCCTGGCTCCATTGACCCCCGATCAGCGCGAGGTGCTCGGCGGACTGCTGTCCGCCCTGGTCAGCGGAATGCCGGAGCGTCGCTGCTGAACTGTGCGGATACGCGTACACCGGATGGGTGCCGCGTGTGTGCCGTCGCCGTACGTAACCGAACCGAACCGCCGAGGAGAGCTCGACATGCCACTGCTGGAGCCGAAGCCGGAAGCACTCCGCCCTGGTGCGGTGCGTACTCCGTCCCCGGACCGGGTGCCCGACCGGCAGGCTCCGGGCACGCCCGAACCGCTGCGCGGCGAGCTGATCGGCCTGCTGGGGCCGGAGAAGGTGCTGTGGAAGATCTCCGACCTGGTGAAGTACGCCTCCGACGCCAGTCCGTACCGGTTCGTCCCCCAGGTCGTCGTGGTCCCGGAGGACATCGACGACATCTCGGCGATCCTGTCGTACGCGCACGGCAAGGGCCGGGAGGTCGTCTTCCGGGCGGCCGGCACCAGTCTGAACGGCCAGGCCCAGGGGGAGGACATCCTCGTCGACGTACGCCACCACTGGACGGGCATCGAGGTCCTGGACGGCGGCGCGCAGGCCCGCATCAGGCCGGGGACGACGATCCTGCGGGCCAACGCCGCCCTCGCCCGGCACGGCCGGCTGCTGGGGCCCGACCCGGCCAGCGCCATCGCCTGCACGATCGGCGGAGTCGTCGCCAACAACGCCTCAGGAATGACCGCGGGAACGACCCGCAATTCGTACCGCACCGTCTCCTCCCTCACCTTCGTGCTGCCGAGCGGCACGGTCGTCGACACGGGCGACCCCGCGGCGGACGAGAACCTGGCCCATGCCGAGCCGCGGCTGTGCGAGGGACTGCTGGCGCTGAAGGCGGAGATCGAGGCGGATACCGAGCTCACGGCCCGGATCCGCGCCAAGTACGAGATCAAGAACACCAACGGCTACCGGCTCGACGCCTTCCTGGACGGCTCGACGCCAGTAGAGATCCTGCGTGGGCTGATGGTCGGCTCGGAGGGCACCTTCGGCTTCATCTCCGAGGTCGTTTTCGACACGCTGCCGCTGGACCGCCGCATCTCCACCGCCCTGCTGTTCTTCCCCTCCCTGACCGCGGCGGCAGCCGCCGTGCCCCGCTTCAACGAGGCGGGGGCGATCGCCGTCGAACTGATGGACGGCAATACGCTGCGCGCGTCGGTGAGCGTCCAGGGCGTGCCCGCGGACTGGGCCGAGCTGCCCAAGGAGACCACGGCGCTGCTGGTGGAGTTCCGGGCTCCGGACGAGGCGGGCCAGGAGTCGTACGAGCGGGCTGCGGCGCCCCTCGTCGAGGGGCTCGACCTGGTCGCCCCCGTTGCCTCGGTGACCAATGAGTTCACGCGCGACGCCGAGGTCATCTCGGGCTACTGGAAGGCCCGCAAAGCGTTCGTCACCGCGGTCGGCGGCTCCCGCCCTTCGGGTACGACGCTGATCACGGAGGACTTCGCGGTGCCACCCTCCCGGCTGGCCGATGCCTGCGAAGCCCTGCTCGGACTTCAGGCGGAGCACGGCTTCGACGCCGCCGTGGCCGGTCATGCGGCGCACGGCAATCTGCACTTCCTGCTCGCCTTCGACGCGGCGAAGCCGTCCGATGTCGATCGCTACGCCGCGTTCATGGACGACTTTTGCCGGCTGACGGTGGAGCGCTTCGACGGCTCCTTGAAGGCGGAGCACGCAACCGGCCGTAACATCGCCCCCTTCCTGGAACTGGAGTGGGGCCCGAAGGCGACCGAGCTGATGTGGCGAACGAAGCAGATCATCGACCCCGACGGGGTCCTGGCGCCCCGGATCGTCCTCGACCGCGACCCGAAGGCCCATCTGCGCGGGCTGAAGACCATCCCCAAGGTCGAGCTGATCGCCGACCCATGCATCGAGTGCGGCTTCTGTGAACCCACCTGCCCCAGCCATGACCTGACCACATCGCCGCGCCAACGGATCGTGCTGCGCCGGGAGATGATGCGGCAGCCGTGCGGTTCACCGGTAGAGACTCAGCTGCTCGACGCGTACGGCTACGACGCCGTCGACACCTGCGCGGGCGACTCGACCTGCAAGCTCGCGTGCCCGGTCGGCATCGACACCGGCGCCATGATGAAGGACTTCCGCCACCAGCGGCACTCGCCGCGCGAGGAACGGATCGCGGCGCTCACCGCGACGAACTTCAAAGCGGTGGAGGCGGCGGCACGGCTGGCGGTCGCCGCGGCCGGCCGGATCAGCCACCGGATCGGGGACGGACCGCTGGAGACGCTCACCGTCCTGGCCCGCAAGGCCGTGCGTCCTGATCTGGTGCCCGAGTGGCTGCCCGAGATCCCCCGCGCCGCCGCCCGTAAGCTGCTCCGTACCTCCCGTATCGGGGCGAGCGCCGTCTACTACCCGGCGTGTGTGAACCGCATCTTCGGCGGTCCTGAAGGCCATCGCGGCCCGTCGCTGCCACAGGCCGTCGTCGCCGTCTCCGCCCGCGCCGGGAAGCCGGTATGGATCCCGGACGACGTCGCGGGGACCTGCTGCGCGACGATCTGGCACTCCAAGGGGTACGAGGCGGGCACTGCCGTGATGGCCAACCGCATCGTGGAAGCGGCCTGGGGCTGGACGGCGGGCGGAAAGCTTCCGCTGGTCGTCGACGCATCGTCGTGCACGCTGGGCATCGCCCATGAGGTGGTGCCGTATCTCACCGACGACAACCGGGAGTTGCACCGGGAGCTGACCATTGTCGACTCCCTGGTCTGGGCGGCCGACGAACTGCTTCCCGAGCTGACAGTGCTCCGCAGGATCGATTCGGCGGTCCTGCATCCGACGTGTTCCATGCAGCACCTGGACGATGTGGAGCAGCTGCGCACAGTCGCGGAGGCCTGCGCGGAAGAGGTCGTGATCCCTGACGACACCGGGTGCTGCGCCTTCGCGGGCGACCGCGGCATGCTGCACAAGGAGTTGACGGCCTCCGCGACGGCGAAGGAGGCCGCAGAGGTGAATGCGCGGGAGTACGACGCTTATCTCTCGGCCAACCGGATGTGCGAGATCGGTATGAACCGGGCCACGGGACGGTCGTACTACTCGGTGCTGATGGAGCTGGAACGGGCCACACGCCCGGGAGCCGTTGTGCGGTGATCACCGGCGGCCGACCGGTGACCGACCCGTCCCGGTTCGTCCGCCGGTCCCTTTGATTTCCTCGATCGCCGGGTGGGTTCGGTCATGGCCGAGCCCACCCGGCTTCTGTATGTGCACATAAGTCCATGATTCCAGAGCAGAAGCCCCATCACCCCCTTGCGCATCGGCAGCATCAACTACCAATCTCATCAACGAAGTTCATTCACAAGCCGCGCACGTCAGACCCCCCTTCTGGAGGATCGATGAACGACGCAGCACAGCAGGACAACCGTACGCAGAGCGGCGACGAAGACTCGATGAGCCGCCGCTCGATCCTGTGGACGACCGCCGGAGTGGCCGGTGCCGGGCTCGGACTCGGCGGTCTCAGCAGCGGCACCGCGGCCGCTGCCTCCCCCAGTCGGAGCCCGGAGGCCGCTGTCGCGGGACAGGCGGCCGCTCCGAAGCGCCGGGGGCGCACCATGGTGGGGGTGCCGTTCGACCGGCGCTCCACCGTCCGGGTCGGCATCGTCGGCCTCGGCAACCGGGGTGGCGGCATGATCGATCTCTTCCTCGCCGTCAGCGGCGTACAGGTCGTCGCCGTATGCGACCCGGTCAAGACCAAGGCCGAACGAGCGGCGGCGAAGGTGACCGCCGCCGGTCAGCCGGCGCCCGCCGTGTACACCAACGGCGAGGACGACTACGAGAATCTCTGCAAGCGCGGGGACGTCGACTTCGTCTATGTGGCAACGCCCTGGGGCTTCCACTTCGAGATGGCGAAGACCGCCATGCTGAACGGCAAACATGTCGGTGTGGAGTGTCCGATCGCTCTCCAGCTCGACCAACTGTGGGAGCTGGTCGATCTCTCCGAGCGCACCAGACGCCACTGCATGCAGCTGGAGAACTGCTGCTACGGGCGGAACGAGATGCGGGTGCTGCGCATGGCGCATGCCGGTCTCTTCGGTGATCTGCTGCACGGCGCGGGTGCGTACAACCACGATCTGCGCGGCCTGATGTTCGACCCGGAGTACTACGAAGGTCCCTGGCGCAGGCTGTGGCACACCAGGTTGCGCGGCGATCTCTACCCCAACCACGGTTTCGGTCCGGTCGCCAACTACATGGACATCAACCGCGGCGACCGTGCGGTGAGCATCACCAGTGTCGGTTCCCCGTCCCTGGGGCTCGCCGAGTACCGGAAGAAGAACATGCCGGCCGGTGATCCGAGCTGGAAGGAGACCTACATCGAGAGCGACCGGACGATCAGTCTCGTCCAGACCGCCAAGGGACGGGTCATCCGGCTGGAGCACGATGTGTCCACTCCGCATCCGTACTCGCGGATCAACAGCCTCGGCGGTACGAAGGGTGTCTTCGAGGACTACCCGGCCCGTATCTACATCGAGCCCGACCACACAAACGACAACTGGGGCGACTTCGCCAAGTACACCCAGTGGGACCACTGGCTGTGGAAGGAACACGCCAACCCGCCCGGCGGTCACGGTGGTATGGACTACATGCTGGTGTTCCGGCTGATGCAGTGCATGCGGCTGGGCCTTGTCCCCGATTTCGATGTGTACGACGCCGCGACGTGGACGTCGCCCGTTCCGCTCAGCCATCTGTCCATCAAGGCGAAGGGCGCGCCGCAGCAGATACCGGACTTCACCCGCGGTGAGTGGAAGAAGGCCCGCTCCGGCATGGACTCGGAGGATCCGGAGAAGGCCTGACGGGCTGATACGACGGGCTGCGGGGTCTGTTCGGCCGAGCGGACCCCGCAGCACCTCCCATGCCCTCATCGCGACCATGGCGCGATGAGGGCCGTTCTCGGAGAAAACCAATTGCTCCGACGGACGTCCCGGGGCGAACCTTGCACGGTTTGAGTCATCCGCCGAACAAACCGATACACACCGAACCATGGGACATCATGCAGATTCGCGATCTTCCGTACTCGGATCCCGGCGATCCCGATGTCCGGTCGGGCCCACGCTTCCTGTTGTGGCTCGGCCGCAATCAGCTCCGCGGCCAGCTCAAGTCCATGTCCTGGGGTCTGTTGCATCAGTGCTCCCTTGCCGGGCTGCCTCCTGCCATCGGCTTCGCCGTGCAGGCGGTCGTCGACCGTTCCGGCAGTCGGCTCGCGTGGGCAGGCGGCCTGCTCGCGGTCCTCGGTGTGCTGATCGCACTGGCCGACACCATGCTCCACCGGGCCGCCATCACCAACTGGATCACCGCCGCCGCGCGCGTTCAACAACTGCTGGCCCGTAAGACCGCGGAGCTCGGTGCTGCGCTGACCCGCCGGGTCGCAGCGGGCGAGGTCGTCGCGGTGTCCACCGGCGACGTCGAAAAGATCGGCTGGTTCGTCGAGGCGCTCTCCCGCTTCGCGGCATCCGCTGCCGCCCTCGTGCTGATCTGCGTGGGGCTCATCCTCTATCTGCCGTCGCTGGGTGTACTGGTGGCACTCGCCATGCCGCTGCTGGCCCTGGCTGTGCTGCCGCTGCTCCCCCGGGCCACCCGGCGCGCCGACCTCCAGCGCGAAAAGGCGGGCAAAGCCACCGAACTGGCCTCGGACACGGTCGCGGGGCTGCGGGTACTGCGCGGGATCGGCGGCGAGGAACTGTTCCTCGGCCGCTACCGGCGCGCCTCGCAGGAGGTCCGCAAAGCCGCTGTGCGCAGCGCACAGATGTGGTCGCTGATCGCGGCGATCCAAGTGCTGCTGCCGGGCGTGCTGCTCATCTCGCTGGTCGTGTACGGGGCGACGCTGGCCCGCGACGGCCGGATCGAGGTCGGTCAGCTGGTCACGGTGTACAGCGCGGCATCGCTGCTGCTGTTCCCGCTGCGTCACTTCGAGGAGATCGCGATGGCGTACTCCTTCTCCCGGCCCTCCGCACAGCGCGCGGTCCGGGTGCTGTCGCTGCACCGCACGGCCCAGCCGTCGACCGTCGACGTGACACCGACCGGCGATCTGTACGACCCGGTCACCGGGCTGATGGCCCCGGCCGGCCTTTTCACCGCGGTGGTCTGCGGCGATCCGGACGAGGCGGGCCGGCTGGCCGAGCGTCTCGGCGGACACGCGCATGCGAGCGCGGATCCGGACGCGGACCAGGCCTCGAACGGGGCGGAGGTTTCGGCAGAGAACGGAGCAAGCGACTCCACGGACGACTCCACGGCGGCGCAGAAAACCCCGTCCGTTCTGCTCGGTGGCGTACCGCTGGACGAACTCCCGCTGGACTCGGCGCGGACCGCCGTACTGGTCCAGGACAAGGACCCGGTACTGCTCTCAGGCACCCTGCGCGAGCTGCTCGACGTTCCGTCGTCCGGCCGGGTGACCGCCGAGGACGCGCTGTCCGCCGCCCAGTGCGCCGATGTGCTGGACTCGTTGGCGCAGGCGTCCGTCGCCGCGGACGGCGACCCGATGACGACACGCATCACCGAACGCGGCCGGTCACTCTCGGGCGGCCAGCGCCAGCGGCTCGCTCTGGCCCGCTCGTTGGTGACCGACCCGGAGGCGCTGGTTCTCGACGAGCCGACCTCCGCCGTCGACTCGCACACGGAGGCACGGGTCGCCGCCGGAGTCAAGGCACTGCGCCAGGGCCGTACGACCGTGGCGTTCGCCTCGTCACCGCTGCTGCTCGACCTCGCGGACCGGGTGGTGCTGGTGCACCGAGGCTCTGTCGTCGCGGTCGGCGCACACCGTGAACTCCTGCACACGGACCCCCGCTATCGAGCGATCGTGACGCGCGAGACGGATGACGAGATCGCGGTCCTGACCACTCAGGACGCGATCAAGAGGATCAAGACGATCGAGGAAATCGAGGAACGGGCATGATCGGCGTCGCACAACCGGCGTACGACCCGGCCGCACCGGAGTCGGCGACGACCCTGCCGGTCGGCACCCCCACCACCGTACGGAGCTATGTACGGGAACTGCTGCGGCGCCATCGCAGACCGTTCACCGTGCTCATCTCGTTCAACGCCATCGCGGTGATCGCTTCGATCGTCGGCCCGTATCTGCTGGGCGGGCTGGTCGAGGACCTCTCCGACGGCGTCACCGATCTGCATCTGGAACGCACCGCCGGGGTGTTCGCGCTCGCGCTGATCGTGCAGACCGTGTTCACCCGGATGATGCGTCTGCGCAGCGCGATGCTCGGTGAGGAGATGCTGGCCGATCTGCGCGAGGACTTCCTCGTACGGTCGGTCGGCCTGCCGCCGGGCGTACTGGAGCGGGCCGGGACCGGTGATCTCCTCTCCAGGATCACCACGGACATCGACCGGCTGGCCAATGCGATGCGCGAGGCCGTGCCGCAGCTGGCGATCGGTGTGGTGTGGGCGGGGCTGCTCCTGACCGCGCTCGCCGTGACGGCTCCGCCGCTGGCGCTCTCGGTTCTGGTCGCCCTGCCCGTCCTGATCCTCGGCTGCCGCTGGTACTTCAAGCGGGCGCCGTCCGCCTACCGTTCGGAGGCCGCCGGGTATGCGGCGGTCGCGGCGATGCTCGCGGAGACCGTGGATGCCGGACGGACCGTGGAGGCCCACCGTCTGGGTGCGCGCCGGGTGGCGCTGTCGGACCGGCGGATCAAGGAATGGACGGCGTGGGAGCGGTACACGCTCTTCCTGCGTTCGGTGCTCTTCCCCGTCATCGACGTCACCTACGTGACGATTCTCGGCGCGGTGCTGATGCTCGGCGGCTGGTTCGTCATCGAGGGCTGGCTGACCGTGGGACAGCTGACGACGGGAGCGCTGCTGGCTCAGATGATGGTCGACCCGATCGGCCTGATCCTGCGCTGGTACGACGAGTTGCAGGTCGCGCAGGTGTCGCTGGCCCGGCTGGTCGGCGTCCGGGACATCGAGCCGGACGCGGGCGATGCCGAGGTCGTCCCGGACGGCCGTGATGTCCGGGCGGACGAGGTGCGCTTCGGCTACCGCGCCGGGCTCGACGTCCTGCACAAGGTGTCGCTGGACGTGGCACCGGGTACGCGCCTCGCACTGGTCGGCCCGTCCGGCGCCGGCAAGTCCACGCTGGGCCGGCTGCTGGCCGGGATCTACGCCCCGCGTACGGGTGAAGTCACACTCGGTGGGGCGGAGTTGTCGCGGATGAAGGCGGAGCGCGTACGGACGCATGTGGCGCTGGTCAACCAGGAGCACCATGTGTTCGTCGGTTCGCTGCGGGACAACCTCCTGCTGGCCCGTGCCGGCGCCGAGGACACCGAGCTGTGGGCGTCGCTCGCGGCGGTCGACGCGGCCGGCTGGGCGCGGGCCCTGGAAGAGGGGCTGGACTCCGAAGTCGGCTCCGGCGGCCTGGCGCTGACACCGGCTCAGGCCCAGCAGATCGCACTGGCCCGGCTGGTCCTGGCCGATCCGCACACACTGGTGCTGGACGAGGCGACATCGCTGCTGGACCCGCGTGCCGCCCGGCACCTGGAACGTTCACTGGCACGGGTGCTGGACGGTCGTACGGTCGTGGCGATCGCCCACCGGCTGCACACCGCACACGACGCGGATGTGATCGCGGTGGTCGAGAGCGGCCGGATCAGCGAACTGGGAAGTCATGACGAGCTGGTGGCTGCGGACGGCGCCTATGCGGCGCTGTGGCGGTCCTGGCACGGGTGAGGACTGCCGAGCACGCAGACGGCCGCGATCCGGCGGTCCGATCTCAGGGGCAGGAATCCCGAGGTCCGACTGCGGTGGTCAGATGAAGTTCAGCGCCGCCGCCCCGCTCACTCCCCCGAGCACCATGAAGGCCGGCATCAGCACCTTCAGCTCCACCCAGCTGCCGGCCCGGAAGCGCATGCCCTTCGGCGGCCCGACCGGGTACCAGCGCTTGCGGCCCAGCGGGATGGGCCACAGTATCGGACAGCCGGAGACGGTCAGCGCGTCACCGATGTCATGGACGAGGGCGCCGAGCACGATCGGCAGCCCGAGCCACAGATACTCCTGGCCGGGGGCGCTGAAGAGCCAGTCCGAGCCGTTCCCCGGCTTGTCCAGGATGTCAGCCAGCAGCCAGGCGCTGGTCGCGCCGAGCAGCCACACCAGGACGTCGCTGGACATCCGTGCGGCCCGCCACAGCAGTCCTTCGACGGCGAGCACCATGTGGACGAAGAGGATCGCCAGGACCGCCCACCGGCCGCCGGTGATCGCCGCGGCGGAGGCCGCGGCGCCGATCAGGACCGCCCACAGCCAGGTGTGCGTCAGAGTCCGGTGGCCGCCGTTCCTGCGCGGGTCGCCGGAGCCCCGGGTCGCCTTGTAGACGGCGTGCGAGAGCTTGTCGACGATCTCGCAGAGTCCCCGGGAGACCGGCCCGAAGGCGCGCGAAATGGTCGCGGACTTGTGGTCGAGGTCCGGGGCGAGTGCGGCTCCGGCGGTGATCAGCGCACCGACGACGAGGACGGGCCACGGCATCGCGTGGCCGGCGGCGTCCGCCGCCGCGCCCACCCCCAGCCAGGCCGCCGCCCCTGACAGAGAGTGTGCCGGTCCCATCATGATTCTTCCCGCCCCCAAAGTTGTCCTGCTGCCATTGCCGCCCGGGCACGGCCGAGTTGAGTGGGCAGCGTACCGTCCGTGATCTTCATATGGTCGTCCGGTTCCCTCATCCGGGCGGAAGGCAGGCAAGATGGGGGCGTGACCCTTATCGATCAGCTGCCCCCGACCGACGACCCCGACGCCCTCTTCGAGGCTTTCTCGTCATGGACCGAGACGCGGGGCATCACCCTCTATCCCGCTCAGGAGGAGGCGCTGATCGAGGTGGTCTCCGGCGCGAATGTGATCCTTTCCACCCCGACCGGCTCCGGAAAGAGCCTGGTCGCGGCGGCTGCGCACTTCACCGCCCTGGCCCAGGACAAGGTCACCTTCTACACCGCGCCGATCAAGGCACTGGTCTCGGAGAAGTTCTTCGACCTGTGCAAGCTGTTCGGAACGGAGAATGTCGGCATGCTCACCGGCGACGCCTCCGTCAACGCCGACGCCCCGGTGATCTGCTGCACGGCCGAGGTGCTGGCCTCCATCGCGCTGCGCGACGGGAAGTACGCCGACATCGGCCAGGTCGTGATGGACGAGTTCCACTTCTACGCCGAGCCGGACCGCGGCTGGGCCTGGCAGATCCCGCTCCTGGAGCTGCCGCAGGCCCAGTTCGTCCTGATGTCGGCCACGCTCGGTGACGTCAGGATGTTCGAGGAGGACCTGACCCGCCGCACCGGCCGGCCCACTTCCGTGGTGCGCTCCGCGACCCGGCCGGTGCCGCTCAGTTACGAGTACCGGCTCACCCCGATCACCGAGACCCTCACCGAACTCCTGGAGACCAGGCAGTCGCCCGTCTACATCGTGCATTTCACGCAGGCCGCGGCCGTCGAGCGGGCGCAGTCGCTGATGAGCATCAACATGTGCACCAAGGAGGAGAAGGAGAAGATCGCCGATCTGATCGGCAACTTCCGCTTCACCACCAAGTTCGGCCAGAACCTCTCCCGCTATGTGCGCCACGGCATCGGGGTGCATCACGCGGGCATGCTGCCGAAGTACCGGCGCCTGGTGGAGAAGCTCGCCCAGGCCGGTCTGCTGAAGGTGATCTGCGGTACGGACACCCTCGGCGTCGGCGTCAACGTGCCCATCCGCACAGTGCTGTTCACGGCGCTCACCAAGTACGACGGCACGCGCGTCCGTACGCTGCGCGCCCGTGAGTTCCACCAGATCGCGGGCCGTGCGGGCCGGGCCGGTTTCGATACGGCGGGCTTTGTCGTGGCGCAGGCGCCCGAGCACGTCATCGAGAACGAGAAGGCGGTCAGGAAGGCGGGCGACGACCCGAAGAAGAAGCGCAAGGTGGTCCGCAAGAAGGCCCCCGAGGGCTTTGTCGCCTGGTCGGAGACCACCTTCGACAAGCTGATCCAGTCCGATCCGGAGCCGCTGACCTCCCGCTTCCGGGTCACGCACACGATGCTGCTGTCGGTGATCGCGCGTCCCGGCAATGCCTTCGAGGCGATGCGGCGTCTGCTGGAGGACAACCACGAGCCGCGCAGGGCGCAACTGCGTCACATCCGCCGGGCCATCGCGATCTACCGCTCGCTGCTGGACGGCGGTGTCGTGGAGCAGCTCGACAAGCCGGACGCGGAGGGCCGTACCGTCCGGCTCACGGTCGATCTCCAGCAGGACTTCGCGCTCAACCAGCCGCTGTCCACCTTCGCGTTGGCCGCCTTCGATCTGCTGGACCCCGACTCTCCCTCGTACGCGCTCGACATGGTCTCCGTCGTCGAGTCGACGCTCGACGATCCACGGCAGATCCTCGCCGCCCAGCAGAACAAGGCGCGCGGCGAAGCGGTCGGGCAGATGAAGGCGGACGGAGTCGAGTACGAGGAGCGCATGGAGCTGCTCCAGGACGTCACATACCCCAAGCCACTGAGCGAGCTGCTGTGGCACGCGTACGACGTCTACCGCAGGAGCCACCCGTGGGTGGGCGACCACCCGGTGTCGCCGAAGTCCGTGATCCGTGACATGTACGAACGCGCCATGACGTTCACGGAGTTCACCTCCAACTACGAGCTGGCCCGCACCGAGGGCATTGTGCTGCGCTATCTCGCGAGCGCGTACAAGGCTCTTGAGCACACGATTCCGGACGACATCAAGTCCGAGGACCTCGAGGACCTGATCGCCTGGCTCGGCGAGATGGTCCGACAGGTGGACTCCAGTCTCCTCGACGAGTGGGAGCAGCTCGCCAACCCGGAGGTGGAGACCGCCGAGGAGGCGCAGGAGCGGGCCGACGAGGTGAAGCCTGTCACGGCCAACGCCCGCGCCTTCCGGGTGCTGGTGCGCAATGCGATGTTCCGCCGGGTCGAGCTGGCCGCGCTGGACAAGGTCGGCGAGCTCGGCGAGCTGGACGGCGACGCGGGCTGGGACGAGGACGCGTGGGGCGATGCGATGGACGCCTACTGGGACGAGTACGAGGATCTGGGCACCGGCCCGGACGCCCGCGGGCCGAAGCTGCTGAAGATCGACGAGGACGCCGCGCACGGCCTCTGGCGGGTCCGGCAGACCTTCGCCGACCCCAACGGCGACCACGACTGGGGCATCAGCGCGGAGATCGATCTGGCCGCCTCCGACGAGGAGGGCCGGGCCGTCGTCCGCGTCACCTCCGTCGGTCAGCTGTGAGGGCGTACGCCGTGGGAGCGGCGCCACTGCGAGAGTGGAGACGAACCACATGACGAACCCCGCCGAACGCCTGGTCGATCTGCTCGACCTGGAGCGGATCGAGGTCAATATCTTCCGTGGGCGCAGCTCGCAGGAGTCGCTGCAGCGGGTCTTCGGCGGGCAGGTCGCCGGGCAGGCGCTTGTGGCGGCCGGCCGTACCACCGACGGGGACCGGCCTGTCCATTCGCTGCACGCCTACTTCCTGCGACCGGGGCGTCCGGGTGTGCCGATCGTCTACGAAGTCGAGCGCATCCGGGACGGCCGGTCGTTCACGACCCGCCGGGTGACGGCCGTCCAGCAGGGCCGGACGATCTTCAATCTGACGGCGTCCTTCCACCGGCCGGAGGAGGCGGGCTTCGAGCACCAGCTGCCGCCCGCCCGTGAGGTCCCCGACCCCGAAGAGTTGCCCACCGTCGCCGCGGAGGTGCGTGAGCACCTCGGGGTGCTTCCGGAGTCGCTGGAGCGCATGGCCCGTCGGCAGCCCTTCGACATCCGGTACGTCGACCGGCTGCGCTGGACGCAGGAGGAGGTCAAGGGCGCGGACCCGCGCAGTGCGGTCTGGATGCGTGCGGTCGGCCCGCTGGGCGACGACCCGCTGGTGCACACCTGCGCGCTGACATACGCCAGCGACATGACGCTGCTCGACGCGGTCCGTATCCCGGTGGAGCCGTTGTGGGGTCCGCGCGGTTTCGACATGGCATCGCTGGACCACGCGATGTGGTTCCACCGGCCGTTCCGTGCGGACGAGTGGTTCCTCTACGACCAGGAGTCGCCGGTCGCAACAGGCGGACGGGGGCTGGCGCGCGGCCGGATCTACGACCGCGGGGGCAATCTGCTGGTGTCCGTGGTGCAGGAGGGGCTGTTCCGCCGCCTGGGCGAGTAGCGGTGCCCGGGCTCAGATGCCGGGGAGGGGGTCCTGCTCGACCTCGTGGCGGCGGGTGCGGATGTCCGGGGGCGCCGGGTGCAGTTTGGCGTCGCAGGCGGGGCCGAGGCCGGTGCGGCGTGACTCCGTACCGGTGAGCGGGCGCCCGCACATGCGGCAGCGCACCACCCGTCGACGGGCGGTCCGGGCGGTCGGGCCGTCCTCGGGCAAGGGCTCGATGCCGGATTCGGGGAAGGGTTCAGCGGGCTCCACGAATCGATCCTCTCAAGACGCCCGTCTGCTCCGCGACTTCCGAACGGCATACAACACAGGATGGGTCAGGGCGCGAGGATTCTGGCCTTCTGGGCAGCGAACTCGCTTTCGCTCAGCACTCCTTGGTTCTTCAGGTCACCGAGGTCCTTGAGCTGAGCGATCTTGTTGCTCATCTCGTCCTCCGGCGCGAGCGACGTGGGAGCGGACGGCGGAGGCGCTGTGGGGACGGGCTGGGTCTGCGCCTGCGCGGCGTACTGCCGTGCCCAGCGGCCCGCCTGTCTCCGGGAGACCCGGTTGGAGACCGAGGTGGCGGTTCCGGCGATCACCGCCGTACGGGCGATGCCGCGAAGAAGGCCTGGCATGGTGCATCTCCTTTGACTTGCTCTGCGGGGACGGTCGGCCCGGCCCCGACCCTGCCGGACGGTCGGCCCGACCGGGGATCCGCGGCGATCGTCGCCCGAGGGGACCGGGAACGGCTCAGACCGTGGACTCGGCTGCGTCGAGCGAGGCCAGGACCTCCTGGATCGGGATACGCCCGTTGGCGACGAGCCGGCCTCCGGAGCGGCGCAGCGCCGCGGCGAACGGTCCCGCCCACACGTTCTCGTAGATGATGATTCCGGCAGCGCTGCCGGGTTCGAGGACCGCGCTCGCTTCGGCGATGTCGTCCTCTCCGAGCAGGCCGGAGGACGCCCCTTCGAACACGGCCAAGGCATCACCGCCGTTCCGGGTCAGCTCGGTGAGTTCCACGCCCTCGACCGTTCCGTCCTTGTTCTTCCTGATGAACATCAGGTCCAGGATGCGGATGATGCCCTGGTCGACCAGGCCGACCAGCATGGGCAGTCCTTCTCCCGTCATCCGGCTTCCCGCCGGGAACTCGACCACCAGGTAGTCGATCGGTCCTGTCTCGTCGCTCTCGCCGCTCACGCCAGCTCCTCAGCATCTCGACTGCCCCGGTTCCGCCGGAGACCACGGCCTTGGCCATTGCACCAGCGGGTGGGCCGCGGCGCATCTCGGTGCCGCACGTGGACTCACATCGGACGTCGGCCTCGGCCGTTGTTACGCCGTGAGCAGTGGCCCGCTCACGGCGCTGCTCCGAGCGAATGGCCGTACAAGAATCACCGCCCTCACACAGCGGGTGTATCACGGCCACGTCCCCGCATTGTGCTAACTCCTTGTGAACGCTTGCGGGACAGCGTGTTCCAGATGGGTTCCGACGCTGAGGAGACAACGTTCATGTCGGCCAAGCCCGTCGCGGCGCCCACCACAGCGCCGCCGGACCCCTTCGGACTGATCCGCACGCGTGCTTACGCCATGCTTCTCGTGGTGGCGGCGATTCTCGGGGTCCCGATCTCGGCTGCGGCATTCGGCTTCCTCGCTCTCGTCCACGAACTCCAGTCGCTCACCTACGACGACCTGCCCAAGGCGCTGGGCTTCACCGGTACGCCCTCCTGGTGGCCGGTGCCGCTGCTTGCCGTGGCCGGCCTGCTGGTCGGGCTGACCGTCCGCCATCTCCCCGGGAACGGCGGCCACCGGCCCGCCGACGGTCGCATGAAAACGGGGGCGCCCACGGCGGTGGAGCTGCCCGGCATCGCACTCGCGGCACTCGCCTCGCTGGGCGCCGGGGCGGTACTCGGTCCCGAGGCGCCGCTCATCGCGCTCGGCGGCGGTCTGGCCACGTTCGCGGTGCGTCTGGTGAAGCCCGGCATCAGCCCCAAGGCGAGTGCCGTGGTGGCAGCTGCGGGGAGCTTCGCCGCCATCAGCGCACTTCTGGGGTCTCCGCTCCTGGGTGCCTTTCTCCTGATGGAGGCCTCAGGGCTGGCCGGGATGATGCTCGGGATCGCCCTGGTGCCCGGCCTGCTCGCCGCCGGTATCGGGGCGCTCATCTTCACCGGTCTCGGCTCATGGACCGGCCTGGGGACGTACTCCCTGGAGCTCCACCACGTGCCCCACGCCGAGAAGACCGACATCGCGCAGTTCGGCTGGGCGGTCGTGCTGGGCCTCGCGGCGGCCTTCGCCGGTACGGGCATTCAGCGGCTCGCCCTGTTCCTGCAGGCTCGGGTCGAGCGGCGGACGGTGGTGGCCACCGCGGTCATGGGCCTGGTCGTCGGTCTGGTGGCGTTCGTGTACGCGGAGAGCACGGGGAGGGACGCCTCCGGGGTCCTGTACTCCGGGGAGAGCGCGCTCGACCCGCTGCTCTCCGAGAGCGCGGGCTACTCGGTTGCCACGCTCCTCGTGCTCGTCCTCTGCAAGGCGCTGGCGTACTGCGCGTCCCTGAGCAGCTTCCGGGGTGGCCCTGTCTTTCCGGCGATGTTCGTAGGAGCGGCGGGCGGGATCGCGCTGTCCCATCTCCCCGGGCTGAACCTGACGTCGGGCTTCGCAATGGGCATCGGCGCCATGTGCGTGGCGATGCTGAAGCTGCCGATGACCTCGGTACTGCTGGCCACGCTGCTGCTGGGATCCGAGGGCCTCACCGTCATGCCGCTGGTGATCGTCTCGGTCGTGATCTCCTATGTCGTCACGCTACGGCTCGTTCCGTCATCGGCCGCCTTGCCTCCGGCACCCGACGCTCCGACAGGTGCCGGCTCAGGACCGGACCGAGAATGACGGGCAGGCCGTGGCCGCCCGATCAGAGGTCACCCGACAGGCTCTCAGGCCACTTTCGCCTCCTGCGGGCCCGCACACAGCGCCCAGAGGATGAGGACGTTGATGGCGATGAGCACGATGGACCAGAACGGGTAGAAGGGCAGCCACAGGAAGTTGGCGAGTGCACTCAGGCCTGCGACCACGATGCCCACGACGCGTGCCTGTGCGACCCCGGCAAGCAGCGCACAGCCGGTGACGGCTATGACGATGCCCAGAATGAAGTGGATCCAGCCCCAGCCGGTGAGGCTGAAGTGAAACATATAGTTGCGCGCGGCGACGAAGACTTTGTCCTTGGCGATGGCGGCGATCCCTTCAAAGGCCGCCATCGCTCCGCCGAAGATCATCAGAACCGCCGCGAAGGTGGTCCAGCCGTACCGGAAGGGATGATGCGAACTCGGAGTGGCGTCACGCACCACACTCGGCCCGGTGCTGGCACTGGCCATATCGGCCTCCTCGGGTAGCAGCGCAACCCGGCAGACCCGAGTGGGCCCGCCGGGACCTCCCGGAACAAGCGTGGCACGACAGCACCCGGTCAGCAGAACAACCACGTCCGGCCCTCGCCCATGACACGGCTCTTCTCATATCGGGGCGCTTCCGGCTGCGCGGCCCATCGCACTTCCACTGCCCCGGACCGGAGCAGGTCCGCTACGCACTGGTGATCGCCCTGCCGTGAAAGCTGTGCAGCCGGGACAGGACCCGCCTCGCGATCGGGACCGTCTCCCCGGACCCGAACTGGCACCTGCGCCGATGAGTTGGCCGTCCTCGTGGTGGATACCGAGAGCGGCGGCCCTGCCGAACAGCCCTACCGTTCGGCAGGCAACGCTTTCCTCGGCTGGATCCTGCCGATCGATTTCGTGCCGATCAACTTGTGGGCGTGACAATGGCCGTGGAAGTCACCCTCACAAGGAGAGCCTCATGACGCTGTACGACATCCCGCTGCGCACGCTCACCGGCGAGCCCACCTCCCTGGCCGACTACCGCGGCCGGGCGGTCCTGTTGGTGAACGTCGCCTCGAAGTGCGGACTCACCCCGCAGTACGCGGGCCTGGAGCGGCTCCAGAACGAGTACGCGGACCGCGGCTTCACCGTGCTCGGCGTGCCGTGCAACCAGTTCGCCGGCCAGGAGCCGGGGAGCGCGGAGGAGATCCGGACCTTCTGCTCGACGACGTACGGTGTCAGCTTCCCGCTGCTGGAGAAGACCGACGTGAACGGCGAAGGGCGCCACCCGCTCTACGCCGAGCTGACCGGGCTCGCGGACCAGGACGGCGAGGCCGGTGACGTCCAGTGGAACTTCGAGAAGTTCCTCATCTCGCCTGCGGGCGAGCCGGTCGCGCGCCTGCGCCCGGGCACGGAGCCGGAGGCGCCGGAGCTCGTCGCGGCCATCGAGGCCCAGCTGCCCGCCTGACCGGTTCCGTCCTCGATACCGGACGGCAGCTTTGTCCCCAATCGCCGGACTGACTGAAATTTCAGCCAATCCGGCGATTGAGGACAGCCGACGCGGGGTGCCGGGCCGCACGAGCGTGAACCGTGCACACCACCGCCCTCTGCCCGGCCCTAAGGGCTGTCCCGTAATCCGTGGTGGATCAGCGCGCGGCGTCAGATGTGGTGCATCGCAAGACGGAGGGACGCCCGAATACTGGATGTATTCGGGCGTCCCGACAACGCGGCGAGGATGGGGCCTCCCCTGCTCGAGCGCAGCCGAGAGCTTGGGGAAGCAGCTGTCGTCGCGCGCCCACCAGGGATTACGGGACAGCCCTTAGCGGATCGGCACGCCCGAGAGGGTGCGTGCGATCACCAGGCGCTGGATCTCGCTCGTGCCCTCGAAGATCGTGTAGATCGCCGCGTCCCGGTGCATCCGCTCCACCGGGTACTCGCGGGTGAAGCCGTTTCCGCCGAGGATCTGGACGGCCTGCGCGGTGACCTTCTTCGCCGTCTCGCTCGCGTACAGCTTCGACATGGAGCCCTCGGCCGAGGTGAACGGCTTGTCGGTGCTCGCCATCCAGGAGGCGCGCCAGACCAGCAGCCGGGCCGCGTCGATCTGCGTGCGCATGTCGGCGAGCTGGAAGGCGACGCCCTGGTTGTCGATGATCGGCCGGCCGAACTGGGTGCGGGTCTTTGCGTAGTCCAGCGCGACCTCGTACGCGGCACGGGCGGTGCCGACCGCCATGGCACCGACCGCGGGGCGGGAAGCCTCGAAGGTGGCCATCGCCGCGTTCTTCACCCGTTCGCCACCGGACGCGGCGCGCTCACGGGCCCGGGCCAGGCGCTGGTCGAGCTTCTCCTTGCCGCCGAGCAGGCAATGGCCGGGGACACGGACGTCCTCCAGGACGACCTCGGCGGTGTGCGAGGCACGGATGCCGTGCTTCTTGAACTTCTGGCCCTGGGAGAGACCGGGGGTGTTCGGCGGCACGATGAACGAGGCGTGCCCCTTGGAGCCGAGCTCCGCGTCGACCACGGCGACGACGACATGGACGTTGGCGATGCCGCCGTTGGTCGCCCAGGTCTTGGTGCCGTTCAGCACCCACTCGTCCTTGGCCTGGTCGTACACCGCGCGGGTACGCATCGAGGCGACGTCGGAACCTGCGTCCGGCTCGGAGGAGCAGAAGGCGGCGACCTTCACATCCTTGGCGTCGCCGTACATCTGCGGGATCCAGGTGCCGATCTGCTCCTCGGTACCGTTGGCGAGGACGCCCACGGCCGCCAGGCCCGTACCGACGATCGACAGGGCGATGCCCGCGTCCCCCCAGAAGAGCTCCTCCACAGCCATCGGAATACCGAGGCCCGTCGGGTCGAAGAACTGCTGGGCATAGAAATCGAGGGAGTAGATGCCGAGCTTGGCCGCCTCCTGAATGACGGGCCATGGCATTTCCTCACGCTCGTCCCACTCCGAAGCCGCCGGACGGATCACATCCGCGGCGAAGCCGTGAAGCCAGTCACGGACCTGCTTCTGGTCATCATTGAGTTCGAGCGTGAACTCAGCCATGTTCCCCTCCACGTACTGCCCCGGAAAACCACTCGTTACTTGCGGTAACCGCAGTCTGTTACCGGCAAGTAGCCCCTGTCAACCGCCCGGTTCCGATCCGCGTCCCGCAGGGCAGGGTGTTACGTTGCGCAGGCAGGACGCAATTGCATGGCCAGGGGCGGGGAGAGGCGACATGGAGACCACAGGACAGGCCGAGCGCCAGCGGACAGCGGCCGAGAACCGCCGCCGCGAGCTGCTCGAGGCCGCCGACCGCGTGGTACTCAGGGACGGACCGGGGGCCTCGATGAACGCCATCGCGGCGGAGGCCGGAATCACCAAGCCCATCCTCTACCGGCACTTCGGCGACAAGGGCGGCCTCTACCGCGCCCTCGCCAAGCGCCACACCGATGCCCTGCTCATCGCTCTGCGGGCCGCGCTCGACGCGCCCGCCGAGCGCCGTCGGCGCGTGGAGTCGACGCTCGACACCTATCTCGCCGCGATCGAGGCCCGCCCGCAGGTCTACCGCTTCCTGATGCACCCCTCCGACGACTCGGCACCCACGAACGAGCAGGGCTTCGATGTCGGACGGCACTCCGCGCCGCTGCTGCGCCGGCTCGGCGAGGAGCTCGCCCTGGTGATCGCCGAGCGGGTGGATCTGGGCCCGGACAGCGAGGCCATGGCCCGCATATGGGGCCACGGTATCGTCGGCATGATGCACGCCGCGGGCGACTGGTGGCTGGGGGAACGCCCCTGTCCCCGGGAGCAGTTGGTGCGCAGCCTGGCGGATCTGCTGTGGGGCAGGCTGGCTGCCGCGGGCGACAGGCCCGGCGGCCCGGGGTTCTGAGGGGCCGCGCGGTCAGCCGCCGGGCGCCCAGGGCGCCCGGCGGGCCGCGCGCAGCGCCCTCGCCCGGCGCAGCCCGGTCAGCCGGTCCGTGTAGACCATGCCTTCGAGATGGTCGCACTCGTGCTGCAGGCAGCGTGCGAAGAAGCCGGTGCCGTTGATCCGTACCGGCTCGCCCTCGACGGTCACACCCTCGACCACGGCACGGTCGAAGCGCGGGGTGCCGGCCTCGATGCCGGGCAGCGACAGACAGCCCTCCGGGCCGCGTACGGTGATGCCGTCCGCCTCGACCAGCTTCGGGTTGACGAGATGCCCGAGGTGACGGACGTCGTCGTCGTCCGGGCAGTCGTAGACGAACACCCGCAGCGGAACGCCGACCTGATTGGCCGCGAGTCCGACCCCCTGGGCCGCGTACATGGTGGCGTACATGTCCTCGACGAGGCGGGCGAGCGAGGGACCGAAGTCCGTGACGGGTTCACAGGCACCGTGCAGCACCGGATCACCGAGCAGACTCATGGCACGAATCAGTCCGGAACTGCCGGGGATCGGGCGTTTTCGCATGGCAGCAATCGTACGTTCCGCGTGACCTCCACCTCCCGGACGGTGCCGCGGTGCGGTCGCCGCGCCGGACATCGATAGGCTGGGCGCGGACCGATGCAAGGAGGATCTAGGACGATGGCAGGCAACACGGAGCCGCTGTCGCCGCGGGCCAAGCTGGCCGTGACGGCGGGTAAGGCCGCGGCAGCGGTGTCGCGCGCTGCGGGGCGCGGCAGCGGATCGGTGATCGGCGGCCGGGTGGCACTCAAGCTCGACCCCGACCTGCTGGGGCGGCTGGCGCAGCACCTGGACGTGATCCTCGTGTCGGCGACGAACGGCAAGACGACGACGACCCGGCTGATCGCCGAGGCTCTGCGCGCCGCGGGCCCGGTCGTGTCGAACGCGCTCGGAGCGAACATGCCCGCGGGCATCACCTCGGCGCTGGCGGGCGGCTCGGACGCGAAGTACGGCGTGATAGAGGTCGACGAGAAGTACCTCGCCGGGGTCGCACGTGACACGACGCCCAAGGTGATCGCACTGCTCAACCTCTCCCGCGACCAGCTGGACCGCGCCGCGGAGACCCGGATGCTCGCGGAGAAGTGGCGTGAGGGGCTGTCCGGTTCGAAGGCCGTGATCGTCGCGAACGCCGACGACCCGCTGATCGTCTGGGCGGCGTCCTCCTCCCCCAATGTGGTGTGGGTCGCGGCCGGCCAGGCGTGGAAGGACGACGCCTGGTCCTGCCCGTCCTGCGGTGGTGTGATGCAGCGCCCCGGCGACGACTGGTTCTGCGGCGAGTGCGGATTCCGCCGCCCCGCCCCCAGTTGGGTGCTGCACGGCGACTACGTCCTGGATCCGCACGGATCGGCATGGCCGATCCACCTCCAGCTGCCCGGACGCGCCAACAAGGCCAACGCCACCAGCTCCGCCGCCGTGGCCGCCGTCTTCGGTGTGCCGCCACAGGTCGCGCTGGAGCGCATGTATCAGGTGCAGGCCGTCGCGGGCCGCTATGACGTGGTGTCCTTCCTCGGCCGTGAGCTACGGCTGCTGCTGGCGAAGAACCCGGCGGGCTGGCTCGAAACGTTTTCCCTGATCGACCCGCCGCCCACCCCGGTGATCCTCTCCGTCAACGCCCGTGGCGCGGACGGCACGGACACCTCCTGGCTGTGGGACGTGGACTACACCCAGCTCGCCGGTCACCCGATCTTCGTGCTCGGCGACCGCAAGCTGGACCTCGCGGTCCGTCTCGAAGTGGCCGGTCTCGACTTCCGGGTCTGCGAGAACCTCGACGAGGCCGTGCAGCAGGCCCCGCCCGGCCGTATCGAGGTCATCGCCAACTACACCGCCTTCCAGGACCTGCGCCGTCGTGTCGGCAACTGACCCCGGCCCCGGCCACCTCCGGAGAGGACGAAGCATGAGCAACAACGGTCTGCGCCTGGTCTGGGTCTACCCCGACCTCCTCAGCACCTACGGCGACCAGGGCAATGCGCTCGTGGTGGAGCGCCGGGCCCGGCAGCGCGGTCTCGACGTGCAGCGCGTCGACGTCCGCAGCGACCAGCCGGTTCCGACGTCCGGCGACATCTACCTGATCGGCGGCGGTGAGGACCGGCCACAGCGTCTCGCCGCGGAGCGGCTGCGCCGCGACGGCGGGCTCAGCCGGGCCGCGTCCAACGGCGCGATCATCTTCTCGGTCTGCGCCGGGTACCAGATCCTCGGCCATGAGTTCATCAATGACCTCGGTGAGCGCGAGCCGGGTCTCGGGCTGCTCGACGTGGTCTCCACCCGTGGCGAGGGGGCCCGGTGCGTCGGTGACGTACTGGCCGACATCGACCCGCGCCTCGGCCTGCCGCCGCTGACCGGTTTCGAGAACCACCAGGGCATCACCCATCTCGGCCCGACGGCACGGCCGTTCGCCCGGGTGCAGTTCGGCCGGGGCAACGGCACCGGCGACGGCACCGAGGGTGCGTACAACGACACCGTCTTCGGTACGTACATGCACGGGCCCGTGATGGCGCGCAACCCGCTGATCGCGGATCTGCTGCTGAAGCTGGCGCTCGATGTCAACGCCCTGCCGCCGACGGACGACCGCTGGTACGAGGCGCTGCGCGCCGAGCGCATCGCCTCGGCGACCCAGACCGCCTGATGAGGCACATTTCGCTCAGCTGAGCGGCGTCCAGCAGGCGGACGCCCGGTTCGGTCCCGTCGCCCTGCGCCGGTAGGGTGGCGGGATCCAACCGGACGACGTGGTCCGGTCGTCGGCCCACGTTGCAAAGGTTTCCCGGGCAATGCGAATTGGTGTGCTCACCTCCGGCGGCGACTGCCCCGGCCTCAACGCCGTCATCCGTTCCGTCGTGCATCGCGCGGTGGTCGACCACGGCGACGAGGTCATCGGCTTCCACGACGGGTGGAAGGGTCTCCTCGAGTGCGACTACCGCAGGCTCGACCTCGACGCGGTCGGCGGCATTCTCGCCCGCGGCGGCACGATCCTCGGCTCCTCCCGGGTCCAGCCCGCCCATCTGCGCGGCGGCGTCGAACAGGCCAGGGGTCACGTCGCCGATCTCGGTCTCGACGCGATCATCCCGATCGGCGGCGAGGGCACGCTGAAGGCGGCCCATCTGCTCTCCGAGGCGGGTCTGCCGATCGTCGGCGTACCGAAGACGATCGACAACGACATCGCCTCCACGGATGTGACCTTCGGCTTCGACACCGCCGTCGGTGTCGCCACCGAGGCCCTCGACCGGCTGAAGACCACCGCCGAATCGCACCAGCGGGTGCTGATCGTCGAGGTCATGGGCCGCCACACCGGCTGGATCGCCCTGCACTCGGGCATGGCGGCCGGTGCGCACGCCATCGTCGTGCCGGAGCGCCCCTTCGACATCGACGAGCTGACCGAGCTGGTCGGCAAGCGCTTCTCGGCCGGTAAGAAGTTCGCGATCGTCGTGGTCGCCGAGGGCGCCAAGCCCCGCGAGGGCTCCATGGAGTTCGAGCAGGGCACCAAGGACATCTACGGGCACGAGCGGTTCGCCGGCGTGGCCACGCAGCTCTCCGTCGAGCTGGAGCAGCGCCTCGGCAAGGAGGCCCGCCCGGTGATCCTCGGCCATGTGCAGCGCGGTGGCACCCCGACCGCGTACGACCGTGTTCTCGCCACCCGTTTCGGCTGGCACGCGGTGGAGGCCGCGCACCGTGGCGAATTCGGCCTGATGACGGCATTGCACGGCACGGACATCGTGATGGTGCCGTTGAGCGAGGCCGTGGAGACCCTGAAGACGGTACCGGCCGAGCGGTACGCCGAGGCGGAGTGCGTGCTCTGAGCGACACCCCTGTCCGACGAACTGCCCCCGGCCGCAGCTGCGGCCGGGGGCAGTTCTACTCTGGTCGGGACAACCGGCACGATACGGGGACGTCCCCAGCGGGAGTGAACAGATGGATCACAGCGGGCACGGCATGAACATGGATCTGCCGCCGTTCACGCTGGGACGTGGGCTCCAATTCTCCGCGGACCCGTTCTTTCTCATCAGCTGCGTTCTCGCCCTGGGCCTGTACGGGTACGCCGTACTGAGGCTGCGCAGGCGCGGGGACAGCTGGCCGGTCGGCCGGCTCGTCTTCTTCGTCATCGGCGTGCTGTCCATCGCCCTGGTGATGTGCACCAAGCTGAACGACTACGGCATGGTCATGTTCAGTGTGCACATGGTGCAGCACATGGTGATCAGCATGTTGTCACCGATCCTGCTGCTGCTGGGCGCTCCGGTGACTCTGGCGTTGCGTGCGCTCCCGGTCGCGGGCCGTGGCCGAACCGGCCCGCGCGAGCTGCTGCTCATGCTGCTGCACAGCCGGTACATGAGGGTCATCACACACCCGGTCTTCACGATTCCGATGTTCATCGCCAGCCTCTACGCGCTGTACTTCACCCCGCTCTTCGACTTCCTGATGGGTTCGAAGGCCGGACACATCGCGATGATGGTGCACTTCCTGGCGGTCGGCCTGGTGTTCTTCTGGCCGATCATGGGCGTCGATCCGGGGCCGCACCGGCCCGGCTATGTGATGCGGATGCTGGAGCTGTTCGCGGGGATGCCGTTCCACGCGTTCTTCGGTATCGCGCTGATGATGGCCACGACGCCGATGGTGGAGACGTACAAGTACCCGCCGGCCTCGCTCGGCATCGACGCTCTGAGCGACCAGGGCGCGGCGGGCGGTATCGCCTGGGCATTCAGCGAGATCCCGTCGGTGCTGGTACTGATCGCGCTGGTCTTCCAGTGGTACCGCTCCGAACAGCGGATGGCGAAGCGCTCCGACCGGGCGGCCGACCGGAACGGGGACAAGGAGCTACAGGCGTACAACGCCTATCTCGCCTCGTTGCAGGCGCGCGGGCAGTAGCGGTGGGCACGCCTCCGGGGTGACGATGGCATCCACGGCCGCGTGGCCGATGAGGAGGGTGCGGGGTATGTCCGGATCCACGAAGACCATGGGAATGCTCACCGTGGCGGCCCTGGTGGCGGTCACCGCCTACACGGTGGCGCTGGGGAGCAGCGGCTGGCTCTGGTTCGGATGGGTGGTGCTCGGCCTGATCACCCTGGGGATGGCCGCGACGCGCGAGTCCTGAGCCGAGTGGGTCACCCGGCTCAGTGGCCGTGGCCTCACCGGGTCCTCGGATGATCTTCTGAGTTCGCACCGGGCAGGGAGTCGCGCCGCGGGTCCCACCCTCCGGAGGCAGTCGGCGGGTCCGGCTGGAGTACCGGTCGGCGGATGTCCTGCACCCGGACGGATTCGACCGGCGGGTCGCCCCGAGCGCCTGCCCGCTCCCCGGTCGCGGGGCCCCTAACGTTCGGGCCACAGTGCCGCCGGAGCGGCGGCCGGATCCGAGGAGCTCTTGTGATGGGGAACCGTGCAACGACAGCCGCTGCCGCGATCGCGGTGGGACTGTTCGCCGCCGCCGTCTGTGGCTGTTCGAACAGCGGCGGTGCGAAGTCGGCGGCGTCCGAATCCGCCGGTGCGAGCGCCCCGGCGGCATCAGGAAGCCCCTCTCCCTCGGCCTCCCCGTCGGAATCGGTCTCCGCGTCGGGAACCGTGGCCTCCGCGTCCAGTCCGCTCGGGACCATCCTGGTCGACGGGAAGGGCCGGACCCTCTACCTCTGGGAGGCCGACACCACGTCCAAGTCGACCTGCTCGGGCGATTGCGCCAAGGCATGGCCTCCCCTGATCGTCAGCGGCAAGCCGGTCGCCGGCAAGGGCGTGAAGGCCGGTCTGCTGGGTACGACGAAACGCAGCGACGGCAACAAGGAAGTCACGTACAACGGGCATCCCCTTTACTACTTCGCGGGTGACAAGAAGGCCGGTGACATCAACGGCCAGAACGTGAACGACTTCGGCGCTGCGTGGTACGTACTCGACACGTCCGGTAACAAGGTCACGGGCACAGCGAAATCAGGCACGCCGAAGCCGGGTCCGGCTCAGCCGACCAGCGGTGGCGGTCACTGACATCATGTGCGCTCCGATTCTGCCCGGCCGGGCAGGTATCACCGTGGCCGCAGCGGTCGTCTGCACGACCGCTCTCGTCGGCTGTTCGAACAGCGGCGGCAGCTCGACGCCCTCCAGCGCCACACCACCCGCTTCCGCCTCGCCCTCCCCCACTTCCTCCCCGGCCGGCAAGGTGCTGATCACGATCAAGGACTTCGCGTTCGAGCCGGCCCGTCTGACGGTCGCACCGGGCACGCTGATCACCGTGGTCAACAAGGACGCGGCGACCCACACCGTGACCGCGACCGGCAGCAAGGCGTTCGACACCGGCAATGTCGCGTCGGGGCGCACGGTCAGCTTCACCGCGCCGACCAAGCCCGGCACGTACTCGTTTATCTGCACAATTCACCCTTATATGAAGGGTTCACTCATCGTCCGGTGACGCGTACGGAATCCCGCGCGGGAGAAAGACGCGGTCGGCGGTTCTGCCGGTGGTCGGCAGCAGCTCTGAAACGTCCTGTCCGTTCCGCCGTCGCCCCGACCGCCCTGTCAAGAACGCGCGAAGAGATCACCGTTTCGCGCCAAGGATGCGCCATCAACAGTCATCACCGGCCGAAAAGGAGAACACCCTGAGCAGACCCGATCAAAGGACCGCGAAGCACATGTCTGTTCCAACCTCAGACCCCGGTTCGGCACCTAGTGCCGAGGAACCCCCCGATACCGGGGCCCGGCACAAGCTCACCGCCCTCACCGGCCTGGCCGCGCTCTCGCTCGACGCGATGGCCTCGGTGGCGTACGGGCCCGAGGCGATCGTCCTGGTCCTGGCGGCGGCCGGCGGCCACGGGCTCGGCTTCACGCTCCCTGTCACGGTGGCGATCGCCGTCCTCCTGGCCGTCCTCGTGGCCTCGTACCGCCAGGTCATAGCGGCCTTCCCGGACGGTGGCGGAAGCTACGCGGTCGCCAGGACGCACATCGGCCGCCGCACCAGCCTGGTCGCGGCCGCCTCGCTGGTCCTGGACTACGTCCTCAACGTCGCGGTCGCCGTCACTGCCGGAGTGGCCGCGCTGACCTCCGCCTTCCCCGGCCTGTACGACGACCGTCTGTGGCTCTGTCTCGGCGTGCTTGTCCTGATAACCGCGGTGAATCTGCGCGGGATCGTCGATTCCGCGCGTGCGTTCGTCGTGCCGACCGCGGTGTTCATCGGGTCGATCCTGGCGCTGATCGCGGTCGGTCTCTTCCGGTCCGCCCCGGTGAGCACCGAGGCAGCCGCCGGCCATGCCTCCGTGCTCGCCGACGACGCCACCACCGTCGGGGCGCTGCTCCTACTCAAGGCCTTCGCCTCGGGCTGTTCGGCGCTCACCGGTGTCGAGGCCATCGCCAATGCCGTTCCGTCCTTCCGCGCCCCGGCCGTCCGCCGCGCCCAGCATGCGGAGGTCGCGCTCGGTGCGCTCCTGGGTGTGATGCTGATCGGTCTGTCCGTGCTGATCTCCCGGTTCGGTCTGCAGCCGGTCGAAGGTGTCACCGTGCTTGCGCAGCTCACCGAAGCATCGTTCGGCCACCATCTCGCCTTCTACATCGTGCAGTTCGCCACCATGGTGCTGCTGGCGCTCTCCGCCAACACCTCTTTCGGCGGTCTGCCGGTGCTGCTGAAGCTGCTGGCCCGCGACAACTATCTGCCGCATGTCTTCGGCCTGAAGGCCGACCGGCAGGTCCACCGCCACGGGATCCTCACGCTCGCGGCCGTCTCCGCCGCGCTGCTTGTCTTCTCCGGGGGCGACACCAACACCCTCGTCCCGCTCTTCGCGATCGGCGTCTTCGTCGGCTTCACCATCGCCCAGGCCGGAATGGTCATCCACTGGTGCGGAGTGCGCGGGCCCAAGTGGGCGGGCAAAGCCGCGCTCAACGGCGCGGGCGCGCTCCTGACGGGGGTCAGCGCGGCCGTCGTCACGGCCACCAAGTTCCACGAGGGCGCCTGGCTGATCGTAGTCGCCCTGCCGTTGCTGGTCGCCGGCTTCGAGTGCGTCCACCGCGCGTATGCCAGCATCGGTGAGCGGCTGGGGGTCGGCCGTATCCCGGAGCGCCCGCACCGTGACCGCTCACTGGTAGTGGTCCCGGTCTCCTCCCTCACCCGGCTCACCAGCGAGGCTCTGACCGCGGCGGCATCGCTCGGCGACGAGGTCCGCGCGGTGACGGTGTGCCACCCCGATGCCGAGGACCGTATCCAGACCGAAGCCCTGGAGCGGGACTGGGCGCTGTGGAACCCGGGTGTCCCACTGGTGCGCGTCACCTCGCAGCGCCGTACGGTCGGTCGCCCGGTCGCCGCATATGTGCGCGAGCTGGCAGCCACGGACCCGGGGGTCCGGATCACCGTACTCATCCCCGAAGTCGAACCGGCCCATGTGTGGCAGCGGCTGCTGCAGAATCAGCGAGGTGCCCTCGTCGCACACGCCGTTCGCCGCGAGACGGACGCGGTGGTCTGCCGACTGCGGTTCCGGCTGTTGGATCCGCCGCACCGCCACCCGGTCCAAGTCGCCCCCGGCCACCGTTCCGTTCAGCCTTGATCACCTGATGTGGCGTCAATGCGGTGGCCCATCCATGAGGGCCCCGTCCGCACGACGGCCGGCTCTACGCCGGGCGGTCGAAGAAGTTCCCGAAGTCGCGACGCTGACGGCGAATCCGCGCTGGGTGAACTCCGCTGGTCCGGTCGACGGCCTCGCCATAGCGTGCCTCTCATGACCAAGGGAAGCGCATGGGTCCTCGGAGCGACGGGACAGATCGGGCGAGTGGCCGTGCAGGCGCTCGTCGAGGACGGCTGGGAGGTGACGGCCGCTTCGCGCGGCGGCGGCCGGGACACGCGGTGGGACGGCGCGGTGCGCACGACGGCTCTCGACCGGGACAAGGACGGGGTACTCGCGGCGGCGCTGGGCGACGGCTGTGACGTACTGGTCGACATGGTGGCGTACGGCGCGGATCACGCCCGGCAGTTGACCGGTCTCGCGGACCGGATCGGTTCGGCGGTGGTCATCTCCAGCGGTGCGGTGTACGAGGACGACCAGGGGCGCAGCTTCGACACACAGGGCGAGCCCGACGGAGCCCCGCGGTACCCCGTGCCGGTCCCGGAGACACAGCGCACCGTGCCGCCCGGGGATGCCACGTACGGAACGCGGAAGATACAACTGGAGCAGGATTTGCTTGCGGCAGGAAACAACCTGCCGGTGACGTTGTTGCGAGCGGGGGCGATCCATGGGGCGTACTGCCGTTCGCCCCGGGAGCTGTATTTCGTGAAGCGGCTCCTGGATGGCCGGGGTAGGCGGGTGCTCTCGTACGGCGGGACGTCCCGTTTCCACCCGGTCCATGTCTCCAATCTGGCCGAGCTGATCCGGCTCGCCGCCGGGCGGCCCGGTTCGCGGGTGCTCAATGCCGGGGATCCGCAGGCGCCGACGGTCGCCGAGATCGGCGAGGCCGTCGACGTGGTGCTCGGCCGGAAGACCGAGACCGTTCTGATGGCGGGCGCACCCGGGGAGGACGGCGTCGGCTCGACGCCCTGGAGCGCTGCCCATCCCCTCGTGTACGACATGGCAGCTGCCGAGCAGGAGCTCGGATACCGGGCCGTGACGGGCTATGTGGAGTCCCTTCCGGAGACGGTCGAGTGGATCGCCGCGCAACTGGAGGGCAGGGACTGGACGGAGGCCTTCCCCGTCATGCTGCGGGCGTACGGGAAGAAGCTCTTCGACTACGCGGCGGAGGACGCCTGGCTGGAGACGTACGACCGGAAGGCGTGAAGCGGAGTCCGTACGCGAGAACGGGCGGCCGGTGGTCCAAGACCGCCGGCCGCCCATGCCTGTGAGGCGTGACCGCTACGGCTTCGGGGTGGCGTGCGGGGCGCACGTCACGTCGCTGCGGTCGGTCCTGCCGGTGAGCAGGTAGGTGTCCACCCGCTCGTTGATGCAGGGGTTGACCAGGCCGGTGACACCATGCGAACCGGCGTCCCGCTCGGTGATGAGGCGCGAGCCCTTGAAGCGCTTGTGCAGTTCGACGGCGCCCTGGTACGGGGTGGCGGCGTCACGCTCGGACTGCACGATCAGCACCGGCGGCAGGCCCTTGTGGGTCTTCACGTCCAGCGGAGTCTGCTGCTTGGCCGACCATGTCGCACAGGGCAGGTTCATCCAGGCGTTGGCCCAGGTCATGAACGGGTAGTCCTTGTGCAGCCGGGTGTTGTCACGGTCCCACTTCTGCCAGCTGGTGGGCCACTTGGCATCCGCGCACTCGACCGCCGTGTACACGGCATTGCCGTTCTCCGAGGAGATGTTCCCCGCGATGTCCGACATGTCCGGGCCCGCGGCGTCGACCAGGGCCTGGGTGTCGCCGCCCAGGTAATCGCTCCAGGTCTGGGCGACGGAGGCCCAGGTGGAGTCGTAGTACGGCGCCCTCTGGAAGAAGCCGATGAGCTCGGCGGGGCCGACGACGCCGCCGATCGGGTTCCGCTTCGCGGCGGCGCGCAGCTTCAGCCACGCCTGCTCGACCTTCTCGGGGGTGTCGCCGATGTGGAAGGCGGAGTCGTTCTTGGCGACCCATGCCTTCCAGTCGTCCCAGCGCCCCTGGAAGGCGATGTCCTGGTTGAGGTTGGCCTGGTACCAGATGTTGTCCTTCGCCGGGTTGATGACGCTGTCGACAACCATGCGGCGGACGTGGGTCGGGAAGAGCGTGCCGTAGACCGCGCCCAGATAGGTGCCGTAGGAGACACCGAGGAAGTTGAGCTGCTTCTCACCGAGGGCGGCGCGGATGACATCCAGGTCGCGTGCGGTGTTCGGTGTGGTCATGTGCGGCAGCATGTCGCCACTGCGTTCGGCGCAGCCGTCCGCGTACTCGGCAGCGAGCTTTCGCTGGGCGCGCTTGTCGGCCTCGGAGTCGGGTACCGGGTCGGCCTTCGGAGCCGAGACGTACTCCTGGGGGTCGATGCAGGAGATCGGCGCGGAGTGGCCGACGCCCCGAGGGTCGAAGCCCACGAAGTCATAGGCCTTCGCCGCGTTCGCCCAGATCGGGCTCTTGTTGATGATGCGCTTCGGGAATGCCATGCCCGAACCGCCGGGGCCGCCCGGGTTGTAGAGCAGGGCGCCCTGTCGCTCGTCCTCCGTGCCGGTGCTGACGTGCCGGTCGACGGCGATCTTGATCTGCTTGCCGTCGGGCCTGGCGTAGTCGAGCGGCACGGTCACCCAGCCGCACTGGATCGGCTTGGCGATGGCCCAGTCGGCCGGACAGTCCTTCCAGTCGATGCCGGACCTGGCCGCCCGTGCCGCGGCGACCTGAACGCCGCGCGCCTCGGAACCCTGGTGGTGACGGCCTTCGGCAGTGGCCGCCGGTGCGGTGACCGTGCCTGCTATGAACGTGCCCGCGATCAGGGCGCCGGCCGAGCCGAGCACTGCTGTGCGTCTCAAGTGGAACCTCCCCCACATCTGAAGTGCCGCCGGTGGCGGCGCAGTCCATACAGGACCTCTCGCGGATCCTGTCGTGTGTGAGGTTCCTGAGAACAGGTCACACAGCCACTTCTTTACCGAATCAATAACCGGACACCCGTGTCCCGCTGAGCGTTCTTCACCCCGTCGGGGTCTTGAGTACGTCACTCAGTGCGTCGTCCAAGAAACTGCGCAGCAGGCGTGCGTCGGGGGAGACCGCCGTCACCGGAACAGCCGGACGGACGAGCGGTGTGAGACGACGGCCGGCCCCGGCAGGCGCGCTTCGGAACGCTTCTCGTTGAACGACGGTCCACAACCAGGATTTGGCCGACGGTCGGTGGCTGCCCAGGACGGCCGCGCCGTCCCGGCCGCGGGGTGACGGCGCGTCAGCAGGGCGCTCAGGTGCCCGGCTCGCGGTGTCCCTTGTGTTCCGCCGCGATGCCGAAGCGCCGCCCTTCGCCGGGAGCGGACACGGAGGAGCCGATCGAGGAGACCGAGCTGATCACCTGCTCCTCGGCAACCGTCTCTTCGGTTTCGAGTCGCTCCAGGTCAGCGGCCGAAACAAGCGCCACGAGCGGCTTCCCGTGCCGCGTCACAACGACTCGCTCGCCGCCGTAGACGACGCGGTTGATCAGTTCGGCGAGCTCAGCTCGGGCTTGCGTCACCGGAATCTCGTAGGCCATGCTCCCTAGCCTATGTAATGTCTACCTGGTCTGCCGTGGTCCGTGGCGACAGCGAATGTCCAGGTCAGAGGCTTTCGCGTGCTCCCGTGCGCACTCGTTTGTGAGAGATGTGTGAGACGACGTGACACGAAGAGTCTTCTGTTCGCCCTGGATCCTGGTCTCGGCGGGGATCGACGACTCACGTGACGCGATCGGGCTAGTGTAGCCAGACGTCCTGGCCGTGAGGTCTCCCGGCCAGTCCGAAGGTGTCGGCGGGCGGCTCGCCGAGACCGCCATGCCGCGCGCACGGCCTCGGTCTGGTCCCACAAGGAGCGCGGCCCGCGCCCGCCGCCGTCGCCGCGTCGGCCCTGTTCTCCCGAACCTGCCGCGAAGCAACAGCAAGAGCGTCCGCCAGTAGGCTCCGCCAAATGGCGAGAACCAGCACGCGCGATACTCAACTAATACTCCAGCCGGACTTCTTCATTGGCGTTGGTCAACGGCTTGGGCGTGGAGAGTGTAGCGGGCTGGAACGGGGGTGGGACGGTCTTTGCCGGGCCGTCCCACGAACGTGTGGCTCCGCTGCTTGTAGTGGCGACGTTGTGGGCAGTCCGCCCGCATGCACGATGCACCAACGAACCTGTGGGAAGAGGGACTTGGCGATCCCCTCTTGCGGATCGGGGGCCGTTTCGCCCGTGTGGAACCCCGGCACCGGATGCGGGACTACGTCCGTGGGCTTCTTGGCCCTGTGGGCCGCAAGAACGGCTGGCAGCTCGCCGAATACGCCGGTCATGGCACCCCTGACGGGCTGCAGCATCTGCTCTCCCGGAGCCGCTGGGAGGCCGACGAGGTCCGCGATAACCTGCAGGCCTACGTCACCGAGCACCTCGGCGCCGACGACGGCGTGCTGATCGTTGACGACACTGGCTTCGTGAAGAAGGGTGAGGCGTGACATCAGCGCATACCCAGGTTCGCTGCTCCCGCACGTTGAGGACAGAACTCAGCAAGTTCATTGGCACCAGTGAACAACTACGGTCACCATCACTTCCCCGAGAAACTGATCCCGCTCTTCGTCACCAACCTGTTGGACGGCAAGAAGGTGCCCTTGTACGGCGACGGCGGCAACGTCCGGGACTGGCTCCATGTGGACGACCACGTCCGAGCCATCGAACTGGTGCGCACCCGTGGCCGCGCGGGCGAGGTCTACAACATCGGGGGTGGAACCGAGCTCGCCAACAAGGAGCTCACCGCCCTGATCCTCGACGCGTGCGGGGCGCAGTGGGACACCAGTGTGATCCATGTGGAGGACCGCAAGGGCCACGACCAGCGGTACTCCGTCGACTGGACCAAGATCCGCGAAGAGCTCGGCTACGAGCCCCGGGTGAAGCTTGAGCAGGGCCTGCGCGAGATGGTGCAGTGGTACCGCGACCACCGTGTGTGGTGGGAACCCCTGCTGGAGCGGGCCGTACTGTGACGACTGCCGATGAGCCGGTCTGGCTCGTGACCGGAGCGGACGGGATGCTGGCCCGCGATCTCCTGGGCCCGGCTGGACAAGGTCGGCATCTCCGTGGTGGGGGTCGACCGCTCCGACCTCGACATCAGCGACCCCGACGCGGTGCGGAGGGTCCTGCCGGCCCACCGTCCGGCCCTGGTGGTCAACTGCGCGGCGTAGACCGCGGTTGACGAGGCGGAGCAGAAGGAGACCGAGGCCCACGCAGTCAACGGGACGGGCTCCCGCCTCCTCGTGGAGGAGTGCGGCGCTCTGCGAGCCGTACTGCTGCAGGTCTCGACGGACTACGTCTTCGACGGAAACGCCATGCGGCCGTACCCCCAGGACGCGCCGACCGCTCCTCGAACCGCCTACGGCCGAAGTAAGTTGGCAGGGGAACGTGCCGTTCTGGAGGCACTCCCCCACACCGGCTACGTGGTCCGGACAGCGTGGCTGTTCGGGGAGCACGGGGACAGTTTCGTGCGAACGGTGATCAGGCTGGCGGGCGCGACGGGCCCCGTCGAGGTCGTCGACGACCAGCGGGGCCAGCCCACCTGGACAGGAGATCGTTCACCGACCTTCGGCAAGTGGGAGGGCGTACGTCTTGACGATCAGGCCCACCACGCCGTCTACCTGTCCGAGGGCCTTGGACACGCCTTTCTCGCCCTGACCGACGACACCACCGTCGTCTATCTGTGCTCGGAGGGCTACAACCCGGACCGCGAACACGGAATCCCCCCTCGATCCGGATCTCGCCATCGAATGGCCCGACAGCGTTCGTTCCCTTTCTGATGTCGCCGAAGGACGAGAATGCACCGACTCTCGCGTCCGCCACGCGAAGTGGTCTGCTACCCGCGTACGAGCACTGCGTGACTTTCCGCCACGGGCTGCGCGACAGCACGACCTGAACAGCAGTGGAGCACGGGCGGAGTTCCGCCCGTGCTCCACTTGGTTGCTCAGCCGCGCTCCGGCGCGGGGCCCATGGCGTTCAGCGCGGTGACGAGCTGGCGTTCCTCCTCGTCGAAGTGCGCTTCGAGCCGGCTCGCGAGGTCCTCCACCTCCGCGCGCAGCCGCACCGGATCGTCCCGGTCGGGAGCGAAATCCTCGACCAGTTCCTTGATCCGGTTCTGCAGTTCGACCACGACCTTGTGTTCCTCGGCGAACTTGTCCAGAACCGGTTCCAGTGCCGGGAACCGCTCGCGCAGCACCGGGAAGGCACCGATGTCCTCGCCGCCGTGGTGAATGTGCAGCGCGTGGCAGAAGTCCAGGCAGTGCGACCGCAGTTCGGCGAGTACGTTGCCGCCCTCGGCCTTCGGCGCGACGTCGTCGGCCCTGCCCTCGACCACGTCGTCGATCCGCTTGCGCAGGTCCGTCAGTTCGCTGCGCAACCAGTCATGCATTTCGACTAGTTCGTCACCGAGGTGCTTGACCCGGTCGGGTTCGAGGTCGACCGGGTGCAGTGCGACGACGGGAATGATTCGTTCGGTCTTCTTCTGGTACTCGCCGTACCCGGGCTCCTGCGCGACGATCCCCGCGAAGAGCCGGTCGCGCTCCTCGCCCGGAGGGATCGAGGCGATCGCCCGGAACGTGCGGGAACCCTTTTCGACCGTCACGATCGGGTTCTTACGGATGTTGTGGTACCAGGCCGGATGGGTCGGTGCGCCGCCCGCCGAGGCGACGACCAAGTCCTGCCCGTCGACCTGCATCAGGCCGAGCGGCTGGGTACGGGGCCGGCCGGTACGCGCCCCCGTCGTGGTGAGGAGGCAAAGGGTGGAACCATCGAACATCCCGCCGACTTTGCCTTCGTTGGCGCGGAACTCGTCGATTATCCCCTGCTGGAACTTGAAGAATTCCTTGAGTTGATTCTGGTCTGACATGTGGTGGGAAACCCCTGAAGGTTTGTGCCCGCCCACCGCGTACCCTGCGGGGTACGCCGCCTGCGGGACACGGTCGGGAGGCTATCACCGACGCGTGCTGGCCGCGTCGGTCGTGGCCAGCACAGGCGGGGTGGACACGGCAAGTGACCAGCGCGGTCTGCCGAACTTGCGCATCAGTGGGCGTTCCAGACCGAGGAACATGGCAAGACCGATCAGCTGCGTGACCACGAACAGCACGACCACGATCAGCGTCGCGACCCAGAACCCGAAGCGGTCGGTCTCCCCCGTGAGGTAGCGGGCCAGGCCGAGCAGCGGGAAGTGCACCAGGTACGCCGCGTAGGAGGCGTTGCCGAACAACACCATGGGCCGGTTGTCCAGCCACGACGGCTTCCCCTCGATGTCGCGCACCGCGATCAGCGGGACGAACAGGGCAATGCCGAGCGTCAGCAGTCCGCTGCTGCGGAACGTCGCGGGGAGCACGTGCAGCAGCCCCCACAGGGCCACGCACAGCAGCGCGATCCACCACACGTTCACTCGGGGCCACCACCGCTCGGTCTGCACGATCCTCGCCAGGAGCACGCCCATCAGGAACTCGGGCAGGCGGCTGAGCGGGGAACAGGTGATGAAGTACCCCTTTCCCGACGACCACCGGCTGGACGTCCCGCCGGAGTTCGCCGATCTGCGCGCGAAGTGCCCGGTTCAGCGGGTGGAACTGCCGTACGGCGGTGAGGGCTGGCTGGTGACCCGACAGGTCGAGGTCAAGACCGCGCTCGGCGACTCCCGGTTCTCGCGGGCCGCCACCGTGCAGGCGGACGTCCCGCGGACGCAGGCATGGCTAAATCCGGGCGGCGACATTCTGTCCCTGGACCCGCCGGAGCATTCCCGGATACGCAGGCTGATCTCGGGGGCGTTCTCGCGCCGGAACGTCGAACTGTGGCGGCCCCGCATCGAGGAGCTCGTCGGCGAGCTCGTCGCAGGGATGCGGGCCGCCGGTCCGCCGGTGGACCTGGTCGACTCGTTCTCGATGCCGCTGCCGATCACGCTGATCTGCGAGATGCTGGGCGTACCCGCCTCGGACCAACACTTCTTCCAGCGCTTCTCCGAGCTGGTGTTCAGCGGCGTCGGTGTCCCGGCCGAGGACGTCGAGGCCGCCGCCGACGCACTGACGTCCTACCTCGCCGAACGCATCGCCCGCCACCGCGCCGAGCCGCAGGACGACCTGTTGTCCGAACTCATCGCCGCGCGCGACGAGGACGAGGGACGTCTGTCCGAGGAGGAGCTGGTCACCCTGGGGGTGACCATCCTGGCGGCGGGCCACGAGACCACGGCCAACGCGATCGCCAACTCCGTCCTCACGCTGCTCGTCGACGGCTTGTGGACGGAGTTGGCGGAGCACCCGGAGCGGATCGACACGGCGGTCGAGGAACTGCTGCGGTTCATTCCGCTGGGCGGCAGCGAGTCGCTGCCCAGGATCGCCGCCGAGGACGTGACGCTGGGCGATGTGACCGTGCGCGAGGGAGAAGCGGTCTTCCCCGCGATGGTTTCGGCCAACTTCGATGAGGCGGTGTTCACCGATCCGCAGGTCCTGAATCTCGAGCGGTCGCACAATCCGCACCTGGCCTTCGGCTTCGGCCCGCACTTCTGTCCCGGCGCCCAGCTGGCCAGGACCGAGGTCCGGGTCGTACTCGCGACGCTCCTACAGGAGTTCCTGGACCCACGCCTGGCCGTCCCCCAAACCGAAGTGCCCTGGCGCGAGGACACCGCGTTGATCCGCGGCCCGCGCCACCTCCCGGTCACCTGGCACCCCTAGTAGCACTTCGTGTTGCGCTTCGGTGGGTGCGGCGTTGTCGTTGTGTGTTGGGTAAGTCGCGGTGGCAGGTGGGGCATTCGCCGGTCCAGGCCCGAATCAGGTTTTGGATGGTGTCGAGGGCTTGGTAGAAGGTCAGGCCGACGCTTCGGCTTTTGGGTTGAGGCGCCGGAGGGTGAGGAAGGCGTGGGCGGCGGTCACGAGGGTGACATGGTGGTGCCGGGCCGCACCAGGTGCGACCCTCGAAGTGGTCCAGGCTGAGGCCGATATCGCACTAACGCATGTAACACCCATAACGCGGCTGCGTGGGAGGGCCCGCGAGGCGGCCGGCCGGGATCCGGAGCCGACCGCGGGCATCATCGACGCCCAGTCGGTCAAGGCCGCCGCGTCCGTGCCCGCGTCCTCACGCGGCTTCGACGGCGGGAAGAAGATCAACGGCCGTAAGCGGCACATCGTGGTCGACACGACAGGGAGCCTCATGCCTTGGGAGTTGTCCGTGACCGTGTCCGCGCCCTCGATCTCGCTCTCGGACTCCCCAAGCCACATGACCGCCCCGACGACGTCCTGCGGGTCGTCGCCCTCGGGGTCGTCGTTCGGGGTCCGCACGACGGGCGCAACGAGGACGGCCTGCCAGAGCGGCCAGGTCCGTTACCGCGCCGTCGTCGACATGGGCCATGACGCCCAAGGCAAGCGCAAGCGACGCACCGTCACGACGGACCTGCCACGGAGGTGCGTGAGGGGATCGCCCGCATCCGCAATCGGCGGGCGACGGGCATGTTCGTCATGCCGAGCAAGATCACGGTGTCCGAGTGACTCGACATCTGGCTGGCCAAGAAGGCCGAGGACCTGGAGGAGAGCACGGTCCAGGGGTACAAGAACGCTTTGATCCACGTGCATTCCTACCTCGGCCATATGCGCCTGCAGGAACTGACGGGGGAACACGTCGAATCCATGGTCACCTGGCTACTTGTCGGCACCCGCAGGCGTGGCGGCCAAGCCGGCACAGGACTTCGCCCCTCGACGGCCCAACACCTCGGCCGGCCGCTCACGACTCGCCACCTGCGTGAGGCCGCGTACTCCCTGCAGCAGAAGCTAGAGCTACAAAAGGTCCGACTTTACAGCGCGCGCCACTCGTGCCTCACGTTTCTTGCCGTCAACGGCGTGTCGGACGTCGCCCTCGCCGCATGGGCCGGGCATGCCAACGCCAACTTCACCAAGCGGGTGTACGTTCACCCGAGCCCCGAGGACCTCCGCGCCGCCTCGGGCCACCCCACTTCCTGCTTGGCTTCAGTGAGGGCGAAGCAGCCTGATGATCAAGAAGTCGTGACAGATATGTGAGACATCTACGCTCGGCGAACAGCAAAAAACAGCCTCTGACCCGGGTCATTTAGTGGATCACCAGGATACGTCGCTCCCCATCACAACCTTCTGTACGTCCTGTACATTTTCTACAGAAGCTTGTGCACGCGCCCGTGCAGACCCGGAGGAAAGGCATCGCCATGCTGTTACGCCCCACCACCCGTTACGTGCTGCCCGAGTTCACCGAACACACGACCAACGGGACCCGCACCCTCGATCCGTACTCCAAGTTGCTCGCCGAACGGATCGTCTTCCTCGGCACCCCGGTCGACGACACCGCGGCCACCGACCTGATCGCCCAGTTCATGTATCTGGAACACGACGCCCCTGACCGGCCCATCTCGCTCTACATCAACTCCCCCGGTGGCTCGTTCGGAGCCATGTCCGCGATCTACGACACGATGCAGTACCTCACCTGCGAGGTGGAGACCTACTGCCTCGGTCAGGCCGGCTCCTGCGCGTCCGCACTGCTCGCCGCGGGCACTCCCGGACGACGGCACGCACTGCCCGGTGCCAGGGTCGTCGTAAAGCAGCCCGACCTCACCGAGCCGGTTCGGGGTCAGCCGTCCGATCTCGAGATCGAGGCACAGGAAATGGAACGGGTCCGCGAGATGCTCACCACGCTGTTGGCCCGTCACACCGGCCGGAGCGCCGAGCAGATCACCACCTGCATCGAGCGCGACCTCATTCTCGACGCGGCGGGCGCCAAGGCGTACGGCCTGGTGGACCACATCGTGGAGAACCGGATGTCGTCATTCCCGCCGCACAGCGCGAGGTGAACGCCCGATGCAGTCACCGGAGTTGCCGCCGCTCCCCGCACTGACGTGCGCCGAGGGAGAGTTCATCGACTGCTACCTCGAAGCCCTCGACCAACTGGGCCGGATCAACCCGGCCCGCGGCAGCGACACCTACGGCGCACTGCGCGCCGCACAGGCGCTGGTCTCACGGGCGGGCGCGCTACGGGACGCACTGGCGTTGATGCATGAGCGCGGAGAAGCACAGATCCACGCCGCCACCCTGGCGCGGGCGCTGCGTGTACTGGACGGGGAACGGCGGGCGGAACGTGTCACCGTGCCCCCTGCTCGGACGAGTTGATCGGCCAGTTCGCCGACACCCCTGCCGAGTCCGGTCAACTCCCCCTGCCTTCACCTCTGACGGGCTTTGCTCAACTCCCCTGCGCGACACGCCCGGCAGGCAAATCGGAATTCCTCGCTCGTTCGGCGTAGGGGTTCGCCCTCGCGAGGGACATCTCAACTTGCGCTTTCCTATGAGGACAGTGAGCGGAATCTGTCATTCCACCCCTGGTACGAGACCGGTCCGAGCGACCGGCAGAGCGTCCGAATTCATCAGCCTCACCCGAACGGATCAGTCGTGAGAAGCCTCACATATCGCTGCTTTCCCTGAGAAATCGGGCAGCCGGTGAGTCAAGATCCCTGGGACGACAAGCCCCCGCCACCGCGGCGGGGCGGTTCGGGCGGACGCCGAGTCCTGCCGCCGTCCGGATGCCTGGTCGACAGAAGTGGATCGGCAGGAGTGGAGGACCCGAGCACAACGGGCCGACCGGAACACCGGTCGGCCCTCGGGGTGAAGCCGCCCAGGGGCGGCCGGGCAACTTCGCCAGCCCGAACCCGACAGGTCATCCTTCACAGGCGGCTGACGAAGGGTTGCGCATGACTGCGCAGGTTCATGTCCCGTCTCTGCTCGCCCGGGCCGGCACGGCCTCGGTTCTGACACTGGCCGCGGTCGGCGGCACCATGCTCGCCCCTGGCGCCACGAGCCAGGCCCAGGCAGCGACTTTCTCGATGAAAGCGCTCAACATCGCCGCATCGAAGAAGGGATCGCCGTACGGGTGGGGGGCCACCGGCCCCAACCGCTTCGACTGCTCGGGTCTGACGGTCTATTCGTTCAAGAAGGCGGGCAAGAAAATCCCGCGCACGGCCCAGCAGCAGTACAACAAGACTCGCCATATCCCCGCCTCGCACAGGCAACGTGGCGACCTGGTCTTCTTCCATCACGGCCGCAGCATCTACCACGTGGGGATCTACGCCGGCAAGGGCAAGATCTGGCACTCACCGAGGACCGGCGCGGTGGTCCGGCTGGAGAAGATCTGGACGAAGAGCGTCTATTACGGGCGGGTCCGCTGACGCCTGTCCGGACATCACGCCCGTGGCCCCGGCCGTGATCTGTCTTGCCGCCGTCGACAGTGGCAGAGCGACGCTTGCTTCCCGATGGTCTGCCATGGCTAGCCGTCCCTTTCCCCTCGGAACCGACCCACCACCGGTCTCGGTCGCGCTTCGCGCCGGATTGCCACTGGTGCTGCTCTCCGCAACGGCGATCCACCAAGATATGCATATATCTGTCGCTCAATGCGGTGACCCTGCCACGCAAGGCCGTACGCGGGCGTCACACTGTCCGCTCGGCGGAAGAGGGAGGGAGGCCGCAGATGCAGCACGGCCCTGCGGTAAGGCGCCGCAAGCTCGGGGAGGAGCTCCGGAGTCTGCGCCACGCGTCCGGATTGACAAGTCGGGACGCCGCTCGGACGCTCGGCTGGCACCAGTCGAAGGTGAGCCGGATCGAAACCGGTGTCAGTGGGGTGCGACCGGCCGATGTGACCCGGCTGCTGGACGCGTACGGCGTGGACGACACGCAGTTGCGGACGCTTCTTGCAGCGCTGGCGGGTTCGGCGGGCGGTGGCGGTACCGGATGGTGGCATGCCTATCGCGGTCTGATCCCGCCGCAGTACCGCGACTTCATCAGTCTGGAGTCCCAGGCGCGGACCGCGCGGACCTTGGAGACCTCGGTAGTGCCGGGGCTCCTGCAGACGGCCGACTACGCACGCGCGGTGACCCGGGCATCGCTGGACGGGTTACCCGCCCGCCAGCTGGACTCGCTGGTGGAGGTGCGGCTCGCCCGGCAAGGGGTGCTTCGGACCGATCCGCCGCTGCGGCTGAGCGCGGTGCTCGACGAGGCGGTGCTGCGGCGCGAGGTCGGCGGGGGCCGGGTGATGAGAAACCAGCTGCGCCATCTGACTCGCGTGGCTCAACTACCTCACGTGGAGCTTCAGTTGCTGCCATTCTCGGTCGGTTGCCATGCCGGACTCACCGGCCCTTTCGTTATCTTCTCATTTCCGAACACTTCTGATCTGGACGTGGTAGTTCTCGACCATTTGACGAGTAGCCTCTATCTGGAGCGGAAAGAAGACCTTGAGGCGTACAGCTCGGCCTTCCGCACCATGCAGGCGCACGCGCTGTCGCCGCAGCACTCGTTGGACCTCATCGCCGCGATCGACCGCGACGGTCGGTGACCCCGGACTGCCCGAGGGGGGCTCATGTCGGATTGCCTCGCACAGCACGATTTACGGTGGCGGCGCAGCAGCCGCAGCACGGGTATGAACAACTGTGTGGAGACCGCGCCGTTCGGAAACGGACGGCTGGCCGTACGGGACTTCAAGGATGTGTCCAGGCCACCGTTGCGGTTCTCCGCGGCGGCCTGGAAAATTTTCGTCTCCGGCCTGCACCGGGGTTCGGTCAGCTGACGGGAGCGGTCCGTCGCACGATCGCCACGGCGGTGGCGATCTGATGCTGGGTCAGGTCGGCTCGCGCGGTCAGTCGCAGCCGGGAGACACCGTCCGGCACCGACGGCGGCCGGAAGCATCCCACCGCGATTCCCGCGGTGCGGCAGTCGGCCGCCCAGCGCACCGCCGCATCCGCCGAGGGTGCCCGCACCGAGACCACTGCCGCGTCGGGGCGGACGGCGGTCAGACCGGCCTCGGTCAGCCGCTCGTACAGAGCGGTGGCGACCGCGCGGGCTCTGCCGGCGCGTTCCGGCTCGCGATGGAGCAGCCGCAGGCTCCCCAGAGCGGCGCCCGCCGCGGCCGGTGCGAGACCCGTGTCGAAGATGAATGTACGAGCCGTATTGACCAAATGCTCGATGACCCGGGCCGGTCCGAGGACCGCTCCGCCCTGGCTGCCCAGGGACTTGGACAGCGTGAGCGTGGTGACGATTCCCTCGCTGCCCGCAAGACCGGCGGCGGCGAGCGCACCCCGGCCGCCTTCGCCCAGCACGCCGAGGCCATGTGCGTCGTCGACGAGCAGTGCGGCGCCCTCCGCTCGGCAGACGTCGGCCAGTTCGGAAAGCGGCGCGGCATCGCCGTCGACCGAGAAGACCGAGTCGGTGGCCGCCAACGCGCGTCCCTCGTGTGCCTGCAGCGCCTTGCGTACGGCATCGGGGTCGGCATGCGGCACGACGGCGGTCTCGGCCCGGGACAGCCGGCAACCATCCACGATCGAGGCGTGGTTGACCGCGTCGGAGACGATCAGCGAGCCGCGACCGGTGAGAGCGGTGAGGGCGGCGAGATTGGCCGCGTAGCCCGACGACAGCACCAGAGCCGCCTCGAAACCGCAGAAATCGGCCAGTTCGCGTTCGAGTTCGGCGTGCAGTGCGGTGGAGCCGGTGACGAGCCGTGATCCGGTCGCCCCCGCGCCCCATCGGTGCGCGGCCTCGGCCGCGGCAGCAATGATCTCGGGGTGCCGGGTCAGGCCCAGATAGTCGTTGCTCGCAAGGTCCAGAAGCTCTGGTTCGGCGGGCCGGGGGCGGAGCACGCGGACGAGTCCGGCGTCCGCGCGGCGGCGCGCCTCGTCGTCGATCCAGTCGAACGGAGCGAAGGGCATGAACGGTCCCTTTTGTAGGCAGCTTACAGAGCTTAACCGGGGGCGCAGCAGGTCATGGTGTGGCAATACACACACCCTCGACAGGCTCTGTTGTCCGGTTCCTCCTTGGCTGCGGGCCGTGCCGTAGGCCAGGATCGATGTCATGGACCTCCTGAACACGCTGGTGGACAAGGGACTGCGGCGCGAGCTGCCGACCCGTGAAGAAGCACTCGCCGTACTGGCGACCTCGGACGACGATCTGCTCGAAGTGGTGGCCGCGGCCGGAAGGGTGCGCCGTCAGTGGTTCGGGCGGCGTGTGAAGCTGAACTATCTGGTCAATCTCAAGTCCGGGCTCTGCCCCGAGGACTGCTCGTACTGCTCGCAGCGGCTCGGGTCGAAGGCCGAGATCCTCAAGTACACCTGGCTGAAACCGGACGAGGCCTCGAAGGCCGCAGCGGCCGGGGTGGCGGGCGGCGCCAAGCGGGTATGTCTGGTGGCGAGCGGTCGCGGTCCGACGGACAGGGATGTCGACCGGGTCTCGGAGACCATCGCGGCGATCAAGGAGCGGCACGAGGGCGTCGAGGTGTGCGCCTGCCTCGGTCTGCTCTCCGACGGACAGGCCGACCGGCTGCGGTCGGCGGGCGCCGACGCGTACAACCACAACCTCAACACGTCCGAGGGGACGTACGGGAACATCACCACCAGCCATACCTATGCGGACCGGGTGGAGACCGTGCAGCAGGCGCAGGCCGCCGGGCTCTCGGCGTGCTCCGGGCTGATCGCCGGGATGGGTGAGAGCGATGCCGATCTGGTCGATGTCGTCTTCTCGCTGCGCGAGCTGGACCCGGACTCGGTGCCGGTGAACTTCCTGATCCCGTTCGAGGGGACCCCGCTGGCCAAGGAGTGGAACCTCACGCCGCAGCGGTGCCTGCGCATTCTGGCGGTGGTCCGGTTCGTCTGCCCGGATGTGGAGGTGCGGCTCGCGGGCGGGCGCGAGGTGCATCTGCGCTCGATGCAGCCGCTCGCTCTGCACCTGGTCAACTCGATCTTCCTGGGCGACTACCTCACCAGCGAGGGACAGGCGGGGCAGGCGGATCTGGACATGATCGCGGACGCCGGTTTCGAGGTGGAGGGAGCAGGGACGACGACGCTGCCTGCGCACCGTGCGCAGGAGGGCGGCGGCTGCGGTTCGCACGACGGCGGGTGCGCACCCTGTGGCGACACGCCCTCGGAAGCCGCTGCCGAGCCCAGCGAGATCCCGGCTGCACGCACGGATCTGGTGGCGGTTCGCCGCCGCGGCGCTGGTACGGATCTCGCCCCCAATGCCTGAGGCGCTCTCCCCGGCCGAACTGCGGTTGCTGGACCGGGCCCACGTCTGGCATCCGTACGGCCCGATGCCGGGGCGTCAGGAGCCACTGGTCGTGGAGTCCGCGTCCGGGGTACGGCTCCGGCTCGCCGAACCGGCCCACGGGCAGCACGAGCTGGTCGACGGCATGTCGTCCTGGTGGTCGGCGGTGCACGGCTACAACCATCCGGTGCTCAATGAGGCGGCACGCGGTCAGCTGGACCGGATGAGTCATGTGATGTTCGGCGGACTCACCCATGAGCCCGCCGTGCGGCTGGCCACCCGGCTGGTCGAGATCACCCCGGAGCCGCTGCAGCATGTCTTCCTCGCCGACTCCGGGTCGGTGTCGGTCGAGGTCGCGGTGAAGATGTGTCTGCAGTACTGGCGCTCGGCCGGGCGGCCGGCCAAGCAGCGGCTGCTGACCTGGCGCGGCGGCTATCACGGGGACACCTGGCAGCCCATGTCGGTGTGCGACCCCGAGGGTGGCATGCACGAGCTGTGGTCGGGCGTAATGCCCCGGCAGATCTTCGCGGACGAGCCGCCGGCGGGCTTCGACGCGGAGCCGGATGCCGCGTACGTACAACACCTGTGGGAACTGATCGCGGAGCACGCCGACCGGCTGGCCGCGGTGATCGTGGAACCGGTGGTGCAGGGCGCGGGCGGGATGCGGTTCCACTCCTCCGCCTATCTGCAGGTGCTGCGCGAGGCATGCGATGCGCATGACGTGCTGCTGGTGTTCGACGAGATCGCCACGGGTTTCGGCCGTACGGGGAAGCTGTTCGCCGCGGAGCATTCGGGGATCTCGCCGGATGTCATGTGCGTGGGCAAGGCGCTGACCGGCGGGTATCTGACGATGGCGGCGACGCTGTGCACCTCACGAGTGGCGGAGGGCATCTCGCGGGGCGAGGTACCGGTGCTGGCACACGGACCTACGTTCATGGGCAATCCGCTCGCCTCCGCGGTGGCATGCGCATCCATCGACCTGTTGCTCGGCCAGGACTGGGAGAAGGAGGTCGAGCGGATCGGCGGCGGGCTGCGGGACGGTCTCGCCCCGGCTGCGGAGCTGCCCGGGGTTCGGGATGTGCGGGTGCTGGGAGCGATAGGTGTCGTACAGCTTGATCACGAAGTGGACATGGAGGCCGCGACCCGGGCTGCGGTACGGGAGGGTGTGTGGCTGCGGCCGTTCCGCGATCTCGTCTACACCATGCCGCCGTATGTGACCGGTGACGAGGATGTGGCGCGGATCTGCCGCGCCGTGTGCGCGGCTGCGCGGGAGGGCTGAGATGACGGTTCTGGTGGTGACGGGTACGGGCACGGAGATCGGCAAGACGGTCGTGACCGCGGCTGTGGCGGCGGCGTGCCGGGATCGCAGCGTGGCGGTGCTCAAGCCTGCCCAGACGGGGCTGGCTCCCGGCGAGCCCGGCGATGCCGCCGAGGTCGCACGGTTGGCGGGCGGCCATGTGACCGCGGTCGAACTGGCCAGGTTCCCCGAGCCGTTGGCACCTGCCACGGCCGCCCGCAGGGCCGGTCTCCCGCCGGTACGGCCTTACGAGATCGCCGAGGCGGCCGAGAAGCTGGCGGCCGGACACGATCTGGTGCTGGTCGAGGGTGCGGGCGGACTGCTCGTACGGTTCGACGACAACGGCGCGACCCTGGCCGACGCGGCACGGCTGCTGGGCGCACCGGTCCTGGTCGTGGCGCCGGCGGGACTGGGCACTCTCAATTCCACCGCGCTGACCTCGGAGGCCCTGCGGGCGCGGGGGCTGGAGTGCCTCGGTGTGGTGGTGGGCAGCATGCCCTCCGAGCCGGACCTCGCGACGCGCTGCAATCTGGAAGACCTTCCGGTGGCTGCGGGCGCCCCGCTGCTGGGTGCCGTGCCGGCCGGTGCGGGGGCGCTGGCGCCCTCCGACTTCCGTGCGCAGGCCGGGAGTTGGCTGACGGCGCAACTCGGCGGGAATCGGCCGGCCGAGTGGGCGGCCGAGCCGCGCGGGACGGGGGGAGAATCGAAGTAGCCGTACCTTTCCGGTCGAGCGCCGTGTCGAGGAGGTCCGTCATGCGTCTGCGCAGCACGAAAATCCCGGAGGGAGCGGTGCACCACCCCGTCTTCGCTCGGCTCTACGCCCGGATGAGCGTGGCCGCGGAGACCGGGGCGGGGCTGGCCGCGGTGCGCTCGGAGCTGCTGGCCGGCATGTCCGGCCGAGTCATCGAGATAGGTGCGGGCAACGGCCTGAACTTCGCGCACTACCCGCCCGCGGTGTCGGAGGTGGTGGCCATCGAACCCGAGCGCAGCCTGCGGCAGTTGGCGGTGCGGTCGGCGTTGCGTGCCGGAATTCCGGTGGATGTGATGCCGGGCGCGGCAGAAGCCCTGCCGGTGAAGAGCGAGGCGTTCGACGGGGCCGTCACATCGCTGGTGCTGTGCACCGTACGGAATGTGGAACGTTCGCTCGCGGAGATCGTACGGGTGCTGCGGCCCGGCGGCGAGCTGCGCTTCTTCGAGCATGTGCGGGCTGATGACCGGATCATGGCAGCGACCCAGCGGGCGCTGGACCGTACGGTCTGGCCGCTGGTGACGGGCGGGTGCCACACGGCGCGCGACACCGTGGCCGCCATCGAAAGAGCCGGGTTCACGGTGGAGGCCTACCGCAGGGTCAGGATGCCCGACTGGGGAATCCGGCTGCCCACGTCCGCGTGTGTGCTGGGCGTGGCGCGGCGGCCGGCCGCGGTTGGCTGAGGCATTGGTCCACCACCGCGTGCCGGTGGTGTCACAGACTCCAACTGCGCAGTTCGTCGGCGATGGCCCGGACGTCCGCCTTGCCCTCCTTCACCATTCGAGCCAGGTCGCGCACCTGCTCGGGCGAGGTGATGACCTTCAGCCCGGAGGCGACGAGATAGCCGTATGCGACGGCCGAGGAGAACATCGCGTTCGAGTGTTCGAGCGCTGGGACATGGAGGAGCAGTTGCAGAAGGGCGGCGGCCCTGGCGTGCGGGTCGCTGTAGACGGGGCTGCCGAAGATCTCGGCTTCATGACGGGCCACCGCAGCCACGAGCGCACCCCAGTCGACGACCTGAGGATCGCCGGGAGTCTTGTGCTCGGCCACCATGAGCAGCCAGGAAAGGTCGATCTGGAGGTTCAACGCGTGCCTTTGCGCTCCGGGCCGAACTCCTCGGCGAACACCGACTCGTACTGCTTCATGAAGTCGGCCGCGGCTTCGACGAAGGTGTGTCCGACCTCGCCCGCATCCTGCTTCACAAGCTCCTCTATGTAGCGGTTCACGCTCATCCCCCTCTGCATCGCGCGCTGTCGCGCGGCCTCGGCGGTAGCCTCGTCCACCCTCACGTTCAACTGAGTCTTGGGCACAGAAACACGCTAGCGCGGCTTTGCTAGCACCGGCAAGGGGAGCCCTGCGGCGCCCCGTACACCGGTCGCCCGCGACCAGCCTCGCCTGACGCGCCGTCGACCTTGCGGTGTTACAAAGGGCAATGTGGCGACACGTTTCGGCCGATTCCGGAACGCACCGGTTCGGTCACTCACGGACAAACACCCTCGGAGCCTTGCAGGGCAGGTCTTCGCCTTGCAGGTGGCTGTGGTGGTGCTGCTCGTGACGGCCGCGGTGCTGGCGCTCGTACTGCAGTCCCAGCGCG
>NZ_JBIRGM010000015.1:0-105391 GCF_044328025.1 Streptomyces sp. NPDC018000
CAGCGTCAGATCATCAGCGAAGTGCCGGTCGCCAGTGGCGTCGGGCACATACTTCACACAGACAACGATCCTCAAGCTCACGCCGGCTCTCCTACCTGGGTGTGATTCGTATCGACGAACAATATGACACTCAGTACCCTCTGTAAAGGAACTTGGTGTCATAATGGGTCTTCCGGTGCTACCTTCCCCGCATGACTGACGCACGCAGACCAGCGAAGAAGGCCCCCATGCGGGAGGTGCTCGCCGAGGCGGCCTTCCAGCTCTTCCTGGAGCGGGGCTTCGAGCAGACCACGGTGGACGACATCGTGGCGCGTGCCGGGGTCGGGCGCCGGTCGTTCTTCCGGTACTTCCCCTCCAAGGAGGACGCGGTCTTCCCGGATCACGAGCGCTGCCTCGCCGACATGACCGCGTTTCTTGCTGCGGTCGGTGACATGGAGCCGGTCGACGCGGTGTGCGACGCGGCCCGGCTCGTGCTGCGCATGTACTCCGCCAACCCCGAATTCTCCGTCCAGCGCTACCGGCTCACCCGGGAGGTGCCCGGGCTTCGTACCTACGAACTGTCCGTGGTGCGCCGTTATGAGCAGACGATGGCCGGCTATCTGCGTGACCGGTACGGCCAGTCGGGGGACGGTGCGCTGCGGGCCGAGGTGATCGCCGCATCCGTGGTGGCCGCGCACAACAACGGGTTGCGGACCTGGCTGCGTTCGGGCGGTGAAGGGGACGCGGAGGCCGCGGTGGATCCCGCCCTCGGGCTGGTGCGCCAGGTGTGGGGGAGTGCGGTCGCCGGGGGTGCGTCCCCGCCCGCCGCCGATGGTGACGTGGTTGTCATGGTTGCCGCCAAGGGGGTCCCGATGTGGCGCGTCGTGCAGCAGGTCGAATCGGCGATCGGCCGGGGCTGACACCGGGGCCGGCCTTGATATGGCACCAAGTGCCTTTACGTTTCAGCACTCAGTGCCCTATGGTGCGGACGCGCCGAAGCGCAGGTACGGCGCATCCGAGCCGAGCGCAGGGGGTCGAAACGTGTCCCAGTCATCAAGTGGCACCGTGCAGACGGTGCATGAGGAAGCCGGCCTGCACTACCACCGGTGCCGCTGGTGCGGTACGGCCTCCTTCCGGAGGCTGCTGTGTCCGGTGTGCGCGTCAAGCGATCTGAAGCCCGAACACAGCGCCGGTCTGGGCGTCGTGGTGAGGTCCGGCGTCGTGCATCGCTACACGGACGCCGCACGCAACGAGTCCCTCGTCCGGCTCCCCGAGGGCTTTGCGTTTCGTTGCCGCGTCGTGGGCGCCGCACCGCACCAGGTGTCGGTCGGCGCGCGGGTGCGCCCGGTTGCCGACGGTGACCGGGACGCGGGCGAGGTGGTCTTCGAACTCTGCGACCCGCCCAGGCACGACGACTGGTTCTGAGACCGACCTGCTCGTGACCGGCCTCCTCCACGTCATGACCAGGTCGTCGGCCCCCCGGTGGACCGTGCTTAGCTGGGGGCATGATCGATGAATTCCTCGCCGGGGACCTGACCGAGGTCGAGGCGGCGGTCCGCGCAGCGGCCGCTGCCGAGATCATGCCGCGCTACCGGCAGCTCGCCGCGCACGAGATCGTCGAGAAGAGCGGCCCGCACGACCTCGTCACCACAGCCGACCGCCTCGCCGAGGAACACCTCACCGCATCTCTGACCAGGCTCCTGCCGGGCTCGGTCGTCGTCGGCGAGGAGGCGGTCCACGCCGACCCGAAGGTGTACGACGCCCTGGGCGGCGACGCGCCGGTGTGGGTCGTCGACCCGGTCGACGGCACCCGCCAGTTCGTCCGTGGCGAACCGGGCTTCTGTACTCTGGTCGCCCTCGCCCACCGCGGCGAACTCCTCGCCTCCTGGACGTATGCCGCGGCCCTGGACGAGATGGCGATCGCCGTCCGCGGCCGCGGTGCCACACTCAACGGCAAGCCGATACACGTCGGCTCGCCCACACCCGGCGCCGTTCTGCGGGTGGCGATGTCGCACCCCGACTACACCACCGAGGCACAGAAGCGCGCCCTCCTCGGCCTGCGCGCCGAGGGCATCGAGGCCCGCCCCTGCGGTGCCGCGGGCCTCGAATACCTCGCCGTAGCCCGCGGCGACCAGGACGCGGTCGCCTTCAACTGGGAGTACGCCTGGGACCACGCGGCAGGTCTGCTCCTGGTCACCGAGGCGGGCGGCGCCCAGGCCACGCTCTCCGGCGCCCCGTTCCGCATCACCGGCGGCAACGCCCTGCCGTTCACGGCGGCCCGTGACGAGGCGACCGTCGAGCGCATCCTCGAGGCGCTCCGCGGCGAAGCCTGATGGACCCGCTGCGGGTGCACCGGGTCCCCCACCGGGCCGGCCGGTCAGCGGCCTCGACCAGCGCGCTGCGCAGCGGCTCCGGACAGGTCCGGGTCTTCTGCTGAAGCACTGTCAATTCGCCCCGGGGATCGGCGAGTACGTGCCCGAGCGCGACCTCGCCGGGATGGGCGGGGGACCAGAAACCGAGTGGATGCCCCGGCTGTCGTCGTGCGCCCACCAGGGATTACGGGACAGCCCTTAGGCAGTCGGACCAGACCGCCTCAACCCGGAGAGTCGGGTGTGTTCATCGAGCGGCGACCCTACCCGCCATCGCGCCGTCGGCACCTCGGAATATCCTGGGTGTCCTGGCCGTCGGCTGACGAAGGAGTCCGAAGGTGCCGTCGATGCTTGATGCCGTCGTCGTGGGGGCAGGACCCAACGGACTGACCGCCGCGGTCGAACTGGCCCGCCGGGGCTTTGCCGTGGAGGTCTTCGAGGCGGCCGAGACCGTCGGAGGCGGTGCCCGTACCGAAGAGCTCACCCTCCCCGGCTTCCGCCACGACCCCTGTTCCGCCGTCCATCCGCTGGGCATCGGCTCACCCGCGTTCGCCGCGATGCCGCTGGCCCGCCACGGCCTGGAGTGGCTCCAGCCCGAGCTGGCGCTCGCCCACCCGTTCCCGGACGGATCGGCCGCCGTGCTCACCTCTTCGGTGGGGGAGAGCGCCATGTCGCTGGGTGCCCAGGACGCGGGGGCGTACCGCAGGCTCGTCGCCCCGTTCACCGGCCACTGGGACACCCTCGCCGAGGACTTTCTGCGCACCCCGTGGGACGGGCTGCCCCGCGACCCGTACCGCTGGGTGCGATTCGGTCTGGACGCGCTCCAGCCCGCGACACTGCTCTCCCGACGCTTCCGCGGCGCGAAGGCGCGAGGTCTGTTCGCCGGGCTCGCCGCCCACGCCATAGCCCCCGTCAGCGGCCTGGCCACCGGCGGGATCGCCCTGCTCTTCGCCCTCGCCGCGCACGAGAAGGGCTGGCCGGTGCCGCGCGGTGGATCGCAGGCCATCTCCGACGCCCTGGCCTCGTACTTGCGCGAACAGGGCGGCACGATCCGTACCGGCACGGAGGTCAAGCGCCTGGACGAGCTCCCGCCCGCCCGTGCCTACATCTTCGACACCTCTCCGACCGCCCTCGCCCGCATCGCGGGGCTGGGCCACGCCTACAGCGGCTATCGGTACGGAGCATCCTGCTTCAAGATCGATTACGCACTGTCGGGCCCCGTCCCCTGGACCGCAAAGGAGGCCCGACGCGCCGGAACGGTCCACATCGGCCCCACGGCCGGCGAGATCGACTCGGCGCTGAGCGCCGCGGTGGCGGGCCGCGATCCGAGCGTGCCGTTCCTGATCACCGCACAGCCCAGCCTGGTCGATCCGTCCCGCGCGCCCGAGGGCCGGCATGTCTTCTGGGCGTACGGACATGTCCCGGCGGGCTGGGAGGGCGACGCCACCGATGTCATCGAGCGGCAGCTGGAGCGCTTCGCCCCCGGCTTCCGCGACCTGGTGCTCGCCCGAGCGGTCGCGGGGCCGCCCCAACTCGCGGCGCGCAATGCCAATTACGTCGGCGGCGACATCGCGTGCGGCGCGTTCTCCGGCCTCCAGACGGTGATACGGCCCAAGCTCGCACGGGTTCCGTATGCGACGGCGCATCCGGCGGTGTTCATGTGCTCCTCGGCCACTCCGCCCGGCCCGGGCGTGCACGGCATGTCCGGTCACCACGCGGCGAAGGCCGTCTGGCGGCGGCTGCGGGCGTCCTGAGCACCTCAATGCCTTCCGGAGCGCCAGGGCCGTCCGGAACGCCAAGGCTCCTTCGGAGCGCCAAGGGCCGTCCGGCCAACGGGGTCGGGGCATCATGGCCGCATGCGCACACCCGAGACCGTCACCGTCACCCTGGTACGCGGTGACATCACCCAGCAGTCCGCCGATGTCATCGTCAACGCGGCGAACTCCTCCCTGCTCGGCGGCGGCGGAGTCGACGGAGCGATCCACCGGCGCGGCGGGCCGGAGATCCTCGCCGCGTGCCGCGAGCTGCGCGCCTCGCGGTACGGCAAGGGGCTGCGCACCGGCCAAGCCGTTGCCACGACCGCCGGAAGGCTCGATGCCCGATGGGTGGTCCACACCGTAGGGCCGGTCTGGAGCGGCGCCGAGGACCGGTCCGCGCTCCTTGCCTCCTGTTACCGCGAATCGCTGCGTGTGGCTGCGGAGCTGGGGGCACGCACCGTAGCCTTCCCCGCCATCTCGACCGGGATCTACGGCTGGCCCATGGACGACGGGGCGCGTATCGCCGTCCGTACGGTTCTGGAGGAGGCCTCCCCACCCGTCGGGGAGGTGCGTTTCGTGCTGTTCGACGCGGATGCGTATGCGCAGTTCGAAGAGGTGCTGGCAGCGCAGGGATGATGGGCCGGCCGGGGATTCGAAAAGAGCCTGGCAGCGCGAGGCAGATGTCGGATTCTCGCCAGCCCCCAGGTGCCCCGTGACCGATGCTGGAGGCATGCACACCGACACCGAGCGCTGCGTGCGGGCCGTCCAGTCCAAGGACGCCCGCTTCGACGGCTGGTTCTTCACTGCGGTCCTGACCACCCGGATCTACTGCCGTCCCAGCTGCCCCGTCGTGCCGCCCAAGGTCGAGAACATGACCTTCTACCCCAGCGCCGCCGCCTGCCAGCAGGCCGGATTCCGGGCCTGCAAGCGGTGCCGCCCCGACACCAGCCCCGGCTCTCCGGAGTGGAACGCCCGTGCCGACTCCGTCGCCCGTGCGATGCGACTCATCCGGGACGGTGTCGTCGACCGCGAAGGCGTCCCCGGTCTTGCGGCCAGGCTGGGCTACTCCGCCCGGCAGATCGAGCGCCAGCTGCTCGCCGAGCTGGGCGCCGGCCCACTCGCCCTGGCCCGTGCGCAGCGCGCCCAGACCGCGCGGCTGCTCATCGAGACGACCGGACTCCCCATGGCCGAGGTCGCGTTCGCCGCCGGGTTCTCCTCGATCCGTACCTTCAACGACACCGTCCGTGAGGTCTTCGCGCTCGCCCCCGGCGAGCTGCGCACCCGCGCCACCCGGTCCGCGACGCCGTCGCCCACCCCGGGCGTGATAGCGCTGAGGCTGCCGTACCGGGCCCCGCTCAACCCCACCAACCTCTTCGGTCACCTCGCCGCGACCGCGGTCCCCGGAGTCGAGGAGTGGCGCGACGGCGCCTACCGCCGCACGCTCACCCTCCGGTACGGACACGGCATCGTCGCGCTCGCCCCGCACCCCGACCACATCGCCTGCCGGCTCTCCCTCACCGATCCGCGTGATCTCACCCTGGCTATCAGCCGCTGCCGCTGGCTGCTCGACCTGGACGCCGATCCCGTGGCCGCCGACGGCCAGTTGCGCGCCGATCCACTCCTCGCGCCCCTGGTCGACAAGGCGCCGGGCCGACGGGTGCCGCGTACCGTCGACGGTGCGGAATTCGCCGTACGGGCGGTGCTCGGCCAGCAGGTCTCGACCGCGGCCGCCCGCACCCACGCGGCCCGTCTGGTCACCGCCCACGGCCTCCCCGTCGACGACCCGCAGGGCGGCCTCACCCATCTCTTCCCGACCCCCGAGGCCCTCGCCGCGCTCGACCCCGAACAGCTCGCCCTGCCGCGCAGCCGCCGCACCACCCTCACCACACTCGTCGACGCACTCGCCGGCGGCACACTGCGGCTTGGTACCGACACAGACTGGGAGAAGGCGCGGGCCGAACTGACCGCCCTTCCCGGCTTCGGCCCCTGGACCGTCGAGGTGATCGCGATGCGGGCGCTCGGCGACCCGGACGCCTTCCTCCCCACCGACCTCGGCATCCGGCGCGCGGCCGGACAGCTCGGCCTCCCGTCGACACCCGCAGCGCTCACCGCCCGTGCGGCGGCCTGGCGGCCCTGGCGGGCATACGCGGTCCAGTATCTTTGGACCGTGGACGATCACCCCATCAACCACCTGCCCGTATAAGCAAGTTGGGAAGTTCATCCATGACCGCGACGCACACGCGTGACGTGACCAGGCAACACACGGTCGTCGACAGCCCGTACGGTCCGCTCACTCTCGTCGCCACCGACGGCGTTCTCGCAGGCCTCTATATGACGGACCAGCGGCACCGCCCGCCCGAGGAGACCTTCGGCGACCCCGACCCGCGCCCCTTCGCGGAGACGATCCGCCAGCTCGACGCCTACTTCGCCGGTGAACTACGTGAGTTCGACCTGCCGGTACATCTGGAAGGCACCCCGTTCCAGCGCAGCGTCTGGGCACAGCTCCAGCTGATTCCTTACGGCGAGACCCGCTCGTACGGCGAACTGGCCGAGATCCTCGGCAAACCGGGCGCCTCACGCGCGGTGGGCCTCGCCAACGGCAAGAATCCGGTGGGCATCATCGTCCCCTGCCACCGTGTCATCGGCGCCTCCGGCAGCCTCACCGGCTACGGCGGCGGGCTCGACCGCAAGCAGCGGCTGCTGGCCTTCGAGAACGGAACGCAGGACAGCACCCCGGCGCTCTTCTGACGCCGCCCGTGCGAAGAACGCGAAGACGGGCTTGGGAGACCTGGTCCAAGCCCGTCCGGAATCCACGCACGAGAAGCCGAAGCCGCGCCGTGACGGCGGAGGCGTCAGCCGGTGAAGATCTCCGCGAAGGTCCAGATCGCCAGACCCAGCATGCAGAGCCCGCCGATCCGCTGAACCGTCTTGAGGGGCACCCGCTTCGCGATGAACCGCCCCGCGAGCAGCGCCAGCGCCGAGACGGACATCAGGGCGGCCGCGGACCCGATCGCTGTGGACCAGGTGCCGTTGCTCGCGGCCAGATTGGCCGTGGTGATCTGGGTGAGGTCGCCCCACTCGCTGATGAAGACCGCCATGAATGCGGTCGAGTAGACCGGCCAGAAGCCGGTCACCGTCTTGGTGCTGCCCTCCTCCTCGCCGTCGTCGCCGCCGTTGCGCAGCAGCATGAACGCCCCGAACGCGAAGAGGGAAGCCGAGACGAGCTTGACGATCCAGTCGGGCAGCAGCCCGATCAGACTGCCTGCCCCTACGGCGATGGCGACGTGCACGATGAACGCGGACGAGGTACCGAACCAGACATACAGCGGTCGCATACGGGTGCCCATGGCAAGCGACGCGAACATCGTCTTGTCGGGGAGTTCCGCGAGGAAGATCAGCCCGAAGGCGGTGAGAATCGCCAGGGGGTCGAGGTGCATTCCGGGTGGCTTTCTGTGAGAGCCGGGCCCCGGGCCTTCGCGAAGCGCCACTCGGGCTTTTCGGAGGACCACTCGGCCCGGCATGACGTCAGCGCCCACGGGGCGCGGGCGTGTCATACCTGACCGAAGGTCTCGCCCGCCCGTACAGATCTACGGGCCCGGCCACCGGGAACCCGAGGGCTCCAGTGTGTCGACGACCGGTTTGCGGGGCTACTCCCCTTCGCAGCCATCAACTGTACCCCACCGGCCGACGGGGGAGTGCAGGTGTTCGATCCGGAGGCGGGGATCGGTGGAGTCGCACAGTGATCATCCGCGCCGGCGCCAGCGAGCGGGCTCGGGTGTCAACCGGTCACCGGGCGGCCGTCCTCCAGCTCCACCGCACCACTGTTGGAATCGAGCACATCCAGTGCCGCGCTCAGGCGCAGCGCGAGACCGGCGTGCAGATAGCGGCCGAGGTCGTCGCGCTCGACCAGTTCCCAGGACACGAGCTCCTCCGCCTGCAGCCGGATCGCCTTCAACTCCGCCTCGCCCAGCACTCCGCCGTCGTACAGATACGCGGCGATCGGTGGCCGCTCGGGGCCACGGGCCCAGTCGATCGCGAGCAGCCGTCCCGGCTCCAGATCGAGACCGATCTCCTCGGCCGTCTCGCGGCGCGCGGCCTGCCGTGGGCTCTCGCCCTCGTCCGACTCGATCGTTCCGCCGGGCAGCGCCCAGCCGTCCCGGTAGTTCGGCTCGACGAGCAGCACCCGCCCGTGGACGTCCCGGAACACGGTGGCCGCGGCGGCGAGAACCCGGGGGAGTCCCGCGATGTAGGTGGCGTAATCAGTGGTGGTCACACGGGCAGCGTAGTAGGGGGGAGCAGGCGCGACGAGGCGCTGGGCGGCGGGTATCCGCTGCGCATAGGGTCGGGGGCGGCGCGACTGCCTGTTCGAGAGCAAGGGATTCAAGGTGGCGGACGGAGCAGTGAGGGAGACCGCACGCGTGCTCGTCGCGGCGGACAAGTTCAAGGGCTCGCTCACGGCCGTACAGGTCGCGGAGCGAGTGACGGCCGGGCTGCGGCGCGTCGTCCCCGGGGTGCCGGTCGAGACCCTGCCTGTGGCGGACGGCGGCGACGGCACGGTGGCGGCGGCGGTGGCCGCCGGGTTCGAGCGCCGCGAGGTGCGGGTGACGGGGCCGCTCGGGGAACCAGTGACCGCGGCGTACGCGCTGCGCGACACCACGGCGGTGGTGGAGATGGCCGAGGCGTCGGGCCTTCAGCACCTCCCCGCAGGGGTGTTCGCCCCGCTCACGGCCACGACGTACGGCTCCGGCGAACTGCTGGCCGCGGCGCTCGACGCGGGTGCCCGGACGATCGTGTTCGGTGTCGGCGGCAGCGCGACCACGGATGGCGGTGCGGGGATGCTGGCCGCGCTCGGAGCCCGCTTCCTGGATGCGGAGGGCAAGCCCGTCGGCCCCGGTGGCGGCGGCCTCGCCGACCTGGCCGAGGCGGACCTGTCCGGCCTCGACCCACGCATGGCCGATGTGGACCTGATCCTCGCCAGTGACGTGGACAACCCACTGACGGGCCCGAAGGGTGCGCCTGAGGTCTACGGCCGGCAGAAGGGCGCGACCGAGGACGACATCGTGACCCTCGACGGCGCGCTCGCCCACTACGCGTCCATCCTGGGCCCGGACCACGCCCGGCTGCCCGGAGCAGGCGCGGCGGGCGGCGCCGGCTACGGGGCGCTGGTCGCTCTCGGCGCCCGGTTCCGCCCCGGCATCGAGGTCATGCTCGACGTCCTCGGCTTCGCCCCCGCGCTGGCACGCGCCACGCTGGTGATCACCGGGGAGGGTTCGCTCGACGAGCAGACCCTCCACGGCAAGGCCCCGGCAGGCGTGGCCGCGGCGGCCCGTGCCGCGGGTGTCGAGGTCGTTGCGGTCTGCGGCCGCCTCGCCCTGGCGCCGGAGGCTCTGACCGGGGCGGGAATCAGCCGCGCATACGCCCTCACGGACCTGGAACCGGATCCGGCGGTCTCCATGGCCCAGGCGGGACCACTGCTGGAACGCGCGGCCGAGGCGATCGCGCGCGACTTCCTCCTGTAGTCCGGTGTGGAGGGGGACATCCCCACCCAGTGGGAACGCACCCCACCCCTCCGCGTCACCCCCCGGAGGGTGCCGCCCCCTGCCCGTCACTCGTGTCCGCATCGGGACGGCCCCCGTCGGCGAGCAGTTCCGCCAGACACTGCAGCTCCACCGGCAGATCACGACGCCACGCCATCGTCACGAACGGGGCAAGGATGATCATGCCGCCGTCCAGATGGGGCTTGACCGAGACGTTGACCAGCGTTCCCCGCCGGCTCGGGCTCAGCCGGAACTCGAGTTCCGGGGAGTGGCGACCCAGCGGGGTCCACATGCGCGCACCGCGGAAGGCCAGGTACTCGACAGGTGAGCTCGCGGTGCACGTGAGGCGGTGCACCCGTCGCCTGCCCGGGAACTTGCAGGTGTACTCGTCGCCGAGTTCCGTACGGATCGGGCCCTCGATCACCTGATCTATGCTCGATGACCACACGGCCAGATTCCGCGGATCCCGGAGAAACGAGAAGATCTCGTCGGCGGGGCGGGACACATGGACATTCGCAGACACATGGGGCATGGCTCCACCTCTTACGGCGCCCGTCCGCCCGGGTCTCGGCGTCCGGTTGCCCTCGTTGCGGTGCCGTTCGCCCATCAGCCTGATCCGGATCTCAGGTCCGCGCACGCTTCGCACGGCTGTTGGAGTGAATCAGATGTCCTGTTGCGACACCTTCTCGGAGAGTTGCGCGCGGAGTCGCTTCATTTCCTGGTATGGGCGGTTCCGTTCGGTGATGACCGCCGCGAGGAGCAGAGCTGTGAGCGAGATGGCTTTGAAACGGGGTCGGTTGCCTCTCCCGCTCCGCCGCCGCACGCTGGACGTGTGGCTGTCTCCGAGTCCGTCCAGGCCGAGCAGAGCGGCTGGGCCGTCCGGACACCCGGTCCGATCGGCACCGGGCCCTTGGCACGCGTGCGCCGTACGATGCCCGCTCCCGGTACCGGGGAGTTCCTGCTGAACGTGGAAGCGTGCGGCGTCTGCCGCACGGATCTCCATCTGGCCGAGGGCGATCTCCTTCCGCGCCGTCCCTGCACGGTCCCCGGTCATGAGATCGTCGGCCGGGTGGCTGCCGTCGGCGAGGGGGTCGGTGTCTTCCGTATCGGCGACCGGGTGGGTGGAGCGTGGCTGCGCGGAACGTGCGGGCGCTGCCGGTACTGCCTGGGCGGCCGGGAGAACCTCTGCCCGCGGTCCACCTATACGGGGTGGGACGCGGACGGCGGCTTCGCCGACACAGCGCTCGTTCCGGAGGCGTTCGCCTACCGGCTTCCGGAAGACCAGGACGCCGTCCGGCTCGCACCCCTCCTCTGCGCAGGGATCATCGGATACCGGTCGCTCCGGCGCAGTGCGCTGCCGGAGGGTGGGCGGCTGGGAATCTACGGCTTCGGCGCGTCGGCCCATCTGGCTGCCCAGGTGGCCCTCGCCGAGGGCGCCACCGTTCATGTGCTGACCCGCTCGGCACAGGCACGCGCGCTCGCTCTGGAGCTCGGCGCCTCGTCGGTGGGCGGTGCCTACGACCGCCCACCGGAGCCCCTGGACTCGGCGATTCTGTTCGCACCGGTCGGCGACCTGGTGCCGGTGGCGATGGAGGCACTGGACAGGTCCGGCACGCTTGCCATCGCCGGAATTCATCTGTCGGACATTCCCGTGCTGAACTACCAGCGTCACCTGTTCCAGGAGCGCAATCTGCGCAGCGTCACCTCCAACACCCGCGAGGACGGCCGCGAATTCCTCGCTCTGGCCGGACGTGTGGGCATCCGGGTCACGGTGAGCACCTACCCGCTGAGCAGGGCCGACCAGGCACTGGCCGATCTGGCGGCCGACCGGGTGAACGGGGCCGCCGTGCTCGTACCCGGCTGAGAGCCTGCAGACCTTCGATCGGGCGGAGGCCGCCCGGCACGCGCAGAGGGCCCGGGTGCTGGGGAGCACCCGGGCCCTCTTACGTATCGTCTGTGCCGCTACGGCAGCTGCGCCGCCCGTGCCTCACGCCGGTTGCCGCGGAAAGTGTTCACCCGCCGTGCCGTCGCGAAGAGCGGAATGACCGCTCCCAGGACCACCTGCAACGCACAGCCGGTCTGGAGGAGCAGCTTCCCGCCGGGGGCGTCGAACGCCCATGCGGCGAGGAGCCCCATCGCGGCCACGATCCAGCTGAGCATCGCCACCGCGAGGACGCCCCGCGGTTTCGGGTACTCGACCCGGCTGACCATCAGCCACGCCACACCGACGATCGCGAGCAGCGTCGGTACGAAGGGCAGCTCCAGGAGCACGATCGATACGACCGTGAGCGCTCCGAAGGGGCTCGGCATGCCCTGGAACATGCCGTCCTTCATGGTCACGCAAGAGAATCTGGCAAGTCTGAGCACCACAGCCAGCAGCACCACGATCGCCGCCAGTGCCGAAACCCGCTGGTGTGCGTCGTCCGCGACCATGCCGTACACGAGGACGAAGTACGCCGGTGCGAGCCCGAAGCTGATCAGGTCCGAGAGGTTGTCCAGCTCGGCGCCCATCGGCGAGGAGCGCAGCTTGCGTGCCACGAGCCCGTCGAAGAGGTCGAACACCGCGGCCAGCAGCATGAGGATCACGGCAGTGGCCGCGGAGTGCCGGGCCATACCGCTCTCGTCGCTGCCCGTGAGGTGCGGGATGAGGATTCCGGTGGTGGTGAAGTACACCGCCATGAAACCGCACGTGGCGTTGCCGAGAGTGAGGGTGTCCGCTATCGACAGCCGCAGTGAAAGCGGCATGTCCTCGCCGGCGTCCTCCTCGGACTCGGCCTCCGGAACCCAGCCGGCCTGTGTGTCAGGATCAATCACGGTCAATTCGAGTCACCCCCGCGGTGGTGGCCTGGCCGACCTCGACCGCGACATCGATACCTTCCGGAAGGTAGATGTCGACCCGGGAGCCGAAGCGGATCAGACCGATGCGCTCGCCCTGCTCCACCTTCGTGCCCTGTGGGACATAAGGGACGATGCGACGGGCGACCGCACCGGCGATCTGCACCATCTCGATGTCGCCGAGCTCGGTGTCGAAGTGCCAGACAACGCGCTCGTTGTTCTCGCTCTCCTTGTTGAACGCCGGAACGAACCCACCGGGGATGTGCTCGACCGAGGTCACCGTGCCGGCAAGGGGCGCACGGTTGACATGGACATTCAGCGGGCTCATGAAGATCGCGACGCGGGTGCGCCCGTCCTTCCACGGCATGATGCTCTGCACCACGCCGTCGGCCGGTGAAATGACCCGGCCCTGAGCGATCTCACGCTCGGGGTCGCGGAAGAACCACAGCATGCCTGCCGCGAGCGCGGTGGTGGGCACGGCCACCGCGGCCCAGCGTCCGGACTTGCGGGCCCGGGTGAGGCTGAGTGCCGCGGTGGCGACGGTCGGGAGGAGCCACGGCGAAGCTCCGCGTGCAAGGCGGACTCCGCCGCGAGATGCAGAGGTTTGGCTGTCGGGCATGGATGACCTTCGTAGCGGAGGGTGCCGCGCTGGCGACGGGGGACGGCGGCTTTTCCGGCGATGCTATCGGTTGCGAGCCGTAACTGGGCAAGCCAGCGCCCGAGTCGGACGGCTTGAAGGCACCACCTGAGGGTGACAGGGTGTGATCTTCTTCGCGGCCAAATCGCCTAGAAAGGGACAATCACCCCTGCAACCGGTACTCCTCGAGGAGTCGGCGCCCAATGATCATTTTCTGGATCTCGGCGGTACCTTCACCGATCAGCAGCATCGGGGCCTCCCGGTAGAGGCGCTCGATCTCGTACTCCTTGGAGAAGCCGTAACCGCCATGGATCCGGAAGGCGTCCTCGACGACTTCCTTGCAGTACTCGGAGGCGAGGTACTTCGCCATCCCTGCCTCCAGGTCATTTCGTTCCCCGGAGTCCTTTTTGCGCGCTGCATTCACCATCATCGCATGGGCAGCTTCGACCTTGGTGGCCATTTCGGCCAGCTTGAACTGGATTGCCTGGTGCTGGGCGATCGGCTTTCCGAAGGTGTGGCGCTGCTGGGCATACGAAACGCCCAGCTCGAATGCACGCTGTGCGACGCCGCAGCCACGCGCAGCCACATTTACCCGGCCGACCTCGACGCCGTCCATCATGTGGTAAAACCCTCGGCCGGTGGTGCCGCCCAGCACTCGATTGGCCGGAATGCGTAGCCCGTCCATGATGAGTTCGGTTGTGTCGACACCCTTGTAACCCATTTTGTCGATTTTGCCGGGAACGGTGAGGCCGGGCCGCACCTCGCCGAAGCCGGGCTCCTTCTCCACCAGGAACGTCGTCATCGACTTGTGCGGGGCGGTTCCCTCGGGGTGGCCTTCGTCACTCCGGCACAGTACGGCGACGAGCGAGGACGTGCCGCCGTTCGTCAGCCACATCTTCTGGCCGTTCAGGACGTACTCATCGCCGTCCTTGACGCCTTTGGAGGTGATGGCCGAGACATCGGAGCCCAGTGCCGGCTCGGACATCGAGAACGCACCCCGGACCTCCCCCAGCGCCATCCGCGGCAGGAACGTGTCCTTCTGCTCCTGCGTGCCGTGCTGCTTGAGCATGTACGCCACGATGAAGTGCGTATTGATGATTCCCGACACGCTCATCCAGCCGCGGGCGATTTCCTCCACGCACAGCGCGTATGTGAGAAGCGACTCACCCAGGCCCCCGTACTCCTCGGGAATCATCAGCCCGAACAGGCCGAGATCCTTCAGTCCCTCGACGATCTCGGTCGGGTACTCGTCACGGTGCTCCAGCCGGGTCGCAACCGGAATGATCTCCTTGTCGACAAAATCCCGGACCGTGGAGAGAATTTCCTGCTGGACATCGTTGAGACCGGCGGTCTGGGCAAGTCGCGTCATGGCTACTTCTCCACGTTCTTCTGCGAAGGCTGGTTCAGCTCGGGGCGGCCGGGCTGTTCCCCGCCGCGCTCCTTGATGTACGTCTTGGTGGGGACCATCACCTTGCGACGGAACACGCAGACCAGGGTGGAGTCCTGCTTGTACCCCCTGGTCTCCACATAAACGATTCCGCGGTCGTTCTTGGACTTTGACGGAGTCTTGTCCAAAACGGTCGTCTCGCCATAGATCGTGTCGCCGTGGAAAGTCGGCGCGACATGCTTCAGCGACTCGACTTCCAGGTTGGCGATCGCCTTTCCGGAGACATCCGGAACGGACATGCCGAGCAGCAGCGAGTAGATGTAGTTGCCTACAACAACGTTCTTCCCGAAGTCGGTCGTCTTCTCCGCGTAGTTGCTGTCCATGTGGAGCGGGTGATGATTCATGGTCAACAGGCAGAAAAGGTGGTCGTCGTACTCGGTGACAGTCTTTCCGGGCCAGTGCTTGTAGACTGCACCGACCTCGAACTCCTCATAGGTGCGTCCGAACTGCATGATCAGGCCTCCGGTGCTTCGAACTTGGAGGTGCGCTGCATACCGGCCGCGCGGCCCTTGCCCGCGATGACGAGCGCCATCTTGCGGCTCGCCTCGTCGATCATCTCGTCGCCGAGCATGGCCGAGCCCTTCTTGCCGCCCTCCTCCGAGGTGCACCACTCGTATGCGTCGAGGATCAGCTCGGCGTGGTCGTAGTCCTCCTGCGACGGCGAGAACACCTCGTTGGCCGCGTCGACCTGACCCGGGTGCAGCACCCACTTGCCGTCGAAGCCCAGCGCCGCCGCACGGCCCGCGACCTCGCGGTACGCGTCCACGTCACGGATCTGCAGGAAGGGACCGTCGATCGCCTGGAGGTCGTGCGTACGGGCCGCCATCAGAATGCGCATCAGGATGTAGTGGTACGCGTCCGCGCCGTACCCGGGCGGCTGCTGACCGACGACCAGGGTCTTCATGTTGATCGACGCCATGAAGTCGGCCGGGCCGAAGATCAGTGTCTCCAGGCGCGGCGAGGCGGCGGCGATGTCGTCGATGTTCACCAGGCCCTTGGCGTTCTCGATCTGCGCCTCGATGCCGATCCTGCCGACCTCGAAGCCCATTGTCTTCTCGATCTGGGTCAGCAGGAGGTCGAGCGCGACGACCTGCTGGGCGTCCTGCACCTTCGGCAGCATGATGCAGTCGAGGTTCTGGCCGGCGCCCTCGACGACCGTGATGACATCGCGGTACGTCCAGTGCGTCGTCCAGTCGTTGACGCGGACGACCCGGGTCTTGCCCGTCCAGTCGCCGTTGTTCAGCGCGTCGACGATGGTGTGCCGGGCACCCTCCTTGGCGAGCGGAGCGCAGGCGTCCTCCAGGTCGAGGAAGACCTGGTCGGCAGGGAGTCCCTGGGCCTTCTCCAGGAACCGCGGGTTCGAGCCGGGCACTGCCAGACAGGAACGGCGCGGACGCAGACGGTTCGGGAGGTGCGCGGCGGAGCCGCTCCCTGGAAGGGTGGTGGCGGGCTGGGTCATGCGGGGACCTCCAGAGGGTCGAGCTTGTTCGCTTTCCGGACCTCGTCGACGATACGGCCGATGATCTCCGTGATACCGAAATCCTTCGGGGTGAATACGGCGGCGACACCTGCTCCTGTCAGGGCCGCGGCATCGGCGGGCGGAATGATCCCGCCCGCGATCACCGGGATGTCGGCGGCGCCCGCCTCGCGCAGCCGGGTGAGTACGTCCGGTACGAGTTCGGCGTGCGAACCCGACAGGATCGACAGACCGACGCAGTGCACGTCCTCGGAGAGGGCGGCCGAGACGATCTGTTCGGGGGTCAGCCTGATCCCCTGGTAGACGACCTCGAAACCGGCGTCACGGGCTCTTACGGCGATCTGCTCGGCGCCGTTGGAGTGCCCGTCCAGGCCCGGCTTGCCGACCAGCAGCCTCAGCCGTCCGGCTCCCAGGTCGGCCGCGGTGCGGGCGACCTTCTCGCGGACCAGGGCGAGCGGTGTGCCGGCCTCCGCGGTCACCGCGACCGGGGCGGACGAGACTCCGGTCGGAGCCCGGAACTCGCCGAAGACATCGCGCAGCGCCCAGGACCACTCGCCGGTGGTGACACCCGCGCGGGCGCACTCCACGGTCGCTTCCATCATGTTCTCGGTGCCCGCGGCCGCCTTCTTCAGCGCGGCCAGCGCGTCGGTGGCACGAGCCTCGTCGCGGTTGTCGCGCCACTCGTGGAGGGCTGCGACGACCCTGGCCTCATTGGCGGGGTCGACCGTCATGATCGCCCCGTCGAGGTCCGCGGTGAGCGGGTTCGGTTCCGTCGTCTCGTAGATGTTGACGCCGACGATCTTCTCCTCACCGCCCTCGATCCGGGCCCGGCGGGCGGCGTGCGAGGAGACCAGCTCGGACTTCAGATAGCCGGACTCGACGGCCGCCGTGGCGCCGCCCATCCGCTGGATCCGGTCGACCTCGGCGAGCGACTCGGTGACCAGCTCGTCCACCTTGGCTTCGATGACATGCGATCCGGCGAAGATGTCCTCGTACTCCAGCAGATCGCTCTCGTGCGCGAGCACCTGCTGGATACGGAGCGACCACTGCTGGTCCCAGGGCCGGGGAAGCCCCAGCGCCTCGTTCCAGGCCGGCAGCTGGACGGCCCGGGCGCGGGCGTCCTTGGACAGGGTGACGGCCAGCATCTCCAGGACGATGCGCTGGACGTTGTTCTCCGGCTGCGCCTCGGTCAGTCCGAGGGAGTTGACCTGGACGCCGTACCGGAAGCGGCGCTGCTTGGCATCGGTGATGCCGTACCGCTCGCGCGTGACCTGGTCCCAGATGCGGCCGAAGGCGCGCATCTTGCACATCTCCTCGATGAAACGGACGCCCGCGTTCACAAAGAACGAGATCCGGGCGACCACATCGCCGAACTTCTCGTCGGGTACCTGGCCGGAGTCGCGCACGGCGTCGAGGACGGCGATCGCCGTCGACATGGCGTACGCGATCTCCTGGACCGGAGTGGCTCCCGCCTCCTGCAGGTGGTAACTGCAGATGTTGATCGGGTTCCACTTCGGGATGTGGTTGACCGTGTACGTGATCATGTCGGTGGTCAGCCGCAGTGAGGGGCCGGGCGGGAAGACGTGTGTCCCGCGCGAGAGGTACTCCTTGACGATGTCGTTCTGCGTGGTGCCCTGGAGCCTCGTGGGATCGGCGCCCTGCTCCTCGGCGACCACCTGGTAGAGCGCCAGCAGCCACATCGCGGTGGCGTTGATCGTCATCGAGGTGTTCATCTGCTCCAGGGGGATGTCCTGGAACAGCCGGCGCATGTCACCGAGGTGCGACACGGGCACGCCGACCCGGCCGACCTCGCCGCGGGCGAGGATGTGGTCGGGGTCGTAACCGGTCTGCGTCGGCAGGTCGAAGGCGACCGACAGGCCCGTCTGGCCCTTGGCGAGGTTGCGCCGGTAGAGCTCGTTGGACGCCTCGGCGGTCGAGTGGCCGGCGTACGTCCGCATGAGCCAGGGGCGGTCCTTCTGGCGGCCCGTCATGTCAGACATTCCTGCTGTGCTCGTCGGTCCGCTCCGCTGACGCGTCACGGCTGTGCTTACTGGTCCGCTCCGCTGACGCGTCACGGCTGTGCTTATTGGTCCGCTCCGCTGACGCGTCACGGCTGTGCTTATTGGTCCGCTCCGCTGACGCGTCACGGAACAGGTTGATGGCGTCGATGTGCTTCTCGCGCAGCTCGTGGTCGCGCACGCCCAGACCCTCGCGCGGCGCCAGCGCCAGGACGCCGACCTTGCCCTGGTGGAGGTTGCGGTGGACGTCGTACGCGGCCTGACCGGTCTCCTCCAGGGAGTAGACCTTCGACAGCGTCGGGTGGATCTTGCCCTTGGCGACCAGGCGGTTGGCCTCCCACGCCTCGCGGTAGTTGGCGAAGTGCGAGCCCACGATCTTCTTCAGTGACATCCACAGGTAGCGGTTGTCGTACTCGTGGGTGTAGCCGGACGTGGAGGCGCAGGTGACGATCGTGCCGCCCTTGCGGGTCACATACACGGAGGCGCCGAACGTCTCGCGGCCCGGGTGCTCGAAGACGATGTCCACGTCCTCGCCGCCGGTGAGTTCACGGATGCGCTTGCCGAACCGCTTCCACTCGCGCGGGTCCTGGTTGTGCTCGTCCTTCCAGAACTTGTAGCCCTCGGCGTTGCGGTCGATGATCGCCTCGGCGCCCATCTTCCGGCAGATGTCCGCCTTCTGATCGCTGGAGACGACACAGATCGGATTGGCGCCACCGGCCAGCGCGAACTGCGTGGCGTATGAACCGAGTCCGCCGCTGGCGCCCCAGATCAGCACGTTGTCGCCCTGCTTCATGCCGGCGCCGTTGCGTGAGACGAGCTGGCGGTACGCGGTGGAGTTGACCAGGCCGGGAGCCGCGGCCTCCTCCCAGCTGAGGTGCTGCGGCTTCGGCATCAGCTGGTTGGACTTGACGAGCGCGAGTTCTGCGAGGCCGCCGAAGTTGGTCTCGAAGCCCCAGATGCGCTGCTCGGGGTCGAGCATCGTGTCGTTGTGGCCGTCCGAGGACTCCAGTTCGACCGAGAGGCAGTGCGCGACGACCTCGTCGCCCGGGTGCCAGGCGTTGACGCCGGGGCCGGTGCGCAGGACGACGCCCGCGAGGTCGGAGCCGATGACGTGGTACGGCAGGTCGTGGCGCTTGGTGAGCTCGCTGAGCTTGCCGTAGCGCTCCAGGAAGCCGAAGGTGGGCATCGGCTCGAAGATCGAGGTCCACACGGAGTTGTAGTTCACCGAGCTGGCCATGACGGCGACCAGTGCCTCACCGGGCCCGAGCTCGGGCACCGGAACCTCGTCGACATGCAGTGACTTGCGGGGGTCCTTGTCGCGGGTGGTGAGCCCGGCGAACATCTCCGTCTCGTCCTTGTGCACGGTCACCGCGCGGTACGACTCAGGGATGGACAGGGCCGCGAAGTCTGCGGCTGTGTCCGCGGCGGAGCCGCTTTTCGATTCCGTCTGCGATTGGATCGCGTCCAGGATTTCCTTCACGGTGTGCCTCCGGCGGATGGGGGCGCTGAGGGAACGCTTGAGAGTCCCTGCGAGCTGAGGGGGAGCAGTGTGGTGTGGAGGTGCTGCCGTCGGTTCGGCTGGTAAGGCTTCGGCGTGCTCTGTGGAGCGGAAGGGATTGCCTGTGACGCAGGCGTCCGGGCGCGCAGGCATATTGCTTGCGGGGACAGCCGGCGTAGGTGAGGTCTCAGCACGCCGGCCGCCCGGACAACTTCAAGGTATGGCACTCCGTGACAGCTGGCAAGGCACTCGGTGCCAAAATTTCTCTCACTTGTCACTCGCCGGGCACGCATGAGCGACATGAGAGGTAAAGGGGCATCCGGTCAGGGAGAGGGCCGGTACACGTACGGAGTCGTGGTGCTCAGGGCCAGGAATCCGAGTCGCCGGAGGATCGGGCTGCTCTGGTCGGAGGCGTCCACCTGTACGTAGCCGTAGCCGCGCTCCGCCGCGATCCGGGCCCGGAAGGCGACCAGGGCCCGGTAGATGCCCCTTCCGCGCCACGCCTCGACCGTTCCGCCGCCCCAGAGCCCCGCGAAGCCTGTGCCCGGGTACAGCTCCATCCTGGCCGAGCTCACCGGTTCGTCGCCCGCCATGGCGAGGACGCCGACGAAGCTGTCCGGGTCCTCGGTCAGTCTGGCCAGCACCTGATGCCGCAGCCGCGACCGGTCCGAGCCGAATGCCTGCTCATGGGCACGGGCCATCAGCTCCACATCGTCCGCGTCACTCACGGTGCGCAGCCGGACGCCTTCGGGGAGCTCCACCGTCGTCGAGAGGCCGGCCACCGGCGCGACCAGCAGGGTCTCCGGCTCCTCTGCCTCGAAGCCGGCCGCCAGGAGCCGCTCCGCCAGATCCGCAGGCCGGTCGTGCGCGTACAGCTTCCACTCGAACTCGTCGTGTCCGAGCGCCGTGTAATGGGCCACCTGTGCCGCGATCGCGGCGTCGGCCCGTACGGGATCCAGGTCCGGGGCCGACCAGACGACACCGTTCCAGGCGTTGGCCGCACCGACCTGCCGTACGACACCATCGGTGCGCTCGACCCGGACACCAGGGCCGTCGGGCCGGGCATGCTCGCGCATCTCGCGGTCGAAAAGGGTCAGAAGTGTGTCGCGATCATGATTCATCCGCACACCACAGCACCGGGGGACGGGTGCGGCAACCAGGTTTCCGGTGCGGGCCGGGAACCCGGCCCGTCAGCCAGGCGGGGACGGGGACGACCGGCCGGACGCATCCGGCCGACCGCTCCCGTTCAGCGGTTCTTGAGCGCCTGCTGGATCGTGTGCATCACTTCGTCGAGCGGCGCGTCCGTCCGCGCCACCGCGACCAGTACCTCGCCCTGGGACGTCACCGAAGCCGCCGGCTGCTTCACCGGCTCGGTGCCGGCGGTCCGGCCCGCGCCGATGCCGGTTCCGAACGTGTCGCGGACGATCGAGAAGGCGTGGTCGAGCTGGGCCTCCACATCGCCCTCGCCGCCCGCCCGCAGCCAGCGGCGCAGCACATGGTTGTGCGCGGTGACGACGGCGGATGCCGCGACCTCCGCGAGCAGCGGGTCGTCATTGCCGACATGGTGGTCGCGCTCGTCGAAGTGGCCCAGCAGATAGCGCGTGAACAGCCGCTCGTAGCGGGCCACCGAGGCGATTTCGGCCTCGCGCAGTGTGGGGACCTCACGGGTCAGCTTGTAGCGGGCCACGGAGACCGCGGGCTTTGCCGCGTACATCTTCATGACCTCCTTGATGCCGCGGCAGACGGTGTCGAGCGGGTGCTCGTGCGCGGGGGCGGCGTTGAGGACGGCCTCGGCCCTGACGAGAGTGTCGTCGTGGTCCGGGAAGATCGCCTCTTCCTTGGAGCGGAAGTGCCGGAAGAAGGTCCGCCGGGCGACTCCTGCGGCGCCCGCGATCTCGTCGACCGTCGTCGCCTCGTACCCCTTCGTGGCGAAGAGTTCCATTGCGGCGGCGGCCAGTTCGCGGCGCATTCTGAGCCGTTGGGCGGCGGCGCGGGTGCCTGCGGCACTCTCCTGGGCGTCGGACGCGGCGGAGACACGGGGGGACCTGACAGGCTGGGACATGGTGTGAACGTACTGCATCGGTGCAGGGGAATGCGCCTGCGGGGGCGGGCCGCCCGGAGGATCGAGCAGCCCGCCCCACCTGACTCCCGGATCAGCGCCGGGCATATTCGCGGAAGCCGCGCCCCGTCTTGCGACCGAGGCAGCCCGCGGCCACCAGATGCTCCAGCAGCGGCGCCGGGGCCAGGCCCGGGTCACGGAACTCGCTGTGCAGCACCTTCTCGATGGCGAGCGAGACATCGAGACCGACGACATCGAGAAGCTCGAACGGGCCCATCGGGTAGCCGCCGCCCAGCTTCATCGCGGCGTCGATGTCGTCGAGGCTCGCGTAGTGCTCCTCGACCATCTTGATCGCGTTGTTGAGGTACGGGAACAGCAGCGCGTTCACGATGAAGCCGGCCCGGTCCCCGCAGTCCACCGGGTGCTTGCGGATCTCGACGCACACCTCGCGGACGGTGGCATGGACATCGTCCGCGGTGAGCACCGTACGGACGACCTCGACCAGCTTCATTGCGGGCGCCGGGTTGAAGAAGTGCATCCCGATGACGTCCTGCGGGCGCGAGGTGGCCCGCGCGACGGCCACGACCGGCAGCGACGAGGTGGTGGTGGCGAGCACCGCACCCGGCTTGCAGACCTTGTCCATCGTCCCGAACAGCTGCTGCTTGACCGACAGGTCCTCGGCAACCGCCTCGACCGCGAGATCGACATCGGCGAAGGCGTCCAGCGAACCGGCCGCGGTGATCCGGGCCAGGGTCTCGTCCCGCGCCTCGGCCGTCAGCCGTCCCTTGGTGACGGAACGCTCCAGCGACTTGGCGATCCGGCCCTTCGCCGTGTCCGCCTTCTCCTGGCTGCGGGCGGCGAGCACCACGTCGTAGCCGGCCTTCGCGAAGACCTCGGCGATCCCCGAGGCCATCGTGCCGGAGCCCGCGACACCCACCGACCGCACCGTGCGCCCGCCGGCCGCCGACGCGCTCTCCTGCGGCGTCAGCGCGTCCGGCACCACGGTCTGGCTGCCGGTCTCCGCGTACGTGTAGAAACCGCGGCCCGACTTGCGGCCGGTCAGTCCCGCCTCGCTGAGCTGCCCGAGGATGGGGGCCGGGGCGTGCAGCCGGTCGTGCGACGCGGAGTACATCGCCTCCAGGACGGTGCGGGCGGTGTCGATCCCGATCAGGTCGAGCAGGGCGAGCGGGCCCATCGGCAGGCCGCAGCCCAGCTTCATCGCAGCGTCGATGTCCTCACGGGAGGCGTAGTGCGCCTCGTACATCGCGGCAGCCTGGTTGAGATACCCGAACAGCAGCCCGTCGGCGACGAAGCCCGGCCGGTCACCGACCGCGACCGGCTCCTTGCCCAGGCTGCGGGCGAGCGCGGTGACCGCCTCTACGGCAGGCGGCGCGGTCAGCACCGAGGAGACCACCTCGACCAGCTTCATCGCGGGCGCCGGGTTGAAGAAGTGCAGACCGAGCACGCGCTCGGGGTGCAGCGATTCGGCGGCGAGCCGGGTGACCGACAGGGCGTTGGTGCCGGTCGCCAGGATCGCGGTGGGGGAGACGATCGCGTCGAGCTCCCGGAAGAGCTGCTGCTTGATCTCGTACGACTCGGGCACGACCTCGATGACCAGCTCCGCCTGCGCGGCGGCCTGAAGGTCACCGAAGGTACGGAACCGGGCGAGGACGTCGCTCCGCTCCTGCTCCGTGATCCGCTCGCGCCGCACGGCGCGGGTGGTTGCGGCTTCCAGGGCGGCGACGGCCTGACGGGCGGCCGCGTCGCTGATGTCGATACCGATGACCGTGTGGCCGGCGCGGGCCAGGACTTCGGCAATGCCGGTGCCCATGGTGCCGAGACCGACGACGGCAATGGTGCTGAGTGGGGTGTCCATCACGGGACTCCAGAGAATGAGTGACGACTGTGAGGAGCACGGCGCGCGCCGAAAGGGCGAACTGGCGCAGGGCGTACGGGAATTGCGTGTCGTGGAGTTCAGGGCCGAGGCACGACGGGCGCGCCCGGACCGAGAAGGGGCGACGGACTCTGTCCCGGAGTCACGTCTCGCAAAGCTGCCGAACCGACAAGCACTCCGGGTGGCTGCGTCACCAGGCCACCGGAGCCGGCGGGGAGTGTGTCCCGCTCACATGAGCTTAACCGGTGGGTAACGAGCGTGCCAGCCCCGGGTCGCTGTGGTTCGGCTCACACCCGCCGTCATCGCCGATACGCTGACGGCCATGGACGAGGAGTTCCGGTCGCTCACGGACCGGCTGGCGGACGAGGCGGGGGAGTCGGCGGCGTACCGCAGACTGCTCGCCACCGACGACGACGAGGAACTGGCCCGGGTCCTCGTGGAACGCGAACGCCCGCTCTGGGCGCGAGAGATCGCCGCGTTCCGGCTCGGCTGCGGCGGTGACCGACGGGCCTTCGAGACTCTGGTCCTGTTGCTCAACCACCGCGACCCGGAGCGCTGCGTCTCCGCTGCCCACGCCCTGGTGCGCCTCGGCGACCCCCGCACACCCCGGGCCGCCGCCGCCCTGGCGACGAACGCCCTGCGCACTGCGTACGCCCTGCACCCGGTGCGGCTGCTCGCGGCGCTCCGGGCCCCGGAGTCCGTACCGGCGCTGATGGGCACCCTGGAGCGGCTCCTGGCCCCGGACGATCCGCACTGGCGGGTGGCGCTCGCCTGTGTGGAAGGGCTCGGACAGATCGGGGACGAAGCGGCCCGCCCGCTCCTGGAGGCGGCGCTGCCGCATCCGAGACTGGGTGGCGCGGCACGGGATGCGCTCAGCCGGCTGCGGGGGGCCTGAGAGCGCGGATCCCCCGCCGGGCCGGTCCGGCGGGGATGTGCTCAAGGGGCGCCGAGGGCGCGTACCCGAGCACATCGGGCCCGGTCCGTATCGTCATACGGGTCATCCTGACGCATGCGCCAGGATGACCCGCACCGGATATCGGACCGGTCCGCGGACCGTCAGCCGCGGAAGCCGAGCAGGCCGTGCAGGATGCTGCCCCTGTTGACGGAATCCGCTCCCCGGGCCGCTTTCGCCGCGGCCCTGCCGGTCAGCGGTTGCGGATCGGGGGACTTGGTGCAGACGGCGTCCGCGTCGGCCCGGCCGCCCTCGCCGCGCGGGACGGTGCCCTTGTCGAGATAGTCCGCCAGATAGGTGTCCAGGCAGTCGTTGCCGCTCAGTGTGACGCCGTGATTGCCGCCGCCCTGCTCGACGACCAGGCTGGAGCCGCGCAGCTTGCGGTGCAGGGTGGCTCCGCCTTCGTACGGTGTGGCCGCGTCCTCGGTGGCCTGGAAGAGGAGCACCGGCGGCAGGCTGTCGTTGGAGACCTGTACCGGGTTCAGCGGCTCCACCGGCCAGTCGGCGCACGGAGCGTTGTACCAGGTGTTGTTCCAGGTGGAGAAGCGTGCCTTGCCGTGCACCTTCCAGCTGTCTTTGCGCCAGGTGCTCCACTGGCGGGGCCACTGGGTGTCGCGGCACTGCACGGCCGCGTAGACCGAGTACCCGTTGTCGGCCTTCGCGTCGACCGCGCCTAGCTTCTTGTACGCCTTCACGAGCGTTTCCTGGTCGTGGTCGTTCACATACGCCGCGAACGCATCGGCCAGATAGGGCCAGTAGCCGTTGTAATAGCCGCCGGGCAGGAAGGTGTCCTCCAGTTCGCTCGCCCCGACCTTCCCACCCGCGGGGTTCGCCTTGACGGCGGCACGCATCGCGTACCAGGCATCCTCGACCTTCGCCGGGTCGCTGCCGAGCCGGTACGTGGTGTCATGCTTCGCGACCCAGGCGGCGAACGCCTTGTGGCGGGCGTCGAAGGCGTAGTTCTGGCCGATGTTGTCGTCGTACCAGACGCCATCCGGGTCGACGTTCGAGTCGAGCACCAGGCGCCGCACCCGCTCCGGGAACAGCTTGGCGTACACCGCGCCGAGGTAGGTCCCGTACGAGTACCCGAAGTAGTTGAGCTGCTGGGAACCGGTTGCCTGCCGGATCACATCGAGGTCCTTCGCGGCGCTGACCGTGTCCATGTAGGGGAGCAGATCCGGGTACTTCTCGCCACATGCCTGTGCGAACGAGCGGGCTCGGTTGCGGTTGGCCTTCTCGGCCGCGAGCGAGTCCGGCACCGAGTCGGGGCGCAGCGGATCGAAGTACTTCGGTACGCAGTCCAGCGCGGGCTCGCTCGCGCCGACGCCGCGTGGGTCGAACCCGATCACGTCGTACTGCGCGGCAACCGACTTCGGCAGCGAGGAAGCCACGAAGCCGGCCATCGACAGGCCACTGCCCCCGGGGCCGCCCGGATTGACGAGCAGAGGACCCTGGAAGGTCTTCGAGGTGTGCGGGATCCGGGACAGGGCGAGGGTGATCTGCCGACCCGACGGATCGTCATGATCGAGCGGAGTACTGATCGATGAGCACTGCAGCGTCGGGTACGACTTGGTGCCGCAGTCGGTCCATCCGAGCTCGGCAGCGGTGCGCTGCGCACCGGTGTCGGCGGTCGCCGGGGACGGTGCGGCGGTCACCAGACCGGCGACCGTCGCACCGACGGCGAAGAGAATTCCTGGACGATTCGTCATATGACCTCCCGTGGTGGGGGAAAGACGGCTGCGCGTGGCGCAGCCCCCGCCGCATGCTCCCCACATTTGCGCCAGGAAGGACATGTTCTGTTGAGAGTTGACCCATTTGCCTGCGCCGGATGCGCCGGGCCTTTCCGGCTCGGATCCGGCGGGTCGGAGCAGGGGCAGCCGGGAGGGCTCCAAAAAATGGAACACTTGTTCCCTTGATCTTTTCTCCCCTTCCGCACGGCCTGGATTTTGAGCGGCGTCCCGGAGGTGGTTGGCTCAGTGCACCCCCGAACAACCGAGTGCTGGAGGAACAGCCATGGCGCAGGTCGAAGCCACGACAGAGCGAGTCATCGCGGCGGACGCGGAGACGGTGTTCGACGCGCTGGCCGATTACATGGAGGTCCGGGGCAAGGTGCTGCCCGGACACTTCAGCGAGTACGAGGTGCGCGAGGGCGGTGACGGTGAGGGCACCCTCGTCCACTGGAAGCTCCAGGCCACCCGTAAGCGGGTGCGCGACTGCCTGCTGGAGGTCACCGAGCCCACCGACGGCCGGCTCGTGGAGAAGGACCGCAACTCTTCGATGGTCACCACCTGGACCGTCACTCCGGCCGGTGAGGGCAAGTCGAAGGTGGTCGTATCGACCGTCTGGAACGGCGCCGGCGGCATCGGCGGATTCTTCGAGAAGACCTTTGCGCCCAAGGGACTTGGGCGGATCTACGACGAGCTGCTGCAGAACCTCGCCGCCGAGGTCGAGAAGTAGCTGCACGCTCTCTTGACCGGCCTCACCGGTTCGGGTGGTCTTCTCGGCCCGCCGGTTGTGCGCCGTAGCGGCTCTCACCGGGGGCTAAGCACCCCAAGTGCGCTGCCAGCGCCCCTCGTTGCGGTTGCCCTCCCTTGTCGCGCGATGCGAGAAAAGGGCGGCGCAGATGCGACGAGGGGAGCGGCACGTGGTGGGTGGGATCACTCTGTTGGAGGACGAGCCGAGCGGTGCGGGGGCCGCCGAGGCGGCGAGCACGCCGCCCTCGCCGCTCCCTGGTGCGAAAAAGGCGGAAGGAGCGGAAGAAGCCGCAGCTGTCGCGCCTTCCGCCGTACCGGAGACCACCCCCCGCCACATCCGGCTGGTCTTCCTCGGGCTGATGCTCACGCTTCTTCTCGCGGCGCTCGACCAGATGATCGTCGCCACCGCACTGCCGAAGATCGTCGGTGAGCTGCACGGTCTGGAGAAGATGTCCTGGGCCGTCACCGCGTACCTCCTCGCCTCCACCATCGGGCTGCCGATCTACGGAAAGCTCGGCGACCTCTTCGGCCGCAAGAGCGTCTTCCAGTTCGCGATCGTCGTCTTCGTCATCGGCTCCGCGCTGGCCGGCTGGTCCCGCACCATGGACGAACTGATCGCCTTCCGCGCTGTCCAGGGCATCGGCGGCGGCGGGCTCATGATCGGTGTCCAGGCGATCATCGCGGATGTCGTACCGCCCAGGGAACGCGGCCGGTTCATGGGGCTCATCGGAGCCGCCTTCGGCCTCGCCTCCGTCGCCGGTCCGCTGCTCGGCGGCTTCTTCACCGACCATGCCTCCTGGCGCTGGTGCTTCTACATCAACGTCCCGTTCGGCCTGATCACCCTCGCCGTCATCACCGTCGTACTGAAACTCCCCAGGCCCACCGTCCGGCCACGTCTGGACATCCTCGGCGCGCTGCTGCTCGCGGCCGCCTCCACCTGCCTGGTGCTGCTGACCAGCTGGGGCGGTACGGAGTACGCCTGGGGATCGCGCACCATCCTGGGGCTCGCGGCCGGAGCCGCCGGAACGGCCCTGCTGTTCCTCGTCGTCGAGCACCGGGCAGCCGAACCGATCATTCCGTTGCGGCTGTTCCGTGACTCGATCTTCAATGTCACCGCACTCGTCGGCGCGGTGGTCGGGGTCGCACTGTTCGGCGCCGCCAGCTATCTGCCGACGTTCCTGCAGATGGTCGACGGCGCCACGGCCACCGAATCCGGGCTGCTGATGCTCCCGATGATGGGCGGCGTCGTCGTCGCGTCCGTCGTCTCCGGTCAGCTGATCTCCCGTACCGGCCGTTACCGCGTCCATCCGATTCTCGGCAGCGCCGTCTCGGTGGCCGGCATGTGGCTGCTCTCCCGGCTCGAAACCGACACCCCGCGCCTCGAATACAGCATCGCGCAGGCTGTGCTCGGCATCGGGATCGGCCTGGTCATGCCGGTACTGGTGCTCGCCGTGCAGAACTCCGTAATCCCTGCCGACCTCGGCGCCGCCACCAGCGCCAACAACTACTTCCGGCAGATCGGCGGCAGCGTCGGCGCCGCCGTCTTCGGGACGCTCTTCGCGGGCCGCCTCGCGGACGCGCTCGCCGTCCGCCTGCCGTCCGGCGCCGATCTCCCCGACCCCGAGTCCATCACCCCGCAGCTGGTCCATGCCATGGAGCCCGCGCTGCGCGACAGCTACATCCAGGCGTACGCCGACGCGATGCCACGGATCTTCCTCTACCTCGTGCCGGTGCTCGCGCTCGGCCTGTTCTTCGCCTTCTTCCTCAAGGAGAAACCGCTGGTGTCCCACCACAGCCCCGAAACCGCCGCCGAGTCCGCACCGATCCCCGCCGCCCGCACCACCGCTGCGGCTCCGCCGCCGCCCGTTTACCTGTCCGGTGTGCCGGTGTGCGGCAGCGTCCAGCACCCGGACGGTACGAAGGTCCCGCGCGCCGCCCTCACTCTCATCGACGTCCAGGGACAGCAGGTCGGACGGGGCGCGAGCGGGGACGACGGGCGGTACGCGCTGAGCGTGCCCGGCGCCGGTTCGTACGTCCTCATCGCCGCGGCCGGCGGCCACCAGCCGCAGGCCGTCAGTGTCACCGTGGGCGAACGGCCCGTCGAGCTCGATGTGGTGCTCGGCGGTGCGGGACGCCTCGCCGGGACCGTCGTCACCGCCGACGGCATCCCGGTGCGCGACGCCGCCGTCACCCTCACCGATGTACGCGGCGAAGTGGTCGCTTCCACCCGCAGCGGCCGCGAAGGAGGCTATGTGATCACGGAGTTGGTGGCCGGCGAGTACACCCTCGCCGCCAGCGCCCCCGCATTCCGGCCCGCCGCGCTGCCGGTGAGCGTACAGGCGGCCAGGGAGACCCGGCAGGACATCGAACTCGCCGGTGGAGCGGTGCTGCGCGGCGTCGTACGGGCGAACGGCGGCCGGCCCGTCGAGGATGCCAGGGTCACGCTCCTGGACGCTGCGGGCAATGTGGTCGACACACTGACCACCGGCCCCGACGGAGCATTCCGGTTCGTGGACCTGTCCAGCGGTGAGTACACGGTGATCGCGGCCGGGTATCCACCGGTGGCCACCGTCCTCCAGGTCGCGGGTGGCGGACGGACCGAACGCGACCTCCAACTCGGCCACGAGGACTGACCGTTCCGAGGAACGACGGGCCTGGCCGGAGACGCCACCGGCCAGGCCCGGCACCGCGAGGCGAACTCGCTTGTACGCCTTACGTGTTGAGGAACTCCGCACACCGGTAGGGGCCCAGCGCGGCGCCTTCGGACGGCCGCAGGGTGACCTCGACGTCATCGGTCCTGACCTTCGGGTCGAGTACGGACTGGGCGCGCGCCAGCGTGCACACCAGCTGGCCCGTACCCTGGTCGCGTCCCGACTCCGCATAGGGATAGGGGCCGTCGAGGCGCACCGTGACGCGGGTGCCCGTTCCGGTCACCGAATAGCCGCTGATCTGGACGAGAGAGGTGAGCCCGTCGCGCTGCTCGGCGGGCAGCGGCCCCGCGGCGAGCAGCTTCACCACCGCGTTGAGGTCCTTGATCTCCTTGTCGAGCAGGGGCACCCCGCGCAGCCCACTGGCGGACGCGTAGTACAGCCGCATACCGCGCGTCAGCCCGGACGCGGGCTCGCCCGCGCCTATCACTCCGGTCGGCTGGACGCCGCAGCCCATGAGAGCGATCCCCAGCGAGGCGACCACGATTGCCTGTCGGACCTTCACTCCGTGCCCTCTCCTGTACGTCGCAGGGGCAGCCGCAGCGTGAACACCGCGCCGCGCCGTGGTCCGTCGGCCACGTCGATCGTGCCGCCGTGCAGCCGTGCGTTCTCCAGCGCGATCGCCGTGCCGAGGCCGCTGCCCTGACCGCTGTCGTCGGCCGAGCCACGCGTGCGGGCCGCGTCCGCCTTGTAGAACCGGTCGAAGACCCGCTCCCGAGCCCCCGGAGGCAGGCCGGGACCGTGGTCGGCGACCTCCAGCGTCACCCATTCCCCGTCTGCCTCGCGGGCCGCCTTGAGGGTCACGTGGACCGGCGGGGCTCCGTGCCGCAGCGCGTTGCCCACCAGGTTCGCGACGATCACGTCGATGCGGCGCCGGTCGACCACGGCCCGTACGTCCTCATGGAGGTGCGACTGCACCCGGTCCGTCCAGCCTCGCAGCGCCAGCGACGCCCGTACGGTGTCGGCGAGGTCCGTCTCGGCCGCGTTCAGCCGTACCGTCTTGGCGTCGAAGCGGGAGATCTCCATCAGGTCCTCGACAAGCCGGGACAGCCGCGCCGTCTCCCCGCCGACGGTACGGGCCGCCCGCGCCGCGTCCGGCGGCAGCTGGTCGGCGTCCTCCTCCAGGACGGTCGCCACCATCGTCATCGCCGCGAGAGGCGTGCGCAGTTCGTGTGACACATCCGCCACAAAGCGGCGTGCCTTCGCCTCCTGCAGGCGCAGTTCCGTGTCGGAAGCCTGGAGCGCGTCGGCGGTCTCGTTGAACGTCCTTGCCAGGTCGGCGAGTTCGTCGCGACCGGTGACGGCGACACGGCTGCCGAGGTCTCCGGCCGCGAGCTCGCGGGTGGCCCGGCCCAGCTTCCGTACCGGACGAAGGACCGTACCGGCGGCCAGCAGCGCCAGCACGGCGGCCAGCAGCACCACCGGCACGATGCCCGCCCGTACGGAGTTCAGCAGGGCGGCGGTGTCGTCGCGCTCCGCCCGCAGATCGGCGATCGCGAAGACCTCCAGGCCGGAGGCGCGGTGGTCCCCGTCGGCGAAGGTGACAGGCGTGCCGACGACCAGGTAGGGCTCGCCCCGCCACTGCACCCGCTGGAACACGGCGTCGTCGCCGGTCATGACGGCGCTGCGCAGCTCGACGGTGATCCGGCCCTCCGTCTCGGCGAGCGAGTCGGAGACCGCGGTGAGGTCCTGGTAGCGGGCGACCACGATCTTCGCGCCGATGCCCTCCGACACATTCGCCGTGAACCGGGACAGCGACCGCTGGTCGGGCGGTACGTCGAAGTCGGCGGCCACCGCGCTCACCCGCTCCCGGAAGTCGTTCACGGCCGCGTTCTGGGCGCGCTGGAGGACGGCGGTACGGGCGTCCCGGTAGGCGAGGGCGGTGGAGGTCACCGCACTGATCAGGGCGATGACGACGAAGGCGATGACGAGCCGGATGCGCAGCCCGCCGACGAGCAGCCAGGAGCGCCTCTTCGGGGCGACGCCGCGCTTGCCTTCGTCCGCACGGTTCACAGTGGCCCGAAGCGGTAGCCGAAGCCCCGCACCGTCTGGACGTACCGCGGCTTCGCCGGTATGTCCTCGAGCTTCGCCCGCAGCCGGCCGACCGCCGCGTCCACCAGCCGGGAGTCGCCCAGATAGGTGTGGTCCCAGACGGATTCGAGGAGCTGCTCGCGGCTGAAGACCCGGCCGGGGGAGGCCGACAGCTCCAGCAGCAGCCGCAGTTCGGTGGGTGGTATCGCGACCGGTGTGCCGTTCTTGGTGACGGTCAGCCCGACGCGGTCGATGCGCAGGCCCCCGAAGCCGGGCGTGCCGTCCGCCTGCCCGGCAGCGGACCCGGACGGCGACGGCTCCGCACGGCGCAGGGCGGCCCGGATGCGGGCCTCCAGGACGGGCGCCGTGACCGGCTTGACGACGTAGTCGTCGGCGCCCGCCTCCAGACCGGTCACGATGTCCGAGTCGTCGCCGCGCGCGGTCAGCATGATCACCGGCAGCGTCGCCGAGCGGGCGCGGATGCGGCGGCACACCTCGAAGCCGTCCATGCCGGGCAGCATCAGGTCCAGTACGGCCAGTTCGACCCGCGCGCCCCGCTCCCCGGCGAGCAGGGCAAGGGCCTGCTCGCCGGTGGCGGCGGTGTCCACGCCGTACCCGTGACGGCGAAGCACGAGCTCCATTCCGTCCCGTACGGACACGTCGTCCTCGATGAGCAGTACATGCGGCATGGGGCCGATTATGGGCACACCCGAACCGCTTCCGCCTACTCCGCACGGGGGGTGGAAGCGCAGGCCGGGGGCATTGTTACGTTCCCATCATGTGGCCATGGACGGGCCATCATCTGCGGCGGCGAACGTGAAGCGCATGAGCTTCCTCAGGACCAACCCCCGCGCCACCGCCCGGCTGCGCATGGCCACCCTCGTGGCCGTGCCCGTACTCGCCCTCTCCGTCGCCTGCGGCGCCGGTGACGACAGCGCCGGCGGTACGAAGAAGGACGACGCGATCGCCGACGTACCGGACGCTCCGACCGCGAGTGCGGCAAAGGACGAGAACACCCCGAGCACCCGGCCCGCGGGCAAGAGCGCCTTCTACGACGCCCAGATGAAGTACGTCCAGTGCATGCGCGCCAAGGGCGGCTACAAGGACTTCCCCGACCCCAAGCTCAGCGGGCACCTCGACTGGGCGAAGGTCGACGAGATCGGTTCCCAGCCCGGCCGCAACGAGGGCATCAAGGGCGGCAAGAACGGTGTCTGCGTCAACGAGTTGCAGGCCGCAATGGCGGCCGAGCCCAAACGCGACCAGCAGAAGGACTACGAGTCGATGCTCGCGCACGCCAAGTGCATGCGGGACAACGGCGTCTCCCGGTTCACCAACCCGACCATGAACGGCGGCAACGCCCAGCCGGGCGGCGACCCGAACCCGGCGTCCCCGTCCATCGACACCGATTCGCCGTCGTACAAGCAGGCCCGCGAGGCATGCAAGTCGAAGCTGCTCGACGGACTGGACGGCATGCAGTGAAGCGCCGCACCGCCTTCCTCGCGCTCGGCGCGGCGACCGTCGCCGCCGCCGTCACCGGGGGAGTCCTGTACTTCGGCGACGGCGGCGACGCGGGCGCCTTCGGGAGGGGCGGCGACCTGCCGCCCGCCACCGCGACTGTCGTACGCACCGACCTCGTGCAGTCCAAGACGGTCGACGGCAGGCTCGACTTCGCTCAGCGCCGCGCCGTCAAGTCCGCCGTCGAAGGCACCGTCACGGTGGCCGCATCCGAAGGCAGGACGCTGACCATGGGGCAGGCACTGTACGAGCTGAACGACAAGCCCGTCACCCTCCTCTACGGCCCGGTCCCGATGTTCCGCGAGATGAAGGCGGGCGACCGGGGCAGCGACGTGCTCCAGCTGGAGCGCAATCTGCGCGACCTGGGGTACGGAGCGAATCTCTACGTCGACGCGCGGTACGACGAGAACACCGAGGCCGCCGTCAAGCAGTGGCAGAAGTCGCTGAACCGTGAGACCACCGGCAAGGTCGGCAAGGGCGATGTCGTCTTCCAGCCCGACCGGGTCAAGGTCGTCACTGCGGACGCGGCGCTCGCCGACCAGGTCGGCCCGGACACGACCGTGCTGACGGTCGCCTCCACCAAGCCGGTCGTCCGTGCAGAGCTCGACCAGGGCGACGGCGCGCTCACCTCCCGGGGCACCAAGGTCGAGGTCACCCTGCCGAGCGGGAAGACGGCGACCGGCAAGGTGGCCCGGACGGTGCGCCCCGAGGCATCCGCCGGGGAGAGCGACGCCGTGCAGAACGGCATCACCGTCGAGGTCGTCCTGGACGGCGGGGTGAGCGCCGCGTCCGGCGAGGACGCCAAGGCGTCGGCGAGCGTGAAGTTCGTCAGCGAGGCACGCAAGGGAGTCCTCACGGTCCCCGTCGAGGCGGTCGTCGCTCTGCGCGGCGAGAACGGCGGCTACGGCCTCCAAGTCGTCCAGGGCGCCACCTCGAAGATGGTGCGGGTGGAGACGGGCATGACCGCCGACGGCCAGATCGAGGTCAGCGGCCCGGACGTGCGCGAGGGCCTGAAGGTCGGAGTGGCGAAGTCATGACGTCGGCCCCGGTGATCGAACTGCGGGACGCCACCAAGTCGTACCCCGGCGGCGTCCACGCCCTGCGCAGAGTGAACCTCACCGTCGAGGAGGGCGAACTGGTCGCCGTCGTCGGCCCGTCCGGCTCCGGCAAGTCCACGATGCTCAACGTCATGGGCACCCTCGACAGGCCCACCACGGGCACCGTCCGGATCGCCGGGTACGACGTGTCCGAGCTCTCCGACTCCCGGCTCTCCGCACTGCGCGCCCGCCATATCGGCTTTGTGTTCCAGCACTTCCACCTGGCGGCGGGGCGCGACGCGGTGGACAACGTCGCCGACGGGCTGCTGTACGCGGGCGTACCGCTGAAGGAACGGCGCACGCGTGCGCGGGAAGCGCTCGCCAAGGTTCGACTGGACCACCGTTGCTCACACACGCCGAACGAGCTGTCCGGCGGAGAGAAGCAGCGCGTGGCCATCGCCCGCGCCCTGGTGGGAGACCCCCGGCTGCTGCTGGCGGACGAACCGACCGGGGCGCTGGACACCGCGTCCGGCGAGATCGTCATGGAGCTGCTCCACGAGCTGAACGCGTCCGGCACCACCATCTGCGTGATCACCCACGATCACGAGATCGCGGACTCGCTGCCGCGCCGGGTCCGCTTCAAGGACGGCGAGATCGTCTCGGACTCGCGTTCCGGCGCGCGCTCCGCCCCCCGCACGGAAGAGGTCGGTTCATGAAGAACGACCTCAAGCCCTCCCGCCTCTCCGCCCGCGACATCCTCCGCGTCGGTGCGGTCGGCCTTCGCGCGCGTCGCGCCCGCGTGGTGCTCTCGGCACTCGGCATCGCCATCGGTATCGCGACCATGGTGGCGGTCGTCGGCCTGTCCGAGTCGAGCCGCGCGGACCTGATGGCCCAGCTCGACCGCCTCGGCACCAACCTCCTCACCGCCGAGGCGGGCAAGGATGCCATGGGACAGGACGTCAAGCTCCCCAGGAACGCGGTCGCGATGGTCGAGCGCGTCGGCCCGGTTCAGCACGCCACGGCCACCGCCGACGTCGACGCCCGCATCCGCCGCAGCGACGTGGTCCCCGAGGAGCGCACCGCCGGCGTCACCACCCAGGCGGCCCGCATCGACCTGCTGTCCGCGCTCGGCGGCGAGGTCGACAAGGGCGTCTGGCTGAATCCGGTCGGCGAACGCCTCCCGACGACGGTTCTCGGTGCGGTGGCGGCGGACCGCCTCGGCATCACCCGCACCGGCGAGACGATCATGATGAACGACACGCGCGTGGTCGTCGTGGGCATCCTCAAACCACTCGAACTGGTCCCCAACCTGGACCGGGTGGCCATGGTCGGATTCCCCGCCGCCGAGCGCTACTTCGGCTTCGACGGCCACCCCACCACCATCTTCGAGCGCTCCACGGACGCCTCGGTGGAGGACGTACGGGCCGTCCTGGCCCGCACCGTAAGCCCCGGCAACGAGGCGAGTGTCAAGGTTTCCCGGCCCTCGGACGCGCTGGCCGCGAAGGCCGCCACCGACGAGGGCCTGACGAACCTGATGCTCGGCCTGGGCGCGGTGGCCCTCCTGGTCGGCGGTGTGGGCGTCGCCAACACCATGGTCATCTCCGTCCTGGAACGCCGCCAGGAGATCGGCCTGCGCCGCTCGCTGGGCGCGACCCGCAGTGCGATCCGGCTCCAGTTCCTGACCGAGTCGCTGCTGCTGTCGGCGCTGGGCGGGGCGACGGGCGCGCTGCTGGGCGCGGCGGCGACGTACGGCTTCGCGCGGGTCCAGGGGTGGACGGCGGTGGTCCCGCTCTGGTCCCTGGCGGGAGGTCTGGCCGCCACCCTCCTGATCGGCGTGGTCGCGGGCCTCTACCCGGCGATCCGCGCCTCCCGTCTCCACCCGACGGTGGCACTGAACGCGACGTGAGGCGGCGGGGTGATGATCCAGGAGGACGCCCGCCACAACGGCCACGCGGACCCGCTGCGGGAACGGACCGACGGCGCCACGGGCGACTGTCCGGCGCCGGGTTGAGCGCGGTTGCGTACTCCAAGGTGCGAGGAGTACGCAACCGCCGCTCAGTCGTCCGTCCCGGACGGATACACCGCGGCATAGGCCGAGCGGAACAGGGCGGTGACCTCCTGGCCGCTGAGACCCTGCGCGCCGGCCGGGCGCGCGGCGTCCGGAATGCTCCTGTTCGGGGTGTAGGGCGCATTCTCTTCGGAGGACTGGACCATTGAACGTATCCATGGCTCTGGCCTGGCGGTTCTTCGACGCGTAGCGTGAGTCCGCATGAAGATCCTGATCAGCGCGGACATGGAAGGCGCCACCGGCGTGACCTGGCCGGCCGATGTACTGCCGGGCACCCCCCAGTGGGAGCGGTGCCGTTCCATGTTCACCTCCGATGTGAACGCGGCGGCGCTCGGCTTCTACGACGGCGGCGCCGACGAGGTGCTCATCAACGAGGCCCACTGGTCCATGCGCAACCTCCTCCTGGAGCAGCTCGACGACCGGGTCCAGATGCTCACCGGCAGGCACAAGTCCCTGTCCATGGTGGAGGGCATCCAGCACGGCGACGTCGATGCCATCGCCTTCGTCGGCTACCACACGGGCGCCGGCACGGAGGGGGTTCTCGCCCATACCTATCTGGCGAACTCCATCACCGGGGTCTGGCTCAACGGCGCCCGGGCCAGCGAGGGGCTCCTCAACGCGCATGTCGTGGCCGAGTACGGCGTTCCTGTCGTCCTCGTCACCGGCGACGATCTGACCTGCGTGGACGCGGAGGGGTACGCCCCCGAGGCACGCAAGGTCGCAGTGAAGGACTATGTGTCGCGGTACGCGGCGGTGTGCCGCACCCCGGCCCGTACCGCCGCGGACATCCGTGCGGCGGCCGAGGAGGCGACCGCGCTCGCCGTGCGGCACAGCCCGGTGGAGGGTGGCCCCTTCACCGTCGAGCTGGAGTTCGATGCCGAGCACCTCGCCACGGCGGCCACCGTGGTCCCCGGCGTGGCGCCCAGTGGCGAACGGCGCGTCGCCTACACCAGCGCGACGATGTACGAAGGTATCCGCACGTTCAAGGCGGTGACGACGATCGTGTCGTCCGCCGTGGAGGAACAGTATGGCTGAGGCGACCGCCCCCCAGGAGAGCGTCGACGAGCGGGCGCTCGACGAGTCGGTGACGTTCACCTCCGAGCTGATCCGGATCGACACCACCAACCGCGGCGGCGGCGACTGCCGGGAACGCCCCGCCGCCGAGTACGTCGCCGAGCGACTGGCAGCCGCCGGACTGGAACCCACCCTGCTGGAACGCACCCCGGGGCGCACCAATGTGGTGGCCCGGATCGCGGGCACCGATCCGTCCGCCGACGCGCTGCTCGTGCACGGCCATCTCGACGTCGTCCCGGCCGAGGCCGACGACTGGACCGTGCACCCCTTCTCCGGGGAGGTCTGCGACGGTGTCGTCTGGGGGCGCGGCGCCATCGACATGAAGAACATGGACGCGATGGTCCTGGCCGTCGTCCGGGCCTGGGCGCGGACCGGTGTCCGGCCCCGCCGCGACATCGTGATCGCGTACACCGCCGACGAGGAGGCCAGCGCCGAAGACGGTTCCGGCTTCCTCGCCGACCAGCATGCCGAACTCTTCGAAGGGTGTACGGAGGGCATCAGCGAATCCGGTGCCTTCACCTTCCATGCCGGACCGGACATGTCGCTCTACCCGATCGCCGCCGGTGAACGCGGCACCGCCTGGCTGAAACTCACCGCGCACGGCAAGGCGGGACACGGTTCCAAGGTCAACAAGGCCAACGCGGTCAGTGCGCTCGCCGCGGCCGTCGCCCGCATCGGCGAGCACGCATGGCCGGTCCGGCTCACCCCGACCGTGCGCGCCGCGCTCACCGAGATCGCCGCACTGCACGGCATCCGCCCCGACCTCGACGCCCCCGGCTTCGACGTGGACGAACTGCTCGGCAAGCTCGGACCGGCCGCCGCCCTGGTCGAGCCGACCGTCCGCAACAGCTCCAACCCGACCATGCTGGAGGCCGGGTACAAGGTCAATGTGATCCCGGGCCACGCCACCGCATTCATCGACGGCCGGATGGTGCCCGGCGGCGAGGACGAGTTCCACACCACCCTGGACCGGTTGACCGGGCCCGATGTCGACTGGGAGTTCCACCACCGCGAGGTCCCGCTGCAGGCCCCGGTCGACTCGCCGACCTTCGCGAAGCTGCGCGCCGCCGTCGAACGCTTCGACCCGCACGGCCACGTCGTGCCCTACTGCATGTCGGGTGGCACGGACGCCAAGCAGTTCTCCCGGCTCGGCATCACCGGCTACGGCTTCTCACCGCTGAAGCTGCCCGTCGGCTTCGACTACCAGGCGCTGTTCCACGGCGTCGACGAACGCGTTCCCGTCGAGGCACTGCACTTCGGCGTCCGCGTTCTCGATCACTATCTGCGCACGGCCTGACCCGGTACGGGGGAATTGATCATGGTATCCACAGGGGCCTACGGAACGTGGCCGTCACCGATCGACGCACGGCTGGCCGCCTCCAACGACGGCTGTCCGGAGTACGTCGGTGTGGTCGGCGACGAGGTGTGGTGGACGGAACCGCGCCCCGCCGAGGCGGGGCGCCGCGCCTTGATCCGCCGCCGCGCGGACGGGACCAGCGCCGATGTGCTGCCCGCTCCGTGGAACGTACGGAGCCGGGTCATCGAGTACGGCGGACAGTCGTGGGCCGGGGCCGAACGCGCCGAGGGCGGACCGCTCGTCGTCTTCGTCGACTTCGCCGACCAGCGACTGTACGCCTACGCTCCCGACGAGCCCGGCGAACCCTGGCCGCTCACCCCGGTCTCGTCGGTCGGTGGCGGGCTGCGCTGGGTCGACCCGCGGCTCCACCTCGACCGGGGCGAGCGGGGCGAAGTGTGGTGCGTCCTGGAGGAGTTCACCGGCGAGGCCCCCACCGAACTGCGCCGGGTGATCGCCGCCGTACCGCTGGACGGCTCGGCGGCCGACGACCGCTCGGTGGTACGTGAACTCACCGACGACAGGCATCGTTTCGTCACCGGTCCGAAACTCTCGCCCGACGGGCGACGGGCCGCCTGGATCGCCTGGGATCATCCGCGGATGCCGTGGGACGGCACCGAGGTGATGCTCGCGGACATCGCCGACGACGGTACGTTCCAGCACACCCGGAGCTTCGGCGGAGGCCCCGAGGAGTCGGTGCCGCAGATCGAATGGGGCGCCGACGGGCAGCTCCTCTTCGCCAGTGACCGCAGCGGCTGGTGGAACCTGTATCGCGCCGACCCGCACCGGGGCGCGGTCGCGCTCTGCCTCCGGGAGCAGGAGTTCGCCGGACCGCTCTGGAAGATCGGCCTCAGCTGGTTCCTGCCGCTGGAGAACGGCCTGATCGCCACCGTCCACGGCCGGGGCACCACCACGCTCGGCATCCTCGACCCGGAGACCGGTGAACTCGCCGACGTCGCCGGACCCTGGACGCAATGGGCCGAATCGCTCGCCGTGCACGGCAGCCGGATCATCGGCATCGCCGCGAGCCCGTACAGCGCCCATGAGGTCGTCGAACTGGACACCGCGACCGGCCGCACCAGGATCATCGGCACACCGCACGAGGACGCCGTCGACCCCGCCTACTACCCGCAGCCCGAGGACCGCACCTTCACCGGGCCCGACGGCAGGGAGATCCACGCCCACATCTACCCGCCGCGGAGCCCCGACCGGGTCGGCCCCGACGGTGAACTGCCGCCCTACGTGGTCTGGGCGCACGGTGGACCCACCGGTCATGCCGCACTCGTCCTCGACCTGGAGATCGCCTACTTCACCTCGCGCGGCATCGGCGTTGCCGAGGTCAACTACGGCGGCTCCACCGGCTACGGCAGGACCTACCGCAACCGGTTGCGCGAACAGTGGGGCGTCGTCGACGTCGAGGACTGCGCGGCCGTCGCCGAAGCGCTGGCCGCCGAGGGGACGGCCGACCGGCAGCGGCTCGCCATCCGGGGAGGAAGCGCCGGCGGGTGGACCACCGCGGCCTCGCTGACCGGCACCGATGTCTACGCCTGCGGCGTGATCATCTACCCCGTCCTCGATCTGGCCGGCTGGGGCACGGACGAGACCCATGACTTCGAGTCCCAGTACCTGGAGTCCCTGGTGGGCCCGCTCGCCGAAGTCCCGGCCCGCTACCGTGAACGCTCGCCGATCAGCCGCACCGACCATCTGACCACCCCCTTCCTCCTGCTCCAGGGGCTGGATGATCCGATCTGCCCGCCCGTCCAGTGCGAGCGGTTCCTTGCCGAGGTCGAGGGGCGCGGCATCCCGCACGCGTATCTCACCTTCGAGGGGGAGGGGCACGGGTTCCGGCGCGCCGACACCATGATCCGCGCCCTGGAGGCCGAACTCTCCCTGTACGGCCAGACGTTCGGCATCGACTGCCCCGACGTACCGAGGCTGGAGCTGAAGAAGTGACCCTAGCGCCTGTTCCGAGTTTCCCGCCTGCGCCGCGACGCCTGGCACGCGCGCTCGCTGCGTTGTCGGGATCGCCCACGTACGCCCAGTACGAGGGCGACCCTCCGCCTTGCGATCGCACGCACCAGACGCCGCGGCGCCCGCGCTCCGCGCGGACGACGGGAAACTCGGAACAGGCCCTGGCACCCCTGACCCGACCCGCCCGACTGCGTCCCGGTGCCAGGATCGCCGTTGTGTCACCGAGCGGGCCGGTGCCCGCCGACCGCCTGGAGGCGGGACTCGACATCCTGCGCGGCTGGGGCCTCGAACCCGTCGAAGCGCCCCATGCCCGTGACGTGCACCCGGAGTTGGACTACCTCGCCGGTACGGACGAGGCCCGGGCCAGGGACCTCCAGGACGCCTGGTGCGATCCGTCCGTCGACGCGGTGATCTGCGCCCGCGGCGGGTACGGCGTGCACCGCATGGTCGACCTGGTCGACTGGACGGCGATGCGCGCGGCCGGGCCCAAGGTGTTCATCGGCTACAGCGACATCACCGTGCTCCACGAGGCGTTCGCCCAGCGGATGGGGCTCGCCACCCTGCACGGCCCGATGGCAGGCACCGAGACCTTCCTCAAGGACCCGGACACCCAGGAGTCCCTGCGGGCCACTCTGTTCGAGCCCGAGTCGGTACTGACTCTCGGCCTGCCCACGGCGCGGGCGCTGATCCCCGGCAGGGCCCGCGGTATCACCTACGGCGGCTGCGTGAGCCTGCTCGCCGCCGACATCGGCACCCCGCACGCCCGGCCGTCCGCCCGGGGCGGGCTTCTGGCGATCGAGGACACCACCGAGGACCCGTACAACATCGACCGCATCCTCACCCAACTGCTGAGGTCCGGGGCGCTCGACGGGACAGCCGGGGTGGCCTGCGGATCCTGGGCGGGCTGCGGCCCGTACGAGGAGGTGCGGGCGGTCCTCGCCGACCGGCTCGGCCCACTGGGCGTACCCGTCGTCGAGGAGCTGGGCTTCGGGCACGGACCGACGGCGCTCACGATTCCGCTCGGTGTGCCCGCCGTGCTGGACGCGCCGGCCGACGGCGGCCCCGCCACGCTCACCATCGAGGTGCCCGCTCTGGTCTGAACGGCGGCGCCCGCGTACTGGACGTATGCGGGTGTTCCGACAACGCGGCGAGGCGCCGCAACTGACGTCGTGCCCCCCATGTGCCGGTCGGTCTAAGCTGGCCGGATGTCCCAAATCGACTATTTTGCGGAGGGGTGCCGTGTGGCGATCCGCGCCTACACCCTCGCGGATGCCGAAGAGTTCACCACCCGTGCGAGGGAGAGCCGGGATGTGCACAGCCCCTGGCTCTTCCCGCCCGAGGACCCCCGCGCGTACGCCACCTACGCGGGACGGCTGATCGACGATCCGACAAAGGCGGGCTTCCTGATCTGCGAACGCGATCGTGGACGGGAATCCGGCGAGAGCGGGGCAGGCGGCGGGATCGCGGGGTTCATCAACATCAACAACATCGTCCGCGGCGGGTTCCTCTGCGGAGCGCTCGGTTACGGGGCCTTCGCCCACGCGGTGGGGCGCGGTCTGATGAGCGAAGGGCTGGCACTGGTCCTGAGGTACGCCTTCGGGCCGCTCGGCCTGCACCGGCTCGAAGCCAATATCCAGCCCGGCAACGAGGGTTCGCTCGCCCTCGTCCGGCGTGCCGGATTCCGTCTCGAAGGGTTCTCACCGGACTTCCTCTTCATCCAGGGAGCCTGGCGCGACCACGAGCGGTGGGCGATCACGGCCGAGATGCTGAGCCAGGACGGCGTTTAGACCGACCGGCAAACCTTGCCGGTCTCAGCAGTGGCCGGGCCTGGCGTACACGGTGATGCGCGCCTGCGTGACGTCCCGGCTCGTGCACTCCTCGAAGTGCGCGTCGAGGGTGGAGCGTTTGACCGCCTCGCGCGCGTCGGCGTCCAGCGGCTGGCCTGCCAGGTCGCGTACGGCGACGACGCGTGCGCTCGTCAGGACGCGCTCCCGGATCCTGTCGGGTGACAGCTCCACGCCGAACAGTGTGTCGGACGCGACCGGGGTCCGTTCCAGAGCGAGGTCGGACAGACCCCGGAACGCGTCCGGCAGGGCCAACGTCCATACGCGTCTGCGTGAAGGCATGAACAGCAGCCCGTCCCCGGGCTCGCCGGCTCTCTCGACTGCCCGGGCGATCGCGACGGCGTCGTTCTTCCGGCTCCCCGGCTTCCGCAGAGCGGTGCTCACGGGTACGAGGGCGGCGAGCACCGCCGCCAGTGCCACACCACATGTCACACGCTGCAAGGTTCCGGCATCGCCTGCCAAGCGCCGGAGCCGGTCGAGCATCGAGCCGGTCAGGAGGGCGAAACCGATGGTGGAGGCCAGAACATAACGGTCCACGTACAGGGGATGCAGAAGGATCGTCAGCATGAGCAGCGTGGTGGGCAGGATCAGCAGCGGGAGCGCGAAGGAGGGCAGCGTGATCGGTCCCCGCGCACGGCTGGGCACACGGGCGAAGGCGATACCCAGCAGGGCCGTCACGACGAAGCCCAGCACACTCCTGGGGTCCGGCGCGCCGATCCAGTCCACCTGCGCGGACTGCGTGGTGCTGAAGGCGGCGAGTGGGAGGAGCCCGGCGAGCACCCCACCCGCCGCGATGCTCCATGCCCGTGTCACCGGCCGCGCCAATCGCGCCCGGAAGACGGTCACACCGTGGGCCAGGAGCATGAGTACGGCGAACTCGTGGAGCAGACAGGCCGTCAGCATCACCGCGCCGTACGCCACCCAGCCCAGTCTTCCCGGCCGGGCGAGGCTGCTGACGAGGAGGCAACTCGCCCACGCGATCAGTGCACAGACCAGGGCGTAGGACCGGCCCTCCTGCGCGTACCGCTGAACCGGCGGGAGCAGAGGGAAGACGAGGCCTGCCAGCAGCCCGGTCCACGTTCCTCCGAGCCGTTGCCCCAGCCGTACGACGCCGACCGCCGCTGCGGCGACCGCCAGTACCGACGGCAGCCGCAGCGCCACCAGGCCGCCGTCCCAGAGGCCGAACACTCCCCGCATGATCAGGTAGTACAGGCCGTGCACGACGTCGATATGGCCCAGGGTGTGCCAGATCTGCGGCACGCTCCGATGTGACATCGCGTAGGTGACCTCCTCGTCTCCCCACAGGGTGCCCTGGCGGCGGATTCCCCAGACCCCGATGATCAGGGCCAGCAGGCCGGGGATCCACAGGACCGCCCGGGGCAGGGCGTCCCGGGCCGGTTGCGGGAGATGTGCCGTTCGAGAATCGGCGGCGGGGGCGGTGTGTTGGATGGAAGAGATGACGTGCTCCGTCCGAAGGGGTTCTCTCGCTCGGTCGATCGTCCGTCGTGTCGATGGGCAGCCCCCGTAGGCAGCGCCAGTCAATCTCCGACTTCACCCCCGCAGGCGGCTGTCCTCATCCCGGATCCCGGCTCCCAGGGGGCTGCGCCCGTGCAACACCGCCTCGCGTTTCACCACTGACCTGCGGGCGATGCCCCACGCGGTGAGGGCGGCGTTCTCGAGGGTCAGGACGGAGCCTGGCGGCGGCGAAGGCGCAGCAGTACCCCGCCCACCGCCAGTGTCGCCACGGCGCCCGACGCGATACCGATGGCCAGTCCGCCACCGAAGCTCGGCCCTTCGTTCGGTGCCGCGGCCTCGTCCTGACCCGACACCGTCACCGTCGAGCGCAGGACGATCGCGGGGTAGTCGCACACATAGTCGCGGTCCTTTTCCGTCACGCAGTCGGCGCTCTTGTGTCGCAGCGTGAATGTCACCGGATACGTTCCGGGCTTCACCGTCTTCTTGATCCGGCCCGCGCCCACCCAGGCGCTCTTGGTGTCACCGAGGGCGGTGTCGTCGGTCAGCGCAGGGCTTGAGACCTCAACTGCCGTCGGGTGCGGGTTGCCCGGGCGTTCCTTGACCGTGAGGTTCACTACCTCGCCAGGCGCCGCGGGGCCACCGACGGAGCCGTACCCCTGCTTGGGGAAGGGGAGCTGGTCGGCGTGGGCCGCTCCGGCCTGCCCGAGCAACATCAACGGCAAGGCAGTTGTGGCAAGTCCGCAGCGGATGGTCGAACGTGTTAAGTCGATCATATGCACTTCCCTGTGCCAGTAGTGATCTTACGATCATGACTGACCTTGACGCAGCCACGCCGGGCGGCGTGGCATGCATCTCTTCTCATGCGGGGGAACAACCGTGGGTTTGCGCAGAGCGCTGGGTACTGCGGCGGGGGCCGCGGGCCTGCGCTCCAACCTGCCGCGTCACCACCCTGTACACGACGAATGGCAGGCGCATCCCCCCGATGTGCGGTATCGGAGCACCTGCTGACCGCCGGGTGCACCCCACTGGCCCACCTGATTGGACAAGTCTTTGCCCGTGGCCGATTCGGGCTCCCTCCCCGGCCCGCGGACCCTTCCCGCACGGGTCGCGCAGCGCGGCGCCCCGTACAGGAAGGGGAAAGCGGCGGCCGAAAGTATGAGGGGCCGGCCTCCGGCGATGCGGCGACCGTGTTGACCGCACGCAATCGCGGACAGAGGCTCGTTATGTAGCTGCCCAATACAACTGGTTCTGCCGGGCCTTCGCCCTCGGCACGCCGCCCAAGGACGGCACCGTGCGTACGACCGCTTTCCCGGCCGGGACCGAATCGGGAGGACGCGTATGTGTGGCATCGCCGGCTGGGTCTCCTTCGACCGCGATCTGCGGGCATCCGAGGCGGTCGCGACGCTGGACGCGATGACGGAGACCATGTCCTGCCGGGGCCCCGACGACCGGGGGACCTGGATCGCCGGTCACGTGGGGCTCGGACACCGGCGGCTCGCGATCATCGACCTGCCCGGCGGGCGCCAGCCCATGACCGTCGGCACACCCGAGGGGGATGTCGCCCTCGTCTACTCCGGTGAGGCGTACAACTTCACCGAACTCCGTGCCGAGCTGACCGCCCGCGGGCACCGTTTCGTCACCGACTCGGACACCGAGGTCGTGCTGCACGGCTATCTGGAGTGGGGCGAGTCCGTCGCCGAACGGCTCAACGGCATGTACGCCTTCGCCGTCTGGGACAGTCGCCACGACAAGCTCGTGATGATCCGCGACCGGATGGGTGTCAAGCCCTTCTACTACTGGCCGACGCCCGACGGAGTGCTCTTCGGCTCGGAACCCAAGGCCATCCTAGCCAATCCGGTGGCCCGGCCCCGGGTGACCCTCGACGGACTCAGAGAGCTCTTCACCCTCGTCAAGACCCCCGGCCACGCTGTGTGGGACGGCATGTACGAGGTGGAGCCCGGCACAGTCGTCACCGTGGACCGCGGCGGCCTGCACCGGCACGTCTACTGGCAGCTCAAGACCCGTCCGCACCCCGACGACCGGGACACCTCGATCGCCAACGTACGGTCACTGCTCGACGACATCGTGCGCCGCCAGCTGGTCTCCGACGTACCCCGATGCGTCCTGCTCTCCGGCGGCCTCGACTCCTCCGCGGTCACCACGCTCGCCGCCCGGCAGCTCGCCGAGACAGGCGAGAAGGTCCGCACCTTCGCCGTCGACTTCGTCGGACGCACCGAGCACTTCGTCGCCGACGAACTGCGCACCACCCCCGACACCCCGTTCGTGCACGATGTGGCCGAGCAGGCGGGCACCATCCACCGCGACATCGTGCTCGACCCCAACACCCTTGCCGACCCCGAGGTACGCGCCCGGATGATCCGGGCCCGGGACATCCCCATGGGCCTCGGTGACATGGACGCCTCGCTCTATCTGCTCTTCCGGGCCATCCGCGAACACTCGACTGTCGCGCTGTCCGGCGAATCGGCCGACGAGGTCTTCGGCGGCTACCTCCAGTTCTTCGACGAGGAGGCCCGCAGCGCCGACACCTTCCCCTGGCTGGTGCGGTTCGCCGAGCACTTCGGCGAGGACGCGGGCATGCTCCGCGACGACCTGAACCAGGCCCTTCGCCTGGAGTCGTACATCCGCGACAGCTACGACTGCGCCGTCGCCGGCATCGAACGGCTCACCGGCGAGAGCGACTTCGAGTACCGCATGCGCAGGATCTGCCACCTCCACCTGACCCGGTTCGTCCGCATCCTGCTCGACCGCAAGGACCGCGCCAGCATGGCCGTCGGCCTGGAGGTCCGGGTGCCGTTCTGCGACCACCGGCTCGTCGAGTACGTCTACAACGCCCCGTGGGCCCTGAAATCCTTCGACGGCAGGGAGAAGAGCCTGCTCCGCGAAGCGACCGCGGATCTGCTTCCCCGGTCCGTGTACGAGCGGACCAAGACCCCCTATCCCTCGACCCAGGACCCCAAGTACGCCTTCGCACTCCAGGAGCACGCCCGCGACCTGCTCGCCCGCCCGGACCACCGGGTTTTCGACCTCATCGACCGAGCCCGGCTGCAACGGGTCGCCGACCACGACGCACCCCGGATCACCTCGGCGTCCCGCCGTGGCCTGGAACGCACGCTGGACCTTGCAGTGTGGCTGGACATGTACGAGCCGGAGGTGGACCTCAGCTGAGCGGACTGCCGTCGCCGGGGGGCGCGGCGGCCGGCCCGTCGCCGCGCCGGCCCTTGTGTTGATCTTCTTCACCTCTTCCAGCGTGCACCGAGCCGGGAAGCCGGGCCCACCGGCCCACGGCAGGGGCAGCCGAGGCCCTGTCGTGCGGTCGCCGACGCTGAGGGAGCATGGAAGGGAGGTCAGCTGTGGTGCCCGTGGTGTTTGCCCGGGCGCGCCGTCCTGGGGAAGTGAACCGCGATGATGTACTGGTACGGCCACGGCAACGGCTGGATGTGGCTGTGGATGACGATCGGCCACCTCTTTTTCTGGGCATTGATCATCGTCGTCGTGGTCCTTCTCGTCCGAGCCTTCGCGCAGCGTCCCGGCTCGCGCGGCGGCGGACAACCCGGCTGGGGGACTCCGCCCGGCCCCGGCGCCCCGGGCCCTGGCCCTGGGCCTGAGCAGATCCTCGCCGAGCGGTACGCACGCGGCGAGATCGACGAAGAGGAATACCGCCGACGCCTGGCCACCCTCCGAGGCTCACCACCAGGCCCGCCCAACCCCTGACCCGGAACGAGCCGGCCGCGGCTTCGCCCAGCACTGGTTGGTCATCGTCCCGCTGACCATCCACCTGTTCGGTAGCCGGCTGGGCAGCCGGTTATGACCCACGGCCGGGCCGCCGCCCCGGCCGTGGGTGTCCGTCAGCTGACGCGCAGGGTCACCGCGGCGGTGTGCAGCTTTCCGCCCGTCCGGAACTGCAGGAACATCCGCCAGTTGCCGGGCTTGGGCAGCATGGCGTGGAAGGACAGGTCCGGCCCGCCGTGGTCACCGTTCACCGCGGTCTCCGGGTGGAGGTGGGCGAGCGCCTGGTCGCCTTCGTGGAAGGCTGTCAGGTGGGCGTAGGTGTCGAGGTAGGGCTGGAGGTCCGTGACGGGCTTGCCGTCCTTGCTGATGCTCACCGTCATGGGATGGGCCGTACCGGCCGTCAACTCGCCCTTGACCGTGACCGTGTAGCCGTCGACCTCGGCGTTCGTGGTGGCAGCCGGGAGCGGGGTCGGCTTGGCGTCACCGGGGACGGTGGCGGTGCGGCTGAGGACGAAGTCCTTGCCCTTGCCCGTACCGCTGTCGGGGGCGAAGGAGGCGTACATCCGCCAGGATCCGGGCTCCAGCGCCGAGAGATCAGCGGTCCAGGTGCCGTCGCCGGCCATGGTGGGGTGCAGGTGCTGGAAGCCGGTCAGGTCGGAGCGGATGGCGTAGAAGTGCATCCGCTTCGCCTGATCCACGGCGAAGCCCGTGACCGGCTTCCCGTCCGGGCCCATGACCTGGAACGTGTAGCCGGTGGCCCTGCCCGCCGGAAGCTCACCGGCGGACGACATCAGCTCGTAGCCGTCCTTGGCATCGGACAGACCATCGTCGGCGTCCATGGAGCCGTGGTCCATGCCGGGCATCGAGTCCATCGAGTGGGACGAGGCGGACGCCGACGGCATCGAACCGTGGTCCATGCCCGGCATCGACGAGTCGGACGAGTCCTTCGACGAACCACAGGCGGCCAGCGTCAGCGCGAGAACGACGGTTGTACCGGCCGCCGCCAGACCATGACGACGCAGGGTGAAACGAGACGTGAACGACATGAGGGAAAACCTTCGGGATGTGCGCACCGCACCGGCGCGCGGCTGATCAGGACACGTGGCCCGCAGCCCTCATCACGGGCCCGGGCGAGGTGCCTGTCACGTCCGCGCGACGCACACCCGCAGAAGCAGATCACGCCCGCCGCCCGGCGGCCCGCGCAGCCCCGCTTCCCCGGCAGCAACGCGCCGCCCGATCAGCGCCCATCCGGACAAGACCGCGAAGACCGTGACGGCCAGGAGCCACACGGTCAGCAGCGGGAGCCGGTCGCGGGCGGGAGTCGCCACGCACTGGGCTCCGTGCCCACCCGTCACAGCCTGCGTGGAGGGATGCGCCGAGCCCGGGATGGCCATCGGGGCCATTGAGCCCATCGCGCGCTCGGAGTGACCGCGGTGACCGGCCTGCTCGTCGTGCGCGGGGGCAGGAGCCGACACGGCACCGTGGCAGCCGGAAGCGGCAGTGGCCGGAGCACCGTGCATGAGGAACAGCCCGAACAGCAACGCGCCCACCGCCATCAGCCGGGCGAGAGCCCGCCCGCGCGCGTGCACGTGGTCCATGTCCGCCTCATCCGTCACTGGCCGGCTACGGCACTCCCGGGCCGATAATCATCCCCGACAATACCCCCACCCGGTACCCCTTTGACTGATCGGCCTCACCGGCGTCGCGGCCGTGCTGTTCCGCCGCGCCGCCACCGGTCCTGCGGGGCGCTGACGACCGAACGGCCATGAGGTAGCGCATTGCGACCGATCGAATACTCTATGTATGTGATCGGTGTGCGGTAGCAGACATGGCTTCCAGGACGGGCGGGCCGCATCGGCCTGCTCCTGGGACTCGTCCTGCTGGTCACCGCCCATCTCGCGGGCTCGGTCCACACCGCCTCCTTCGGCGGGCTCCACCTGACCGCCGCGAGCGTCGACTGCGATCAGCTCGAGACAGACGATGCCGATCACGGGATCAACCCGCCTCCCGGGCACGACCACAAGGCGGACGGTCACCTCGACCACGCGGTGGACCGGCCCCGGGATGCCATCGACGGCACGGTCATCGGGCCGGGGCATGACGGGCCGGACGCAGCACCACCGGCCACGGCAAGGACCGAGGCGGCACACGCTGCCTGGGCCCGTCCGCCTGACGTCTTCCCGGCACCGGACGGCCGCGCCACCCTCGCGCTCCACTGCGTCCTGCGTCAGTAGGCGCCGCCCGCACGCCCCGACCTCGCACGAACTCCGTGGCCGAGGCGTGCCCGCGCGCCCATGATCCGCGACGACCGCACCCGCCCGCACCGGGCGCGGTGCGAAGGAGCCGTACGCATATGCACCTCTCCCTGCTCGAACCCCTCGGGGCGCACGCCCCGCTGCCTGTGATCGCCCGCCGGCCCGCCCAACTCGTGGGCAACACCCCCGTCCTGTGGATCGACGAACCCTTCGCCCCACCGGGCCGGGGCTTCTACGCCAAGCTGGAAGGCGCCAACCCCGGCGGCATCAAGGACCGTCCCGGCCTGCACATGGTCTCTGAAGCGCGCAGGCGCGGTGACCTCGCGCCGGGCGCGCCGATCGTCGAGTCCTCCAGCGGCACCCTCGGCCTGGGGCTGGCCCTGGCCGCGCTGACCTACGGTCACCCGGTCACCGTCGTCACCGACCCCGGTATGGAGCCCTCCGTGGTTCGTCTCCTCACCGCTCTGGGCGCACGCGTCGACCAGGTCACCGCCCCGCATCCGGAGGGTGGCTGGCAGGAGGCCCGCCGTGAGCGCGTGGCCGAATGGCTGACGCGTACCCCGGGTGCGTACTGCCCGGACCAGTACCGCAACCCCGACAACGTGGCCGCCTACCGTGTGCTGGCCGCCGAGCTTCTCGCTCAACTCGGTCGTATCGACGTCCTGGTGGCGGCCGTGGGTACGGGCGGCCACTCGGCCGGTGTCACGGCCGCACTGCGCGAGCCCCTTCCCGGACTGAGGCTGATCGGGGTGGACGCGGTCGGCTCGACGATCTTCGGGCAGCCCGCCGCTCCCCGGCTCATGCGAGGCCTCGGCTCCAGCATCCACCCCGAGAACGTCGACTACGGCGCCTTCGCCGAGGTCCACTGGGTGGCCCCGGCCGAGGCGGTGTGGGCCTGCCGCCGGCTCGCCCGGTGTCACTACGCGTCCGGCGGCTGGAGCGTCGGCGCGGTCGCGCTCGTCGCCGGATGGGCCGCGCGTACGTTCCCGGCCGGCACCCGGATCGCCGCCGTCTTCCCCGACGGCCCGCACCGCTACCTGGAGACCGTCTACAACGACGCCTGGTGCCGCGAGCATCAACTCCTCGGCCAGCAACCGCCGAAGGAACCCGACGAGATTGCCGAGCCGGACGCGTGCGTGGTCACCCGCTGGACCCGGTGCAGCCAGGTCCGTGACCCGCTGGGGCGTGACCTGGCGAAGGCGGGCTTGCGATGAGGGGCCTGCGGGCCCAGGTGGCCTCCTTCGACCGGCCGGCACGGCTGCTGATGGTCAACCAGTTCGCCATCAACCTCGGCTTCTACATGCTCATGCCCTACCTGGCCGACCATCTCGCCCACGGGCTCGGGCTCGCGGCCTGGGCGGTGGGCCTGGTGCTCGGCGTCCGGAACTTCTCCCAGCAGGGCATGTTCCTGATCGGCGGCACCCTCGCCGACCGCTACGGCTACAAAACCATGATCCTGACCGGTTGCGTGCTGCGTACGGTCGCCTTCGGCCTGCTGGCGGTGGCCAATTCCCTGCCCGCCCTGATCGGTGCCTCAGCGCTCACGGGCTTGGCCGGGGCGCTGTTCAACCCCGCCGTCCGCGCCTACCTCGCCGCGGACGCGGGCGAAGAGCGGCGTGTGGAAGCCTTCGCCGCCTTCAATGTCTTCTACCAGGCAGGCATCCTCGTCGGCCCGCTCGCCGGACTCGCCCTGCTGGCCTGGGACTTCGGCGCCGTGTGTACGGTCGCGGCGACAGTCTTCGGCGTCCTGGCCGCACTCCAGGCCCGTGCCCTGCCCGCACGCTCCCCGGCCGACCGGGGCACCGAGCCGGCCTGGCGCGCGGTGGCCGCCGACTGGCGCACCGTCGTCGCCAACCGGCCCTTCCTGCTCTTCACCGCCGCGATGACCGGCTCGTACGTCCTGGCCTTCCAGGTCTACCTCGCCCTGCCACTGAGAGCCCGTGACCTCTTCGGCGACCGGACGGGGGTGGTCACCGGCGCGGTCTTCGCGATCTCCGCGCTGGCCGCGCTGTCGGGCCAGTTGAAGCTGACCACTTGGGCGAAGCGGTCCCTTGCCGGGCCGCAGGCCATCGCCTACGGCCTCATGGTGATGGGGGTCGCGTTCGTGCCGCTGCTGACCGGCCCCTACCCGGGAACCCTCGGCCTTGCGGCGAGCGTCCTCGCGATCGTCCTGTGTGCCGCCCTGCTGGCCTGGGGCGGGGCCCTGCTCTATCCCTTCGAGATGGACACCGTCGTCCGGCTCTCCGGCGACCGGCTCGTCGCGACGTACTACGGCGCCTACAACACCGCTTCCGGCATCGCCGTCTCCCTGGGCAACCTGGCCGTCGGAGCGCTGTTCGACACAGGGATCCGATGGCTGCCGTGGGCGGCGCTGGCCACTACGGGGCTGGTGTGCGCGGGACTGGTGGCGCGACTGCACCGCGGCGGACACCTGGTACCGAGGCCGGTTGCCGTGCCGGGGTGAGGCGCCGTGCCGGGGCCGGGTCGCCGCGCTCGGCCCCGGGCGCTCAGCCGACGGCGGGGGCCGGAGCGTCGCGCAGGCCCAGTCGCAGGTGCTCGACGTGATAGAGAGCCTGTTCCATCAGTTCGGCGACGTGGTTGTCGTAGAGCGCGTAGATGACCGAGCGGCCCCGGCGCTCACCGGTGACCAGGCCCAGGTTGCGCAGCAGACGCAGCTGGTGGGAGCAGGCGGACTGTTCCATGCCGACGGCGTCTGCCAGCTCGGTTGCCGCGCACGGCCCCTCCTGGAGACGGGCCAGAATACGCAGCCGGGAAGGCGTGGCCAGCGCCTGAAGCGTGGCGGCCACGTCAGCGGCGCCCACGGTCTCCAGGCGCTCGCGCGCGGTGGCGGTGGTCGTGGTGTCAGCTCCGTGGCCCATGCCTTCATCCTACGGACATGAAGACATGAATGACTCTTCATGTATTCCGGTATGGTGGAGGGGGGGCACCGGCTTGCTCGGGTTGCCGCCACCTCGCCATGCCGTCGCGAAGGATCCCGTCTCCGATGACCTCCACCCTTGCCCCATCCGCCGCGGACCGGGCCACGCCCTCGCGCGATGGCGTCGCACCCGGGCGCCGTACCCGGGTCTTCGCTCTTCCTGAGGTGCGCTGGGCCGCCGCGGCTACCGTCCTCTTCCTCATCGCCCTCCCGCTGCAGCTGACCGGTGCTCCCGCCTGGGCGTGGGGGACGCTGTACGCGCTCGCCTACGTGTCCGGCGGCTGGGAACCGGGCTGGGCCGGCCTGCAGGCGCTGAAAGAGAAGACGCTCGATGTCGACTTGCTGATGATCGTCGCCGCGCTCGGGGCGGCGGCGATCGGCCAGGTCATGGACGGCGCTCTGCTCATCGTCATCTTCGCCACCTCAGGCGCCTTGGAGGCACTGGCCACCGCCCGTACGGCCGACTCCGTACGAGGACTGCTGGACCTGGCACCCGCCAAGGCCACCCGCCTCGACGCCGACGGAAGCGAAACGATCGTCCCCGTCGAGGAACTCGCCGTCGGGGACACCATCCTCGTACGACCCGGCGAGCGCGTCGGCGCCGACGGCCGCGTCCTGGACGGGGCCAGCGACATCGACCAGGCGACCATCACGGGCGAGCCACTTCCGGTGGCCAAGGAAGCAGGCGACGAGGTCTTCGCCGGCACCCTCAACGGCACCGGCGCCCTGCGCGTGCGGGTCGAGCGGGACGCCTCCGACACGGTGATCGCCCGGATCGTACGGATGGTGGAGGAAGCGTCCGAGACCAAGGCGCCCACCCAGCTGTTCATCGAGAAGGTGGAACAGCGCTACTCGCTGGGCATGGTGGCGGCGACCCTCGCCGTCTTCCTCGTGCCGCTCGCCTTCGGTACGGGGCTCGCCGACTCGCTGCTGCGCGCCATGACCTTCATGATCGTGGCGTCGCCCTGCGCGGTCGTCCTGGCCACCATGCCGCCCCTGCTGTCCGCGATGGCCAACGCCGGACGACACGGTGTGCTGGTGAAGTCCGCGGTGGTCATGGAGCGGCTGGGGCAGGTCGACGCGGTCGCACTCGACAAGACCGGCACGCTCACAGAAGGCACCCCGCGGGTCACGGACGTCCGGCCGCTCGCCGGATCCGGCCTGGACGAGGCCGAACTGCTCACCCTCGCGGCGGCGGCCGAGCACCCGAGCGAACATCCGCTGGCCCGCGCCGTCGTGGACGCGGCACGCGAGCGTGGTCTGTCGCTGCCGGTGGCGGAGGACTTCGACTCCACACCCGGGGTCGGGGTGACCGCATCCGTCGGCGGGCGCGAGGTGGCGGTCGGAGCACCGGCGCGACTGCTGGACGGGACCTCGGACGCCGGCCCGGCGCGGGCGGCGGCCGTCGCGGGTGAACTGGAAGACGGCGGCCGGACCGCCGTTCTGGTCACCGTGGACGGCGCCCCCGCCGGACTGCTCGGCATCGCCGACCGCCTGCGCACCGACGCCACCGCGACCGTGGCCTCGCTCACCTCCCTCACCGGGACCGCGCCCATGCTGCTGACCGGCGACAACCCCCGCGCTGCGGCCCGCCTGGCCGCCGAGGCCGGCATCGACGAGGTCCGGGCCGGGCTGCTGCCGCAGCACAAGGTGGACGCGGTCAGGGAACTGGAGCACACGGGCCGCAAGGTGATGGTCGTCGGCGACGGGGTCAACGACGCCCCCGCCCTGGCCGCCGCCCACACCGGCATCGCCATGGGCGGGGCAGGCTCCGACCTCGCCCTGGAGACCGCAGACGCGGTGATCGTCCGCGACGAACTCCGCACGGTCCCCGCCGTGATCGCGTTGTCCCGGCGGGCCCGCAAGCTCGTCGTGCAGAACCTGGTCATCGCGGGCGCCTTCATCGCCGGCCTGGTCGCCTGGGACCTCATCGGCACCCTGCCGCTGCCGCTCGGCGTCGCCGGACACGAGGGCTCCACGGTCATCGTCGGCCTCAACGGGCTGCGGCTCCTGCGTGAGGCGGCGTGGAAGCGGGCCGTCGAGTGAGCCGGCGCAAGGCTCCCGCTCAGGCAGAGCCCCGGTGCACGGTCACCGTGTGCCGGGGCTGCTGCTGCGGCACGGCCAAGATCCCCGGCGTCGACCACACCGCCCAACTCGCCGCCCTCAAGACCGGACTCGGGCCGGTCGCCCGAGTCCGGGCGGTGAACTGCCTCGACGCCTGCGAGCAGGCCAACGTCATCGTCGTACAGCCCTCGACAGCCGGACGTGCGGCGGGCGGGCGCCCGGTCTGGCTCGGGCTGGTCAACGACCCCGATGCGACTGCCGACATCGCTGCCTGGGTACGCGCTGGGGGACCAGGGCTCGCAGAGCCGCCCGAGATCCTCGACCTGTACGCGTTCGGGCCGTCACGCCGGGTGCGCCGGGCCGTCGAGGACTGAGCACGCTCGGCCGGCCCAGTCCCTCAGAGATGCTCTTCGACTACCTCGGCATCCGCCTCAACGGCCCCGACGCCGCCGAACACGCCCTCACCCTCGGCTTCACCATCACCGGCGGCCTGCACCGCGACCCCCGCCAGTGCACCGTCCAGCTGCGCAACGGCGTCCTCGTCCACACCCCGCACGCGGCGCCCAGCACCGCCGACGCCACCTACACCATCACCCGCACCGGCCTGAACGACCTCGCCGTCGGCAACACCACCCCCGGCCGGCTCGCCGAGGACGGCGACCTCACCGTCGTCTCCGGCACCATCGACCCCCTCAACACCTTCAACGGGCTGCTGGACACCTTCGAGTACTGGTTCGGCCTGACCACCCCCTGATCCCCGGCCACCAGCCCGTACTCGCTCAGGGCTGTCCCGTAATCCCTGGTGGGCGCGCGACGACAGCCGCGGCACCTCGCCGCGTTGTCGGAACGCCCGAATACATCCAGTATTCGGGCGTCCCTCCGCCTTGCGATGCAAGGCATCTGACGCCGCGCGCTGATCCACCACGGATTACGGGACAGCCCTCAGCCTTGGTCCAGAGCCTCTCAAAGCGCGGCCGCACCTCCCCCGGCCGGCGGTGCGGGCCGGGGGCGACGGTGTGCGCCCCGGAGGGCAGGAGCGCTCTCGGCGTCGGCGGTCATCTTGCCCTTGACCTGCAGAGTGCGGGGTGTGGCGGTGGTGGTCATCAGCTGAGCGTTCCAGCGACGAGGTCAGCGGCCTGGCGGGCCGTGTGGACGGGATGGAGCAGGTTCTGGTAACCGACGGAACGGGAGCCGACGTCGTCCACTCAGGCCGTTTCGGCCGCCGGGGCGGCGGTGCCGTCGCTCGGGGCGGCAGGCCATTCACGGTGTCCTTCGTCATGCCAGAGCGGGCGTCGGTCGACTCGTAGGCCGAGGATCTCCGGTCGCGCGTAGTGGCCGCGGGAGTCGACCCAGACCTTGACGGCGTTGATGTCGGCGAGGTCGATCTCGGCGGTGACGAGCTTCTCCTCGAGGCCGGTGTGCGGGCCGGCGAGGTACTGGTTGAAGGGGTGGATCACGGCCGACCAGCCGCCGCCCGCAGTGATGTGCTTCTGCGGTCCGACGGTGGACTCCATCCACTGCAGGCACGTCTCGTCCACCGGGTTTCCGGCGGAGATGACGAACGCCTGCGCCGTGAGCGCGTGGGTCTTCATCATGGCGTCGATCTGGACGTCGGCGACGGTCTCGAAGCCGGTCATGGTGGACAGACCGGGCCATGCTGCGGCGTGGATCTGCTGGCCCTGGGTGATCAGGGCCTGCCGGGCCAGGTTCATGGTGTGTTCCCAGCAGGCCAGACCGCCGATCCGGCCCAGAGCGCTGTCGAAGACGCTGAGGGTGGCGCCGCCGCCCTGAGCCCACACGATCCGTTCGGCGTAGGTGGGCTGGAGCTTGCGGTGAACTCCGAGAAGAGTGCCGTCGGGTTCGATGAAGACCTGGCTGTTGAAACACGTGCGGGTCCCCGCGAGCCGCTCGCTGACACCGAGAACGGCGCCGACCCCGGCGCGGTCACAAGCGGCTTGGACCCGGGCGATCTGCGGACCGGGCACCTCGACGGACGCCTCGGCGTAGGCGGCGTTGGCGCCCTGCTGGTCCAGCGGGGCGTAGGCCTCGATCCAGTACGGGTAACCGGGCACGAAGGTCTCGGGAAACACCAGCAGGTCGATGTCTTCCCGGCCGGCCTGTTCGATGAAGCGGATGACCTTGTCGACGGTCGCCTCGGTGTCCATGAACACCGGAGCGGCGTGCACCGCCGCGACAGTTCGCTTCGTGGAAGTGGGAGATGACATGGCGGAGTCCTCCTCAGAAGTGGAGCGCACCGGCAGGAACAGGCCGTCGAGCGGTGTCCGGGGCGCACGGTCCGGATGCGGATGAATGGGCGAGCCGATCACGAAGCAGCCTTCCATCGTTCGCAGCAACGCGTGCCTACGCTGACCAGTTCGGACAAGACATGTCAAGATCTGTCAACTCTTGGCATGAGAGCTGGAGTTTGAGACCGGGGTGCCACCGGCATGCTGCTGTGACTACGTTCCGCCGGGCCTGAACGTCACTCGGCACGGGGCGGCGGGCGAGGTCCATGATGACGGGTCCGGCTGAGATCGAGGCGACCCCTGGGATGTGGACACACCTGACAATGGATCTTGATAGGTCCAGGAAGCTGCAGATCCACATGGCAAAGCCCTCGAAGTGCGGTGCGGAGTTTCGGTCTGACGCGGTGGGAAGCGCGTGGGTTCGCAGATTCCTGAGCGTGCCGGGGTCGGAACCTACGCGCCGGCTCGCAGTTCTGGCCCCTGCGGGAAGCGGGTTCCCGGGACGGTCGTGTCAGCCGCGAACCGTATCCTTGCGGCGATCACCATCGAAACGCGCACACGGGGGTCCACATGACCGTTCACCGGCCAGGACTGCCGGAGGACCTTCCGCCGGCCGAGGAGCTGTGGGCGCGCTGGGCGCTGCTCGCCGCCCTCGAGGCGACTACCGCATACGAGGAGCGCCCGCCGGGCTACCGGACCGGCCGGTGGATCGATGACGAGGGCCTCCACTGGGACGACTGCGGCTGCACCTGGTGGGTCATGTCCAAGCAAGGCGACGGCCGGTTCGTGCTCTACGGCGAGGACGAGGCGAGCGACGTCAAGTGGTACGAGCCGGCGATCGACGTGCTGGCGGGCGGCCCGGACTGGCTGCCCTACGAGGAACTTCGGGACCGACTCGAAGGGCACGAAATCGGCTGCGTCTACTGGTACGAGAACGGCGCCTGGGCCCGGGCACCGTACCCGGACGACCTTGACGACGACGGCCTGGACTGCGGCATGAGCTACTTCATCGACCGCAGCGAGGTCTTGGGCGCACTGACGAACCACCTGGACGACACGGTCGACGGGCCGAGCGCGGACAGCCTCCTGGCCGCCGCAGAAACGTACCGACTGGAGCCGCACAGGCTGCTGGAAAGGCTGTGCCGGACCAACCGCTACGACGATCCGTTGGACCGGCCGGCCCTCGTCCGAGCGCTGGCCCGCACAGGTCTGACCGGGGAGTTCGCGGCGACCGACACGCTCTGACGAACAGGACGGCAGCGGCTCGGCTGCCGGTCCACGGAGAGGCCCGGGACGAACGCCCCGCCGGTGCCGATCCCGCCTGCGGCAGCCACCGAGCTCGCCGACCGGCCAGGCACACGGTGTTCACCCGCCTGCAGGAGATGCTGGAGGCGACCCAGCCCGGAGACGCGGGACCGCAGCGAGGTGACCGCGCGGCTGACCGGGCCGGCCCGCCACCCGCAGTCGTCAGGTCCGCGGCTCCGCGGACTCGCGGGGCGGGTTTGACACCACGCAGACCCGCCCCGCGCGGCAGAACAGCCGGGTTCAAGCCCCTGCAACGCTCAGCGGTGGGCGAGGGCTTGGATCGGCGCCCCGGCAGGCGGAGCGCCGATCTTGGTCGGTACACGCGGCAACGTGTCCTACCGGTCTCCTGATCGTGTGGCTGGAGCCCGCAACTCTCAGGAACGGCCGGAGTGTTCCGGTCGCCTGAAGAGGATCGCGGAGACCTTTAAGCGAACGGTGAAGGCGGCTGGGACGGCTGTGCATCAACACTGGGATGCCTCTGCATCAATACGTCGCCCATCGCGCCGTGAACGTGTTCCCCTGCGCAGACCAGCAGGTGGAGATCGGGTTTTTGCTCGCGGCGGCCTGCGGGCTCCGCTTTCGATGCGTGGACGTGCACGCATCAACTTCTAGGGGGCTGCCGTGACGGCCCGGGAGGGTGGCACGCTTCAGGTCCCACCGGTGTCGGCAAACGCCGGTCGGATGCAATGTCCTTGGAGCCCGCAACATGCCCACGCGCCTTGCGCATGGGCTTCGATTCTCAGGAGGCAGCACCATGTCGAGTACCTTTCCGTCGGCGAGCTGTGTCGTGCATGGTGTCCCCGGTCCGCATCGGCCCTCCATGCCCGATGCCATCGTCATCGTGGTCATCACTGTGCTGGCCTGCGGGCTGTCGGTCTCCGGCCAGGCACCGACATCGATCCTCGCGGTACTAAGTAGCGCTGGCCTTGTGGCTGCTGTCACGGCGCGGGCCCTGCGGTGCGGAACTCCGAGGCTGGGTCGCACGATCGTGCGCGTGGCACACGCGGTCTCCGCGCCGTAAGGGCGTTGCGGTGGCGGGGCGTAGAGAGAATCCGATAAAGACGTCCAACCGGGCGCTGGTCACATTGGCACAGTGGCTGCGTGACCAGCGGGCGGCCCGAGGGTGGTCGTATGCCCAACTGGCGTCCCGTGCGGGCTGCCATGCTACGACCCTGCAGCGAGCCGCATCGGGGCGGGCGGTACCGAGTGCTCACAGCGTGAAGGCGTACGCACAGGCGTGTGGAGTCTCCGTCGAGGTCGCCATGGAGTTGTGGGTGGAGGCCCGCAGGGCGGAGCAGCGCAGCATCACGAGCGGCCGTGCATCGAGTCCTCAGGAAATCCAAGACGTCGACGCGCTCCGGGCGGGGCTGCGGGAACTGCACGCGTCGGCGGGGCGGCCGTCCATGCGGGAGATGGAGCGGCGAGCCGGCGGGTTGGGCAGGCTTCCGCACAGCACGGCGCACCGCATCGTGCTCGGCCGGACTGTGCCGCGCGACGAGCAACAGCTGATCGGGTACCTGACAGCGTGCCGCATCGCCGAGGCGGCGCATCAGCCGTGGGTCACTGCGTGGCGGCGCGCACTGGGTCTGGGGACGCGCATCCCCCCGGCCCCGCGCACGCCGACGCCACCTGCCCCGCTGATCGTGCAGCCGGTGGTCGAGGCGCCTGCCCCGATGCCCGCGTCGGGCCCGTACTTCATGCTGCTTGGGCCAGTCAGGGCCTCCTTTGACGGTCGGCCGTTGCCTTCGGGTTCCCCGCAGCAGCGGGCGCTGCTCGCCGCCCTGCTGCTGCGCGACGGGCGCACCGCGACGGCCTCCGAGCTCATCGACGCCATCTGGGGCGACGATCCGCCCTCCCAGGCGCTGGCCGCGGTCCGTACGTACGCCTCGCGGCTGCGCAAGGTCCTCGGCCCAGGGGTCCTGGTCAGCGAGTCGGGCGGCTACGCGATCCGCGTCGACGCGGGCACCCTCGACCTCAATGCCGCCGAGGAGCTGGCGGCAGCCGCAGAGAAGGCGCGGGCCAGGGGGGACCAATATCGGGCCCGCACCCTCCTCAACGAGTCGCTCGCCCTGTGGGAGGGCGAGCCCCTGGCGAGCGTGCCGGGACCGTACGCCGAGAACCAGCGCACCCGGCTCGGCGAGTGGCGTCTCCAGCTCACCGAGGCGCGGCTCGACATGGACCTGGAAGCGGGCTGTCACGCCGAGGCGGTCTCCGAACTTACCGCGCTCACTGCCGCCCACCCCCTGCGCGAACGCCTCCGCGAGCTGCTCATGCTCGCCCTGTACCGCAGCGGGCGGCAGGCCGAGGCGCTAGCCGTGTACGCCGACACCCGGCGCCTCCTCGCCGACGAACTCGGCGTCGACCCGCGCCCCGAACTCGCCCGCCTCCAGCAGCGGATCCTCCAGGCTGACGAGGACCTGACCCGGCCGAGCGAGGCCACGACGAAGAGTGCCCCGGTCCTGGTGCACCCTTCCCAACTCCCGGCGTCCGTAGCAGACTTCACTGGGCGCGTCTCCTTCGTGCGCGAACTGGCCGCGCAGCTCGCGCACGCGGAGCGCCACGTGATGGCGGTGTCCGCTCTCGCCGGGATCGGCGGCGTCGGTAAGACCACCCTCGCCGTGCACGTGGCGCACGCTGCTCGCCCGCACTTCCCCGACGGCCAGCTGTACGTCGACCTTCAGGGGACCAGCTCCCGGCCCGCAGAACCCGAGACGGTCCTCGGTGCGTTCCTGCGGGCACTCGGCACAGCGGACTCAGCGATCCCGGACACCCTCGTCGAGCGCTCAGCGCTCTACCGGTCAGTGCTGGGCGGACGCCGGGTCCTGGTCCTCCTGGACAACGCCCGGGACGCGGCTCAGGTCAGACCCCTGCTGCCCGGCACCGAAGGCTGCGCGACCCTGGTCACCTCACGGATCCGCATGCTCGACCTGGCGGGCTCCCATCTGGTGGACCTGGACGTGATGTCCCCGCAGGAGGCGCTCCAATTTTTCACCAGGATCGTGGGTGAAGAGCGCGTCGCCTCCGAACGCATGGCGGCCCTGGATGTGGTGACTGCCTGCGGCTTCCTGCCTCTGGCCATCCGTATCGCGGCATCTCGCCTTGCGGCCCGCCGCACCTGGACGGTCTCGGTCCTCGCGGCGAAACTCGCGAATGAACGCCACCGGCTGGACGAGCTGCAGGCTGGAGACCTTGCCGTGAAGGCCACCTTCGAGCTGGGCTACGGGCAGCTCGAAGAGGAACAGAAACGCGCGCTTCGCTTGTTCAGCTCGTTCGTCAGCCCGTTCGTCACCCTGTCACTTATGGCGGATCGGCTCGGCTGTGGCGCAGAGGCTGCGGAGGAATTGCTCGAGAGCCTGGTGGACACCGGGCTTCTGATGTCGATGGGCCCGGGCTGCTACCACATGCACAACCTGGCCCGGCTTTTTGCACAGTCGCGTGCGGAACTCGAAGAGCCGCCGGCACAGGGACTCGCCTGACAGGCGTCCCGCCCCGGGGAGCCGAGCGCGCCCCCGTCCTGTGGCGCCGTCGGCGAGGTTCCACTTCCCCTCGCCGAGGGGGCCGGTGACGTACTCACGGAACGTGAGAGCTCCCGAGCGCCCCGGACCGGCACGAAGGCGGCATCGTCCTCATACCAGCCGTCGACGTAGAGAGTGTGCCGCGAAGCCGGCCAGCCGTACGGAGGCACCACTCGGCCAACGTCCTGCTCGCAGCCGGGCAGCGCTCTGCTGATGTTCCGTGGCCGTACCGCCTCCCGCCGTCGGGCGCGACGCCTGCCGTCCCCAGCAGCACCGAGATCCCTGCCAGGCCGTCGCGAGGGCACCGCGGACCAACCTGCGTTGTCAGTGGTCCTCGTTAGTCTTCCCTCATATCGCAGTTCAGGGGCTTCGTGGCCCTTAATTCGGGCTGCGCTGACATCTGATGGACAGGCAGAGGGGCACGGCTGATGGCGTGGCTGGCAGCGGGTGAGGGGTACGAGATCACCCTCGAGGACGGGCGTGTGGTCGCACGGCGCGTCGGAGGGCGGCAGTTGAAGGCGCTGCCGAAGGCGTTGCGCGACAGTCCCGAGGTCGACCGGCTGAGGCAACTGGCCGAGTGGCTGGACCGGCACGCGGCCTCGTGCGTGGCTCAGGTGGATGCCTGGATGGTGTCGTCGCTTCCGGTTCCGACCGAGCTGATCGCACGGGTGTGGCCGGACGAGGCGTGGCAGGCGGCGCTGCGTGACATGGCCGTCGTGGGCGACGATCCGGACGAGGTCGGCTTCCTGCGGGACGTCACCGGCGACGGGGAGCTCAAGGTGGTCGACCTCGACGGTGAGACCGTGCGGCTGTCGCCGCGCACGGTGACGCTTCCCCACCCCGTTCTCCTGCCGGACCTGGACGACGTGCGGGACTTCGCGGCCGACCTCGGGATCACCCAGAAGGTGGAGCAGATCCACCGGGCGACCTGGACCAGGCCGGACGGGCCGGATGCCGGGCGCCCGGCGACGGCGACGGCAACGGCAACGGAGATACGGGACTACGCGGGCGGGAAGTTCGCCTCGCGGTTCGGTCTCGCGGCGCGCGCCACAGGCCTCGGCTACCGGGTGTCCGGTGGCTACGCCACGTGCAAAGTACGTGATGGGGGCCGCAGCACGGAGGCGTCGGTGTGGATCGGCGAACCGTACTGGGACGGGGAATCGGAGACCGGCGGGCTGAGCTGGCACGACGAGGACGGCCGCGCGGTGCGGCTGACCGAGGTCGGGCCGGTGGCCTGGTCCGAGGGGATGCGCATGGCCGCTGCGCTGTACGCCGGCCGCACGATCGAAGAGGGTGGGGACGCGTGACCGGGATGGTTGGGAACGACAACAAGGAGCTGCTCGCGGCAGGCGCGGTCCTCCCGGCCGAGGCGCGGGATGCGGGCCCCTCAGCCGTCGAGCTGACCGCGCGGGCCTATCGCCACGCGGTGCTCGGCGAGGATCGGGTCGTTGTGCGGCTGGCCGCGGCCGAACTGGGCCCCGCCGAGGACCTCGCCGCCGGCTTCCTCGGACTCGAGCCGCAGGGCGAGCCGGCCGTGGTCGGTCTCGGGCGGCGCCAGGAACTCGGCTTTCCCGAGTGGGTGCTGGTGCACCACCCCGAGGATGGGCACCACGCCCTGGCGGTCGTGCCGGAGCTGGACCGGCTTGCCCGGCAGGCCAAGACCAAGCCCAAGGCCGCCCTGGACGCCTGCCACGAGCTGGCCGGGCGGCTCGCCTCGGCCGTCCCGCACTTCCTGCCCGTCTTCTACGAGCAGGCCGCGCGGGTCTTCCTCGGCGTCGAGAACCGCACGTACGCCGGCCAGCTGTTCGCCCGTGCCCGCACGAGTGAGGCGCAGCACGGGCTGACGGTCGACGAGGACCGGCTCGACGCCCTGTTCCTGGAGTTCGCTCTGGCCGGCGCGCTGCCGGTGAAGGTCCTGACCGGTTACGGCAAGGACCTGTCGGCCCGGCTCGCGCCCGTCGAGGCGTACGAGCGGTTCCGGCGGCTGTGCGTGCGCCGGACCGCCGGCGGTCTCGCGCCGTCCGCCCAGGCCGCGGTGGAGCTGAAGCGGCTCGCCCGCGCCGCGGCCCTGTCCGGCAACGAGGCGGAGCAGGACTACCTCGCCGAGCTCCTTCCGCTGCCGGCCAGCTTGCGGGCCGCCGCCGGTTGGTGGAAGTCACACCGCGGCGCGCTGGTCGCGCTGGCCCGGCGCGTTCCGTCCGTGCGGGGCACGCTGCTGTCGATGACCCCGCCCGGGGACAACGGGGATATGACCGAGCTGTGGCTGGGAATCTTGGCGGAGTCGGGGGCCGACGCCGGTCTCGTGGACGCCGACCTGCCGCAGGAGGAGCAGTGCTCCGACGGCGCGGCGGGCTGGCTGGAGCGCTTTTACAGCGCCCGGCACCGCGGTTGGGGGCCGCGCCCGACGCCGCCCGCCCTGCTGGAGCTGGTCGAGCGGGCGGCCGGCCGGCTGCGTGCCGATCTGGCGGCGCGGCCCGAGGGCGAGCGCTTCCTACGGATCGGTGTCGAGGACGTGAACCTGCTGGATCTCCTGCTCTCGCTGGAGATCGCGGTCGCCGACCCCGAGGCGAAGTCCGCCCACTACCAGCGCGGCGACGCCCTGAACCTGTCGGACTGGGCCCGCGGCGAAGAGCCGCGGGAGCTGGTCGCGCTGGCGGCCGACCCGCGCTTCCGGCCCGCCTTCGGGCGCGGGGTGAACAGCTACAACAGCGCGTCCTCCGGTGCGGACGTGATGCGGCGGCTGGCCGCCTCGCCCGGCGGCCGCCCGATGCTCGCCGAGTGGATGCGCGAGGTGGCCGCCTCGTCGGTGGCGGCCGGGCTGCCCGGACTGCCGAAGTCGATCGAGCGGCTTTCGTGGCTGCCCTCCGAGGCTCTCGCGCTCGCGCCGCAGGAGGTCGCGGCCGCGGCCGGAGCCGATCTCGGCGAGGCCCTGGCGCGCACGCTTCGGGGCGGTCTGTGGGAGGAGCTGCGCTGGCCGACGTGGGAGGAGGCGCTGACGGAGCTGGCACCGGGGCACCACACCACCGAGGGTCTGACGGTCGTCGAGGCCTGGCCGTATCTGATCGTGGCCAACGCGACGCAGGTGCGCGTCATCGACGCCGACTCCACCGTTCTCGTGCACGATCTGCGGCTGCCCACCTCGTCCGTGTGGCGGACGGGCTTCCACTACGTGGACGGTGCGTTGCTGGTGTTCTGGAACACGTACGGTCGCGGCGAGCCGCAAGGCTACTGGCACACCGCGCCCGACACGGTGTTCGCTCTCGCCGGAGTCGGCGCCGGCTCCTGGGCCATGCGTTCGGATCACCTCAGCCTGCAGCTGCCCGGCGGCGGCCGCACCACCGGCGGCGGGGTCCTCCACAGCGGCGACACGAAGCTGCCCGCGGAGCGCGCACTGCTGTCCGACGGCACGTCGTACTGGGTGTGGCAGGACAGGGACGGGGAGGACAAGGGCGGCTGGCTCGAATACGACCCCGTGGGCGGTGCGTACGGCCGGCGTTCGCAGCCCGGATTCCTCGCCGACGCGCTGCTGCGGCACGCCCCCGGGGCCGAGTTGGCGGCCGGCTCGTGCTGGCTGCGGCCCGCCCCGGAGGTGGCGGGTTCGGCCCAGGGGACGTCCGCGGACGGGCTCCTCGGCTGGCGTGTCGTGCGGCTGTCCGACGGCGGCCACCGCGGCGAGGACACCACCGGACGGGTCGTCACCCTTCCGAAGGGCGCCGACAGGCCGGTCGCCGCGCTGACGTTCCCCGGCGACGACCGGCCGCGGGCACTGACCCAGCAGTGGCGCGAGCTGTCGCTCAGCGACCCGGAGGGCACAGTCACGACGTCGGCCCGGTGCGACCACCGCAACGAGCTGTACGCGACCGCGGCTCAGGCCCTGCCGCCGCTGCCGTACCTGTACATGCTGCGCGCGCGTGATCCGCAGGGGTCGGCGGCGCTGCGGGGTGCCGACGCCGAGTCGGCCGGCGCCCTGCTGAAGGCGGCTGTGCTCGCGGAGCGGGCGGCGGACCTGCCCGAGCTGGTGAGCGCCGCGCTGCCGCAGGTCTCGGCCCCCGAGCTGGTCGCCGGCGTGGTGAAGGTGCTGCGCTTCGCGGTGCGGCAGCAGAAAACGCTGGACGCCGTGGCCGAACGGCTCGACCCCGCCGCCGAGCCCACGGAGGTCCGGGTCCAGGGACCGAGCGACCATGTGCTCGCCAAGGCGCTGCACGGCATCGTCGACACCGGCTACTACAGCTACGGCGCGGACACCGACGTGACCCACCAATACCTGGAGACCCTGGCGTCCGTGCGCGCGAACACCGCCGCCACGGCGCTGCCGGGCCGGCTGCACTTCGATCTGCCGTCGCTGCCCTACTCGGGACTGCCGTTCGCCTCGCTCCTGGACGAGCCGGCCGCGATCGCCTACCGGGCCGTCGCGCCCGGCAGCGACCCGGCACACCGGGCAGCCCTGCTCGAAGTCCTCGGCCGGGTGGACGCGCTGGGACTGGCCTCGACGGCGGCCTCGGCCGGTCACTGGCGCCGGGTCCTGGTCCGCCTGGCGACGCCTCACCTGCACACGCCGGACGGCCAGCGGCGCAACGTCGCGCACCGCAGTGTGCTGCCCCTGGGCGGCGGTGCTGTGCTCGGCATCACCGAGCACAACTCCGGCGTCGACGACGGATGGGAGTTCGGCGCGCTGCTCCACGACCCGAACGGCCGTTTCGAGGTGCCCGGCCCCTACACCGTGAGCGGTGACGCGCCGGTGGGCGACCGGGTGCGCGCCGCCGACTGGCTGACCGGCTTCCTCGGGGAGGCGCAGTCCCGTGAGGCGGTGCCCTTCCTGCCGGAGGCCGCCGACGAGTTCAGCCGCCTCACCGGTGTGTCCCGGGCGCTGGCCCGGATCGTTCTCGCGGGCATGCCCGACGTGGACAGCTGGGAGAACAATTTCCTGCCGACCGAGCTGCGCAAGGCGCTCGGGCTGAAGGTGGCCGAGGCGGGACACGCCCGCGACGAACTGCGCGCGCTCCCGGTCGAGGTACGCCGGGCGGTGCTCGCGGCGCTCCTGCCCGACGACCCGGCACGGCTGTGGAGCGAGGGCCCGGACGTGGCGTCGGCGGCCGCCGTGTGGAACGAGAAGGTGGGACGGCGCCGGCAGGTGCCCGACTGGCTGGCGGCGGAGGCTGCGCGCGCCGCGCGCAGCGGCTGGCCCGTGCACCGGGCGCTCCCGGCGCTGCTGGAACCGGCGTCGTCGCAGGAGCTCGGCGTCGACGTGCCGTGGCACATCGAGGGCGATCACCCGGCGACGGCGTCCCCCGCCGATGCGCCGTTCACCTCGGCGGTGCTGGTCGGCTCGATGAGCCTGATGGCCTGGCTGGCCCACCGGCTGCCCGCCGGCGATCCGGTACGGGCGGCGCTGCCGAGTGCGCTGACCGCCGTGCGGCAGCGTCTCGCGGCACCCGAACTGCTGCTTTCCGCGGGGCACTACACGAGCCTCGCGGACTTCCGGAAGGTGGCCGGCGCCCCGACGGAGACGGCACAGGACCACGAGCGGTACGGCGCGGTGCTCATGGCCACGCAGGACGGCCAGCCCCGGCCGGCCATACGGCCCGCCCTGCTGGACTCCACCGGCTCCGACCCGTACCTGGTGGCTCTGCGCGGCGCCGATCAGCAGTCGACCGAGGTCGAGACGGCCCTGCGGCGGGCGCACGACCCGGCGTTCGCACGGCTGCTGGCCGACCCGGGCGCGCCCGCGGCCGGCACGGCGGACGACGAGGGCCTGTGGTGGCCGCAGGATCCGTCTCGTTCGGTGCCCGAGCGGGTGGCCGAGGTCGCCGAGGCACGCGGTCTGACCGCCGACGCGGCGACGCTGTACCTGATGCTGCTGGCCATGCCCGACCCGACGGACCGCAACACCGCGCGATGGACGGGGTGGAAGCCGGCCCGTCTCAAGACGGCGCGGGCCGAACTGGCCGAGACCGACTTGGTGGTGTCGGCCGTACGGGCCCGGGCGGGACGCTCGCTGGTCTTGCCGGGCGCCTGGGCGGAGCAGTCGGCGCCCGTCCTGCCCGTCGAGCAGTGGAAGCTGCCGATGTACGGGGTGGCCACGGGCGGCCGGCCGGTGCTGGGCACCCTGGCGCCGACCGAACCGGCCGCGGAACTGTACGCCCGGGCCTGGCAGCGGATCCTCGACGGCGACCTCCCGCGCTTCGAGGAGCTGAAGGTGCGGCGTACGAGGCGCCGCCGCTGAGGCGCCGCCGAACGGCACCTGAGCCGTCGCTGACCGGCCGCCCGTCGTCAGCACGGCGCGGCGCGCCCGCCCGGGTGCGCCGCGCCGGTCCCCCCGACCCGTATGCACACCTGTCGAACCATGACGAAGGAAACCCGCATGACCGTCACCGAACAGACCGCACCCGTCCGGCAGGGCCAGCCGGCCGAGGAGCGCCATGCCGCCGAACTCGCCTTCCTCGCCGCCCAGGACCCCGGGCCGCGGCCGCCCGGATGGGCGCTCACCCCTCGCGCGGTGGTCACGTTCGTCTGCGGCACCGACGGCGCGGAGCTGGCCCTGTCCCGGCGTCGCGCCGGTCTGCCGTCGAAGCTGGTGATCGCCCCGAAGTTCGTCGGCGAGCGCGCGCTGGTCGAACGCTGTGTGGTCACCCTCGCCGGAGAGCGCGGGCTGCTGCTCACCGGTGAGCCCGGTACGGCCAAGTCGATGCTGTCGGAGCTGCTCGCGGCCGCTGTCAGCGGGACCAGCGCTCTGACGGTGCAGGGCACGGCGGGCACCACCGAGGACGCGTTCCGCTACGGCTGGAACTACGCCCTGCTCCTCGCCCAGGGCCCCACCCCGCAGGCCCTGGTGGACTCCCCGGTCCTCGCCGCCATGCGGGCCGGACGGGTGGTGCGGGTCGAGGAGATCACCCGCTGTCTGCCCGAGGTTCAGGACGCCCTCGTCTCCATCCTGTCGGACCGGCGGATCAGCGTACCCGAGCTGACCTCCACCGAGGACGCAGTCGTCCGCGCCGCCCCCGGCTTCACCGTCATCGCCACCGCCAACCTGCGCGACCGGGGCGTCTCCGAGATGTCGGCCGCGCTGAAGCGCCGCTTCAACTTCGAGACCGTCGACCCGATCGCCGACGCCGACGCCGAGGCGGTCCTGATACGCCGCCAGGCTGTCGCCGCCGTGCAGCGGGCGGGCGCGGCCTTCGCCGTCGACGACGCCGTCCTCGACGCCCTCGTCACCGTCTTCCGCGACCTGCGATCCGGCCGCTCCAACGAGGGCTGGGACGTGGAGCGGCCGGGCACGGTCATGTCCACCGCCGAGGCCGTCCAGGTGGCGGCGTCGCTGGGGGTCGCGGCCGCCTACCTGCCCGGCGAGGACGTGCTCGACCTGCTGCCGGGACATCTGCTCGGCGTGGTCCGCAAGGACGACCCCGCCGACCACGCACGGCTGCTGGGCTACTGGGACGGCCCGGTGCGCCGCCGCGCCGAGAACGGCTCGGCGATGTGGCGCCGGCTCTGGGACCTGCGCGGGAGCCTGCGTTGACGACCGTCGATCCACGGACGGCCGTGGACGCACTGGCCGCATCGCGTGCGCCGTACCTGCTGGGAGTGCGCCACCACAGTCCGGCGCTGGCCGCGGTGGTACCCGCCCTGCTGGAAGAGGCGCGGGCCGAGGTGGTCTGCGTCGAGCTGCCGACCGACTTCCAGCCCTGGGTGGAACACCTGGCGGACCCCGAAACCGTCACCCCGGTCGCCCTGGCGGGGGCGGGCGAGGGAGGACGGCTTTCGTTCTACCCGTTCGCGGACTTCTCACCGGAGCTCGCCGCGGTCCGCTGGGCCAGAAGCCGCGGGGTGGAGGTCGTGTGCTGCGACCTTCCCCTCGGCGACCCGCGCTGGTCGGCGGGGGCACTCGGGCCGGTGCGCGAGCAGGACGGGAGCGAGGCCGTACGTCCGGAGGCCGATGCGCCCTTGGGGGTCACGGGTGGGGACGATGCCGGTTCCGACGCCGGTCCTGACCCTGCTCCCGGCGATGGGACGACGCGGGTGCGGCGCTCGTACGCCGAGGCGCTCGCCGCCGCCGGGACCGGCCGGGACGGTGACGATCTGTGGGACCGCGCGGTGGAGGTGCTGGCTCCGGGGTGCGCCCCGGACGCGGTGCGCCGAGCCGCGCTGGGCGTGGGCTGGGCCCTGCGCGCCGACGCCGCCGTACCCGCCGCCGACCTGGCGCGGGAGGAACGGATGCGGCAAGTGATCGCCTCTGCCTCGGCAGACGGGCGCCGGGTGGCAGCCGTGATCGGCGCCTTCCACGCACCCGCGCTTCTCGCGTCCACGAAGGCGGATGCCGGAGCGGAGGCCGGGGCCGGGACGGCGAGTGTCTCCGGCGCTACGGGGCGGGCGGCCGACCCGTCCGAGGCCGCGCCGCGTAGTGCGGGGCCCCGCACGTGGGGGTCCAGGACGGACGCGGCAGGGGTCTGGGCGGCCGGCAGGGCTGGGGAAGACGGCGCCGCAGCGACCGAGGGCTCGGCGGTGACCTCCCTCGTGCCGTACTCCTTCGACCTGCTCGACTCCCGGTCCGGCTACCCGGCTGGAATCCGCGACCCGTTGTGGCAGCAGGCGGTGCTCACCGCCGCCGGCGATCCGGAACGGATCCGGGAGGCGGCTGCCGACGCGGTGACCGGCCTGTGCCGCGAGATGCGCCGCAGCGGTCACACCGCGGGGACCGGCGAGGCCGCCGAGACGCTGCGCCTGGCCTGCGACCTGGCCGCACTGCGCGGACTGCCCGCACCCGGACGCGGCGAACTCCTGGAGGCCGTCACCACTGTCCTCGGCCAGGGCGAACCCCTCGGCCGGGGCCGGGCCCTGGCCCGCGCGCTGGAGGCCGTGTTCGTGGGCACCGCACGCGGCCGGATCAGCCCGCACGCGCCCCGGTCCGGTCTCGGCCCCTCGGTCGAGGCCGAACTCGCGGAACTGCGGCTGCCCCGACCGGACGACCCCGACCGCCGCGACCTGCGCCTCGACCCGCTCCGTTCACCGCTGGACGGCCGCCGCGAAGTGCTGCTCCAGCGGCTGCTGGTGATCGGCGCCTCGTACGGCGAACCCCTGGACGTGGCGAGCACGGGCGACGGCACCGCGCTCGGCACCAGGTGGCGTCTGACGTGGACGCCGTCCGTGCCCGCACGCCTCGACCTCGCGGGCGTGCGCGGGGTGACCGCGGCCCAGGCCGCAGCCGGTACGCTCGCCGCGACCGCGCGCCACGAGGCCGCCGAGGGCGGCCCCACCCCGGCCCAGATCCTCACCGGGCTGACCGTCGCCGCGCGCTGCGGCCTGCCCGAACTGGTCGACGCACGCCTGTACGAGGCCTCCGTCGTGCTGCCCGACAGCGCCGACCTGCCCGAGCTTCTCCAGGCCCTGGACCTGTTGGAGGGACTGCGGCGCGGCCACTACCCCGACACGATGCAGGACGCCCGCACGACGGCCGGCGCGCTCACGGAGGAACTCCTTGAGACCGCGGTCCGGTCCCTGCCCGGCCTCGCAGGGAGCGACAGCGGCGCCGACGCCGCGGCGCTGGTGGCGCTGGCGGACCGTACGGCCGCCCGTCATCTGGGCCTGCGACTGGACAGGGCGCTCGCCGAGCTCGCGGCCGAGGGCTCCCCGCTCATCCAGGGCGCGGCCCTGGCCGTACGCGTGCTGCTCGACCTGGACGACACGGCCGGGCTGGGCGAGCGTACGGCCGGCTGGATCGACGGGGCCACGGCTCCGGACACGCGCCGGGCGCTGGCGAAGCGTCTTGCCGGGCTGCTCACAGCCGCCGGTCCCCTGCTCCAAGCGTCGCCGGACGCGCTCGCCGCGCTCATGGACCGGGTTGACGCGCTGGCCGACCAGGACTTCCTCGACCGGCTCCCGGCCCTGCGCGGCGGCTTCGACACACTGACCCCGGCCGCGCGCGAGAGGCTGCTCACCACCGTGACGGAGCGGCTCGGCGACCGGCTCGACTTGTCACTCGACGCCCCGCCCGAGCTGCTCGCCCTGTGGGCGGCGGCCGACGCGGCCGGATCGGCAGCGCTGAAGGCCCTGAGCCTGCCGGGCGCGGACGCCGACGCAGGAACGGACCCGGGCCCGGACCCGGCCGACAACCCCCGCCCCGTACCCCCACCCGCAGCGGACTGCGCCGCCGCGGACGACGCGGACCGACGGCTCGGCCGTGCCGACCGCTGGCGGTTGCTGCTCGGCCGCCACAAGGAACGGCTCACCTGCGACGCGCGCCGCTACGCCCACGCCCTGGACGAGCTCTACGGCCGAGGGCGCGGCGAAGGCGCCCAGGACCTGGCCGGCGGCGCACCAGGCCGAGGCGGCGGTCAGGACCCGTCCTTCCCCACCGCGCGGGAGTGGGCGCAGGAACTGGAGGCCCTCTTCGGCACCGACGTACGCGAGGAGGTCCTCGCGGAGGCCGCCGACGCGGGTCGCACCGACGTGCTCGCGCAGCTCGATCCGGCGTCGGTACGCCCGTCGGTGGAGCTGCTCGGTTCAGTGCTGTCCCTGGCCGGAGGCATGCCCGAGGCCCAACTCGCCCGGCTGCGTCCGCTGGTGAAGCGGCTCGTCGACGAGCTGTCCCGGGAGCTGGCCACCCACCTGCGCCCGGCGCTCACCGGTCTGGCCACCCCGCGCCCGACCCGACGGCCCGGCGGGCGCCTCGACCTCGCCCGTACCCTGCGGGCCAATCTCGCCCACACCCGACGGACGGAGGGCGGCCGGCTCGTCGTCGTACCGGAGCGCCCGCTGTTCAGCACGCGGGCGAGCAAGGAGGCGGACTGGCGCCTGCTCCTCGTCGTCGATGTCTCCGGCTCGATGGAGGCGTCGGTGATCTGGTCGGCGCTGACGGCCGCGGTCCTCGGCGGGGTTCCGACCCTGTCCACGCACTTCTTGGCCTTCTCCACGCAGGTGATCGACCTGACCGACCGGGTCGAGGATCCGCTGTCACTGCTGCTGGAGGTCCGGGTCGGCGGCGGTACGCACATCGCGGCCGGTCTCGCGCACGCGCGTTCGCTGATCACCGTGCCGAGCCGCACGCTGGTCGTCGTGGTCAGCGACTTCGAGGAGGGCGCACCGCTCGGCGGGCTGCTGGGCGAGGTGCGTGCCCTGGCATCCTCCGGCGCCCACCTGCTGGGATGCGCTGCGCTCGATGACACCGGTACGCCGCGCTACTCGGTGTCCGTGGCGCGTCAACTCGTCGCGGCCGGTATGCCGGTGGCCGCCCTCAGCCCGCTCGAACTCGCCCGCTGGGTGGGCGACCGCCTTCGTGGAGAACCCCGTTGAGCACCGAACTCCTGCCTCCCGTCGCCCCCGACGTCCTCACCGACGCCGTGGAGCAGCTCAGCGCACGACTGCGCAAGAAACTCGACGCGGCGATCTCGGGCTGCGCCGACCAGGCCTCCGCCACGGCCGATGGGACGGTCGAGGTCCACTTCGGCGAGAACGCCACGGTCACGCTGTGCCCGGGTCCGTCCGGCACGGTCACGAACGCGGAACAGGCCGTGTGCACCTGCCTGTTGGCCCCGCGCTGCCTGCACCGGGCCGCGGTCCTGGGCGCGGCACCCATCGCCGATGGGGAGGGCGACGCGGGCGCGGGTGACGACTCGGGAACGGGTAAGGCCACAGCCTCCGACACGGGCGCGGGCCCCGAGGAGGCCGCACCCACAGCCCCCGCCGCCGAAGTCGCGGCCACGGTGGTCCCGTCGGCCGCCCTCACCGCGGCGCAGGTCCTTGCCGCCACGGCGCTGTGGGACGCCGCCGCCGAGGCCCTGTGCGCCGGCGTCACGGGGGGCGGCGCCGTGGTGCAGGCCGAGCTGCTCCGCGCCGCCCACACTGCGCGGCTGGCCGGGCTGCCGCGGGCCGAAGCGGCCGGGCTGCGAGTCGTACGGGGCCTGAGGGCCGCGCGGGAGCGGAGCGAGGGACAACGTCTCTCCGACCTCACCGAAGCCTTCCGTGAGCTGCTGGCCGGCACCGCCCTGCTCGCCTCCGGGTCGGCCGACACGGACGCGGCGGGCTCCGCGCGCCGGGTCTACGAACAGGGCGGCAGCCTGCGGGTGTACGGCCTGTGCCGGGAGCCGGTGCTGTCCGCGACGGGGTACGGCGGAGTGACCACGCACCTGGTCGGTTCGGACGGCGCCGGTTACTCGGTGTCCGACGTGCGCCCCGGTGGCCTCGCCCGCGTGAAGGGTGCGGGGTCCGCGTCCGTGGCGCTCGGCGGTGCCGTCCTCGACCACGCCGGGCTGGCGCGCGGGGGTCTGCGGATCGTCGGCGCGACCGTCTCCGCGGACGGGCGGCTCGGGGCAGGGCGGGGGGTCAGCGCGACGCCACTGCGCGGGGTGGACTGGTCCGAGGAACCCGCCGCCGCCCTCTTCACCCGACCGGTGGAGGAGGCGATGGCCGCTGTGCTCGCGGACGGCGCGCCCGAGGCAGGCGGGCTCGGCGGGACGGCGCCGAGTCTGCTGGGCTGCGACGTCGAAGTGATCGGTGCGGCCGGCGACTCTGTCGTCGCCCGCGTCGCCGGTGAGGGACCGCTGCTGCGGCTCCGCCCCGCACACCCCCACCCGGAGCTGCCGCACGCCGCCAACCTGCGCCGGATCGCCGAACACCCGGGGCTCGCCCTGCGTGTGCTCGGCCGCCCCGACCTGAACCGGGCGGCGACGCTCCGGTCGCTGGCGGTCGGGCCGGTGCCGGGGGAGTCCGCCACGCTGCGGCTGCCGGACGCATGGAAGGGCCGTGCCGACCTGGGCTATGACCGGCTCCAGGGCGAGAACTTCCCCCGCGAGACGGCGGGATCCGCAGACTGCGGGCCTGTCACCACGGGCCCCGACCCGCTGGCGGAGGCACCGCTGTGGCGCGTCCGGCGCCTGCTGGAGACGGGTGTCGCGGGCGGTCGCCGTGCCGTGGCTGAGGCGGGCCGAGGGACGGACGCGGCCTCGCTCTCCGCCCGCCTGACCCGGGCGGAACTTGGCGTAGCGGCCCACCTCGCACAGGCCCTGACAACGGAGGCGGGCCGCCGCCCCCGCGACACCTTCGGCCGCCTGACCGACCCCTCGGCCGACGCCTACACGAAGGCCTGGCTCGCCTCGGCCGTGCACCTGGCGGCTGCGGAACGCTCGCTGGTGGCCGCGTCCTGGTCGTGACCTACCGCTGAGCCCACCGGGCCGCCTAGGGCGTGTTTCGAAAGTCCCGTCTGGCCGGGGGCGTCTGGCACGCACGTTCGCTGCGTCGTCGGTCGTCGGCGCAGCCCGCTGCGCTCTCCTCCCTCCGCCTTGCGATCGCACGCACCAGACGCCCCCGGCCCCGCCCTGCGGGCGGACGACGCTACTTTCGAAACACGCCCCAGGCCGCCCGGTGGGCTCAGGCGGTTCCGGGCCCAGGTCCTTCCGGCGTTCCGCACCACCGGGTGTGGCAGCCTGTCCGCGAACTCCTCCACCGAGCCGCTCCCGAACCATCGGTCCCGGGCCGGCACCGATGGGTTGCGCAACGGACCAAGTCCTGGCTGTCCGGCTGCCGACGCCTCCACCGCCGCTACGAGCGCAAGCCGGAACACTTCTTCGCCCGTGACAGAGCTGAAAGACGAAAATTCCCTGGTCAGCGCGTCTGCGGCGGCTTTCGGTGCGGTGCCACGCCGAGTCCGCCGCTCAGCGCCCCTTGTAGTTGATCTTCATGGTGTCCATGTCCGTCGCTGTGGAACGCAGTTCGCCATGGCCGTACCCCTGCTTCTTCAGCAGCGTCTCGGCCCGGTCCTCCGCGATCGCGGACGCCATCTCCTCGCCGTCCTCGGCGTCCGACACGACCACGAACCGGAAGCTGAAATGCTTGAGCACACGGTCGTACGTCAGCGAGCCCTCCTCGGTGAACTGCATCGCGCTCAGGCCGTGCAGGTCCACCTCGGACAGGAGCCGGGCGCGCGCCTCGTCCGTCAGACCGTCCCAGGTACCGCGCACGATGACTCGGTAGGTGTGCTGCGTGCTCATTGTGTTTCCCGCTCCGCATTCCGCTCGTGACCGCCGAGGGCCAAGGTAACGGCGGCGGGGAGGGGGTGCACGCGAATATCGGCGGGAGGGCGGCCTCGGCCGTCGCCCCCCGTGGTCTTTTGCCGAAGTCTGACAGCGATGCCCCCTGGCCGGGCCGCTGTTCAGCGTGTTCGATGGTCATCGGGGGCGCCCGGACCTGCGGCGGCCCGCGCGAGGGAGCGAGGTTGCCTTGGCCACGACCGTACGACGTACCGTACTGAATCTGCCCGCCGCACCACTGGGCCCGGAGAACCCGTTGCCCGCACTGCGGCTGCTCGACGAGATGCATGTGGTCGACAACCGCGACCGGGCCGGACTGCCACGTGACATGGCACGCCAGATCGGCTACGAACCACTGGCCACCGTGCTTCCGGTGCGCATCCTCGACGGGTACGGGCGCGATCGCGTCCCCACCGGACTGGACGCGATCGTCATCGAGAACGACCGGCTGCGTGCCACCGTGCTGCCCGGGCTCGGGGGCCGCATCCACTCCCTCCACCACAAGCCGACCGGCCGCGAACTCCTCTACACCAACCCTGTCCTGCAGTTCGCCGACTTCGCACTCAACGGCGCCTGGTTCTCCGGCGGCATTGAATGGAACATCGGCGCCACGGGCCACACCACACTGTCCTGCGCCCCGGTGCACGCCGCCCGGGTGCCCGCACCCGACGGCGGTGAAATGGTCCGCCTCTGGGAGTGGGAGCGGCTGCGCGACCTGCCGTTCCAGGTGGACCTCTGGCTGCCCGAGGACTCCGACTTCCTGCACGTCGGCGTACGGATACGCAACCCGCACGAACACACCGTGCCCGTCTACTGGTGGTCCAACATCGCCGTGCCCGAGGGCGAGCGCACCCGCGTCCTGGCCCCGGCCGACGAGGCATGGCACTTCGGTTACGAGCGGACCCTGACCCGGGTCCCGGTCCCCGGGACCGGCTCCGTCGACCGTACGTACCCGCTGCGCGGCGATTTCCCCGCCGACTACTTCTACGAGGTGCCCGACGGCGCCCGTCGCTGGATCGCCTCCCTCGACGGCGACGGCCACGGACTCGTCCAGACGTCGACCGATCTGCTGCGCGGCCGGAAGCTGTTCCTGTGGGGCAGCGGCCCGGGCGGGCGCCGCTGGCAGGAGTGGCTCACCGAGCCCGGCACCACCGGATATGCCGAGATCCAGGCCGGACTCGCCCGTACCCAGCTGGAACACATTCCCCTCGAACCGGGTGGAGAGTTCAGCTGGCTGGAGTCGTACGGACCGCTGTCCGCGGACCCCCGGGCCGTGCACGGCGACGACTGGGCGGCAGCCCGCGCCGAGACGGAGCGGCGGCTCGCCGAGGCCCTGCCGCGCGTCGATGTCGACGCCGCGTACGCCGCCTGGCGCACCTGCGCCGACAACGAGCCCGGCGAGCCGATCGCCACCGGTTCCGGCTGGGGCGCCCTCGAAGTCCGGCGCGGCAAGTACCAGCTCCCCGGCACACCGTTCGCCGAGTCGACCCTCGGTGAACAACAGGCGCCCTGGCTGGAGTTGCTGGACCAGGGCGCCTTCCCCGAACCGCGCAGGGCGGCCCCGCCCGGACCCTCCCTGGTCTCCCCGCACTGGCGCGACATGCTGGAGACGGCCTCTGCCGAACCCCTCACTGAATACCATCTCGGAGTCGCCCAGTGGCACGCCGGCGACCGCGCCCAGGCGGTCCGCAGCTGGGAACGCGGACTGGCCCTCGCCCCGTCCCGCTGGCCGCTGCTGCGCTGCCTCGCCGTCGCCGCCGAGGAGAGCGGGCAGTGGGACCGGGCGGCCGACCTCTACACCGAGGCGTTCGACGACCTGTGCGCGGAACGTCGTGACGACGGTGACGCCTGGACGTCCGCCACGGCGGCGCTGGGCCGCGAGGCGATGGAGGCACTGCTGACTGCGGGGCGACCCGGAGCGGCCCGGACCGTGTGGGCCGGCCTGTGTCCGGCGGTCCGACAGCGCGGCCGCTTCCGCCTGTTGGAGGCCCGGCTGCTGATCGCCGAGGGCGACCGCCCTGCCGCCCGGGCCGTGTTCGACGAGGGCTTCGAGGTCGCGGATCTGCGTGAGGGCGCGGAAATTCTGGACGAGGTGTGGGCCGAGCTCACCGACGAGCCGCTGCCGGACAGGTACAACTACCGCATGCGCCCGAGGACTTGAAGGTAAAAGCCATCCGGCCCGCGCCCACATCCTTTGGCGTGGGGAGGCCGGTCGCGGACCGGTTGCCGCGGGTCAGGCGGTCAGGTTCCGGTCGACGTACTCGAAGACCGAGCCGTCCGGATGCACCGCGATCAGATTGCGGCCCACCGGCGTCGGTACCGGGCCCGCGAGGATCCGGGCGCCGACGCGGGTGAGAGAGGCGTGGGCTTCGTCGACATCCTTGACCGCGATCGTCGCCGTCACCTTGCGCAGGATCTCCAGCTCCGACTCCGGGCCGCTCATCAGCAGAAAGCAGCTGATCGCGGCGACCGAGACTCCGCCGCGCTCGAAGCGCAGCGCAGAACTGGCCGTGAGGGCCTCGTAGAAGGCCACCGCGGCCTCCAGATCGTCGACGCAGATACGCAGCGTTGTTCCAAGAATATCCATGAGCGCAAGGGTAGTTGGCGGCTCTCAGGCCCGGCAGAGCACCTGGCCGTGCGGGACCATGAACCAGGCGTCGTCCCGCGCGCCCCACTCGCGCCAGGCCGCGGCGATCGCGGCCAGCTCCTCGGTGCTCGCGTGGCCGCCGTCCTTGGCCAGCTTCGCGTACACCGAGCCGACCGTGCGGTCTGCCCACAGGCCGCTCCACCAGTCGCGGCCCTCCGGGTTGGCGAAGCACCAGTTGGCGGCGGTCGGGGTGATGTCGGTGAAGCCGGCCCGGCGCGCCCAGGAGAGCAGTCGGCGGCCCGCGTCCGGCTCGCCGCCGTTGGCTCGGGCCACCCGTCCGTACAGCTCCTGCCAGGCGTCCATACCCGGTACCTCGGGGTACCAGGTCATCGCCGCGTAGTCGCTGTCGCGGGCCGCGACGATTCCGCCGGGGCGGCAGACGCGCCGCATCTCGCGCAGCGCCTGCACCGGGTCGCCCACGTGCTGGAGCACCTGATGGGCATGGACGACGTCGAAGGAGTCGTCGGGGAAGTCCAGGGCGTGCACATCGGCAGTGGTGAACTCTACGTTTTCCAGGCCGCGTTCGGCCGCTGCCTCGGCCGCCTGGTCCAGGATCTCCGAGGCGGTGTCGATGGCGGTCACCCGGCCGGGGGCGACCAGCGCCGCCAGATCCGCGGTGATGGTGCCGGGTCCGCAGCCGACGTCCAACAGGGTCATGCCGGGGCGGAGTTCGTCGATCAGATACGCCGCGGAATTGGCGGCGGTGCGCCAGCGGTGCGAGCGCAGCACCGACTCGTGGTGGCCGTGGGTGTAGACGGCGGTCTCCTTCGGCATGGCCGTGGATCCTTTCTCGAAACGCAGAGCGCCACATGCGAACCGCGAAGCGCTGACCGGTTCGGCCACCGTACGCTCGAATGTCGAATTATGAGATACCTGTCTTGGTATATGGAATCAACCGAGAAGTTGATTGGTGTGCGGGTGGTGGCCAACTGTCAGGGCGCGCTCGCGCATCCGTCACGGGCCGGGGAGAGTGGGCCCCATGACACCTGTCTCCACCAGCGAAATTCTGGAACCGGCGAGCCTCGCGGCCGACGGTGCCGACGCGCTCTTCGACCGGCTCGGACACCACAAGGGGCGGAAGTGACCACCACACGCCTGGATGTGGCCGTACAGGAGCGGGCCGAACTCGGCGAGGGCCCGACCTGGGACACCGCCACCGGCCGGCTGATCTGGGTCGACATCGTTTCCTCCCGCGTTCACACCTACGACCCGGTGAGCGGCCGCCGTACCGTGATGGCCACCGAACAGCACGTCGGAGCCGCCAAGCCGCGCGCCGGTGGCGGACTTGTGGTCAATCTGCGCGACGGCATCGGTCTGTACGACCCCGACGGCGCTTTCCACTGGCTGGTCCACGACCCCCAGCCCGGACGTCGCGGCAATGACGCGGCGGTCGCTTCGGACGGGGCGCTGTGGGCCGGCACCATGCGCTACGACGGCGCGGAGACCGGCGGCAGCCTCGCCCGTATCGCACCCGATGGCGCGGTCACCCCGGTACTGCCCGTCGCGGCCTGCAGCAACGGCATCGGGTGGAGTCCGGACGGGCGGCTGATGTACTTCATCGACACGCCCACGCGCCGTATCGACGTCTTCGACTTCGACGGTCAACACGCCGTGAACCGACGCCCGTTCGCCACCGTCGAGCGAGGTGCGGGATTCCCCGACGGGCTGACGGTCGACGCCGCGGGAGCCGTCTGGGTCGCCCTGTGGGACGGCGCCGCGGTGCGCCGCTACACGGCCGACGGCGCCCTCGACCGGATTGTCGAACTCCCCGTACAGCGCCCGACGGCCTGCGCCTTCGGCGGTACGGACCTGCGCGACCTCTACATCACCTCGGCCCGCACGGGGCTTGCCGCCCCGCACCCGCTGTCCGGTTCGCTGCTGGTGCTGCCGGACGCCGGACAGGGGATGCCCGCTACGGCCTTCGCGCGCTGAGCCCGCATCCCGCGCTGCCTGGCGGGACTCCCGTCGGCTCCGCTGAGCGGGCGCGGTCGGTCGAACCCTCGTATAAAGGGCCCTGAGTGCGAGAAAGGGCCCTGAGTACGAGACGACGGCACAGGGCGACGGGGCTGCGGCGAAGGAGGCCCGGATGGTGCGGGAGAAGACCGGACGGGCGGGGCGCGAGCAGCGGGGCGGGGACGGTGCGCATCACGTACGGGAGGACCGCGGCCCTGTCCGGTACGGGCCGCCGGCCCCCGACCCCGGCCTGCCTGTACTGCCAGAGCTGGCCGAGGTGCTCGCCGCAGCGGCCGGCCGCAGCGAACCCGAACCGACCGGCGGTGGCGATGCCCTGCGCGAGGCCGCGACCGCCTACTGGGAGCGACGCGGACTGCACGGCAGTCCGGAGAACATCGCCGCCGCCCCCGGCGCCTCGCCGCTGCTGCTCGCGCTGATCGCCGCGCACGGCGGCGACGTGCTCACGCCGCGCCCCTGCACGGCCACCTGGATCCCGCAGGCCCGGCTGCTGGGCAGGCCCGCCTACCATGTACCGACCCCGGCCGAGTGCGGCGGCGTGCCCGATCCGTACGCGCTGCTGGAGACAGTACGCAGAGTGCGCGCCGAAGGGGGCAGGCCCCGGCTGCTGCTGATCTCCGTCGTCGACGACCCCACCGCCACCGTCGCTCCGCCGGAACTCGTGCGCGAGGCGTGCGAGGCGGCGGTCGCCGAAGGACTGCACATCGTCAGCGACGAGACCTGGCGCGACACCCTGCACCGGCCGCACGACACGGTTCTGCTCAGTCCGGCCGAAATGTGCCCCGACGATGTCACGGTCGTCTGCGATCTCGCCGGTGCGCTGACCCCGTCCGCCTGGCCGGTCGCGGTCGCCCGATTCCCGGACACCGAGCGGGCGGCGGTGCGCCATGCCCGTACGCTCGACATCCTCACCGCACTCGGCGCGCACGTCGCCGGGCCCGTCGCCATGGCCGCCGGCCACGCGCTGCGCGAACCGGATTCCGTCACGGACCGGGTCCGCCGGGCCGCCGCGCTCCAGGCGCAGGTCGCCGCGGCGGCCCACCGTGCGGTCCTCGCATCGGGCGCGCTGGCCAGGCCCCCGCAGGCCGGCCGCCATCTCTACGCCGACCTCGGGCCGCTCAGATCCCGGCTCGCGAATCGAGGTGTCACGGACTCCCTCGAACTGGAGGAGTACCTGACAGAACGTCTCGGCGCACCGGCGCCGGGCGGCCACCGGTTCGGCGACGAACTGGGGGCGCTGCGCGTACGGCTGGGCACCGGGACGCTCCTCGGGTCGACCCCGGAACAGCAGATGGAGTCCCTCACCGCTGTGGCGCCCCTGGAATTGCCGCATGTGGCTCAAGCCCTGAGCATTTTCGCAGCAGCCCTCGGCGAACTCCGATGACGAGCCGGGATGACGAGCCGGAATGACGAGCCGGGATGACGAACCGGGATGCCGAACCGACTCAGGACGACTCCGAACAACCCCGATGAACCCCGGACAACTCCGGTGCCGAACTCCGAGACGGGAGTCTCTCGATGACGGAACAGACCGAGCGGACCCCCACCGGGACCGCGCACCCGTACGAGGTCTCTCGCGGCGAGGTCGTCGAACCGCGTCCGCTCGGCGAGCTCCGGGTCTGGCCCAGAACTTTCGCCGACCGGCTCACCGCACCGCTCCCGGGTGTCATGGGCATGTCGCGGCTTGCCCGAGAGCGTGCCCTGCGGCCCAACGCGGAGGGACTGCGCGGCATCCACCGGCTCCCGTACGCCCCCGAACCCCTGCCCGCCATCCCCGCAGGCACCACATCCGTGACCTGGGCCGGGCACGCCAGCTGGATCGTGCGTACCGGCGGGCTGACCGTCCTCACCGACCCCGTCTGGTCCCGGCGCATCCTCGGCACCCCGGCCAGGATCACCCCGGTCGGCGTCCGCTGGGAGGATCTGCCGCGCGTCGACGCCGTCGTGATCAGCCACAACCACTACGACCACCTCGACGCCCCCACCCTGCACAGGCTGCCCAAGGACACCCCGCTGTTCGTCCCCGCCGGGCTCGGCCGCTGGTGCCGCCGTCGCCGCTTCACCTGTGTCACCGAACTCGACTGGTGGGAATCGGCCCGGCTGAACGGCGTCCGCTTCGACTTCGTGCCCGCCCACCACTGGTCCAAGCGGACCCTCACCGACACCTGCCGCTCCCTGTGGGGCGGCTGGATCATCGCCACCGCCGGCCGCGACGGGCAGCGGATCCACTTCGCCGGGGACACCGGGTACGGGCACTGGTTCGGCGAGATCGGTCGCCGGTACCCCGGCATCGATCTGACCCTGTTGCCGATCGGGGCGTACGAACCGCGCTGGTGGCTCGGTGACGTACACACCGATCCGGAGGAGGCCGTGCAGGCGTACGAGGATTTAGGCGCCCGCGCGATGGCGCCGATGCACTGGGCCACCTTCCTGCTCTCGGCGGAGCCCGTACTCGAACCGCTGACCCGACTGCGTACCGCCTGGCAGCGGGCCGGACACCCCCGGAAACGGCTCTGGGACCTGCCGATCGGCGGCTCCCGCGTGCTTGAGCCGGTACCCCGCACGGTCAGCGGCTGAAGCAGCGCCCCGCACGGTCAGTGACTGAACCGCATCCGCATCCGGCGCCACACCGCAGGCGTCGCGCTGATCAGCAGGGTCAGACCCACCGCCGCGACCACACCCTGCCACGGCTTGGGGAAGAGCGAACCGCCCAGAACACCGATCAGCTGGTACGTCGCCGCCCATGCCAGACAGGCCGGCACATCCCCACGGGCGAACCGGCGCAGCGGCATTCGGCTCAGCAGACAGGCCAGCATCACCGGAATCCGTCCCGCCGGTACCAGCCTCGACAGCACGAGCACCACCGAACCGTGCTCGTCCAGCTTCTGCTGCGCCTGCGCCAGCCGCTCCGGAGCGGCCCGGTTGCTGATCGCCCGCAGCCACTTCGAACCGTTCTTCGACCGCACCCCGCGCTGACCGAGCCAGTACAGACAGATGTCGCCGACGAACGCCGCGGCCGACGCCACCCCGAAGACGATCAGCAGCGAGAACGGCAACGACTGATGCAGCGCCACCACCGCGGCCGAACTCACCAGCGCACCCGTGGGCACGACCGGCACCAGCGCGCCCAGCGCCACCAGCAGGAACAGGGACGGATAGCCGATCGCCTGCTGCGTCGATTCCGGGGGCAGCTGTCTCACGACCTCCTGGATCACCTGGCGGCCTCCGGCCGCACATGTTCGCCGTGGGACAGCCGGTGCACCGCCACCTCCGGCGCCAGCAGCGCCGCTTTGCGGACGAACTCGTCTCCAGGTGCGTGGAACTCGTGCGGCCTGACTCCGTCCATTCCGATCGGCCAGTACGTGCCGTAGTGCACCGGTACGGCCGACAGCGGCGCCAGCCGGGCCAGCGCCTGCGCGGCCCGGCCCGCGTCCAGATGACTGTGGCCCAGATACGGACCCCAGCCGCCCACCGGCAGCAGCGCCACATCCACCGGACCGACCGCCTGGGCCATGTCGTCGAAGAGCCCGGTATCACCGGCGAAATACGTCCGTGCTTCGCCCTCGACCACATAGCCGAGCGCGGGAGAGCGGTGCGGGCCCACGGGCAGACGCCTGCCGTCGTGCAGTGCGGGAACGGCCCGTACCCGCACCTCGCCGACCCGGACCTCGTCGCCCGGTGTCACCTCGGTGATCCGCAGCCCGCGCACCGAGCGCAGCTTCCGCAGCCCCGGCACGGCGCGCACCGCACCCGCCGGCACGATCAGCCGGCTGCCGGGGGCGAGCCGGGCCAGCGACGGCAGATGCAGATGGTCGGAGTGCAGATGCGAGACGAGCACCACATCGGCGACCGCGGCCTCGGGGCCGGGCAGCTCGCCGCGGCGACGGCGCAGGTGCGCGAAGCGCCGCACGAAGAGCGGATCGGTCAGCACACGGACCCCGGAGTCCTCGATCGTGCAGGTGGCATGACCCCACCAGGTGACTTCCACCGGCACGCGCTGCCTCCTCGTTCCCAGGTTCCTTGTTCCGGCCCTGGTGCCGAGCCTAGTGCCGTGACCGGACCGGGTGACCCGGCTCCGTCCGGCCACGGCCGCCGCGCCGGCAACGCCGTCGTCCTCGTGCCCTTCGCCCCGGGGCGGGGGTGCACCGGCGTTCCGTGTCCGTGCTCCGCACTCCTACAGCCCCGACATGCGCCTTTTTGTACGGGAGCCGGAGAGGTAAGGTCGCGGCACCAACACGGGGGGACGGCCATGGTGGACGCAACGGAGGTACGGGTGGCGGCCATCGCCAGTCTCACACCGCTCGAAGAGCTCGACAGCGATCCGTTCCTCGTGGACACCCGCAGCCAGCACGATATGTGTGCCCGCTGGGCCGCCGACAAGGGATACGTCGTCACCCGGCAGCTGCGCTTCTACGGGCTGCGTCCCGACCACCGCGCCCTGTGGGCGGACGTCGAGAGCGGCGATGTCGAATTATTCGTCGCCGCCAACGACCGGGTGCTGGCGCGGGCCCTCACCTCGGTGCCGGAGTTTGCCGCGGAATGCGAGCGGCGCGGTGTACGGCTGGAGATCGCGGGACTGGACGAGCCGCTGTACAGCGCCCGTACGAAGGCGAGTGTGCACCGCAGGCTCTCCATGCCGACCGCCGGATACGACGGCTGCTGACCGGCCTCCTGCCTGCTGCCGCAGACGGCCCGCGGCCGCGCTGTGAAAAGCTGGGGGACAGGGCCCGCGGGACGGCGGGGCAGGACGTGAGGTGGAACGGCGTGGGCGACGGGCGATGGCGAACAGCCGGCAGCGCCCTGATGCGAGTGCTTGTGGTGTGGGCGGTCTCGACGCTCACGATGCTGGCGCTCGCCGGGATTCTGCCGGACTTCAAGCTCCAGTCGGACAACAGCGACAGCATCACGACGGTCGCATTCACCGCGGCCTGGGGCGCCGGAGCGTTCGGCCTGCTCTCCGCGCTGGTCTGGCCGGTCCTGGTACGGGCACTGCTCATCGTGCCCGCACTCGTCCTCGGGATGCTCGTCTTCTTCCTGAACGGCTCGCTGCTGCTGGTCGCCCTGTCGCTCATTCCGCACGGGCGCGGCGCCGCCAACCCGGAGACCGCGGTCGTCGTCGCGGCCGTGATGTCCGCCGTCGCCTCCGCGACCTCCACGGCGCTGGCCGTCCGCGACGACAATGCCTACCGGCGCCGGCTCTCACGGCTCGCCGACCGCCGCCGTCGGCGCAGCGGTGCGGACAGCGGGCGCAGCGGACCACCGGGCACCGTCTTCATCCAGCTCGACGGCGTCGGCCACGACGTGCTCGCCCGGGCCGCCGACTCCGGCCTGATGCCGACCGTCGCGAGCTGGCTCGCCGACGAGGAGGGCCACCGGCTCACCCCGTGGCGCACCGACTGGTCCAGCCAGACGGGCGCCAGCCAGCTCGGCATCCTGCACGGCACCAACCACGACGTCCCCGCCTTCCGCTGGTACGAGAAGGAGACCGGCGATGTCATGGTTTCCAGCCGCCCCGCCAGCGCCATCGAACTCCAGCGCCGGGCCATCGCACGCACCCAGGACGGCGGGCTGCTCACGATCGACGGTGCCAGCCGCGGGAACCTCTTCAGCGGCGGTGCCGACCAGCTGGCGCTCGTCCTGTCCATGGCGGCCCGGCTTGGCAAGGGCCGCCACTCCCGCGCCGGGTACTTCGCCTACTTCTCCGATCCGGCCAATGCTGTCCGTACCGCGCTTTCGTTCGTGGCCGAGGTCTGCCGCGAGATCGGCCAGTCCACTGGGGCGCGGATACGGAAGGACACGCCCCGGATCAAGCGCGGCGGGCTCTACCCCTTCATCCGGGCCTTCGCGACCGTCGTCGAACGCGATGTGGTGGTGGCCGCCGTCATCGGGGACATGTTCGCCGGACGCACCGCCGTTTACGCCGACCTGGTCGCGTACGACGAGGTGGCGCACCACTCCGGACCGAACAGCCGCGACGCGGAGAAAGTGCTCGCGCGACTGGACCGCTCGCTCGCCCTGATCGTCAAGGTTGCCGAGCACACCCCGCGCACCTACCGGTTCGTGCTGCTCTCCGACCACGGGCAGAGCCCCGGCGAGACCTTCGCGGGGGCGTACGGCCTGACGCTCAAGGACCTGGTGCGGGCGGGCTGCGGGCTGCCCGTGCCCCGTCGGGCGCACCGCACCCGCAGCGGTTCGGAGGCGCGTGACGCGGTACGGATCGCCCTGCACCGCCGGCCGGTCGAGGAGCGCGAGGCGGAACATCGAGCCGAGCCGTCCGATCCGGTGGTCCTCGCCTCCGGCAACCTCGGCCTGATCTCCTTCCCCGACGTCGAGGGACGCGCCTCGCGCGAACAGCTCGACCGGAGCCGTCCCGGACTGCTCGGCACCCTCGCCAACCACCCCGGCATCGGCTTTCTGCTGGTCCGCAGCGAGCGGCACGGATCGGTGGTGCTGGGCCGTGGCGGCACCGAGGTCCCGGTGTCGGAACTGAAGGACGGGGAAGGGCCGCTGGCGTCCTTCGGCCCGGGCGCGGCGGCCGCGGTGCGCCGCACCGACACCTTCCCGCATGTCGCCGACATCATGGTCAACTCGATGCACGACGGGGCTACGGGCTGCGTGCACGCTTTCGAGGAACAGATCGGCTCGCACGGCGGTCTGGGCGGCGAGCAGTCCCGGCCGTTCCTGCTGTGGCCGGCAGACCTGTCGGCGCCGGTGGCGCAGGGCACGGAGCTGGTGGGGGCCGAGCAGGTGCACGAGGTGCTGCGGCGCTGGCTGCGGGAGTGCACGGGACCGCAGATCCCGCTGGCACCGCCGGGCGCGGTGGGTGACGCCGACGAGGCGGGCGGGACGGTTCAGGAGGCCGGCTGACCGGCTCGCAGGCCGCGCCGGCATCACCGAAGCCACGATTCTGCATCTCGGGTGATTGGAATATCCCAAACCCATATGCCCCAGTTGTTGCGGGGGGGCAGGTTTTTACATGTCCTTTCATACGCCATGTAAATCCTTGACGGTCAAAGCTGCCTGCGCCTACCGTCCGCAAGCGACCTTCACCAGAAGGTCATGAACGTGACGGGTCCAGGGAGACCCTGTACCGGGGTGGGGGAGAGTTTTGTCTGTCAGCAGACAGAGGGCTGGGCGGGTGTTGGGCCCACTGCTTGGCCTTGCGCTCATGGCCGGGACGGCTCCTGCCCATGCAGCCGGTGCCGGTGCTGTGGCCAAGGCGACTGCCAACGCCAGTGACTCCGCTGCGGAGCAGACTGCGCTGGCGCAGGCCGCGGAGACCGGGGAGCCGGTCGAGATCATCGCGGCGCGCACTGAGTATGCGACGACCGAGGCGAATCCCGACGGCTCGTTCACTCTGACCCAGTCGACGGCACCGCGGCGTGTGCGGGCAAGTGACGGTTCGTGGCAGGACGTGGACACGACGCTGGTGCGCCGTTCTGACGGTTCAGTGGGACCGAAGGCTTCTGTGGTGGATTTGGCGTTCACCGGTGGCGGCGGTAAGGACATGATCCGTCTGGGCGGGAAGCAGGGCTCGGTGTCTTTGGGCTGGCCCGGCGTGCTGCCGGAGCCGACCATTAACGGTGCGACTGCCACGTATGCGAATGTCATGACGGGCGTCGACTTGGAGCTGACGGCGACGGCCGAGGGCTATCACGAGGTGCTGGTCGTCAAGTCGGCAGAGGCTGCCGCCAGTTCAGAACTGGAGCAGGTGACCCTGTCGGTTTCCGGCGACGGCTTGCAGATCGTGCCGGGAGCCGGCGGAGGCCTGCGCGCGGTCGACGAGAACGGCAACACAGTCTTCAAGGGGCCGGCTGGGCAGATGTGGGATTCTGCTGGTGACCAGGCGCCCGCAGCCCAGCAGGCCCGCGCGGCGGCGGACGAACCGCAGGATCCAGCCGGTGAGGGCGATTCCACGCAGCCGGGGACAGGCGATGCCACAGCGGTGCTTCCGGTGAACGTCGAGGGTGGGGCTGTCTCGGTGAAGCCGGATCTGGATCTGCTGCGGGGTGCGGGGACGGTGTATCCCGTGCGCATCGATCCGTCGGTCGGGCTTGGGGTGTCCGAGCGGTCGGTGATCTCTTCGGACGGCGACCGGTGGTGGCAGTTCAAGGGGGAGTACGGCGTCGGGCTGTGCGGGAACGCGGACGGGTACTACTGCGGCAACGGATACAAGAACCGGATGCTGTACGAACTCTCGCCGAGCCAGCTCGCGGGCAAGCACATTTTGGATGCAACCTTCCGGGCATTTGAAACGTGGTCGTTCAACTGTGATGCGCACTGGGTGGATCTGGTACGGACCGACAACATGTCCGAAGGTACCCGCTGGCCGGGACCGAAGATTCTGGACCTGATGGGCGACAAGAATGTGTCCTATGGCCGCGGCGACAACTGCAGTCCATCGCAGCCTGACCACTGGGTTGAGTTCAACGACAATCCCACCGAGCCGGATGAGAACCTCAAGTCCACGGTGCGCTCGTTCGCCGATGGAAAGATCAAACGCCTGACCTTCATGCTCAAGGCCAAGGACGAGAATGACGCGCGGTCTTGGAAGCGGTTCGACGACAATGCCGAACTCAAGGTCAACTATGTCCATCAGCCGGGTGTCCCGACCAATGTGGGTGTCGTTCCGGGTAACGGCAGCACTGCGTACTGCAGGACGTCGGCGACGGACCCGTTGGTGGTGACCCGTGTTGACCCGATGGTCCAGGCACGCGTTCAGACGAAGGTCGAAGCTCACCTGGGGGATGAGGAGGGATCGCTGCAGGCTGAGTACATCGTCGAGCGGGGCGACGACGCCGCATGGCATCAGGTCTGGTCCGACTACCGCCCGGCCAGCGGCTGGGTTCCCGATGGGACACTGCAGAGCCTGCGCACGTCCAATCGTGCGGATGGTGGCCTGTACAGACTCAAGGCGCGCACTCAGTCCCACTGGTCATATGACGGCGCTTCGGGTGATCTGTTCTCCCCGTACTCGTCGTGGTGCTACTTCAAAATCGACTCGACTGCGCCGAAGCCCCCGACTATTACAGCGGGCGCCCCGTACTCCGAATGTACGGTGACGCTGTGCGAGGGCAAGGGCGGCCCCGGAGTACCGGGCAGTTTTACATTCGACCACAACGCCGCGGACCCCGACGTCAGGGCCTACCGGTGGCGTCTGCTGACGACCTCGGCCCAGGACACCGAACTGGTCAGTGGCTCCACCGTGACTGTCGACGACGTCATTCCGTCACTGACTGGTACTCAGGTGCTGTCGGTCGAGGCCAGCGACCTCAAGCTCGACTCCTCCGGCCGGACGCGGTGGGGGGCACCGGCGGAATTCACGTTCAAGGTCTCACCGGCAAGCGGCCCGGTCGGCCGATGGCACCTGGATGACGGGGCGCCCGGTTCAGGCATTATGACCGCCAAGGACACAGCCACTGAGGCCGGTGCCCGTCACGATGCGACGTTTTTCGGTGCAGATGGCACGGGGTGGTCGACGCGTGCACGCCGCGGGGATCTGGACTATTCGCTGCGTCTCAATGACGACACCACGGATCCGGCAAAGCAGGTTGGCTATGCGGCTACCGCCACCGCCGCGGTGAACACGAAGGACTCGTTCACGGTCTCGGCATGGGTGCAGTTGTCGAACCCGTCGGCGAACCGGGTGGTGCTGACTGAGCCCGGCACGAACGGCAGCGCGTTCGCCCTGTACTACTCCTCCAGTGGCAAGCAGTGGATCTTCAACCGTACGGACAGGGATCAGGCGGTCCATACGTTCGTCCGATCCGTTGCCGACCAGGTGAACCCGCCGCTGAACGTATGGACACACCTGGCTGGTGTCTTCGATACCAAGGGCGACACGGACAAGAGCAATGACACGATCCAGCTGTTCGTGAACGGACGCCCGCAGGGGCAACCCGTCGTGCTGATCAAGAGTGCACCGGCCTACGAGCCCTGGACCGCCAACGAAGGCCTGCAGATGGGACGTTCGAAGGTCAGCGGCAAGTACGGTGAGAACTTCTTCGGTCTCCTGGACGAGGTAGCCGTATGGCAACGCCCCCTCACCGGCGACGAGATCGCCAAGGAGGCGCAGGCGGCCGTGGACGATGTGCCCACCAACGAGCTCGTGGCCCAATGGGATGCCGCCGGCGCGACGGCCACAGCGATACCCGAGACCACGGCCTACCCCGTAGCTTCGATGAAGCTGGCGGGCGGCGCCGCTCCGAACGCGGATCAGAGCGCAGTGGTACTCAACGGAACCACCGGTTACGCCTCCATGACCGGTCCGGTGGTCGACGGGAGCGGGTCCTTCACGGTCTCGGCATCGGTGGAGGTGGATTCCGAGGCACTGGCGGCGAAGCCGGTGGGCTACACCGGGCAGGTGGCCGGCCAGCGCACGGGCAATGAATCAGCCTGGGCACTGTGGATCACCAAGCCCGCAGCCGGCACGTATCAGTGGAAGTTCACCCGGACCGCCCTCGATTCCGACGGTAAAGTCACCCAGAGCGCAGAGGTTTCGGGCGGGGACCTCGCTGAAACCGACACGTGGGTCCAGGTGACCGGAGTTTTCGACGCCCAGGAGGTCTGGGACGACACCTCCGATCCGTCCAAGACAGTGCCCCGCTACGGGAAGCTGCACTTGTACGTCGGTGACTTTGATCAGCCGTCCGATGCGAGTTCAGGCTTCACAGCGGCGCAGCCAGGTAGCGGCGAACTGGCCATGGGCCGTGGTGCCAAGGGCGGAACCACCGGCAACTACCTGGCCGGCAGCCTGGAGGGCCTGAGGATCTGGACAGGTGCCATGACGGCAGATCAGGTCAGCTCCCAAGTGCAGCCCGGATCGGGCGCAGGCTGACCGGCGAGCCAGGTGGCGACACCGATCGAGCCGCCACCTGGCCGCGCTGTTGCGCAGGTTTTCAGATTCATCGCGTTACCCACCAAACGTCCCCCTCGGTACTGGCCGCGGGGCAAGAACGCCGGCCGCCCGAGGCGGCCCATGCGGGGAGCGGAAACCAAATGAACGGGTTCGGATCAGCTATGCGCGCGCGCAGAAGCGGTCCAGGCGGCACAGCCTGGACACGGCGGATCGCGGTGCTTGCCGGCTTCACTCTCATACCGGGGCTGCTGTCGCCGGTCGCGTTCGCAGCTCATGCTGATCCGCTGGGCAAGCCACAGGTCAAGCTGCACCCGGACAAAGTGTCGCCGTTCACCGCGAAGGTGAACAAGAAGACCGCGGCGTTAGTGAAGAAGTCGGCTGACGAAGACCGAGTTGCCGTCGCGCGGGCCAAGAAGGACCGCGAGAAGGTTGTCGCCTGGCCGACATCCGGGCAAGCGACAATGACCCTGCCGGCGTTGGGGCCGGCGAAGGCATCACCCGGTGCGCTCCCGCTCACTCTGAACCGTCCGCACCGGGCCAAGGGCAAGAAGCAGCCCAAGGCGGCCGACTCGGTCAAGGTCAAGGTCCTTGACCAGAAGCAGGCAGCGAAACTGGGCGTCAAGGGCATTGTCCTGTCCGTAACCGGTCCTTCCTCCGGTGGCAGTGCCCAACTCGGCATCAATTACGGAAAGTTCGCATCCGCCTACGGGGGAGACTGGGCCGGTCGACTGCAAGCCTTGCGCCTCCCGGACTGTGCACTGAGCAGTCCGACAAAGGCCTCCTGCCGTACCCGTGCGCTCCTTGAGTTCACCAACCACCGTAAGCACAACCGCATCGATACACAGCTGACCTTCGGTACGGAACCCACTGCCGAGCCTGCGGCCAAGGCCGAAGGACGCACGATGGTCGTGGCGCTGGCTGCGGGAACCAAGTCAGGCGGCGGCGACTACAAGGCGACCCCGCTGGCCGCTTCCTCGACCTGGGAGGCAGGAGGCTCTTCCGGCACGTTCACCTGGTCGTATCCCTTGCGCACGCCGCCCGCGGCGGCGGGACCGGCACCGGATCTGTCGATCTCCTACGACTCCGGTGCGGTGGACGGCCAGACCGCGAACACCAATAACCAGAGCACCACGATCGGTACCGGTTTCGATATCACCTCGTCGTATATCGAGCGCAAATACGGCGTGTGTGACGACGACGGTCAGCCAGACAAGTTTGATTTGTGCTGGAAGTACGACAACGCCTCGCTCGTCCTCAACGGCAAGTCCAGTGAACTGGTCAAGGACGACACGTCAGGCAAGTGGCGGCTGAAGAACGACGATGCCTCCACTGTCACGCACTCCACCGGTGCCGAAAACGGCGACGAAGGCGACGCGGACGTCGACGGCAAGGGCGAGTACTGGACTGTCACCACGGGGGACGGAACGAAGTACGTCTTCGGTCTCAACAAGCTGGACGGTGCAGGCACTGCTGACCGCACCGACTCGGTATGGACAGTACCGGTCCTCGGCGACGACTCCGGCGAACCCGGTTATGCGGACGGCACCAGCTTCTCCGGCCGGGCCAAGAAGCAGGCATGGCGGTGGAACCTCGACTATGTCGAGGACACCCACAAGAACGCCATGTCCTACTGGTACACGGCTGAGACCAACAACTACGACCAGCTCGGCGACGACAACACCGGCACCCATTACACCCGCGGCGGCTACCTGAAGGAGATCCGCTACGGGCAGCGAGCCGACGGCCTTTTCGCCGCCCAGCCCGCCTCGAACAAGGTCACCTTCAGCTACGACGAACGCTGCGAAGCTTCCGGCACCGGCTGCGACTCCCTGACCGAGGACACCCGGGACAACTGGCCGGACGTTCCGTTCGACGCCGTCTGCAAGGACGGCGGCAAGTGCACCGGCAACGTCAGCCCGACCTTCTTCTCCCGCAAGCGGATGACCGGTATCACCACCTACGCCTGGGACGCCGCAGCGGCCACCCCCGGCTTCTCCGCCGTGGACAACTGGACACTGAAGCAGCACTACATCGACCCCGGCGACACGGGCGATTCGACGGACCAGTCGCTATGGCTGGACGAGATCCAGCACACCGGCAAGCGCGGCACCGACCTGGTCCTGGACCCGGTCCGCTTCACCCACGAGTCCTACCCCAACCGTGTCGACTCGACCACCGACAACATCCTGTCCCTGGAAAAGCCACGCCTGAAGACCGTCACGTCCGAGGCGGGAGCACAGACCATCGTCACCTACATGGAAGCCGGCTGCACTTCCAGGGACACCCTGCCCCGCCCTGACCAGAACACCGGACGCTGCTACCCGGTGTTCTGGTCCCCGAACGGGGAGAAGACACCGATCCTGGACTGGTTCCAGAAGTACCCGGTCTCCTCAGTGATCAACACAGACCCCTACGGCGGGTCCGAAGCCGTACAGAACACCTACAGCTACTCCGGTGGCGGTGCCTGGCACTACAACGACGACCCGATGACCAAGGAAAAGGAACGCACCTGGTCCATCTGGCGGGGCTTCGGGCAGGTCACCCACCTCACCGGCGTTCCCGGCAAGACCCAGTCCAAGACCGTCACCGCGTACATGCGCGGCATGAACGGCGACCGCGTGCTCAAGGACGACGGGATAACCCTCGACCCGGACAAGCGGAAATCCGTCAAGGCCACCGGCATCAAGGCCGCCGAGATCACCGACTCCGAACCGTACGCCGGATTCACCCGCGAAACGGTCACCTACAACGGTGCCAACGAGGTCGGCGGCACCATCAACGACCCATGGTCGAAGAGAACAGCAACACAGCACAAGTCGTACGCGGACACCGAGGCGTACTACGTACGCACCGCCGCCACCCACACCCGCACCAACATCACCAGCAGCGGCACGCCCAAGGACCGGGTCCGCTCCACCGTCACCACCTTCGACGACTACGGCATGCCCGAAACCGTCGAGGACAAGGGCGACGACGCCGTCACCGGCGATGAGAAGTGCACCCGCACCTGGTACGCCCGAAATGACACCCTGGGCATCAACTCCCTGGCAGCGCGCACACGCATCGTTACCAAGCCCTGCTCCACCGCGGACTCCGCGCTGGACCTGCCCGCAGACTCCACCAAGCCCGGAGATGTCATCTCCGACATCGCCACCGCGTACGACACCACGACCTGGAGTGCAACACAGAAGCCCACCAAGGGCGAAGTCCAGTGGACGGGCCGGGCCAAGTCCTACGGCCTCGATGACACGCCGGTCTTCCAGAAGCTCGTCACCACGACCTACGACATCCTCGGCCGGCCACTCACCGTCAAGGACACCAACGACGCACTCGTCACCACCGCGGCATACATCCCGTCCGACAAGATCGGCCCTCTGACTTCCAGCACGAGCACCAACATCAAGGGCTACACCACGACCACGGCGGTGGACTTCGCAACCGGCGCTGCCACCAAGGTCACCGATCCCAACAACAAGATCACGGAATCCGAGTACGACTCGCTGGGCCGGGTCACCAAGGTGTGGCTGCCCAACCGGCTCAAGGCCCTGAACGCCACTCCGAACTACGTCTACAACTACAGCATCACGGCCACGGACACACCGTGGGTCTCAACCGGCTCGATCAAGGGCGACGGTTCCGGCTACAACACCGCCTACGAGATCTACGACTCCCTGCTGCGGCCCCGGCAGACGCAGACCCCCGCGCCCAACGGCGGGACCATCGTTGCCGAGACCATGTACGACGAGCGAGGCCTCACCGTCACCAGCCTGGCGGATATCTGGGCGGACAAGACAGTCCCGTCCGGGGATCTGGTGGGGACCGAGGGCGGCCAGGCACCCATGGAGACCGACACCACCTACGACGGCGCCGGGCGTGCCACCTTGACGGTGACCAAGGTTCGGGGTGTCGAACGCTTCAAGACCAAGACCGACTACACCGGTGACACCGTGTCCAACAGCGCCCCGCCAGGGGGCCAGGCCACGATGGTCACCACCAACGCACTTGGTCAGACAACGGAACGCCGAGAGTACGCAGGACCACAGGCGGCCGGTAGCGACTACACAACCACGGGCTACGAGTACACCTCGGCCGGCCAGCAGAAAATCGTCACCGGGCCCGACCAGACCAAGTGGTCATACACGTACGACCTGTTCGGGCGCCAGGACAGCGCCACCGACCCGGACAAGGGCACCTCGCACACCCACTACAACGCGCTCGACCAGGTGACCAGCACCAGTGACTCCCGCGGCAGGACCCTGATCTCCGAGTACGACAACCTCGGCCGCAAGAACGGTCTGTGGGACGGAACCAAGTCCGACGCCACCCAGCTCGCCTCCTGGGCCTTCGACGAACTGGCCAAGGGCCAGCAGGACACCGCCACCCGCTATGAAGGCGGCCTGACCGGCAAGGCGTACACCACCAAAGTCACCGCCTACGACAACCTTTACCGGGTCACCGGCAGCCAGCTGATCCTGCCCGACAAGGACAAGGAGCCCCTGGTCGACGCCGGCGTCCCCAAGACGCTGTCCTTCACCACTGGATACAACCTCGACGGCACCGTCAAGCAAGCATCCCAGCCCGCCGTCGGTGGTCTCGCCGCCGAGACGATCTCCAACAAGTACAACGCTCTCGGTCAGCAGACCGCCGTTCAGGGCACCACCGCCTACCTCCAGACAGCCGCCTACTCCCCCCAGGGAGACCTGCGTCAGCTCACGGTGGGCACCGACTCCACCAGTTCGGCGAAGAAGGCCTACCTCAACTACGACTACGAGGACGGCACCCGTCGTCTGACCCGCTCCTACGTCACCGACGACGTCCACGGCTACATGCCCTAGGAGCTGAAATACACCCAGGACGACGCCGGCAACGTCACCTCCATCTTCGACGCCAGCACCCAGGGCGGCACCGCCACGGCCGACTACCAATGCTTTGAGTACGACGGCAACCGCCGCCTGACCGAAGCCTGGACCCCCAAGACCGCAGACTGCGCCAAGAGCGGGCGCACCACCGCCAACCTCGATGGTGCGGCTCCGTACTGGACCGGCTACACCTACTACAAATCCGGTCAGCGCGAGAGCGAGAAGCAACACACCGCCTCGGGTGACACGACAACGTCGTACGAGTACGGAACCACCACCGGCCAGCCCCACCCACTGACCAAGACGACCGGTACCAAGACCAGCACCTACGTATACGACGACACGGGCAACACCACCAGCAGGCCCGGCACCCAGGCCCAGCAGACCCTGGTCTGGAACTCCGAGGGCAAACTCGTCTCCACCAGTGAGCCCGCCGTCGACAGCAAGCCAAAGCTGGAAACCAACTACCTGTACGACGCCTCCGGCGAACTCCTGATCCGGCGCGCGACCGGCGACGGCGACACCGTGCTCTACCTCGGCGGCACGGAAGTCCGCCTCACCACCAAGGGCACAACGAAGACTTTGTCCGGCACCCGCTACTACACAGCCGCCGACAAGACCATCGCCGTACGCACCGCCACCAGCGGAGTGTCCGGTACCAAACTCAACTTCCTCTGCTCAGACCCCCACGGAACGGCCAGCCTGGTACTCGAACCCACTACCTGGGCCGTCACCAAGCGCTACACCACCCCCTTCGGCTCCACCCGCGGGGCAACACCCACCACCTGGCCCGACGACAAGGGCTTCCTCGGCAAGCCGGCCGACACCACCACCGGCCTCACCCATATCGGCGCCCGCGAATACGACCCCACCATTGGTCAATTCATCAGCGTCGACCCCGTACTGGCTCTCGAGCAGCATCAATCCCTGAACGGCTACGCATACGCCAACAACACCCCCGTCACTTCGGCCGACCCCACCGGACTATGGATCGACGACGGAACCGGCCACAGCGAGCCGAGGCGCGACGGGGGCCCTGCCCCGGCACCGAGTCCCACCCCAGGGAAGACCGGAGGCACGCACGACAGCGGCAGCGGTACGGCCGGCGGAGGCGGTTCCGATGACAGCGGGAAGAATTGCGGCTTCTGGTCCAAATGCGGATGGTCGAATGCCTGGGAAGACACCAAAGACTGGGCGCAGGACCACAAAGAGATCGTTGTGGTGGCCACTGAAATTGTCACTGGGGGCGCCTGCTATCTCTCGTCCATAGGCAGCGCACCGGCAACCGGTGGCGCCAGCCTCGCCGTGACCGCAGGATGCGGTGCGATCGCAGGTGCCGCAGGCGCTGCAGTAAACAACGCCCTGTCCGAGGACGCAGACCGCAGCACCGCCGACGAAGTCTCAGACATGATCGACGGCGCCCTGTGGGGAGCCGCCAGTGCCGTGGTGACCACTGCCATCGCCGGGAAGATCCTCGAGAAGGTGATGGGGCCGTGCCACAGCTTTCTTCCCGGAACCGGGGTACTGCTCGCTGACGGCAGCAACAAAGCAATCGAAGACGTCGAAGTCGGCGACACCGTAACGACAACCGACACCACTACGGGGAAAAGCGTCAAAAAGAAAGTCATCTCCACTATTACGACGGAAGATGACAAAGAATTTACTGAAGTCACCATCGCCATAGGCGACACACTCTCCAGCATCGTAGCCACCGACACCCACCCCTTCTGGGTACCTGAACTCAAACAATGGATCCGCGCCGGCGACCTCCAAGTCGGACAGTGGCTCAGGACCAGCGCAGGAACCCACGTCCAGATCACCGCGCTTAGCCACTACACCAAGCGGCAACGCACCCACGACCTGACCATCCGGGACATCCACGCGTACTATGTGCTGGCGGGGGCTACGCCGGTTCTCGTTCACAACTGCAATCCGCTCGACGGGATTGCGGATGATTTGGCAGGCAGCAAGATTACGACTGGCCAGGTCGTTGATGATGCAGGAAATAGAGTCGGGCCTCCCGTATCAAGTGGCGAGAATGGTTCATTCGCGCACGTGAGGGACGCGCTCAGAGAATCTGGCGTGCCACATGACGCTGCAGGTAGGTTCGCAGCCGCCTCTCATGTAGAGACCAAGATCGCTTTGGCTATGAGAAGCAATAGCATTCAGAGGGCGAAAGTCGTAATAAACAATCCTGACGGGGTTTGCTCTGGTCCCTATTCATGTATGACTGGGGTATCTGCAATTCTACCAAGAGGGTCTAGCCTGACGTCCGTGTGGCGCACTGAAGAGGGCTGGCACGGGGTAACCATGCTGGGCGGCGGTTAATCTCAAGTGGTGTAATATCTGGCCGGCCCTGCCCTGGGGTAGAATCCTCCGGGGTGGGGTCGGTCTAATTTCAGTATTCCGCATCGCCTCACCTGCGAACGTTGGAGGATATTAATGATTCTGACTATTTTCACTGGCGGTACGACATATCATGCAGCATCGGGAGCTATTCTTAGGCGCTTGATTAGCGAGTTGGTGAGCGGCGGGCCCGACCGAGGGCCAGATGTGGTTGGAAAGCCGAAGGGTGGCATTCTTGCAACGTTTGTGCTCTTGGCGCCACATAGGGATCCGATGAAATCGGATCGGTATTTTGACAGCTATCTACAAGTCTCGACAAATCCGCTTACGGGATATGGCGCATTGAGGTGGCAAGTTCCCGAGGATTCCGTAGTTCGAGTGGATCGGGAGATTGCGAGGAGTGTATGGACCTCCAAGAATCCGGAACCGCCGGTGTTGGATCAAAACGTTGTTGCCGATTTGGACGATTGGAGGCTATTCGAGCCCCGCAATACGCTGCCGATATCTGATATTCGTGCGGCCGTCGAGGAATTTTGCGAACTGAGAAGCGGTCAGAGGCCTACGGCGATTTGCTGGGATCGTGGTGACTTTGGCGCGTACCACTCTCTGAATGGGCAGGCGGATGTTACACCTTCCTACTGTCAGGATCCATGGTGCAGAGACTCGGGTACACGGCACCCATTGCACTGATGAAGGTTCTCGGTGGCGCTTCGTGCAAGATGGAATCTCCCTTTCAGCGAGACGAAATTTATTACTCGATCATGGAGGTTATGCGCGAATTTCGCGTTGATGTCGCTGTTTGTTGAACTTCCATTTGCTTGTGGATGTGTGCAAGCAAATTTGACGCCCCGTCAGGCGGTGCCTGACGGCGGCCGCGGTGCGACGCACCGACACTTTCCCGCATGTCGCCGACATCATGGTCAACTCGATGCATGACGGGGCCACGGGCTGTGTGCACGCTTTCGAGGAACAGATCGGCTCGCACGGCGGTCTGGGCGGCGAGCAGTCCAGGCCGTTCCTGCTGTGGCCGGCAGATCTGTCGGCGCCGGTGGCGCAGGGCACGGAGCTGGTGGGGGCCGAGCAGGTGCACGAGGTGTTGCGGCGCTGGCTGCGGGAGTGCACGGGACCGCAGATCCCGCTGGCACCGCCGGGCGCGGTGGGTGGCGCCGACGAGACGGGCGGGACGGTTCAGGAGGCCGGCTGAGAGCCTGCCGGGTGACCTTCTGAGCGGCGTTGTCAGTGGTGGGCGGCAGGATGGGGGCCATGACGAACTCAGCTGTTGTGCTCGCCGATACCGCCGCCTACGCCGCCGCGGTCGAAGAAGCGTCGCAGGCCGCCGCCGCTTACTACGCCACGGGCGAGAGCACGCTCGATGACGATGCGTACGACCGGCTGGTACGGGGGATCGACGCATACGAACAGCAGCACCCGCAGGAGGTGCTGGAGGCGTCCCCGAACGGCAAGGTGGCGGGCGGCGCCGTAAGTGGGGACGTGCCGCACACGGTGCCGATGCTGTCCCTGGACAACGTCTTCTCGGCCGAACAGTTCGTCACGTGGACCGCGTCGCTGGAGCGCCGGATCGGCAGGCCCGTCGCCGCGTGGAGCGTGGAGCCGAAGCTCGACGGCCTGGCTGTCGCTGCCCGCTACCGGGCGGGCCGCCTCGAGCAGCTGATCACCCGGGGCGACGGCACCGCGGGCGAGGACGTCTCGCATGCCATCGGCACCGTGGCCGGCCTCCCCGAGCAGCTCGCCGAGCCGGTGACGATCGAGATGCGCGGCGAGATCCTCATGACGACCGAGCAGTTCGAACAGGCCAACACCGTGCGCACCGAGCACGGCGGCGCGCCCTTCGCCAACCCGAGGAACGGCGCGGCGGGCACACTCCGCGCCAAGGACCGCGCGTACACGGTGGAGATGACGTTCTTCGCCTACGGTGCCCTGCCGCTGCCCGAGTCCGCGGAGCTGACCGACACCCTCGCCGAACTCCCGCACAGCGCGGTCCTGGGATACGTCGCGGGGCTCGGCGTGCACACCGCGGCAAAGACGGATGTGGCACCGCGCACCGTCACCACCGTCGAGGAGGTGCAGACCCGGGTCGAGGAAGTCGCGGCTCTGCGCGCCTCGTTGCCGTTCGGCATCGACGGCATCGTGATCAAGGCGGATCTCGCGGCCGACCAGCGCGAGGCCGGTACCGGCACCAGGGCACCGCGCTGGGCCATCGCATACAAGCTCCCGGCCGTCGAGAAGGTCACCCGGCTCCTCGGCGTCGAGTGGAACGTGGGCAGGACCGGCATCATCGCGCCGCGCGCCGTGCTGGAGCCGGTCGAGATCGACGGCTCGACCGTCAGCTACGCCACCCTGCACAACCCGGCCGACATCACCCGGCGTGATCTGCGCCTGGGCGACCGTGTGATGGTCTACAAGGCGGGCGACATCATCCCCCGTATCGAGGCGCCCGTCGCCCATCTGCGGACCGGTGACGAGCAGCCCATAGTCTTCCCCGAGGCATGCCCGCAGTGCGGCTCCGGGATCGACACCAGCGAGCAGCGCTGGCGCTGTGTCCGGGGCCGCGACTGCCGCCTCGTCGCCTCCATCTCGTACGCGGCGGGCCGTGACCAGCTCGACATCGAAGGCCTCGGCGCCACCCGGGTCGTCCAGCTCGTCGACGCCGGTCTGGTGGCCGACTTCGCAGACCTCTTCACCCTCGACCGCGAGCAGCTGCTCGGCCTGGAACGGATGGGTGAGACCAGCACCGACAACCTCCTGGCCGCCATCGAAACGGCACGGACCCAACCGCTCTCCCGGGTCTTCTGCGCGCTGGGGGTACGCGGCACAGGGCGCTCCATGTCACGGCGGATCGCCCGGTACTTCGCGGACATGGACCGGATCAGGGCCGCCGACGCCGAGGAGCTCCAGCGGGTCGACGGCATCGGCAAGGAGAAGGCCGCAGGTGTCGTCGCGGAGCTGGTGGAGCTGGCCCCGCTGATCGAGAAACTGGTGGCCGCCGGGGTCAACATGAAGGAGCCCGGTGCGACGCCGCCGCCGGAGCCGGGGGAGGAGGGCACCCAAGCCGCTGCCGCCGCGGACGGGGAGGGGACCGCCGGTCTGCCGCTGGACGGGATGACCGTGGTGGTCACCGGCGCCATGACCGGCGTACTGGAGAAGCTCTCCCGGAATCAGATGAACGAGCTGATCGAGCGAGCCGGCGGGAAGTCCTCGTCCAGCGTCTCCAAGCGCACCACGCTCCTGGTCGCCGGGGAGAAGGCCGGATCCAAGCGCACCAAGGCCGAGGACCTCGGTGTCCGGATCGCCGCGCCGGACGAGTTCGCAGAACTGATCGCCGGGTTCCTGCCGTCGGAGGTGTGACGCACGGCGGAGACCTCGCCGCGCCCGACCCCTTGGATTTCGCCTGAGAGTGGCTTTCTTTGCCTCCCTATTGCATAGTGAGGGCTCGGCCATGCCTCGCTATCAGCGGGTCAATGGGTGTGTGAACGGCCGCGTCGGCAGGCCGGTGGGAGGGGCGATGCGTTCGCTGCACGACGGTCCGCGGCTCGGCCGGTCCGTCCGCCGGGAGTACCGGGGTGTCACCCGGGGCCTCGCCCTCGATCTCGGCAGCTCCCGGACCCGCGCCTGGATGCCAGGACACGGCGTCATCGCCGACACCGACGCCTGCGGCGACTTCGGCGCCGGGGCCGGGTACGGCCGCCCGGTCCGGCGAGGGCGCATCGTCGACCCCGTGTCCTGCGGCCGGATGCTCGGCCGTATCGCCGACAGCGCCCTGGGCGCGGATCGTACCGACACCGTGATCGTCCTCAGCCATCCCGTCCTTGCCGGGCCCGAACACCGTGCCGCGGCGATGGAACTGATCGCCGCACTCAGGCCGACGAGCATCATCGCCCTGGACAGCGCGAGGGCCGCCGCCGCATACGCCGGACCGCAGGACGGCGGCCCGCTGCTCGTCGTCGACATCGGTGCCGAGCTGACCGAGGCGACCCTCCTCGTCGACGGACTGGTCCGCGACGCCCGTCAGGCCGAGACGGGACTGAGCGACCTCGACCCCTCCGAGCCGCCCACCGACGTCGTACGCACCGTTGTGGACATGGTGGACGAGATGTGGAAGCAGGACCGGCACGGTGCCGTCCTGGGGGCCCTGCGCAAGGGCCCGTTGCTCGCCGGCGGCGGTGCCGCCCGCCCCGACATCACCGACCGGGTCGCGGTCCGCCTCGGCGTTCCGGTACGTCTCGCCGACGACCCCGCGACCACGGTCGTACGCGGTGCCGGGCTGATACTCAGCTCCGTTCTCCGCCGAGCCGGCGTGACACCGGCCCTGCCCGGCCGAACGAGGTGACCCCCCTCCCGGGGCCGCCCCCGGGGAATGTGCCCCCGAGGGCATGGCCGGGCGCCCCGGCACACCGCAGAACCGCACAGGCGGCCCGACAGGTCTTCGTCGCCCTCCTTCTCGCCGTACTCACCGTCGTCGTCGGTGCCCCCGCAGCCGCCGGATCCGCACTCCCCGCCCAGCCGTTCGCCGGTGTGCCGCCCTCCGCCGCGTACTCACCCGGCGCCCATCAACCCACCCCGCACACGGACCGGACCGCCCGCACGGGCACCGTCCACGACACCCGGCGCACCCGCACGGCCACGGCGACCGACCGCCACCGGCCGCCGGCGACCGCACCCCAGCCCAGGGCCGGCACCGACCACGCCCGCACGCAGCACCATCTCCCGCCCCCCGGCCACAACTTCCTGCTGCCCGGCGCACCGGGCATCCGCGTACCGCACCACGCCCTCCGGCGGGTCCCCGCCGCACCCCTTCGTGCCACCGACCGCTTCCGCACTGCGCTCCCCGCCGTCCGCGGGCCTCCGAGAACAGCCGTTCACCGGCCACCGGTCCTGCCACCGGTCCCGTCCCACAGACCCGCCGGAATGTCCTCGCCGAGGTGAGGGCGCCCGGCGCCCCTCGGAGGAAACCCATGACTCGCGCCACCACGGTGCGGGCGGTTCTGGCTGCGGCCGTGCTGCTCGTCTCCGTGTTCATCACGCTGACCAAGTCACCCAGACTCGGCCTCGACCTTCAGGGCGGCACCAGAATGGTGCTCCAGGCCAAGGACTCCGACACCGCGAAAGCGGACCAGGAGAGCACCGATCGCACCATGGAGGTGCTCCGCCAGCGCATCGACGCCCTCGGTGTCACCGAACCCACCCTGACCCGCTCCGGCGAGGACCGGATCATCGTCGAACTCCCGGATGTCCAGGACCCGCGCGAGGCTGCCGAGGTCATCGGCAGAACCGCCCAGCTCAGCTTCCACGCGGTCCAGGGCCCCGCCCCGCAGAGCGATGACAAGGCGGACGACAAGAAGGACGACAAGGCGGACGCCAAGGCCGGCGACGGGCCGACGCTCCCCGACGAACAGGGCCGCTCCCTCGATCTCGGCCCGGCCCGGCTCTCCGGCGCGGGCGTCAAGGACGCCACCGCCGTGTTCGACGCCCAGCAGGGCGCCGGCTGGTCCGTCTCCCTCGACTTCCACAAGGAGGCGGGCCGGGCCTGGACCCAGCTGACCGGTGAGGCCGCATGCCACCCGGTCCAGGACGACCGGCGCCGCGTCGCCATCGTCCTCGACCAGCAGATCATCTCCTCGCCAGAGGTTTCCCCCTCGGTCGGCTGCAACGTCGGCCTGCCGTCCGGCTCCACCCAGATCACAGGCTCCTTCAGCGCCGACGAGGCCCAGGAACTGGCCCTGCTGATCAAGGGCGGCGCCCTGCCGCTCCCCGTCGAGATCGTCGAGCAGCGGACCGTCGGCCCGACGCTCGGCGCCGACGCCATCGACGCCAGCGCCCGGGCCGCCCTCATCGGCGCCGCAGCCACCGCACTCTTCATCACCATCGTCTACCGGCTCTTCGGCGCGCTCGCCGCCGTCGCACTGGCTGCCTACGGGCTGATCTCCTACGCGGCCCTGGTCGCCCTCGGAGTGACCCTCACCCTGCCAGGTCTCGCCGGGTTCGTCCTGGCCATCGGGATGGCGGTCGACGCCAACGTGCTGGTCTTCGAACGGGCCAGAGAGGAACGCACACAGCATCCGGGCCGCTCGCTGCGCTCCTCGCTGACCGCAGGATTCCGTAATGCCTGGAGCGCCGTCGCCGACTCCAACATCACGACGCTGATTGCGGCCGGGCTGCTCTTCCTCTTCGGCTCCGGACCGGTGAAGGGATTCGGTGTCACACTCGCCATCGGTGTGCTCGCCTCGATGTTCTCCGCACTCGTCGTCGCCCGCGCACTCACCGATGTCGCCGCACGTTCACGATTCGTCAGCGACCACGGGGGCGTCAACGGCATCACCGCCCCCGGCCGGGTACGCACCTGGCTGACCCGCCGCGATCCCCAGCTGATGCGGTCCCCGCGCCGCTGGCTGCTGATCTCCACGGCTCTGATCGCCGTCGCCGTCCTCGGCATCGTCGTACGCGGCGTCAACCTGGGTGTCGAATTCACCGGCGGGGGGGGGGGGGGGGGGAGGCAGCGGCGGGCCCCCGCCCGCGCGCCGCGGCGCCCACCCCCCGCCGGCGCCGGGGGGGGCCACGCCCCGGGGCACCCCCCCGGGGGGGGGGGCCGG
>NZ_JBIRGM010000015.1:105401-116990 GCF_044328025.1 Streptomyces sp. NPDC018000
CCCTCGGTCCCGCCGGGCGGCCGGCGCCCGGTTAGGGGGGTCGGGGGCTTACTGGGTGGTTGCTTACTCCCGGGGGGGGGGGCGGGCGCCCCCCCCCCCCCCCCGGCCCGTCGACGTCGAGCAGGCTCGCACAGCCCTGGCAGACGCGGGCTTCGACGACGCAGAGGTCACCACGGCGGGCGAGGGCGACATTTCCGTACGCACCGGAAATCTCGACAACGAAGGCGAACACGCCATGCGTACCGCCCTCGAGGAAGAGGGCGGCAAGACCACCAAGGTCCGCGACGAACTCATCGGTCCCAGCCTCGGTGACGAGCTCCGGCGCAACGCCCTGATCGCACTCTGCATCGCCGTCCTCGTGCAACTGGCGTATCTGGCGATCCGGTTCCGCTGGACGTTCGCCGTGGGCGCGGTCGCGGCGCTGGTCCACGACGTCATCATCCTGGTCGGCGCCTTCGCCTGGCTCGGCCGAAGCGTCGACGGCATCTTCCTGGCCGCACTCCTCACCGTCATCGGATACTCCGTCAACGACTCGGTGGTGGTCTTCGACCGGGTGCGGGAAATCTGGGCGAAGGCCCGGCGCGTACCCGTCGCCACTGTCGCCAACCGGGCCGTTCTCCAGACCGTGCCCAGAACGATCAACACCGGAATGGGCGCTCTCTTCATCCTGACCGCACTCGCGGTGCTGGGCGCCGACTCCCTCGCGGACTTCGCGCTCGCCCTGCTGATCGGCATCTGCGTCGGCACCTACTCCTCGGTGATGACCGCCGTACCCGTCGCACTCGTCCTGGAACGGAGCAGCAAGGCCCCGCCGCCCGCCCGGAAACGCGCTCCCAGGCGCCGGTCCGGCACGAAGGCGGCGCGCCGGGATCCGCTCGACAACGGGGCACGCGTATAGCGGCTCCGGGACGCACGCCGCCCCCGCCCCCTCGGGAACCCAGGTTTCCTTCCGGGGCGGGGGCGATGTGCTGATGTTCGTGCAGTCCTGGCAGTCCTGGCCGTCGCGAGCACCGCCACGATCGTCGCGGCACGTGCCGATGCCCCCTGGGTCCGCCCGGCCGTCAGAAAGTGAGGGACCGCAGATGGTCGGCGGTCGCCCGGTCGGCGGGCAGGAACGTCTCGATGGCCAGCTCGGCCACCGTCACATCCATCGGGGTGTTGAACGTCGCGATGGAGGCGACGAACGAGAGCACCTGCCCGCCGTGCTCGATACGCAAGGGCAGTGCGAAGGGCAGGGGCGACGAGGCGCCCGCTCCCGCGTTCTCCCCGACAGGGCTCCCGGTGCCCCCGGCGCCCCCGTCGCTCCCGGCGGTCTCGGCATCCGCCGCCCTGTCAGTACCTTCCGGTGCGGGATAGCCCGCGACCTCCTCGTACAGCTCACGTAGCTGGGCAGACCGGGCCAGGGCGATCTGACGCTCCATCTGCGCCAGCAGATCGGCCCGCCAGTCCCGAAGATTACGGATGCGCGGGGCCAGGCCCTCCGGATGGAGAGTAAGCCGCATGGCGTTCAGCGGCGGGGCCAGCAGATGCCCGGCCACGCCCTCCAGCAGCATCTGGATACCCCGATTGGCCGCCACCACGTTGTACATACCGTCGACGACGAGCGCCGGGTAGGGGTCGTACCCCTGGAGCAGCTGCTCCATCCCCTCGCGCAGCGCACCCAGAGCCGGGTCGTCGAGCGCGGTCTGCGCGTAGCGGGGCGCGTAACCGGCCACCACCAGCAGGGTGTTGCGTTCCCTGACCGGGATGTCCAGATGCTCGGCCAGCCGCAGGACCATGTCCTCGCTGGGACGGGAGCGGCCCGTCTCGATGAAGGAAATGTGCCGGGCCGAGGAATCCGCGCGGAGCGCCAGCTCCAGCTGGCTGATCCGACGCTGCTCCCGCCAGCTGCGCAGCAGCGGCCCTACCCCCGTGTCAAGCGCGACAGTTGTCATACCCAGACCGTAACGTCACCGGCACCGCCGGCCGACACCGCCCGACCGGCACCGATCGCTTGTGAGGGAGCCGCAGCATGCCCGCCGCACCACTGTCGCAGCAGGAGATCGAGGACCGTCTGGGCGACCTGCCCGGCTGGTCGCTGGAGGGGGACCGGATCACCTGCACCTACCGGCTCCGCACGCATTTCGCCGCTCTCGGGCTGACCGTGCATGTCGCCCAGATCCAGGACGAACTGAACCACCACTCCGATCTGACGCTCGGATACAACACCGTCACCCTTTCCGTGAACACCCACGACGCGGGTGGTGTGGTCACCGAGAATGATCTGAACCTGGCCGCGCGGGTGGTGGCGATCGCCCCCGGGCACGGGGTGAGGTAGCCGGATGGGCGGGCACGCCGCTGGAGCGGTGGCAAAGAATCGGTGGATCCGGACCCGCAGGGCACCCGCAGCTTCCTGCTCACGGTTCGTACGGTGCACCTGGCCCGACGGGGCGACCCGTGCTGACCTGCTAGGTTCCCGGGACACAGCGGACCGGGCAGGCCGGTGCGCGGGGACCGGGGAGCGGGAGACGAACGCATGGGCGTATCCCTGACCTGGCTGACCCGCCGCCGCGAGCTCGGGCTGACCGTGCTCGCGGGCCGCAGTGCACTCGACCGCGAAGTGGTGTGGGCGCACAGCATCGAACTGGCCGACCCCACCCCCTGGCTCAGCGGCGGCGAGCTGCTGTTGACCACCGGCCTGAGGCTGCCCGGGACACCCGCGGGGCAACGCGCCTACGTGGCACGGCTGGCCGGTGCCGGCGTGGCCGCCGTCGCGTTCGGCACAGGCCTGTCCCATGCGCAGGTCCCGGCCGCCGTGGTCGCGGCAGCCGAGGAGGCCGGACTGCCGTTGCTCGAAGTACCGCTGCCCACACCCTTCGTCGCCATCACCAAGGCCGTGATGGAACGTCTGGCGGAGCAGAGTTACCGGGACTCTTGCAGAAGGCCCCGGCGTTCACGCCGGGGATGAATGCGTCTCAGGGTTGCTCTGACCTGCAGTCCAGAGCGGGCGTTTTTGCTGCTTGATGTACTGACGGACGATCGCTGGCGGTGCTCCACCGCAGGATGTCTAGAAGTATGAGGCGACCACAGAGCCTCGTGCGTGATGGCGCTGTTGATGTGGCCGGTGAACTCCGCGCCTGTGGTCGTTCTCCTGATTCATGAGACCAAGCGTCGTAGGGTCTTGGTTGTGCAGCTTCGTTACAACTTTCGGGCTTATCCGGATGCCTCCCAGTGCCGTGCGCTGGACCGGGCGTTCGGGTGCGCTCGGGTGGTGTGGAACGACTGCTTGCGTGACCGGAAGGAAGCGCACGCGGCGGGGCTGCCGTATGTGACGTCGGCCCAGTTGTCCCGGCTTCGTATCACCGAGGCCAAGCGCACCGAGGAACGGGCTTGGCTTGCCGATGTGTCGGCGGTCGTTCTGCAGCAGTCCCTTCGGGATCTCGACACCGCCTACAGGAACTTTTTCGACAGTTTGAAGGGAAAGCGGCAGGGCCGGAAGGTCGGGGCGCCCCGGTACAAGTCGAAGAAGGACACCCGGCAGTCGATCCGCCTCAACACCAACGCCTTCTCCGTGAAGGAGAACGGCACGGTGTATGTGGCCAAGGTCGGCGATCTCAAGGTGAAATGGTCGCGTCGGCTTCCGGCCGCGCCTACGTCCCTGACCGTCACCAAGGACAGCTCGGGGCGGTACTTCCTCAGCTTCGTGGTGGACACCGAGCCGGACATCCTTCCCGAGGTGGAGACGGAGTCGGGTATCGACCTCGGTCTGTCCGCCTTCGCGGTCCTGTCCGACGGCCGGAAGATCGACAGCCCGCGCTTCCTGCGCAGGGCGGAGAAGAAACTCAGGCGTCTTCAGCGGGAGCTGTCCCGCAAGGCCAAGGGGTCGAAGAACCGGGCCAAGGCCCGTATCAAGGTCGCACGCCAGCATGCCAAGGTCGCGGACCGGCGCCGGGACTGGCACCACAAGGTGTCCACGCAGATCATTCGCGACAGCCAAGCGGTGTATGTGGAAGATCTCGCGGTGTCCGGTCTCGGCCGTACCCGGCTCGCCAAGTCCGTGTACGACGCGGGGTGGTCCGCGTTCGTGGGCATGCTGGAGTACAAGGCGGTCAAGCACGGCCGCACGTTCGTCAAGGTGGGGCGTGCTTTCCCGTCCTCCCAGGTCTGTTCGGCCTGCGGATTCAGGGACGGTCCCAAGCCCCTGCACGTCAGAGAGTGGACGTGCAAGGAGTGTGGGGCCGTGCATGACCGTGACCACAACGCAGCCCGCAACGTCCTGTTCGAAGGACGTCGTATCGTCGCCGCCGGACGGGCGGAGACGCTAAACGCCTCGCAGAGCGCCGGTAGGACCAGGGCGAAAGTCCCGGCACAGTGCGTTGAAGCAGGAAGCCCCCGGAAGGGTCGCGCGGCCCAGGCCGGAATCCCTGGACTTCAGGCCAGGGAGCACGTCAAGAGGGGGTCGTGCACGCTTCCCGGATCCAGCTCCGGATGACCCGTGCCGCGCTGCGCGGCGCCGCCCGGGGCACCACGTCAACGGCCTCTTCCTGCGCATGCTCCTGGACGGGACGGTGTCCGCGCCCACGGCCCGCGGCCATCTAACCGAGGCCAGGTTCCCGGTGCGGGACGGAATCAGCGTGCTCGTGCTGCGCGGTGGCAGCCCCCGGCGGGCGCTGAACGCTGCGGGCAGCGTTCTCGCAGAGCGGGGTCTGCCCCGGTTCGGCACCGTTCACGACGGGTGCGCGGTGCTGCTTCTGCCGGGCGACGGGGCGGTGCAGGCCCGTGCGCTCACCGACGGCGCGGAGGCCCGGCTGAGGCCAAGGCCCCATGCCGGGCTGAGTAACACCCATGGGCTTCGTGATCCCGGCCGCCACCGGCCCGGCACGCGACAAGTCGCCTCGCGCAAGGACGCGTATCGAGAGGAAGGCCCATGCAGCACACCACGGTGTACGTCCGCGGCTCGCGGACGGTGACCCGGTGAACGCCTCCGTTGCCGGACCCTTGTCCGGTGTCGTGGTCGCCGACTTCGGGCGGGTGCTGGCCGCCCCGTACCCCGTCAAGACGGGCGTGGCACTGGTCGACGTACTGACCGGCCTGCACGCGGCCGTGGGGGTCCTGGCGGCGCTGCGTCACCGCGACGCGACCGGCGAGGGCCAGCACGTCGAGGTGAATCTGCTTTCCTCACTGCTGTCGAGCATGGTCAACCAGGCGGGTGGGTACACCCTGGCCGGCGAGGTACCGGGCGTCCTCGGCAACCGCCACCCGTCCATAGCTCCGTACGAGGTGTACCGGGCTGCGGACGGGCCGCTGGTCGTCGCCGTCGGCAACGACCGGCAGTTCCTCGCTCTTTGCCTCGGCCTGGGCGCGGAGGAGCTCGCCGCCGATCCCAGGTTCATCTCGAACGCGGACCGGGTCGCGCACGTCGATGCGCTGGCGGAGGAGATCTCCGCGCGGCTCGCCCTGCGTACCGCCGCCGAGTGGTTCGACCTGCTCACCCCGCTCGGGGTGCCCTGCGGTCCGGTCAATGACCTCGCAGGTGCCTTCGATCTCGCCGAACGTCTGGGCCTGTCCCCCCGGGTCACACCGGCCGACGCGGACCCCGACGCCCCCATGCGCCTGGTGGCCAACCCCATCGGGCTGTCCCGTACCCCGCCGCGTTACCAGCGGCGCCCGCCGCGGCTCGGCGAGCACACCGAGGACCTCAGGCGCTGGCTGGACAGCTGACCGCCCGGCCGGCCCGCCTCCGCACACCGCACCCATTTCGATCCGTACCAGCAACAGCACGTACCCAAGGAGTCACTCCATGCCCCCGGCCAAGCGCCTCAAGGACCCGCTCGACCTGCTGGACATCGCCTCCCTGCTCACCGACGAGGAGCGCGAGATCCAGGCCACCGTCGCCCGGTTCCTCACCGAGCGGGTCCGTCCGCACATCGGCCAGTGGTTCGAGGACGCACACTTCGCCCGCGAACTGGCCCCCGAACTCGGCAAACTCGGTGTCCTCGGCATGCACCTGGACGGCTACGGCTGCGCGGGCACGGGCGCGGTCAGCTACGGACTCGCCTGTCTGGAGCTGGAGGCGGCCGACTCGGCCCTGCGCAGCTTCGTGTCCGTCCAGGGATCTCTCTCGATGTTCTCGATAGGGAAGTGGGGATCGGAGGAACAGAAGCAGGAGTGGCTGCCGCGGCTCGCCGCAGGTGAAGCGATCGGCTGTTTCGGGCTGACCGAGCCGGACTTCGGCAGCAACCCGGCCGACCTGCGCACCCGGGCCGTCCGCGACGGCAGCGACTGGATCCTGAACGGCTCCAAGATGTGGATCACCAACGGCGGTATCGCCGATGTCGCCACCGTGTGGGCGCAGACCGAGGACGGGGTACGGGGCTTCCTCGTCCCGCGCGGCACCCCCGGCTTCACCACCAGCGACATCAAGCAGAAGATGTCGCTGCGTGCGTCGGTCACCTCCGAACTGCACTTCGAGGACGTCCGCCTGCCCGGCTCGGCCCTCCTGCCCGGGGTCCGGGGACTGCGCGGCCCGCTGTCCTGCCTGAACGAGGCCAGGTTCGGGATCCTGTTCGGCGCGGTCGGCGCCGGGCGTGACTGCCTGCAGGCGGCGCTCGACTACGCCGATTCGCGCATCCAGTTCGGCAAGCCGATCAGCGCCTTCCAGCTCACCCAGCGCAAGCTGGCCGACATGGCGCTGTCGCTCGGCAACGCCGCCCTGCTCGCGGTGCATCTGGGACGTCTCAAGGAACGGGAGACGCTGCGGCCGGAGCAGATCAGCGTCGGCAAGCTCAACAACGTACGCGAGGCCCTGTCCATCGCCCGCGAATGCCGGACCGTACTCGGCGCCAACGGCATCTCGCTGGAGTACTCGCCCCTGCGGCACGCCAACAACCTCGAATCGGTCCTGACGTACGAGGGGACCAGCGAGATCCACACCTTGGCCGTCGGCCACGCCCTCACCGGGCAGGCGGCCTACCGCTGACCCACGCGGCACCATGACGCTCCCTGTGCCCGGCCGGTTTCTCTCACCGGCCGGGCATTGCCCGTCCCCGCACCTCAGCCGGAGCAGGCCCAGAGGGAGCATCGGATACGGCCGACGTCGCCGTGGAATGAGCGCTCACCTGCGGCCCACGGGCACCCGGCAACCCGGGCAGCACTCTTCGAGGCGCTCCACCGGTGCGTCACTGCAGGTCAGAAGAGGTCTGGCCGCGGATGACGGGTATTCAGGACGATGGTGTACGGCTCCTCCCCGAGCCGTGTCAATAAAGACACGCCGCCGCAAGGGGTGACCGGGCATCAGTAAGTCGCCTGGACAGGCTAATGCCGCATCAATTCGCCCATAAATAAGGGTGATTGGCATCTTGTCTGATTATCCGGAAATGGCATTCGGGTGGCTCGTGTACCCCGATCGGCGCCCCGGCGCCGACCCTTCAACGTGTCCGATATGACAGCTATCGGGACCGTAAGTACGTTCAATCACGGGTCGGCTACTCGGTCGACCTCTCTGAGACAGGAGAAGTGACATGGTTACGCGATCAACCGTCGTTACAGCCGCTTGCGCGGCCGCCGCGGCACTGGCCGCCACCGGCATCACCTACGCCTCGGCCGCCTCCTCCGAGCCGGCCCAGGCTGCCCCGGTCGTCCAGCAGGCCGTCGCCCCCGTTCAGGCCGTCACGGGCGGCGAATCCGGCGGAGGCAACGAGGGCAAGGGTAACGAGGGCAAGGGCAACGAGGGCAAGGGCTACGAGAAGGGTGGCGAGCGGGGCGAGGAGCGGGGTGAGGAGCGCGGGGAGCGCCGCGAGCGGCGCCACTTCGAGGGCCGCATCCACATCAACGAGCGCACCTTCAGTGCCAGGGAGACCGGCTGCATCACGGTGGTCAGTGGTCTCGGTTCCAAGAGCCTCAACATCCGCAACGACAGCCGTCGGACCGTCGAGGTCTTCCGTGGGGCGACCTGCGACAACGGTGCCCCGCTGGCCGTCGTCGGTCCCTGGAGCTCCAGCGACGGCGTCCACCCCGGCCGTGTCAAGGGCGGTGTGAAGGTCAAGAACGGCGTCGTCGGCAGCTTCCGAGTGATCGAGCGTCACCACGGCGGTGGCTTCGAGAAGGGCGACTTCGGCGACGACTTCGGCGGCGACTACTGAGACCGGTGATCGCGCACCATCACGATGGCCGGTAATCGAACACCACTGAAACGGCTGGTGGCCGAGTCACCCGCCTGACGCAGAACCCCGGCCCGCCGGAATCGGGCCGGGGTTCCAGTCTGTACTGCCTCGCCATACTAGAGCCGGACGGCGAGGTGCTGCCAACCCGCCCGGAACAGTCGCGTCGCACGCGGCCTCCGAGCCGTTGGCAGGGCCCGGCGGCCGGGGCGACACAACACGTGGCGCCGGCGCGGCAGACGCCGCCCACGTCCCGGCCGCCGGGATCCCGGCCAGGCCCGGAGCCGGGTAACCGATGGTCCTGCCGGGCCGACGATCGAATCCGAACAGAAAGGCTTGGCCGTTAGCCCATGTGGGTGTCGGGCACCGGTTTCAACCTCCACCACTGGCCGGGGGAGTCGGCGGCCTCCCACCGCCGGTAGCGGGCACCGTCCGCCGTGCTGCCTGTACTTCGACGGTGCAGTGGCACGGTTCAGGCGCCGAGATTGAACCCGCCCGGATTCGGGCCGAGACGCTTGCCCTCGTCCAGTGCGGCGAACGCGGCCAGGTCGTCGGCTTCCAGCTCGAAGTCGAACACATCAAGGTTCTCCACGATCCGGGACGGCGTCACGGACTTCGGGATCACCACATTGCCGGTCTGGATGTGCCAGCGGAGCACCACCTGGGCCGGCGTGCGGCCGTGCTTCCGGGCGATGGCGACGACCGTCGGGACTTCCAGGAGACCCTTGCCCTGGCCCAGCGGGGACCAGGCCTCGGTCGCGATGCCGTGCTTGGCGTGGAAGGCGCGCGACTCGGCCTGCTGGAGCTGCGGGTGGAGCTCGATCTGGTTGATCACCGGGACCACGGACGTCTCGCCGAGCAGGCGCTCCAGGTGCTCGGGCAGGAAGTTCGAGACACCGATGGCCTTCGCGCGGCCGTCGGAGTAGATCTTCTCGAAGGCCTTGTACGTCTCGATGTACGCGTCCTTGGCCGGCACCGGCCAGTGGATCAGATACAGATCGACATAGTCCAGACCCAGCTTGTCGAGCGAGGTGTCGAAGGCGCGCAGAGTGGAGTCGTACCCCTGGTCGGCGTTCCACAGCTTCGTCGTGACGAAGAGCTCCTCGCGGGCGACACCGGAGGCTGCGACGGCCCTGCCCGTGCCTTCCTCGTTCTCGTAGATCGCGGCGGTGTCGATGCTCCGGTACCCGGACTCGATGGCCGTCGCGACCGCCTTCGCGGCCTCGTCGTCCGGCACCTGCCAGACACCGAAACCGAGCTGTGGCATCTCGACGCCGTTGTTGAGGGTGATGGAGGGGACCTTGCTCACGAGCGGTCGATCCTTACGTCGTCGGTTGGGACTCTCGTCATCAACAATGAAGGAGTGCCATGCATTCCCCGCCGGCCCGGCGTTCGCCGTATCGTCTGGCTCTCCACCACCAACTGCGACAACAACGGAGGCGAACCGGACGGCGCGGACAAAGCTGTTGTTCCGCATCTCGATCACTTGACATGCTCTTCGGGCTGAAGCCCGAGGATTCTGGCCGTCCCTACCTGTCGCTGTGCCGCTGTGCGGCACGATTGGGGTAGGCGATTCCGTGGCTTCCTGTTTCTTTGCGCTGCGCCAGAACAGGTTCTGGTCTTACCCGCGCTCCGCAGGCCGATACCGCCAGTCCGGCGGCCGCTTTCACGTTCTGTGCGGCGTTGTGGTCCCGGTCGTGATGGGTGCCGCACGCGGGACACGTCCACTCCCGCACATCCAGGGGTTTGGGACCGTCGAGGTGGCCGCAGGTGGAGCAGATCTGGCTGGTGGGCTCGAACCGGTCGATCTTCACGAACGTCCGCCCGAACCGTTCGGCCTTGTACTCCAGCATGTTGACGAACTGCGACCAGCCCGCGTCGTGCACGCTCTTCGCCAGCCTCGTGCGCGCGAGTCCCGATACCGCCAGGTTCTCCACCGCGATCGCTTGATTCTCGCGGATCAGCTTCGTGGACAACTGATGGTGGAACTCTTTGCGCGCATCGGCTACGGCGGCGTGGGCGCGGGCGACCTTCGTGCGGGCCTTCTCCCGGTTCATTCGAACCCTTCTGCTTGCGGGACAGGTCCCGCTGGGCCTTTTTCAGCTTCTTCTCCGCCCGGCGCAGAAACCGCGGGGAGTCGATTTTCGTGCCGTCGGAGAGGACCGCGAAGTGCGTGAGCCCCAGATCGATGCCGATCGCGGCATCGGGTGCCGGCCCCTCCCAGCGCTCCCGGTCCGTGTCAGGATCGGTCTCGACGACGAAGGACGCGAAGTACCGGCCCGCCGCATCCAGGATCACCGTCACACTCGACGGCACCACCGGCAGGCTCCGGGACCACTTGACCTTGATCTCGCCGATCTTCGGCAGCAGCAGTTTCCCGCCATCGGTGATCTTCCAGCGGGCATTCGCCGTGAACCGGATCGACTGCCTGCGGTCCTTGCGCGATCTGAAGCGCGGGGCACCCGTCTTCGGGCCCTTGCGCTCGCCCTTCAGGGAGGCGAAGAAGTTCTTGTACGCGGCCTCCACATCCCGCAGCGCCTGTTGCAGGACAACCGAGGAGACCTCGGTCAGCCAGGCACGTTCCGGAGTCTGCTTGGCCCGGGTGATCAGCCGCTGCGACAGATCAGCGGCGCCCGGGTAGGGCAACCCGGCCTTGCGGGCGTCCTCACGGGTGCGCACCGCGTCGTTGAAGACGACGCGCGCGCACCCGAACGCCCTCGCCAGCGCGACGCGTTGGCCGGGCTCCGGGTACAGCCTGAAGGCGTACCGAAGCCGCATGACCGGCATCCTACATACTTGGGTTATGCCTGACATGGAGAACATCCGTACTGGCCGCCACTGCACTTTCGTGATGCACGTCCATTTGGTCTTTGTGACCAAGTTTCGCCACAAGGTGTTCGGGGACGTCCATCTTCGGCGCATGGAGGAGATCATGCGAGCGGTCTGCACGGACTTCGAGTGCGAGCTCGTGGAGTTCAACGGCGAGGACAACCACGTACACCTGCAGGTGAACTTCCCGCCCAAGGTCGCCGTGACCAAACTCGTCAACTCCCTCAAGGGAGTCTCCTCACGGCGCCTGCGCCAGGAGTTCGACGACCTCACCCCGCACTACTGGCGAGCCAACAAGCTCTGGGCCGGCTCCTACTTCGCCGGCACCGCCGGCGGCGCACCTCTGAGCACCGTCAAGCAGTACATCGAGCAGCAGAACCGGCCCGCCTGACCAGCACACCCCGACTCCCCCGGAAGGCCATCACCGCTTCACGCCCCGCGCCCAGGAACAGCACCCTGCTCCGCAGGGCAAGAGACTGCGCCACTCCGTGGCACAACGAAAGATTCGCTTCACCACCGGCCTGAAGGACTCTGCTGAGAAAGGCGTAAGCCGGGCTGTCAGGCCGCGAGCATGAGGGCTTCGAGGCGGGAGGTGCGGGTTCCGCCGAGTGGGGTGCCGGTC
>NZ_JBIRGM010000016.1:0-106360 GCF_044328025.1 Streptomyces sp. NPDC018000
TCGCAGCTACGCACCGGGATGGGGCCTTACGGTGTTCTGTCGCGAAGGCCGTCCGGCGCCGGTCAGCGGACGAGGACGGCCTCCCCGGGCCTGGGTGCGACCGCTGTCCAGCCCATCTCACGGTCGATCCGGCCTCGCAGGGTGTCGGACGACGACTCAGCGGCCCCTCGGCTCTGCGGGCGGTCCCTGCGCGGCACGCTACGGGGAAGCGGACACGGGGCCGTCCGTGTCGTGCGCGGTCACATGGTTCATGACCGCGACCACCCCGTCGAGCTGTTCGGCAAGGCGTGTCAGGATCGCGATCCGGTTCCGGTTCTCCAGCCGGCCTTCCAGGGTGACTACGCCGTCCACCACATGAATGGTGACCGTGCCGGGGCCGATCTCCATGGTGTCTTCGAGTACGTCCTCGACGAGGCGTCGTCGTATCTCCGCGTCGGGTCGCAGGAAGAGGCGCAGCAGGTCCCGGCGGGTGAGGATGCCGACGAGCCGGTCCTCGTCGTCGACCACCGGGAGCCTCTCGACGCCGCTGCGTGTCATCAGCCGGGCGGCATCCGGTGCGGTCTGCTGCGCGTGGATGGTCACGGCCGGTGCCGACATGATCTCGGCAGCGGTGAATTCGCCTTCCGACGAGGCCACGGTCCTGGTGGCGGCGTCAGGGGCGTCGCCCGTTACCGGATGCCCCGCCGCCTGTCGGCTCAGCAGGTCGCTCTCGGAGACGACGCCGACGACCCGGTCCTCGGCGTCCAGCACGGGCAGTCCGCTGATGTTGTGCTGCGCGAGCAGCTTCGCGACCTCCTTGAAGGAGGTGACCGGCACGACCGAGACGACCTCGTCGGTCATCAGGTCGCCCACTTTGATGCGCTTCATCGCGGCACCCCCTGCCGTCTCGCCAGGACTCGCACGGACGCAGCGCCCGCGTGCTGTTCAGAAACCACGATCTGCCGGGCCGTGCCCGGATGAGGAGGGCCGAACGGGTCTTGGCCGGGACCGGTCGGACCAGGCTCGGGAGTCTGGGCATCCGGGCACGGCAGGATTCCCCGTCAGGTCCATTGGGCCCCGGGGTGGTCCTGAACGGCCCTCTTGCCCCAGAGCCCGCAGTGCCAGCGTGATAGCTGACCGTTCAGCAGCCCTCGGCGAGGAGGAACTATGAAAGGCACCGCCGGCAGCCCGGAACTGGGCTCCGTCATCGTTGGCGTCGACGGCTCGGGGCCGGCCCGCCGGGCAGCGCTGTGGGCAGCGGCCGAGGCCACGCTCCGTGACAGTCCGCTGCGCATCGTCTACGCGGCCGACACGGACGGCCGGGTGCTCTACCTCTCGGCGGAGAGCATCGAGCGCGTTCGCAGCGCGGGCCACGAACTGCTGCGGGAAACCGCCGCTGCCGTCGCGGAAAAGTACCCCGGGCTGCATGTCACCACGGAGTTCAGCCGCGGCGCACCCGTCCCCGGCCTGCACCGGGCCGCCGGCCTCCGCGGCACTGTCGTGGTGGGCAACCGCGGCCTCGGCGGGTTCAAGCACCTCATGCTCGGATCCGTCGGACTGAAGGTCGCCGCAGGTGCCACGACGCCCGTCATTGTGGTCAGGGGCATTGACGAGGGGGCCGAGACCGGAGTGGTGCTCGCCGCGGTCCGCGACGAGCACGACGCCGAATGCGCCCGGTACGCGGCACGCGAAGCAGAGATCCGTAAGGCCTCGCTGAGACTGCTGTACGTGTGGAACGTTTTCGAGTCCGCCGGACTCGCCGTGACCATGCTCGACGACATCGAGGCGATCGCCGGCGAACACGTCCATCACCTGACCGCCGTGGCGGATCTGATCCGCGACGAATTCCCGGCCCTGACCGTGCGGACGGATGCTGAGAAGAGCCTGACCGTGGCCGGAGTCCTGGTGGAGGCATCGCGCCACGCGGACCTGCTGGTGATGGGCGGGCGACGGTCACCCGGATACATCGGCCCCACCCTCGGCCGGGCGGCGCACAGCCTTCTGCACCACGCGCACTGCCCCGTGCAGCTCATCCCGCGGCACGGCCCCGCACACAGGGGTGAGTCGTGACGGGCGTCGTCAGTACGTCTCTGCTTGCCCAGCACGTCCAGATCCACCGGCGACAATTCGGCTGCCGTCGGCGGTGGTCGAGAGGATCCTCGACCGGAGTAGTCCAGCAACGCACTGACTTACCGACTGCGGCAACCTGATGATGCCCAGGGCCTGCTGGTGGCGGTCTCGGGGCACTGCCGAGCGGAGTTGGAACAGACCGCAGGGCTGGAGTCAGTCCGACGAGCGCTGGAGGAGCGGGTGGTCACGAGGCGGCGTGTCGTGCAGGCAGCGGCCGGCGGAATGCTCGCGCTCCTTCCGGCCGGTTATATGGCTCCGCGGCTCCGGACGTCGGCCGGTGGGGGCCTTCTGGACCCGGGGAAGGTGGACAAGTACGTCACGCGGCTCGTCGTTCCGCCCGTCATGCCGCAGGCCGGGGGCGGCGTCGCCGATCGCATCGACCACTACGTGATCGGTGTGCGGCAGTTCCAGCAGCAGGTGCTGCCCTCCGGTCTGCCGGCGACGACCGTGTGGGGGTACGGCTCAACTCTGCATCCGCGCAGCTTCCACTACCCCGCGTTCACCGTCGAGGCCCGTGCCGGAACGCCCGCGCGGGTGAGGTGGAAGAACCAGCTGCGTGATCGCGCGGGCCGTTACCTGCCGCACCTGCTGCCGGTCGACCCCACACTGCACTGGGCGAACCCTCCGGGCGGAGTATCGGGCCGGGACTCACGTCCGGGATTCCGCTCGACACCCGGGGCGTACTCGGGCCCGGTGCCGATCGTGACACACCTGCATGGCGGGCGGAATTCGGAGGAGAGCGACGGCTACACCGAAGCCTGGTACCTTCCCGACGCGGTCGACCTTCCCGCGGGATACGCCGAAGTCGGCTCGTTCTACGATGAGTTCAAGGACAAGTTCGAAGACCGGTTCGGCGATGCCTGGGACCGGGGGGACGCCGTTTTCCAGTATGCCAACGCGGAGAGAGCCTCGACCTTCTGGTTCCACGATCACGCCATGGGCGTCACGCGCCTGAATGTGTACGCCGGACTGGCGGGGTTCTACCTTCTGCGAGGCGGACCTGCGGACCTTCCCGATGGAGTGTTGCCGGGTCCTGCACCCCGAGCCGGTGATCCGCCCGGCCGGAAGTACTACGAGATCCCTCTCGCCATCCAGGACCGATCGTTCCACGTCGACGGCAGCCTCTTCTACCCGGCCGGACGCGCTGCCTTCGACGGATTCAGGGGCCCCTACATCCCGGGCAGCGACATCTCTCCGATCTGGAACCCCGAGTTCTTCGGCAACGCGATGGTGACCAACGGGAGAACCTGGCCGGTCCTTCAAGTCGAACCGCGCCGCTACCGGTTCCGGCTTCTCAACGGATGCAACTCGCGGTGCCTGATCCTGAAGATCGTCACCCGCGCACTCGCCCACCGCCCCGCGGCCCCCGCCCTCCCCTTCTGGCAGATCGGCAGCGAGGGAGGCTTCCTCCCCACGCCCGTACGGCGCGACCAGGTGCTCATCGCTCCCGCCGAGCGCGCCGACGTGATCGTCGACTTCGCGTCGCTCCCGGTGGGGACCGAGTTGTATCTCATCAACGAGGGCCCCGACAAAGCATTCCAGGGCGGGAAGGCGGGTGCGGACTTCTCCCCGGCGGACCCGTCCACCACCGGGCAGGTCATGAAGCTCGTCGTCGAAGCGCTCACCACACCGGACACGACCGTGCCACCCTCCCAGCTGTCGCTTCCGTCGTTCGAGCCGTTGGGGAAGGCGAGCCGCATCCGACAGCTTTCCCTCAGCGAACAGAACTCCGCGTCGCTGCCGCACGTCGGCCCCCGGCAAATGCTGCTCGGAACCCTGGACCGCAACGGAGCCGCTGTGCCGATGCGCTGGGACGACCCCGTCACGGAGAATCCGGCCCTGGGCGCGACCGAGATCTGGGAGATTCACAATCTCACGAAGGATGCCCACCCGATCCATGTCCACGAGGTCCAGTTCCAGGTCCTCGACCGGCAACAGGCCGGCCGTGCCGCCCGTCCTGCCGAGCCGTGGGAGAGCGGGTTCAAGGACACAGCAATTGCCTACCCGGGTGCTGTGACGAGGCTGAAGGCGACATTCGACCGGCCAGGCCGGTACGTCTGGCACTGTCACATACTCGAACACGAAGACAACGAAATGATGCGGCCCTACACCGTCGGATGAAGGCGGAACCTTTGCCGTCGGGCAGGCCGAATCACCGGTGTTCGAGTCCCAGTGGTCCTGGTCGGGGGACCTCGGCGTCGGGGGTGCCGCGTACCGGATGCCGATCGGCGTGCGGAAACTATCGGCCCCCAGGTCGTAACGTGGAGGTGTGGCCGGCCCGGGATGCACAGGGCAAGACGGAGGCACGGTGGGCGACGACGGAACCGAACGCTGCGGCAGGGAGAGACGCCGGCTGAGCACATTGCCGGAGGACCTTCACGGGCGCCTCGACACCGTGAAACGTGGACCTGCCGAGGCGGCCCTTCTGCTGGAGGCCGTCATGTCGGTCGGCAGAGGGCTTGACCTGCCCCAGGTGCTGCGCCGGATCGTCGAGGCCGCGGTCGTCGTGGCCGACGCCGAATACGGGGCCTTGGGCGTGGTCGGTGAGGGAACCCGGCTCACGCAGTTCCTGCCGGTGGGTACAACACAAGAGCAGCGCGAGGCCATCGGACCCTTGCCCGAAGGGCACGGCATCCTGGGCGAGCTGATCCGCCACCCCCGGCCGCTGCGGCTCAGGGAACTCTCCGAGCATCCGTCCTCCTACGGGCTTCCACCGAACCATCCCCCGATGCACTCGTTCCTGGGAGTCCCCATCCGGGTCCGCGACGAGGTGTTCGGCAATCTGTATCTCACCGAAAAACGGGGCGGCCGCGCATTCGACGCAGAGGACGAAACCGTCCTCTCGGCACTCGCGGTGGCAGCGGGGGCCGCCATCGAGAACGCCCGTGTGTATGCGCAGACCCGCGACCGTCAACGCTGGCAGGAAGCCAACAGTGAGATCGTGGCGACTCTGCTGAGCGGGGCGGACGAGGCCCACGTCCTGCAGATGATCGTCGATCACTCCGCGCGCATTCTCGGCGCGGATCTCGGCGTCCTGGCGCTTCCAGCCGGGGGAGAGTCCCTCCGTGTGGCAGTCGCGTCGGGCGTTGACGCCGAAGTGCATCATGGTCTGGTTCTGCCACGTGAGGGATCGTTCGCCGGTGCGGCTCTCAACGCGGGCGAGCCGATCACCAGCGTCGATGTCGTGCACGATCCGAGGATCACCGAAGGCCCCCCGAGGTGGGCGGGGCTCGGCCCTGCTGTCGCGGTACCGATGGTGACGGGGAAGCGGACCCGAGGGGTGCTGCTGCTGGCCCGGGTACAGGAGCGTCCTGCCTTCACCGATTCGGATACCGCGCCCCTCCTGGCGTTCGCCGGGCAGGCGGCCCTGGCGATGGAGCTCACCGAGCGGCGTGAGTCCGCCGAACAGATCGCCTTGCTGGAAGAACGTGACCGCATCGCCAGGGATCTGCACGACCTGGCCATTCAACGGTTGTTCGCCACCGGGATGACGCTGCAGAGCGTGGTGCGGCTGGTGGAACAGCCACAGGCGAGCGAGCGGTTGCTACGCGCAGTGGACGACCTGGACGAGACCATCAAGATCATTCGGTCTACCATCTTCGGCCTCCGCGCCCGTGAATCGGGCCGTGCAGGCCAGGGGCTGCGCTCTCGGACGGTGACCACGGTCGAGCAGGCCGTACGGACCCTGGGCTTCCAGCCCTCTCTGCGGATGGGAGGGCTGATCGATACGGACGTGCCGGCCGAGATCGCCGAGCAGATGATCGCGGTCCTCGGCGAGGCCCTGAGCAACGTCGCCCGCCATGCACGGGCGACAGCGGTGGACATCTCGCTGGTGGTGGCTGAGGGGGCACTGAACCTTGTCGTCTCCGACAACGGTGTGGGCATGCCCGAGCACGGCGGGTCCCGAAGCGGGCTCGACAACCTCGCACGGCGCGCCGAGAAACTCGGCGGCGACATGAGCGTGGGTGCGTCGGCGCAGGGTGGCACCCGGCTGAGCTGGCGGGTGCCGCTCCGGCCTTCCTGAGGCCCTGGGGTCCGCGGAGTCACCTTTGATGGCGCTCCGTACCGTGCGGGGAGTGTTCCGTGGCATGCGCCGCGATCACGGCTGCCTGAATGCGGCGCTCGACGCCCAGCTTGGCGAGCAGACGGGAGATGTGGTTCTTGACCGTCTTCTCCGACAGGTAGAGGCGCTTACCGATCTGACTGTTGGTCAGCCCTTCACCGATCAGAGCGAGGACGTCCTTCTCCCGAGGCGACAGCCCCGACAGCGCGTCGTCCTCTGCGGGTTCAGTGCCGAATTCCTCCTCGCGCAGGCTGCTCATCAGCCGTGCGGTGGTCGCCGGGTCGAGGGTCGAGCGCCCAGAAGCCAGCGTGCGGACGGCGGCGACGAGGTCCGAACCCTTGATCTCCTTGAGTACGTAGCCTGCCGCACCGGCCATGATGGCATCGAGCAGCGCCTCGTCGTCGTCGAACGAGGTGAGCATCAGACAGGCCAGTTCCGGCATCCATGAGCGCAGCTCACGGCAGACCGTGATCCCGTCGCCGTCCGGCAGCCGCACGTCGAGAATCGCGACATCGGGGCGGAGCGCCGGCCCGCGGACCAGCGCGTGAGCGGCTGTTCCGGCGTCGCCGACGACCTCGATATCGGGTTCCGCGTCGAGCAGATCCTGTACACCGCGCCTGACGACCTCGTGGTCGTCCAGCAGGAACACGCGGATCGGCTTCTGCGCCGAGAAACCGCTCTCGTCGCTCATGGCGTCCTCCTTGCTGTCGACGTGCTGCCCGCGTTCCGCACCCACTCATCGTGGTCTGCGCAGGGGACACGCACCAGGGCTGGACGGTCCCGTCCCGGACCGGCTGCTGCGGGAACAGTGCCTGGAGAGAAAATCAGGCAAGCTCCATGCGCACGTCCACGACGCCTTCGACCGCGCGAATGGCCCGAGCCAGCAGGGGCACCAGGGAACGGTTCCGGAGTGGCCCGTGCAGGGTGACGACTCCGTCCAGCACGGAGAATTCCACGCGGTCCAGGGGAGAGAGTTCGGCGACAACAGCGGATCTGATTTCCTCGTCGATCTCCTCGTCGGGGCGAAGGAACACCTTCAGCAGGTCGCTGCGGCTCACGACGCCCTCCAGCATGCCGAGGCCGTTGACGACGGGCAGGCGCTTCACTCGCTTGCGCGCCATGATGCGGGCGGCCTCGTCGAGTGTGGCATCGGGGTGCACCGTGACGGCCGGGCTCGACATCAGCTCCTCTGCCAGTACCGCGTCGGCTTTGGACGCCTCCTCCAACTGGCCGGGCAGTGCAGGGCCGTCCTGTCGGAACTCCTCTTTCGGCAGCAGGTCCGCCTCGGATACGACCCCGACGACACGGCCCTCGCCTTCGAGAACCGGCACCGCGCTGACCTTCCACTGGTGCATCAGCTCGACGATCTCCTTGTACGACGCCTCGCGGCCGATGGCCACGGCCGTATGGGTCATGACGTCGCTGACGGTGTACCGGGATGCAGCCATGGCGTGCTCCTCGGGCGTGGCTCTTGCAGTGGTGGCACGGCGGTGTGCATCACACAAAGCCGCCGCTGCCGTGAGGGGCGTAGAGATCGAGCAGACGGATCCGAGCGGCCTGCAGCCGGTGGGCGAGCACCTGCCCGACCCAATGGCCGATGGCCGAACCGAAAGCTGTATCCGCGTCCATCATCATCCGTACCGTCGCTGCGTCGAACTCATGGGTACGGACAGGTGTCATCGCCTCCGCGCCCAGGTGCCATACGTAGGGCTCGAACAACCAGGACCAGCCCACCAGTTCGCCGGACCCGAGGCTCTCGATCGTGGCCGGGGAGTTTCCCGGTACGCGGAAGTCCAGCGTGACGGTGCCCGAACGCAGGATCCAGAAGCGGTCTGCGCGGTCTCCTTCGTGGAAGAGACGGGTTCCCTCGGCGAAATTGACCTCATGCCCGATCTGCATCAGACGGGCACGGTACGGGGCGGGTAGGGCCGTGGTGATGCGAGTGGGGGAAGTGCTCATCGGTGGCCTCCTCTGTAGCCTTCGGTTTCAGCATCGCTGGAGAGCGGGCTCGCGGACATGGGTCGACCGGCCCCCTGCGTGGACCCGTCCGGCCCGGGGCGGGACTGTGTTCGATCTTTCGCAGCACTTGGCGCCCCCGTCGGCCGAGGGCACCTTCCGTGCCGGAGTGCGAGACCGGATCAGGCGGTGCCGTGAGCGTCCCCCAGCAGATTCTTCTCGATGTACCGACGGACATCTGCGGCCAGTGAGGCGAGGCGTCCTGAGAGTTCTGCCTTCGGGGCGGTCGGCGCCCTGATGGTGCGGGCCTCCGGCGGCAGTGCGGCGAGGTCGGCGAAGAACCGCTGCCGGGCTGTTTCCAGCTCTGTGGGTTTTGAAACGCGTCTCCCCTCCCGCATGACCGACTCCAGCAGCGGGACACTGTTCGGCGGCGGCTGCTCGTCGATGAGGGACATCAGATCCGCGTATCCCGGCCGGCGGAACACCTGCTTGCGACCTGGCGCCGTCACCTTGGCCGATGACAGTTTCATCACCGGCCGACCGTCGTACTCGACCAGCTTGTACGCGGAATCCAGGTAGGGGGCATCTGCACAGACGCCGATCCGGGTGCCGACGGCGTACGTATCGATGGGCGCTCCGGAACGGACCAGCCGGTCAACGGCGAACTCGTCGAGACCACCGCTCGCGACGATCCGGGTCTCCTGGAGGCCGGCGGCATCGAGGCCGGCCCGCGCCTGTACGGCCAGGGCTCCGAGGTCACCGCTGTCCAGCCGGATGGCGCATCCCGGGCCGAGCCCCAGATCGCGCAGTACGCGCGCCGCCGTTGCCACGCCTGCAACGGTGTCGTAGGTGTCCACGAGAAAGGTCACCGGACCCGGATGGGACCGGGCGAAGGCCCGGAACGCGTCTTCCTCGGTACCGAACGCCTCGATGTACGAGTGGGCCATCGTGCCGACTGCGGTCAGGCCCTCGGCGTGAGCCGCCTCCACGTTGCTGGTTCCGGCGAAGCCGACCATGGCACCCAGCCGGGCGGCCCGGTGCCCGGCTTCGATGCCATGGGTGCGGCGCAGGGAGAAGTCCACGACCGGGTGTCCTTCGGCCGCCAGAACACACCGGGCACATTTGGAGGCGATGGCGGTCTGGTGGCTGAGCAGGTTGAGTACGTAGGTTTCTACGAGCTGGGCCTGCGGGAGAGACGCAGTGATTTCCAGCAGGGGTTCTCCGGCCAGCACGATGTGTCCTTCGGGCACTGCCCGGACCTCGCCGCTGAATTCCAGGCCGAGCAGAGGTGCCAGATCCTCGGGCCGCCGCTTCAACACAGAGGCGAAGACGTCCACGTCCTCTGCGTCCACACGGTAGGCGGAGAGGAAATCGAGGACCGAATCCAGCCCGGCACAGACAAGAAAGCCCCGGTCCGGCGGCAGATCGCGTACGAACAGACTGAACGTCGCCGAAGCGGTCATGCCCTCGCACAGGTACGACTGAGCCATCGTGACCTCGTAGAGGTCGGTGCTCGTGGCATTCGACATCGAGGCACCTTCCTCCCCGTCGCGTCATTCCTCCAGGACTGCCTCCCGGCCCCCGCGCGGTCGCGCCGCACCCGCCTGCCTCTTCCCCTTCCACTATCGGCCCCCTGTGCCTCGTGAGCCAGCCAGATGCCGGAGCAGCTGCCCGACCCGGGTGTTCGTCGGTCGAGCGTCACGTCCTCGTCCAGGACGTCGTGCTCGCGCTGGTCGGCGGGCAGCGCCCTCAGCTGCTCGACGGCGGCGTCCAGGTAGCGGGTGGTCCACAGCACCGCGGCGTTCAGCACCAGGCCGAGGGCGCCGAGCTGGTCTTATCCGAACGAGCCCAGCTGACGCTCCGCCTGAGGCAGCTGGACAGCACAGGTGCGAGGGACCGGCGGTCGCACGGCGGTCAGTCGCCACCAGGGCCTGTCGTGCTCCGGCCGGCGCTGGTGCGGAAGTCGGGCATGCCGAGGTGGACCGTGGTGTGCCGGTCTGCGAGGTCGCGCATGGTGGCGAGCTTCTGCTCGGCGGCGGCGAGGCTGGCCTCGATCGCGGCGACTTCGCCGACCCAGCCCTGTTCTCTGGCCTCTTGGAGCCGGTCGAGCAGGTTCGCGTGGATCTCCTCCAGCCGGGGCATCTGCGCAGGGTCGGGCCGCAGGACCGGGCAGCGGATGCAGGCTTCTCTGAACTTTGGGGCCGTGCCGTCCCAAAGCTTCTGATCTGCAGCTTTTTGAAACCGAATTGGTGATGCCAGAGGGACCACAGCGAGATGTTCCGGAGAGCGAGAACTGCTCCGGCTGCCGCCTCAGTACTATGACTTCGCATGACCGACACCGAGATCGAGATCACCGCAGACCTGGTCCGCGACCTGCTGCAGGAGCAACATCCAGACCTTGCAGGGCTGGCTATCCAGGAGGTGGCGGGCGGCTGGGGCAACCAGATGTGGCGCCTCGGGGACGAGTTGGCCGTGCGCATGCAGCGCATGGACCCCACTCCGGAGCTCCAGCTGAAGGAGCGGCGGTGGCTACCTGTGCTGGCCCCGCGCTTGCCGCTCCCTGTGCCGCTCCCGGTGCGGTTCGGCGAACCGTCCGAGCGTTTCCCCAAGCACTGGACCGTGATGACGTGGGTTCCCGGCGAGCCGCTGGACCACGGCTCGATCAGCCGCGGCGCCCACGCGGCCGACACGCTGGCGGGCTTCCTCCGGGCGCTCCATGTGGAGGCGCCCGCCGACGCGCCGATCGCTACGGACTTCGGTGCCCATCCCAGGAACTGCACGGACGGCTTCGAGCACTTCTTCCAGGCCGTTGTCCCCGACGACATCGCTGCCGACGTCCGGGCTGTCTGGGACGACGCCGTTGCGGCCCACGCGTGGGAGGGTCCGCCGGTGTGGGTGCATGGCGACCTCCATCCCGCGAACGTCGTTGTCTCGGACGGAACGCTCTCGGGCATCGTCGACTTCGGTGCCATGTTCGCCGGCGATCCGGCGTGGGACCTCGCCGCCGCATGGGTGCTGCTGCCCGCAGGCGCGGCCTCACGGTTCTTCGACATGTACGCGCATGCAGACGAGGCGGCGATCCGGCGCGCCCGCGGGCTGGCTGCTATGAAGAGCCTGTTCCTGATGCTCATGGGGCAGAACGGAGATCGGGGCCTTCCCGGCGGCAAGCCGCACTGGGGACCTGGAGGCCGGGCGGCACTTGATCGTGTTCTGAAGGGCGTTTGACGCACCTTCTTTAAACCTGTTCTCGATTTCTTTAAACCTGTTCTCGATCTTGGTTGCCCGGTCGCGGCCAGCGCATTGATCAGCAGTTTGCGGATCTCCCGCAGCAGGTCGTAGGCGCGGATCTGGTTCGTGATCAGCGATCCCGCGACGCGGAGCGTGTCGGGCCAGTGCGTCTCGATCCTCTTCAGGTTGATCTTCCTTGCGCGAGACGAAGTACTCGTCGCGTGCCCTGAACCGGGGCGCGAACCGGAACCCGAGGATCTTGTAGATGCCGAAGGCGATGTCGGAGTAAGAGGCATTGTCGGTGGTCACCATGTCCGGGCGGACCCCGGAGTCCGGTTCGGGCGGTGTTGATGGAGCGGACCGGGACGACGAACCGCCGCCCGTCGACCGAGGCGAGCAGGCCGCCGCCCCTCATCTGGGCGATCTCGATCCGCGACTGCGCTGCGATCAGCAGGCCGTTCGCAGCGGCGATCGTATCCGCACGCAGGTAGGCCTGGTCGACGTGCGCGAGCCGGCCCCGTGTCAACGCTGGGATGTGCGGGTTGACCACCGGCACCCGGTCAATGTTGCAGCCCTCGCTGACGAGCAGCGCGACCAGCTAAGTGCCCGTTCGTACATCGACCGGCATGTCGTCCTGCTCGTAGCTGAGCCGATTGATCACGTCCACAACTCCGTCGACGCTCCCGCACAGACGCAGGACGATGGGGACGAGGCTGTGCCGTCCCACGGTGCCGCTGAGGGTCACGACACCATCGGCCACTTCGACGGTCAGCGACGACGGACTGAGCCGGAGCGTGTGGGTCAGGACGTCTTCGAGGATCTCCTCCTGGATCGCACGGTCCCTGCGCAGGAAGAGCTGCAGGAGGTCGCTGCGGCTCAGCACTCCGATGAGCCGGCCCTCGCTGTCGACGACCGGGAGTCGCTTGACCTTGTGCTTCTCCATGATGCGGGCCGCGCGGACGACGCTCCACTCGGGTGCCGCAGTGATCGCCGGGTGGCTCATGAGACCGACGGCGGTGTTCGCGCCGCTCCCGGAGCTGCGCCTGCGGAGCAGGTCGGCTTCGGAGACGACGCCCACAGGACACTCCTTCTCGTCCACGACGGGCACGGCGGTGACGCCGAACTCGTCGAGGAGCCGGGCGATTTCCTTGAACGTGGTGCCGCGCTGGACGCTGACAGCTGTGGGTGTCATGAGGTCGGAGACGCTGCGATGCCTCATCGTCGCTCTCCTTCATGCGGGTACTGCGGCGTCGAACCGGGCCGTCACGTCGGTGTGGACGTCAGCGGTCGCCGGTGTTACGCGCCGGTCCGGGATCCGGCGCCAGGTCGTCCACGGCGTATTCGAGGCACTGGTCGACGCAGACGACACCATCGACAGACAAGCACAGGTGCTCGATGATCGGGATGCTTGAGCGCTCCTCGACTGTGCCACTCAGGGTAACGACTCCTTCTTGCACGGTTGCTGTCACGCCGCCCGGGGCCATCCGGAGCGTTCGGCCCAGCACCTCGTCGATGATTTCATCGTGTATGGCTTCGTCGCGGCGGAGCATGGGGCGCAGTAGATCGGAGCGGCTGACGATGCCGACGAGTGTTCCGGTGTCGTCGACCACCGGAAGGCGTTTGACGCCCCGCTCGTGCAGGAAGCGGGCTGTCTCGACGATGCCCCACTCGGGCCGGGCTGTCAGCACGGGGGTGGACATCAGATCGCCTGCGGTGCGGGCGTCCATGATGTGGCGGTCCGTGGCTGCCGTCCGGTGCATCCGGTCATGGCCCTGCGTATCGGGCAGAGCGGCTTGCCTGCGCAGGAGATCGGCTTCGGAGATGACGCCGATGGGGTGGTGACGCGTGTCCACGACGGGCAGGGCCGAGACATGGTTGTAGTCGAGGCTCCAGGCGACCGTCTTGAGTGACGCTTCGGGGCTGGCCGTGGCCACGTCCCGGGTCATGACTTCGGAGACAGTGCGATGAGTCATGGTCCGAATCCCTTTCGCTCGGGGGCGTCAGTCGTGGGCGATGACGGCCACGGGGGCGGTGGCATGATGCAGGACGGCATGGGTCACCGGTCCGAGGTGCGCACCCAGAGGAGAGCGCCGCAGGTGCCGGCCGACGACGACGAGGTCCGCGCCCGCCGCGGCCTGGACGAGTCGACCGCCCGCGGACCCCATGAACGCCATCCGGTCCACGCTCACCGACGGGAATTTCTGGCGCCAGGGCAGCAGCAGTTCGTCCAGCATCTGCGCGGCACTCCTGCCTGCTGTCCGTTCGTCGTAGGAGTCGAAGAACGGGAGGGACCTGTAGGCGTGCGGGAGTTTCCAGCCGTGGATCGCCCGCAAGGTACAACCGCGGCGAGCGGCTTCCTCGAAGGCAAAGGCGAGAACCTTGTCGGGCGCGTCGTGGCTGTCGACACCCACGACGATCCGGCCGTACGGGGCGGGATCGGCGCGCTCCGGTTCATCCGACACGCGCACGAGGACCACGGGCGTATCGGTGGCCACGATTGTCGCCGTGCCCACCGCTCCGACGAGGAAGCCCATCAGACTGCCCAGGCCGCGGGAACCGAGGACGAGCAGGCCGACCTCGGCAGCCTCGACAGCCAGGGCGGCGGCGGGCCTGCCGGAGAGGCACCGGGAGGTGATCTCCAGATGCGGGTGCCGGCGGCGTACATCCTCCAGGGCCTCGGCCAGCGCCTCGTCGGCCCATCGGTCGGCCGTCTCGCGGCCCAGTCGTGGAACGGCAGGGCTGAGGGGCCAGTCGATGACGTGGACGAGTCTCAGCGGCACCTGCCGCAAGGATGCTTCCTGGGCGCCCCAAGCAGCAGCCGCCCGGCTCTCGGGGGACCCGTCGACACCGACGGTCACGAGGTTTTTCATGACGAGAACCTCCTGCGCGCCACAGGCCTGCGCTCTGTTCTCGGCCTCGCCCGGCTGCTCGCCGAGTGCCTCGACGAAGCCGAGGAAGTCCTGCGAATCCATCTCCAGTCTCTCCCGGAAGCTCGCATCGGGTGGGAGAGCGGCGAGACCGGCGGCGGACACCACGTCTGCCGGGACCTGCCGAACGTTCCGCATCGGGGCCGAACCGGCCCTCACAGCCGTCCTGTTTCAGTGCAACGGTGAGGACAGGTACTTCTTTCTCCAGCAGTCGAATTTCTTCAGCAGTCGAACGGAAGGCGGTGGGGACGATGAAGGTGCCCCTGGTCTCGGCTGTGGACGGATCGGAGACCAGCCTTCGGGCGGTCGACTGGGCCGTGGACGAGGCAGCCCTGCACGGGCTGCCGCTACGACTGGTGCACGCGTCCGGATGGGAGCAGTACAAGGTCGTCGCGCCGGCGCTCGGCCTCGGCCTCCCTCTGGAACAGCAGCTCGCCGACAGCATCGTCGAAATTGCCGCCCAGCGCGCCCGCCGCCGTCATCCGGACGTCGACGTCTCGGTCGAAGTGCTGCCCGAGGACGCGGTGATCGCCCTTGTGCGCGAGGGGCGCCGGGCCGCGGCGCTGATCACCGGGGAGCGAGGACGTGGCGGTGTCACCGGACTCCTCCTCGGCTCGGTCAGCGCGGCCGTGGCCGCACGGGCTCATTGTCCCGTCATCGTCGTGCGCGGTGACAAGGCAGGAATCGAAGGCGCGCATGGGCGGATCCTCGTGGGAGTCGAGGATCCGCAGGGCGGATCGGCAGCGGTCAGGTTCGCCTTCCGTGAGGCCGCAGCCAGGGGATGCGTCCTGGACGCCGTACATGCCTGGCGCTGCCCCTCGCATGAGCGCGCCGAGCATCCGCGTACCGCCGGTGAGCCGCACCTCTACTGCAAGGAACGTGCGGCGACCCTGATCGACGAAGCGGTGGCCGAGTGCGTACATGATCAACCGACGGTCCGGCTGCACTCGGCGGCGGTCGAGGGAACGGCCGCAAAGGTGCTGGTCCAGCGTTCGGCCGCCGCCGACCTGATCATCGTCGGAGCGCGTCGCCCCCGAGGTCCCCTCGGACTCCCGCTCGGCCGAGTCGCCCATGCTTTGCTCCACCACGCCGACTGTCCGGTGGCTGTGATACCCCGGGCGGCCTGATCGTGCGGAGACTGTCCCGCCTCACCCCCCGAGTTCTGAGGCATGATCGGGGACATAGGTCTGAAGGTCCCTCGGCGGCCGTTGGTATCCGGTGGCCGGCGGCCGCGGCGGCAGCTCGATCACCGGCGCAGTCACTGTCTCGTACGGCACGGTCGACAGCAGATGGGCGATCATGTTCAGCCGTGCCCGGCGCTTGTCGTCGCTCTCGACGACATACCAGGGAGCCTCCGAGATGTCCGTATGGACGAACATCTCGTCCTTCGCCCGCGAGTACGCCTCCCATCGGGTGATCGATTCCAGATCCATCGGAGAGAGCTTCCACCGGCGGGTGGGATCCTGCATGCGGCGTCGGAACCGCTCCTCCTGCACTGCGTCACTCACCGAGAACCAGTATTTACGCAGCAGAATGCCGTCCTCCACCAGCATCCGCTCGAAGATCGGGCACTGGCGAAGGAACCGCTGGTGTTCGTCCATGGTGCAAAAGCCCATGACGCGTTCGACGCCTGCGCGGTTGTACCAGCTCCGGTCGAGGAGGACCACTTCACCTGCAGCTGGAAGTTGCTCGACGTAGCGCTGGAAATACCACTGACTGCGCTCACGCTCGGTTGGCCGCGGCAGCGCGACGATGCGTGCCACCCGGGGGTTGAGGTGCTCGGTGACACGCTTGATCGTGCTGCCCTTGCCCGCCGCGTCACGTCCCTCGAACACCACGACGAGCCGTGCGCCTTCTGCCCGTACCCACTCCTGAAGCTTCACGAGCTCGGTCTGGAGTCGGTACAGCTCCCGTTCGTACAGCGAGCGGGGCAGCCTTCCGGGCCTGCCCGCGCCTTTCTCGTCTGCCATGGGACGACGTTACGGAGGAGACCACGCTCAAAGTCAAGCATCAGCGCCGAACGGCAGTGAGCCACGACGCCATGGGCCTACGCCAAAGCATCACCGTTACCGTCTTCGCACGAGCACATGGGCAGCCGTGCCCGCGCCCGGCCAGTGGCCCGCGGTGGCCGCATCGATACCGGATTCCGCGTCTGAAGGCGTGGGAGCGGGCCGAGGCAAGCGACCTGGCCCCTGCCCCACCAGGGCCCGCATGCGCCACAAGGAGATCTGGGGTACTCCTCGAATGAGACGAAGCCGCGCCCGGCCCAGATGCTCACACCGTCGGTGACCCCTCACCGTCGTCTGCCTGGTTACGGACCAGGACACAGGGACGACAGACAGCAGTCTGGAAAAGCGGGCTCGCTCACGTCGGTCCGGCTTCTTACGAGACGGAGGCAGTCGTCATGGAGCCAGTCGTCACCGTGGGCCTCGACGGTTCACCCGAGAGCCTGGCCGCTGCGTATTGGGCCGCCGACGAAGCCGAGCGGCGCAAGCTCACGCTGCGTCTGTTGCACGCGTGGCCTCTGCTGGTGCCCGAAACGCCAGGCGTCCCTGTGGAGATGGATCAGAACTACTGGGCGAAGCGGATTGTGCACAACGCGCGGGCGGAGCTCCAGGCGCGCCACCCCGGCCTCCCCGTCGTCGGCAACCTGGTTGCCGACGACGCCCAGCACGCGCTGCTGCGAGCGGCGTCGGAGTCCGAGATGACCGTGCTCGGTTCGCGGGGGCTGGTACCCGTCGAGAGTTATTTCCTGGGAGATATCAGCCTGCCCGTCGTGGCACGGGCCGAGAGGCCGGTGGTTCTGGTACGTGCCGAAGCGAGCGGAGAAGAGCCGCAGCCCACTCCAGCTGCGGCAGGTGGCGTAGTGGTGGCACTGAAACTGCACGGCTCCGGCGACGACCTGCTCGAATTCGCCTTCGGTACCGCAGCAGCGCGGGGCCTGCCGCTTCGGGCCGTCCATGGCCGAAGCCTGCCGCTCGAGGCCTATGTGCCCTGGGGCGTGGATCACGAAGTGACGGAAGGAATCACGCAGGACGCGCAGAAACTCCTCAGCCAGACCCTCCGCCCCTGGCGTGACAAGTTCCCGCAGGTGGAGGTGACCGAGAGCATCGCTCTCGAAAGCCCCGCCAAGGCTGTCGTACGGGCCGCGAAGGGCGCCGGGCTGCTGGTTGTCGGCCGACGCAAGCACCGTCCCGCCCTGGCGTCGCACCTGGGCTCCGTAGCGCAGGCCGCCATCCATCACGCACGGTGCCCTGTTGCCGTCGTCCCCCATGCTTGATATGAGCAAGACATGGTGGACGCCGACCCCGGGCTCTTCGGGCCCGAATCCGTCACTTGGCAGATGCACGGCGACCCGATGATGTGGGTCGCCGGAGTGCGTGCGCTCTACCTGCAGGCGCTGCACCCACGCGCCGTACGCGGTGTCATGCAGAACTCCGAATTCCGCAAGGACGCCTGGGGGCGGTTGATGCGTACGGCCGGCTTCGTCGGAACGATCACCTACGGCACCACCGAAGCGGCCGAGAAAGCGGGCGCCCGGGTCCGCAGGATCCACCGGCTCCTCAAGATCACCGATCCGGTGACGGGGCAGGCATACGGCGTCGACGAACCCGAGCTGCTGCTGTGGGTGCACTGCGCCGAGGTCGACTCCTACCTCCAGGTCGAACGTCGCTCCGGCTTCCCGCTCACCGACGACCAAGCCGACCGCTACATCGACGAGCACCGCCACAGCGCACGTCTCGTCGGCCTCGACCCGGCCGACGTACCGGCCACCACCGCACAGCTTGCCGCCTACTTCGAACGGATGCGGCCACAACTCGCCGCATCCCCGGAGGCGTTGGACGTCGACGACTTCCTGCGCCGTCCCCCGGTCCATCCGCTGCTCCTGCCGGCGCGCGCACTGCTGTGGCGGCGGGTCGCGGCACTTGCCTACCAGTCGCTGCCCTCTTACGCCCATGAGCTCTACGGCAGACCCGTGGGGCCCGTGCGCACCGTCGACCGCCGCCTGCGCATCGCCGGAACCGCGCTGCGCTGCATTCCCTCCCGGCTCCGCTGGCTGCTCCCGCCCGGTCACATTCTGAACGCGATGGCCCGACTCGGTCCCGGCAGCCGCCCCACCCCGTACAAACTGCGCAGCCAGGCAGCCATACTGGACGGGCCGGGGAGGGCGCAGGGGTAGGCGAAGCGATGGGGGCGACAGCAGGCGATGGCGGACACCAGGCTGATCCAGAGCCGGTACCGACTGCTCGATGTGATCGGGCGTGGAGGCATGGGCGAGGTGTGGCGCGCCCGCGACGAGTCGCTCGGCCGCCATGTGGCCGTCAAATGCCTCAAGCCGATGGGGCCCCAGCACGACCAGTCCTTCACCGGCATTCTGCGCGAACGCTTCCGCCGCGAGGCCCGAGTCGCCGCCGCGCTCCAGCACCGCGGTGTCACCGTCGTCCACGACTTCGGTGAGCACGAGGGCGTCCTCTACCTGGTGATGGAACTCCTCGACGGCCGTAACCTCAGCCAGCTCCTGGAGGACAACAAGCAGCATCCGCTGCCGGTTCCCGACATCGTCGACATCGCCGAACAGGTCGCCGACGCCCTCGGCTACACCCACCAGCAGGGCATCGTGCACCGCGACCTCAAGCCCGCCAACATCATGCGGCTGGCCGACGGCACGGTGAAGATCTGCGACTTCGGCATCGCCAGGCTCGGCCACGACATCGGCTTCACCTCCCGCCTCACCGGTACGGGCATCGCCATGGGCACGCCGCACTACATGTCGCCCGAGCAGATCAGCGGCGGTCATGTCGACCACCGCAGCGACCTCTACTCACTGGGGTGCGTCCTGTACGAGATCGCCACCGGAGCACCGCCGTTCGACCTCGACGACGCCTGGGCCGTCCTCGTCGGACACCGTGACACCCAGCCCGAGCCATTGCGCACCCACCGGGCCGAACTCCCCGGATTCTTCGACCGGGTCGTCCTGGAACTGCTGGCCAAGACCCCCGAGGAGCGGCCCGTCGACGCGGGCGACCTGCGGCAGCGGATCGCCGTCGGCCGGACCGGCGAGCAGCCGCAGCTCCAGCCTTCGGGACAGGTACGGCTCGCGCCGCCCGTTCCCGTCGTGCGTCCCGGGCAGGGGCTGCCGGCCTGGACCCGGGGCATGACCGCCGGACACAAGGCGTCCGGCGCCCACCTCGGGCTCGCGCCGCCCGACCACTCCGCGGGTCTCACCGGCGAGTGGACCACCGGCACCGACATGCGGCACCTCGCCGCAGAGCTGCCTCCGGTCAGGGCCGAGCGGCCGGCCCCGTCGCCGGAACTGCTCTCCATCCTCGCCGACCGGCACAGCGCGGGCCTCGAGCTGGGCAGGCTCGGCCGCTGGGAGGAGGCCGGCGAAGTACACCGTGCGGTCGCCGCCGAACGCGAGCACGCCCTCGGCCCCGACCACCCCGACACGCTCTCCAGCCGGTACGAGGTCGGCTTCACCCTCAGCCGCACCGGGCGCGCGTCGGACGCCCTGCGGGAATTCGGCCGCGTCGCCAAGGTGCGCGAACGCACCTTGGGACCCGACCACCCGCAGACCCTCGCGGCCCGCCAGGAGATGGCTTACGTCCTGGGCCGGCTCGGCCGGCACTTCGAGGCCCATCAGGTGTACGCGGCAGTCCTCGCCTCCCGGGAACGGTCGATGGGCCCCGACCACCCCGACACCCTGCGCTGCCGTCATAACCTCGCCTTCAACCTGAGCAGGCTCGGCCGCCTGGAGGACTCGTACCGGATGGCCAGGGACGTGGCGTCGGCCCGCACCCGTCTGCTCGGTGCCGACCACCCCGACACCCTGGTCACGCTCTACGAAGTGGCGTACACGCTGGGCCTGCTGGGGCGATGGACGGAGGCCCTGCAGACCTACCGGGAAGTCGCCCGGGCCCGGTCCCGGTCGCTCGGTGCCGACCATCCCGACACGCTCTCCGCCCGCTACGAGGTCGGCGTCAGCCTCGGCTGCCTGGGCCGCAGCGCGGAGGCCCTGGAGCTGTACCGCGCCCTCGTCGACGACCGGACGAGGGTGGGCGGCCCCGCCGACCCCGAGACGCTCCGCGCCCGCCACGGCCTCGGTGTCAACCTTGGGCGCCTCGCCCGCTGGGAGGAGGCGCTCGCCGAGGCGCGCGACGTGTGCGCGGTCCGCGAACGCGTCCTCGGCCCCGATCACCCCGACACCCTCGTCAGCCGCCGCGAGGTCGCTGTCGGCCTCGGCTGGCTCGGCCGCTGGGCCGACGCCCTCACCGTCTACCGCCAGGTCGCCGAGGCCCGCGAACGCGTCCTCGGCGCCGACCACCCCGACACCCTCGCCGCCCGCAACGACGAGGCGCACTGCCTGGAGCAGCTCGGCCGAGGACCGGAGGCCGTCGAGCTGTACCGCAGGGTCGCGGCACTGCGCCGCGGGCAGGGAGTGCCACCGCACTGACCGGACACCACCGCCTCTGGTCAGGGGGAACGCCCCGTGTTACGAAGAGGCATGCGCGCCCCCGACAGCTTTGACGCAGTGATCGTGGGCGGCGGCCACAACGGTCTGGTCGCCGCTGCCTACCTCGCCCGCGCCGGACAGTCCGTCCTGGTCCTGGAACGCCTCGTCACCACCGGCGGAGCGGCTGTCTCCACCCGCCCCTTCGACGGGGTCGACGCCCGCCTGTCGCGCTACTCGTACCTCGTGTCCCTGCTGCCGCAGAAGATTGTCCGCGATCTCGGCCTGGGCTTCGCCGTACGCAAACGGACCGTCTCCTCGTACACCCCGACCGTGCGCGGCGGCCGCGCCACCGGGCTGCTCGTCGGCGGGGACCGTACCCGGGACTCCTTCGCCGCGCTCACCGGCTCGGACCGCGAGTACGAGGCGTGGCAGCGCTTCTACGGCATGACGCGCCACGTCGCCGAGCGGGCCTTCCCGACGCTCACCGAACCTCTTCCCACCCGCGACGCACTGCGCGAGCGGATCGGTGACAAGGCGGCCTGGCGGACACTCTTCGAGGAGCCCATCGGCGTCGCCGTCGAGAAGAACTTCAGCGACGACCTCGTACGCGGCGTCGTTCTCACCGATGCCCTGATCGGCACCTTCGCCGATGCGCACGATCCGTCCCTGCTCCAGAACCGCTGTTTCCTGTACCACGTCATCGGCGGGGGCACCGGCGACTGGGACGTCCCGGTCGGCGGCATGGGCGCGCTCACCGATGCCCTCGTCCGGGCCGCCCGCGAGGCCGGGGCCCAGATCCGCGTACAGCACGAGGCGACCCGCATCGAAACCGACGGAACACGGGCCGAGATCACCGTCCGCTCGCCCGAGGCGGAACACGTCGTCGCAGCCCGCAGGGTCCTCGTCAATGCCTCGCCGCAGGCGCTCGCCGCCCTCCTCGGGGACGAGCCGCCCACCCCGGCCGAGGGCGCGCAGCTGAAGGTGAACATGCTGCTCACCCGGCTGCCCCGGTTGCGCGACCGCACCGTCGACCCGCGCGAGGCATTCGCCGGCACGTTCCACATCGCCGAGGGATACGGACAACTCGCCGACGCCTACCGGGACGCGGCGGCGGGCCGGCTGCCCGGCGCCCCGCCGTCCGAGATCTACTGCCACTCGCTGACCGACCCGTCGATCCTCGGCCCCGGCCTCGCCGCCCGCGGCTACCAGACCCTCACCCTCTTCGGCCTGCACACCCCCGCGCGGCTCTTCGCGGCCGACAACGCGGCGACGCGCGCCGAGCTGCTGACGGCCACGCTCGCCGAACTCGACGCGCACCTGGACGAGCCGATCACCGACTGCCTGGCACGTGACAGGAACGGCGAGCCGTGCATCGAGGCGAAGTCACCGCTCGACCTCGAACAGGATCTGCGGCTGCCCGGCGGCCATATCTTCCACCGGGACCTCGCGTTTCCGTACGCCACCGAATCCACCGGCCGGTGGGGTGTGGAGACGGCGCACGCCAATGTGCTGCTCTGCGGGGCGGGTGCCGTACGCGGTGGCGGGGTCAGCGGGGTTCCCGGCCACAACGCCGCGATGGCGGCGCTGGGCCGGTGATCCTCTTGTGCAGGCGACCGAACACACGCCGCCTGCGAAGGCGACACGGCATTTCCGACTTCACCATGGGCCCAGGGACGCGCTCAGCGAGGCGGCGTGACCAGTCCCAGCTCATAGGCGGTGATCACGAGCTGAACCCGGTCCCGGGCGCCCGGCTTGGTGAACAACCGCGCCACGTGCGACTTGGCCGTGGCCACCGTGATGAAGAGATCCTCCGCGATCTCGGTGTTCGACCGGCCGCGTCCGACCAGGGTGTGCACTTTCGCCGGGCAGGCATCCAGCCGGCCGACTCCGGGCCGGCCAGAGATGGCTGCGTAGCGGCTGCACTGTCGAAGACAGGTTTTCTAGACGCGATTGATGCGGTACACGTCTCGTACACAGAGGTTGAGGACTGTGGAGACCACGATGGCACCGGCACAGACCAGGAGCACGGTGCGATCGGCCCAGGCATGTGTGGCGAGCGCGGTGATGAGGTAGCCGAGCGGGATGGCGATTCGCTCACCGACACCGTTGAATGAGCTCATACGGCCCAGCTCCTCCTGGGGCACGTGCTGTTGGAGCGTGGTGGTCCACGCCACGATGGCGACATCCAGCCCGAAGCCCGCGAGTACGGCACTGAGCAGCACCCAGGGCAGGGCCAGACCCATTCCCAGCGCCGCCGGTGGCAGGCAGAGCCCGGAGCCGGTGATGACGGCAACGACCAGCAGACGGTGGGGCTTCCAGCGCAGGCACACCACCGTCCCCGCCAGCAGCCCGAACGCGAACGCGCCTTGGACGAGCCCCCAGAAACGCGCCCCCGAGCAGATCCTCTGACCGTGCCATCGGACCGGCGGCCCGGCGGGATTCAGTCCGCCGACGCCGTCCATCCCAGCGCCTCGATGCCCGCGGCATCGCCGGGCCTGCTCTCGTCGAAGACCGTCCGGTGGCCGTCCTCGACCCGGAAGGCATCCACGTACACCCCGCGCCCGACGTACCGCTGATCCGTGGCGTACCGCCACCGCAGCCGCACCTCCTTGCCGCGCCATGCGGCGAGGTCCGCGTCGAGACGGTGCCAGACCCGGCCGGACCAGCCGGAGACCGAGCCCGTTGGATGCGGTTGGGGTTCCGGGTGGGGTTGATCGGCCATCGGTACGGTGGTGAACGGCACCGGCTGCCAGGTCGCTCCGGCGTCCGCCGACGCCTCCAGGAAGAGGAAATCGGACCCGGGCTCGGTGTCCCACCACAGGGCCGAGCTCAGCCGGGCCCGCGATGATGAGAGATGCAGCGCGGGCAGCGTGAGCGTCGCGCTGGTGGCGCTCGCCAGCCCCGAGAACCACGCCGTACGTCCCCGGGCGGGACGGACCGCGACGGCGCGCGCCATCTGGTTGGCGGTGGCGACGCGCGGCGCGCTGCCGGAGCGCCAGCTGCGCACCGGATGCACCGAGTTGCCGAGGACGACGAGGAACGAGTCGGTCGTGGGGTCCAGGACCAGACTGGTGCCGGTGAACCCGGTGTGGCCTGCGGTACGAGGGGTTGCCATCGCCCCCATGTACCAGTGCTGGTAGAGCTCGAAGCCGAGTCCGTGTGCATTGCCGGGGAACGCGGTGTTGAAGTCCGTGAACAGCAGGTCCACCGATTCCTCGGAGAGAATCCGCGCGCGGCCGTAGACGCCGCCGTTGAGCAGCGTACGGGCGAGGACCGCGAGATCCCAGGCGCAGGAGAAGACTCCGGCATGGCCCGCCACGCCGTCCAGGCTGTGGGCGTTCTCGTCATGCACCTCGCCCCAGACCAGTCCCCGGTCGAGACCGGACCAGGGGAGCCGGGCATCCTCGGTCGCGGCGATCTTCGGCTTCCAGGAGGCCGGGGGGTTGTACCGGGTGCGGTGCATTCCGAGCGGAGCAGTGATCTGCTCACGGAGCAGGACATCCTGCGTGCGGCCGGTGATCTTCTCCAGGACCAGTTGCAGCGAGATCAGATTGAGGTCGGAGTAGAGATAGACCGTGCCCGGAGGGTTGGCGGGCACCTCGTTCCACAGCAACTCCAGCTTCCCCTCCCGCGTCGGTGCCTTGTACAGCGGAATCCAGGCACGGAAGCCCGACGTATGTGTGAGCAGCTGACGGATCGTGATGTTCTGCTTGCCGCCACCGGCGAAATCCGGCAGATACGAGGCAACCTCCGCCTCCAGCTCCAGCGTTCCGCGCTCGATCTGCTGCACGGCCAGGATCGAGGTGAACAGCTTCGACACCGAAGCCAGATCGAAGACCGTGTCCTCGGCCATGGCGATCTGTTGATCGGGCGGGAATTCCACCCCGGTGTCGGTCTTCTCGTCGTACGCCGCGTAGCGCACGGCCTTGCCGATCGGGTGGTGCAACGCCACCGTGCCGCCCCGCCCGGCGAGCAACACCGCACCGGCGTACCAAGGGTGTTTGGGGGAGTCGGAGAGGAACTTCTCCGCATCGGCGACCAATTGGTCCAGCGGCCCCTGCAACAGACCGGCACGGGCAGCGGATCCGCGCCGCAGCGTCGGCCGTGCCGGCTCGGATGCGGCGCTCGTCCCGCTCCCTGCGTGCATGCCCGACGACCCCGCCCCCGACTCCATGGCCGACGCCCGTTCCGCGAACGGAATCGGCGCCAGGGCGAGTGCTCCGCCCAGGGCCAGCATCCCACCGCCCAGCCTGCGTCGGCTGATCCCTCTGCCGGCCGTGTCCTCGGTCATCCGGAAACCCTTCCTGCTGCGCGAAAGTAACTTTCGAAATTTCGTCCGACGATGAAACTTCCTGCCGCCGCAGAGATTACTGTCACCACTGCCGTCGCGGAGGACTCCTGAGCCACAAAGAATCTGACACTGCATCAGAAAATCTCTTCCCTCGGATGTCCGACTGCGGCATCCTGCGCCCCATGGAGACGGAGCTGAGCAAGAAACTGGGAGTCGAGCACGCCATCTTCGGCTTCACGCCGTTCCCCGCGGTGGCCGCGGCCATCACCAGGGCCGGCGGATTCGGTGTGCTCGGCGCGGTCCGCTACACCGCCCCCGACGACCTCGCACGTGACCTCGACTGGATGCAGGAGCACACCGACGGCAAGCCGTATGGTCTCGACGTCGTCATGCCCGCGAAGAAAGTGGAGGGAGTGACCGAGGCCGACGTCGAGGCCATGATCCCGGCCGGACACCGCCAGTTCGTCCAGGACACCCTGGCCAAGCACGGCGTACCGGAGCTCGCCGAGGGCGAGGCGTCCGGCTGGCGCATCACCGGGTGGATGGAGGAAGTCGCCCGCAATCAGCTCGACGTCGCCTTCGACTACCCCATCGGCCTTCTCGCCAACGCCCTCGGGTCGCCACCCGCCGACGTCGTCCGACGCGCCCACGACCAGGGCGTTCTCGTCGCAGCGCTCGCCGGAAGTGCCAGACACGCCCGCCGCCACGCTGACGCGGGCATCGACATCGTCGTCGCCCAGGGGTACGAGGCGGGCGGCCACACCGGTGAGATCGCCTCCATGGTCCTGGTGCCGGAGGTGGTCGACGCCGTGGGACCGCTCCCCGTCCTCGCCGCCGGCGGCATCGGCAGCGGAGAGCAGATCGCCGCCGGACTCGCCCTCGGTGCCCAGGGTGTCTGGCTCGGCTCCCTCTGGCTGACCACGCAAGAGGCCGACCTCCACTCCCGCGCGCTGACCCGCAAACTCCTTGCCGCGGGCTCCGGCGACACCGTCCGCTCCCGTGCGCTCACCGGCAAACCCGCACGTCAGCTCCGTACCGAATGGACCGATGCCTGGGACGACCCGTCGGGCCCCGGCACTCTGCCCATGCCGCTCCAGGGGCTGCTGGTCGCCGAAGCCGTCTCCCGTATACAGAAATACGAGACCGGCGCGCTGCTCGGCACCCCCGTCGGCCAGATCGTCGGCCGGATGAACAGCGAACGCAGCGTGCAGGCCGTCTTCGACGATCTGACCCGCGGCTTCGAGCGCGCAGTCGACCGGATCAACCGCATCGCCGGACGGAGCGCCTCATGAACCGGCCGCCCAACGGCTTCTGGGCCCAGGCCGCCGTCGATCCCGGCCGTACGGTCCTGACCGCACCCGACGGCGAGAGCTGGACCGCTGGCCGGCTCCACGCCGCAGCCAACCGCCTCGTCCACGGACTGCGCGCGGCCGGGCTCCGAAAGGGCGACGCCTTCGCAGTCGTCCTGCCCAACGGTGTCGAGTTCTTCACCGCCTACCTCGCCGCCTGCCAGGCGGGCTTCTATCTCGTCCCCGTCAACCACCACTTCGTCGGTCCCGAGATCGCCTGGATCGTCTCCGACTCGGGCGCCAAGGTACTCATCGCCCACGAGCGGTTCGCCCAGGCGGCGACGGGGGCCGCGGACGAGGCGAAGCTCCCGGCGAGCCACCGCTATGCCGTGGGAACGGTCGACGGATTCCGTCCGTACGCCGAACTGCTCGAAGGACAGCCCGACGCACCTCCCGAGGCCCGCACTCTCGGCTGGGTCATGAACTACACCTCGGGCACCACTGGCCGCCCGCGCGGCATTCGCCGTCCGCTCTCCGGCAAGCTCCCCGAGGAGAGCCACCTCGGCGGATTCCTCGGCATCTTCGGTATCAGGCCCTTCGACGACAACGTCCATCTGGTCTGCTCGCCGCTCTACCACACGGCCGTCCTCCAGTTCGCGGGCGCGTCCCTGCACATCGGGCACCCGCTGGTCCTGATGGACAAGTGGACGCCCGAGGAGATGCTGCGGCTCATCGGCACCCACCGTTGTACACACACGCACATGGTCCCGACCCAGTTCCACCGACTCCTCGCCCTCCCCGACGAGGTGAAGCGGAGATACGACGTCACAGCCATGCGCCATGCCATCCACGGTGCGGCGCCCTGCCCCGACCACGTCAAACGCGCCATGATCGACTGGTGGGGGCGGTGCGTCGAGGAGTACTACGCCGCCAGCGAGGGCGGCGGCGCCTTCGCCACCGCGGAGGACTGGCTGAAGAAACCCGGCACGGTCGGCCGGGCCTGGCCGATCAGCGAACTCGCCGTCTTCGACGACGACGGCAACCGCCTGCCGCCCGGCGAGCTCGGCACCGTCTACATGAAGATGAACACCGGCGGCTTCAGCTACCACAAGGACGAGACCAAGACGAAGAAGAACCGCATCGGCGACTTCTTCACCGTCGGCGACCTCGGCATCCTCGACGAGGACGGCTATCTGTTCCTCCGCGACCGCAAGATCGACATGATCATCTCCGGCGGTGTCAACATCTACCCCGCCGAGATCGAGAGCGCCCTCCTCAGCCACCCCGCGGTCGCCGACGTGGCAGTCTTCGGCATCCCGCATCCCGACTGGGGCGAGGAGGTCAAGGCGGTCGTCGAACCGGCCGGGACATACGAGACGGGGGACGCTCTGGCCGCCGAGATCCTGCGCCACTGCGAACACCATCTGGCCGGGTACAAGCGCCCCCGGAGTATCGACTTCATCGAGGAGATGCCCCGCGATCCCAACGGCAAGCTGTACAAGAGGCGGCTGCGTGACCCGTACTGGGAAGGGCACCAGCGAGCACTGTGAACCGCTGCCCGCCCGGACCGGGTCGTGCGCGGGGCCGCGCCCTCGCCGTCGGGAGACAGGCCGCCGCGCCCTGCGCTGATGGCCGTGACAGCGGTGAGCGTGGGCGCGGCGCTGGGGCAGTACGGCGCCTCTGGCTGGGACTTGCGCCACCTGCTGTTCGCGGTGGGAGGGCTTGCCCTGTTGGTGGTGTTCGCGCCGCGGCTGCTGCCGGCCGGCACCTGGCGCGGCGCGCGCGGCCTGCCGGTCACGGTGCCGCTGCGCGGGCTGAGTTCAGGGGTGTTCTTCACGCTGGAGGCACTCGTGCCGCTGATGCTGGTCACCGGCTCCCGGCCGGCAGCAGCCGCGCCGCGCCCACGCTCACCGCTGTCGCGACGCGATGCCCGCGCAGCAGCACCGTGCTGTCGGCCGGCACCTGGCATGCCGCGCCGGCCGCGACCGCCTCCTCGCCCCCGGGCAGCGAGGATCCGCCGCCCCGGGTCGTGTGCGGGGCCGCGCCCTCGCCGGCCGCGTTGGGTGTCTCCTCCGCTTCGTTCAACGCCTGCGTGGGCGCCGGCTCGACCGACTTCGTCGGCTACCGCGCCGCCTTCGGGCTGCTGCTCGCGCCGTGCATCCTGGCGGCTCTGCTCGCGACTCGCGCTCGCGCCGGCAGCGCGTGAGCGAACCGCACCTCCTCCGGACAGCTTCAACTCGGTCCCCGCATCGCCCATATGGTGCCGCTCGCGATCGGCCCCCGACCGCCCCACGGGCGCACAAGGACCGATCGCACCTCACGGAGCCACTGGCGTTCGTGCCCCCGCACCACCGCAGCGCCGGCGAGCAGCGGGCAGTTGCCAACCCCTTGACCACCGGGTTCCGGCCGCACAGGATCACACCATGACAGGCGTACGGAGCAGCACAGTCGATGGTGTCGTGGCCCGCAGCGCCCGGCGCACCCCCGCGAGGACCGCCCTGCGGTACGCGGAGAGGTCCTGGACCTACGCGGAACTCGACACGGCCGTCAGTACCGTGGCGGCGGTCCTCACCGGCGAGCACGGGCTGCACCCCGGCGACCGGGTCGCCTCGTACGCGCACAACTCCGACGCGTATCTGATCGGCTACCTCGCCTGTGCCCGCGCGGGCCTGATCCATGTGCCGGTCAACCAGAACCTCACCGGCGACGATCTCATGTACCTCCTCGAACAGTCCGGCAGCGTCCTCGTCCTCACCGACCCGGACCTCGCCGACCGGATTCCGGCCGCGTTCTCCGTACGCGCGCTGCGCGACGCACCGGACTCCCTCCTGGACGCCACCGCCACCCCGCGCCCCTTCACCCCGGAGCGCGAACCGGCCGCGGGAGACCTCGTCCAACTGCTCTACACCTCGGGCACCACAGCACTCCCCAAGGGTGCGATGATGACCCACGGCGCGCTCGTCCACGAGTACGTCAGCGCGATCACGGCACTCGATCTGCGCGCCACCGACCGGCCGGTCCACTCTCTGCCGCTCTACCACTCCGCACAGATGCATGTGTTCCTGCTGCCCTATCTCGCGGTCGGCGCAGTGAACATCATCCTCGACGCGCCGGATGTGAACCGGATCTTCGATCTCGTCGAGACGGGGCAGGCCGACAGCGTCTTCGCGCCGCCGACCGTCTGGGTCGGCATCTCCCGGCACCCCGGCTTCACCACGCGCGAACTCGGCGCGCTGCGCAAGGCGTACTACGGTGCGTCGATCATGCCCGTACCCGTACTGGAACGGCTCCGCGACCGGCTGCCCGCACTTGCCTTCTACAACTGCTTCGGACAGAGCGAGATCGGCCCGCTCGCCACCGTCCTCGGACCGGACGAGCACGAGGGCCGGATGGACTCCTGCGGCAGGCCCGTCCTCTTCGTCGAGGCCCGGGTCGTGGACGAGGACGGCAAGGAGGTCCCCGACGGCACGGCCGGTGAAGTGGTCTACCGCTCGCCCCAGCTGTGCGAGGGCTACTGGGACAAGCCCGAGGAGACAGCGCGGGCCTTCCGCGACGGCTGGTTCCACTCCGGCGACCTCGCCGTGCGTGACGCGGAGGGCTTCTTCACCGTCGTCGACCGGGTGAAGGACGTCATCAATTCCGGCGGTGTCCTCGTCGCCTCCCGCCAGGTCGAGGACGCTCTCTACACCCATCCCGCCGTTGCCGAGGCCGCGGTCGTCGGGCTGCCCGACGACCGCTGGATCGAGGCTGTCACCGCCGTGGTCGTCCTGCGGGGCGAAGCGACGGAGACAGAACTCATCGACCACGCCCGTGAGCGGCTCGCTCATTTCAAGGCCCCGAAGAAGGTTCTCTTCGTGGAGGAACTGCCGCGCAATGCGAGCGGTAAGATCCTCAAGCGGAAGCTGCGCGACCGGTTTGCTCGGCAGGCGTGAATGTCCTGCGGTGCGTCCGTGGCCGGCCCTACTTCCCCCCGCGCTCGTCGACGATGCGCTTGACTTTGCCGACCGACCTCTCCAGCGTCTCGGGATCGACGATCTCGACCCCGACCGACACCCCGATTCCGTCCTTGACGGCTGCCCTGATCGACTCCGCCGAGGCTATACGCTGCTCCGGCGTGGCCCCCGCCCGTGCCTCCGCCCGCACGGTCAGTGCGTCGAGGCGGCCCTCGCGGGTCAGCCGCAACTGGAAGTGCGGCGCCACCCCCGGTGTGCGCAAAACGATTTCCTCGATCTGTGTCGGAAAAAGATTCACCCCGCGCAGGATCACCAGATCGTCACTGCGCCCCGTCACCCTCTCCATCCGCCGGAACACCCGCGCCGTGCCCGGCAGCAGCCGGGTCAGGTCCCTCGTCCGATAGCGAATCACCGGCATGGCCTCTTTGGTGAGCGAGGTGAACACCAGCTCGCCCGTCTCACCCTGAGGCAGCACCTCGCCGGTGAACGGATCGACGACCTCCGGATAGAAGTGGTCCTCCCAGATGTGCAGCCCGTCCTTGGTCTCCACACACTCCTGCGCGACACCGGGCCCCATCACCTCCGAAAGGCCGTAGATGTCGACCGCGTCGATCGCGAACCGCTCCTCGATCTCGCGCCGCATCCCCTCCGTCCATGGCTCGGCACCGAAGATCCCGACCTTCAGGGACGTCGAACGCGGATCGACGCCCTGGCGCTCGAACTCGTCGAGCAGCGTCAGCATGTACGAGGGTGTCACCATGATGATCTCGGGCCGGAAGTCCTGGATCAGCTGGACCTGGCGGGCCGTCATGCCGCCGGAGGCCGGGATGACCGTACAGCCGAGCCGTTCCGCTCCGTAGTGTGCTCCCAGACCGCCGGTGAACAGCCCGTATCCGTACGCCACATGGACCTTCTGCCCGGGACGGCCGCCGGCGGCCCGGATCGAGCGGGCGACCACGTCCGCCCAGGTGTCCAGGTCCCGCTGGGTGTATCCGACGACGGTCGGACGGCCCGTCGTCCCGCTGGACGCGTGGATCCTCCGTACACGCTCCTCGGGGACGGCGAACATGCCGAAGGGGTAGTTGTCCCGCAGATCCGCCTTGGTCGTGAAGGGGAAGCGGGCGAGATCGGCGAGTGTACGGCAGTCGTCCGGGTGCAGCCCGGCCTTGTCGAACGCGGCCCGGTAGTGACCGACGTTCTCGTACGCGTGGTGCAGCGTGGCCCGCAACCGTTCCAGCTGGAGTGCCTCCAGCTCGTCCCGGGCCAGTCGTTCCGCCGCGTCCAGCAGAGCCGTCATCCGGATCTCCTCTTCCGTACAGGCGACCGATCGTTCGGTCGATCTTTCGGTAGAAGTAATTCAGGATGCTCCGCCACATGGCAAGAGGGACGACACGGCTGATCTGTGTCGCCCCTTCACCGCCGTCGCACCGCTGCGCCTGCGCCACCTCTCGCGGATACGCTCATACCGGACACGGCTGCACCCCTGGCCGGTCCTGTTCGGATGGCCTACGTCGCCCCGCCGACAGGGTCAGGGCCGGTGCAGCAGGGAGGCCAGGACCTCCTGGAGGGTGGCCTCGGCGTCGGCCACGGAACCCGTCGACCGCCAGGCCACGAAGCCGTCGGGACGCACCAGCACGGCGCCTTCGGGCGTCGTGCCATGGATCTCGGCCCAGTCGGCCCCGTTCTCCGGCTCCAGATCGGCGCCCGGGCCGATGCCGTACGCCTGCAGCCGTACCGAAAGCCGGGCGGCGACCCGCGCCGCCGCCCGCTGCCATGCCACGTCCTCACCGTCGGTGAGCAGCACGAGAGTGCGCTCGTACAGATCCAGAGTGGACTTGCGATCACCGGCCTGACGGACCCACAGATGCGGTGCACGACTTCCTGGTTGACCATTCAGCTGCATTCCCTGCGGCACGACCGGCTGCTGCGGATCGGCACCCAGCACGGCGCCGCGTACATAGCGGTAGCCCAGAGCCACGGTGAGCATGCCGCCCTGCTTCCCGCCGCCCACGCCCGGCGCTGCCGCGTATCCCGGGTGGCTGTGCTCGCTCGAGCGCGCCGAGGCCCGCGCGCTCGTCGCCTGCGCCACCGGCATTCGCTCCGCCTCGTAGGTGTCCAGCAGACCCGGGCCCGCCTCGCCCTTCAGTACGGCGGCGAGCTTCCAGGCCAGGTTGTGCGCGTCCTGAATACCGGTGTTGGAACCGAACGCCCCGGTGGGGGACATCTCATGGGCTGAGTCCCCGGCGAGGAAGACCCTGCCGGAGGCGTACCGCTGCGCGACCCGCTCCGCGGCGTGCCACGGGGCCTTGCCGGTGATCTCGACGTCGATGTCCGGAGCGCCGACCGCCGTACGGATGTGCTCGGCACACCGTTCGTCGGTGAAGTCCTCCAGAGTTTCGCCCAGTTGGGGATGCCATGGCGCGTGGAACACCCACTCCTTCTCGTTGTCCACCGGCAACAAGGCCCCGTCCGCTGCGGGGTTGGTCAGATAGCAGACGATGAAGCGCCGGTCGCCCACGACATCGGCGAGCTGCCGGGATCGGAAGGTGATGCTCACGTTGTGGAAGAGATCACCGGGACCGGTCCGGCCGATGCGCAGCTGCTCGCGGATGGGGCTGCGCGGCCCGTCGGCCGCGATGAGGTAGTCCGCGCGCACACTGACGTGCTCTCCGGTCTCCCGGTTCTTGAGTACCGCGTCCACCCCCGCCCCGTCCTGGTCGAAGCTCTGCATTTCGGTGGAGAACCGCAGGTCACCGCCCTGCTTGCGGGCCAGTTTCACCAGCACGGGTTCCAGATCGTTCTGGCTGCACAGACACCAGCCGGACGGGCTGAAACGGGCGAGTCCGCCACCCGGGTCGATCTCCTTGAACAGCCACTTCTGGTCGTCCCCGGTGAGCGAGCCGGCTTGCAGAATTCCGTGGTTGTCGGCGAGGACCGAAGCAGCCTCCCGGATGCCCCGCTCGGCGCCCGCCGTGCGGAACACCTCCATCGTGCGCACGTTGTTGCCGCGTCCGCGAGGATGCGTCGAGGTAGCTCGGTGCTTCTCGACCAGCAGATGCTCGATGCCGAGCCGGCCGAGAAAAAGTGAGGCGGACAAGCCCACCAAGGAGCCGCCCACGATGAGGACCGGTACGCGAATGTCGACGTTCTCGTTCATCAGTTGCTCCAGCTCGGACGCCGTTCGGATGCCTTGTTCAATGCCCTTGTCGGAGCGGTTCGGACGGCCGCTCACCTGAACGGTTCATAAATCTCGCGCCACCCGGACCAGCGTTTCACGATCGGTCACGGAGACGATGCCCGCAGTCACGGGGGCGGACCGACCACATCCGTCGGGAGAGTCCCCGCTCCGAATCCACTCGCCAACCGACGGTTGACGGCATGCCATCCGGCCTGACCACGACACCGTCTCGAAGGAGATCAAAAGATGACCGCCACCCTCTCGGAACGGATCTCCCAGTCCGCCTTCGACGGTTCCAGGCTGCGTGTCGTTCTGCTGCTGGACCTCTACGACGGGGCCCAGAAGCAGTTCCTGGAGGCGTATGAGCACCTGCGTAATCAGGTGGCATCCGTCCCCGGACACATCAGCGACCAGCTGTGCCAGTCCATCGAGAACCCCTCCCAATGGCTGATCACCAGTGAATGGGAGAGCGCACCGCCGTTCCTCGCCTGGGTGAACAGCGAAGAGCACGTTGCGACAGTTCAGCCGCTGCACCACTGCGTACGTGACACCCGTTCGCTGCGCTTCAGCGTCCTGCGCGAGACCGGCAAGGCGTTCGAGCTGGCGTCCGAGGCGGCCAAGGGCCGGCTGCAGGCGTCACCCCGGCTGGGCGACGGAGTGGTGCGCCACGCGCTCACCTTCACGGTCAAGCCGGGCACAGAGGACATCGTGGCGAAGATCCTGGCCGATTACGAGTCGCCGCAGGCTCGTGTCGACGAAGGCACCCGACTGCGCCGCACTTCGCTCTTCATGCACGGAAACCGCGTCGTGCGGGCAGTGGAGGTCGAGGGCGACCTCCTCGCGGCCCTGCGGCACGTCGCCCGGCAGCCCGAGGTGAGGGCCGTCGAAGAGGCCATCAACCCGTATCTGGAGCAGGACCGGGACCTCAGCGACCCGAACTCCGCCCGGATGTTCTTCACCCGAGCCGCGCTCCCGACCGTCCACCACGTGACCGCAGGCCGGCACAGGGCCGAGGACATCCGTCGGCATGCTCTTTTCTACGAGGCCAAGGAGGGCTGCGGCATGGCACTCGCCCGGCTGCTCGCCGGCCACGACGAGGAGGCGGCCGACGACCCGGCGAGCGTCATCGACAGCAGCACCATCTTCCAACGCGACGACGTCGTCGTCCGCCTCCTCGAAGCGGTCGGACCGATCGACGCGCAGCCGGCCCAGGTGGTCGGAATCGACGGCCCCGGCAAGCTGGCCAGGCTCGGACGCCTCCTCGGCGGCGGCGCGATCGCCGTGCCCACGACGGAGCAGGGGATCTCGCGCTTCCTGACGGAGTCCGAGATGACCCTGATCACAGATCGGCGGGCCACGGAGTCCTGAATCGCGCATCCGCACCCTGGGGGGTTCTCGCTCAACCCGTCAACACAACGCGCAATGTGCCAGGAGGAAAGCAGTCATGACCATGCACCGGCCACGCATCGTGGACCTCAGCGAGACACAGCCCAACCGCAGGCGTGGAGGTGACCTCCGCGCCATGCTCACGCCGACGGCGGTGGGAGCCACCAGCGGTTTCATGGGGCTGGCCATCGTTCAGCCCGGCGACCGCATCGGCGAGCATTACCACCCGTACTCCGAGGAGTTCGTGTACGTCGTGAACGGTCTCCTGGAGGTGGATCTGGACGGTGAACCGCACCGGATGCGGCCCGACCAGGGCCTGCTGATCCCTCCCCATGTACGCCACCGATTCCGAAACGTGGGCGACGTCGAGGCGCGCATGGTCTTCCACCTCGGCCCCCTCGCCCCACGCCCGGAACTCGGCCACGTCGACACCGAGCACACGGAGTCCGCCGAGCGCATCGCGCCGCCGGAACGAACCGAGGCCGCCTCATGACCCGCCGCGTGGGGGTCACCGGTGTCGGCGTCGTGGCCCCCGGCGGCATCGGCGCACCGGCCTTCTGGGACCTCCTCGCGAACGGACGCACCGCGACCAGGGGCATCACGCTCTTCGACCCGGCCGGCTTCCGCTCCCGTATCGCCGCCGAGTGCGACTTCGACCCGGCGGCACACGGACTGGACGCGGACCAGGTCGCCAGGTCGGACCGGTACGTCCAGTTCGCGATGGTTGCCGCCAGGGAGGCTCTTGGTGACGCGGGGCTCGATCCGGAGAAGGTGGACCCCTGGCGGATGGGCGTGTCGCTGGGCACCGCTGTCGGCGGCACCACCCGACTGGAGCACGACTACGTCGCCGTCAGCGACAGCGGCGCCCGCTGGGATGTCGACCACCGGTCGGCCGGCGCCCACCTGGAGCGGGCCTTCTCACCCAGCTCCCTCGCCTCGGCGGTGGCCGAACAGGTCGGCGCACACGGCCCGGTGCAGACCGTCTCCACGGGCTGCACCTCCGGTCTCGACGCAATCGGGTACGCCTTTCACTCCATCGAGGAGGGCCGCGTCGACGTCTGTATCGCCGGGGCGTCCGACTCACCGATCACCCCGATCACGGTGGCGTGCTTCGACGCGATCAAGGCCACCTCGGCGAACAATGACGACCCCGAGCACGCCTCCCGGCCGTTCGACTCCCGCCGCGACGGCTTCGTCATGGGAGAGGGCGGAGCGGTGCTCGTGCTGGAGGAGCTGGAACATGCCCGGGCCCGCGGAGCGACCGTGTACTGCGAGATCGCGGGCTACGCCACCTTCGGCAACGCCTACCACATGACCGGGCTGACCCCCGAAGGGCTGGAGATGGCCGAGGCGATCAACCGGGCCCTCGATCACGCCCGCATGGACGGCTCGCAGATCGACTACGTCAACGCGCACGGCTCCGGCACCAAGCAGAACGACCGGCACGAGACGGCCGCGGTGAAGCGGGCTCTGGGCGCGCACGCCTACGACGTACCGATGAGCTCGATCAAGTCCATGATCGGCCACTCGCTGGGCGCTATCGGCGCCATAGAGATTGCCGCGTGCGTACTCGCCCTGGTCCACCAGACGGTGCCGCCGACGGCGAACTACGAGAGCCCGGACCCGGAGTGCGACCTCGACTACGTGCCGCGCACCGCACGTCCCCTGAAGCTGCGCAGCGTCCTGTCGGTCGGCAGTGGGTTCGGCGGCTTCCAGTCCGCGGTGGCCCTGACGAGAACAGGAGGGAGGACACCATGAGAACCCGCAAAGTGCGGCGCACCGTCGTCACCGGTATCGGTGTCGTCGCCCCCAACGGAACCAACACCGAGGCCTTCTGGAAGAGGACGCACGAAGGAATGAGCGTCCTCGACCGGGTCACCCGCGAGGGATGCGAGCAGCTTCCCCTGCGGGTCGCGGGCGAGGTGCGGGGCTTCGAGGCGTCCGAGCTGATCGAAGAGCGCTTCATCGTCCAGACCGACCGGTTCACGCACTTCGCTATGGCTGCGGCGGACATCGCGCTGGACGACGCCCGGCTGGGCCGCGCCGACTACGAGAGTTCGCCCTTCGACGTCGGCGTGGTGACCGCTGCCGGGTCCGGGGGCGGCGAATTCGGCCAGCGTGAACTCCAACGGCTGTGGGGACAGGGATCCACCTACGTGGGTCCTTACCAGTCCATCGCCTGGTTCTACGCCGCCAGCACCGGCCAGATCTCGATCCGTGGCGGCTTCAAGGGGCCGTGCGCGGTCGTGGCCAGCGACGAGGCGGGCGGTCTGGACGCGCTGGCGCATGCCGCCCGTTCGATCCGCCGCGGCACCGAAGCAGTCGTGGTCGGTGCGGCCGAGGCACCGCTCGCGCCCTACTCGGTCGTCTGCCAGGTCGGGTACGAGGACCTGAGCACCAGCGACGACCCGGCCCGCGCCTACCGGCCGTTCACCTCGGATGCCTGCGGCTTCGTGCCGGCCGAGGGCGGCGCGATGCTGGTGGTCGAGGAGGAGCAGTCGGCCCGTCGGCGCGGGGCCCGTGTGCGGGCCGAAGTCGCCGGGCACGCTGCCACGTTCACCGGAGCGTCCCGGTGGGAGGAGTCCCGGGAGGGTCTCGCCCAGGCGATCATCGGCGCCCTTCGGGAGGCCGACTGCGCGCCGGACGAGATCGACGTCGTCTTCGCGGACGCACTCGGCGTACCCGCGGCCGACCGCGCCGAGGCCCTCGCGATCGCTGACGCACTCGGCGCGCACGGCCGGCGGGTACCGGTGACGGCGCCCAAGACCGGCATCGGGCGCGCCTACTGCGGTGCGCCGGTGCTGGACGCAGCCGCCGCCGTGCTTTCCATGGAGAACGCGCTGATCCCGCCCACCCCGAACGTCTACGACGTGTGCCACGACCTCGATGTGGTCACCGGCCAGGCGCGCCCCGCGGAAATGCGGACGGCGCTCGTGCTCAGCCGCGGGCTCATGGGCTCGAACGCGGCGATGGTGCTGCGGCGCCCCACCGACATCCAAGTGTGAGTAAGGAGAAGTCCTCATGACCGATCGACTGACCTATACGGAACTCGCCGTCCTGATGAAGAAGGGCGCCGGACTCACCGTCGACCCGCGGGACATGGAGAAGCGACCCGGGTCCGCCTTCGACGAGTTCGGCCTCGACTCGCTCGGCCTCCTCGGCATCGTGGGCGTGCTGGAGAACCGGCACGGCAGGGCGCTGCCGGCCGATGCCGACCGCTGCAAGACCCCCCAGGAATTCCTCGACCTCGTCAACAACAGCCTCATGACTGGAGCCTGAAGTGTCCGGACACACCGAGAACGAGATCACCATCGCCGCCCCCCTGGACCTCGTCTGGGACGTGACGAACGATCTGGAGAACTGGCCGCGGCTGTTCAGCGAGTACGCCGCGGTCGAAGTCATCGAACGGGACGGCGACAGCACGACGTTCCGCCTGACCATGCACCCCGATGAGAACGACAAGGTGTGGAGCTGGGTCTCCGAGCGGACCGTCGACCGCGCCGGCCGCACGGTCCGCGCCCGCCGTGTCGAGCCGGGCCCCTTCCAGCACATGAACATCCGGTGGGAGTACTCGGAGGTCCCCGGCGGTACGAAGATGCGCTGGGCCCAGGACTTCGCGATGCGGCCCGACGCACCCGTCGACGACGCGTGGATGACCGACAACATCAACCGCAACTCCAAGATCCAGATGGAGCTCATCCGGGACAAGATCGAGCAGCGCGCCCGGGAGCGCCGTACCGCCTCGGTCACTGCCGGCTGACCCGTCGTCCGCCCACGACTCGCCGCCCGGCCGCCCGGCCGGGTGGCCGGGCCGGAACCAGAAAGGCATCCCACGATGCACCATGCTCTGATCGTCGCCAAGATGGCGCCGGGTTCGGCGCCGGACATCGCCGAGCTGTTCGCAGCCTCCGACAGCAGCGAACTGCCGCACCTCGTCGGGGTCTCCAGGCGCAAGCTCTTCCAGTTCGGCGACGTCTATCTGCACCTGATCGAATCGGACCGCCCGCCGGGCCCCGAGATCGCCAAGGTGACGGAGCACCCGGCGTTCAAGGACATCAGCGACAAGCTCACCGCCTATGTGAGCGCGTACGATCCGCAGACCTGGCGCAGCCCCAAGGACGCCATGGCCCACGAGTTCTACCGGTGGGAGCGCGGCAGCAACGCTTGAGAACAGGAAATCGCCTGGGGTCCGGCCGATCGGCCGGACCCCAGGCGATTTCCGTCGTTCCCGGGGCGGGGAGAGAGATCAGTCCGGGACCACGCATTCGAACGCGTGGAGGTAGGCGTTGACCGGGACCACCTTGCCGATCAGCAGCCCGGCATCCGAGATCCGGCTGACCAGACTTTCCCTGGTGTGCTTCGCACCGCCGACATTGAGGAGCAGCAGCAGGTCCATCGCGGTGGTGAACCGCATCGACGGGGTGTCGTCGACGAGGTTCTCGATGACGACGACCCTGGCTCCGGGGCGGGCAGCCGCGATGACATTGCGCAACGTCCGGCGCGTGCTTTCGTCGTCCCACTCCAGGATGTTCTTGATGATGTAGAGATCGGCCTCGATGGGGATGGCCTCGCGGCAGTCCCCGGCCACGATACGAGTCCGGTCGACGAGCGGCCCCTCGTCCCGCAGCCGGGCGTCGGCCCGAGCCACCACACCCGGCAGGTCCATCAGGGTGCCGCGGAGCGACGGGTGCTTCTCCAGCAGACTCGCCAGTACGTGCCCCTGGCCGCCGCCGATGTCCGCGACCGCGGACACCCCGGTGAGGTCGAGGAGTTCGGCGACGTCCAGCGCGGACTGGATGCTGGAGGTGGTCATGGCCCGGTTGAAGATCTGGGCCGACTCGTGGGCGTCCTGGTGGAGGTAGTCGAAGAACCCCTTGCCGTGCACGTCCGCGAAGACGCTCTTGCCGGTACGCACCGCGTCGTCGAGGTGCGGCCAGACCTCCCAGGTCCAGGGCTCGGTGCACCACAGGGAGATGTCACGCAGGCTGTTCGGGTCGTTTTCGCGCAGCAGGCGGGACATCTCGGTGTGGGCGAAGCACCCCTCCGGGGTCTCGGTGAAGATTCCGTAGCAGGACAGGGCGCGCAGCAGCCGGCGCAGGGGCACCGGCTCGGTCTTCACCAGCGTCGCGAGCTCCTGCGCGGTCGTCGGCGTCTCGCCCAGCGCGTCGGCCACGCCCAGCTGGGCCGCGGCGCGTACGGCGGCCGCGCGGGCCGCTCCGAAAGCGATCTCACGCAGTTGCATCGCCGGCTGAGGGGGTGTGACGGGGTGCGGGAGGGCTGTATGTACGGGGGGCGGTGTGGGGGTGGGACTCACAGTGGTCACGCTTGTTTCGCCTCTCCTCGTGCGGGGGTGCAGCGGTCAGCACATCCCGGTCGGTGTGGACTTCGTGCAGACGTTGGCGACGAAGGTGTTGCCCTTACCGGTGTCCCCATTGACCAGGTCGGCCGGCTTGTTGCCGAGCGCGACATTGCCGCTGATGTTGTGGCCGGTGTTCTTCGTGCCCACGAAGCTCTTGAACAGCACGACCCCGCCGGAGAGTGGCGTGGCGCCCACGTTGTTGCTGATCGTGTTCGAGCGCACCTTGGTGTCCGCGGCACCGGTGAGTACGATGCCGGAACCCTGGATGGCGGGCAGCCGTTTGGTCTTGGGGCAGAACTTGTTGTTGTCGTTGATCTGGTTGGCGTGGACCGTCATGGCTCCGGCCTGCGGCTTGCCCTCGTCGCCCACGACGAACACACCGCTGCAGTTGCCGGTGAAGGTGTTGTCGTGGACCGACAGGTTTCTGACGCGCCTGGCGGTGAACCCGATCCGGTTGTCCGTGAGCGTGTTGTCCTGGAGCTCGGTGCCGCGGGTGTCGGTGGCGCCGCCCTCCTCGTCGACGGTGTTCGCGACGAAGATGCCCGCGTCGCCGTTGGCGCGGGCGGTGTTGCCCGTGAACCGGCCGCGGGTGGAGCGCTCCTGGGCGATGCCCCAGACGCCGTTGTGCTCGGAGGTCACCCGCCGGACGGTCAGCCGGTCCGTCCGGGAGGCCCAGATGCCGTTCTTCTTGAATCCCGAGACGTTGAGCGAGTCGATGCTCACGCCGTCGACGGTCCGGCCCGGTCTGCCCAGGACGCAGATTCCGCTGCCGGCTTTCACGCAGGCGTCGGCGGACCGCGTTTCCTTTGCCGGGGGCTTGATGACGGTCCGGCTGCCGAGGCCGCGCAGGGTCAGGTTCGCCTTGTCGATCAGGACGCTCTCCCGGTAGGTGCCGGGCAGGACGACCACCGTTTCGCCGGGCTTGGCGGCGTTCACCGCCTTCTGGATCGACTCGCCGGGGTGCACCACACGCGGGCTCGCGGCGGTGGCGGTGGCGTTGGCGGAGGTGGACTGAATGACCGTGACCGCGCCGAGTCCTGCGGCCGAGACGACCGCGACCGGGACAATGGCCTTGATGTGTCGTTTCCTCATGAGCCGAAGTTATGGGCGATTTCCCCCTATTGCCACATAAGGTGACCAATTGGGTGCAGAGCGCGTCCGAATGGCTCACACCACCGCCCGCCGCCCCGGAGTGGACGCGCGGCGGTGCACTCGGGTGATCCGGGCCGGAGCCTGTACAGGCGTCCCTCGGGCGAACCGGCCCGGCGCCGTTCGGGTGACATTCGGTCCTCGGTTGCCAGTCTCAGAGCTTGTCGGTCCCGCGTGCGGGCGCGACGACCGATCGGGCCCACCGGTAGTCGGCCTTGCCGCTCGGTGAGCGCTGGATCTGTGGGGTGATCACCAGGCGGCGGGGGATCTTGTACCCGGCCAGACGGGTCCTGCAGTGCGCCTGGACGTCGTCGAGCGAGGGCTCGGCCGCCCCTTCGCGCAGCTGCACCACCGCCGCGACATGGTTTCCCCACCGTTCGTCGGGCACTCCGGCGACCAGCGCGTCGTACACGTCCGGATGAGCCTTCAGTGCCTGCTCGACCTCCTCGGGATACACCTTCTCGCCCCCGGTGTTGATGCACTGCGAACCGCGGCCGAGGACCGTGACGATGCCGTCCGCGTCGACGGTCGCCGAGTCGCCGAGCAGCACCCAGCGCTCGTCGGCCCTGTGGAAGAACGTCTCCGCGGTCTTCTGCGGGTCGTTGTAGTACCCGAGCGGCACATGGCCGCGCTGGGCGAGCCGCCCCGGCTCGCCCGGGGCCACCGGCTCGCACGTCGTCGGATCGACCACCGCTGTACGCGAGTTGACCTGGAGACGGAACCCCTTCTCCGGGCCCGAGTCGGCCGTCGCCGTACCGTTGAAACCGGATTCCGACGAGCCGAAGTTGTTCAGCAGCATCACTGTCGGGACCAGTGCCTGGAACTCCGCACGCACCGAGTCCGACATGATCGCGCCCGAGCTGGAGACGGAGAACATCGACGAACAGTCGGTGCCCTTCAGCGGACCCTTCAGAGCGTCGATCAACGGCCGCAGCATCGCATCGCCCACCAGGGAAACGCTGGTGACCTTTTCCTTCTCGATCGTACGGAGAACCTCCTGGGGCGCGAACTTGCGGTGGATCACGACCCGCTGCCCGAAGTTGAAAGCGATGAACGCGGTGAGCGTCGAGGTGCCGTGCATCAGCGGGGGAGTGGGGAAGAAGGTGATCCCGTCGCCGCCCGCGGCCACCCGCTCGGCCAGCTCCTGCGGGGTCTTCACCGGCTCACCGGTCGGTGCGCCCCCGCCGAGGCCGGAGAAGAAGAGGTCCTCCTGGCGCCACATCACTCCCTTGGGCATTCCGGTCGTGCCGCCGGTGTAGATGATGAACTGGTCGTCGGCCGACCGCGGCGGGAAGCCGCGCTCCGGGCTACCGGCCGCCTCGGCGTCCGTGAACGCCACGGCATTCGGACCGCGGACACCCGCCACCGGTGCCCCCACCCGGATCAGGTGACGGAGGGTCGGTGCCTGCGGTGCGGCGGCCGAGACCCGTTCGTCGAACTCGGCGTCGAAGACCAGCGCCGCCAGATCCGCGTCGCGGTAGAGATAGGCCAACTCCTCTTCCACATAGCGGTAGTTGACATTGACCGGGACGATGCGGGCCTTGAGGCAGGCCAGCACCGTCTGGAGGTACTCGACCCCGTTGTACAGGTGCAGCCCCAGATGCTCGCCGGCGGTGATGCCCGCCTCGATCAGATGGTGGGCGATGCGGTTGGCGGCCGCGTCCAGCTCCGCGTAGGTCAGCCGGCGCTCCGCACCCGTACCGGGATGATCGAGGTAGACGAGCGCCTCGCGTTCCGGGACCGCGTCGACGACCGACTCGAACAGGTCGGCAAGGTTGTACTCCACCGTTCCTCCTGACCCCGGATGCAGACTGGCTCGGCGGTCATTAGAGCGCCGGTGGGCGCAAGTGGGAAGAGGCGCCGTCGAAGAAATCTGACTGACTGTCAGAAAACTATTGATCTGAACCCCCGCCTACTGCAACCTGTTCTAGGTCTTGAGACGGGAGGCAGGCAATGGGTGGTACGGAACACCTCACCGTGCAGCGCGAGGGCGCCACACTGGTGCTCACCTTGAACAGGCCGGAGGCGAAGAACGCGCTCTCGCTGCCGATGCTGGTCGGGCTGTACGACGGCTGGCTGGCGGCGGACGAGGACGACACCGTACGCTCGGTGGTCCTCACCGGTGCGGGCGGCTGCTTCTGCGCCGGCATGGACCTCAAAGCCCTTGCCGGCAAAGGGATGGAACGCGATCAGTACCGCGACCGGATGACCGCAGACCCCGATCTGCACTGGAAGGCGATGCTGCGCCACCACCGCCCCCGCAAACCGGTCATCGCCGCCGTCGAGGGCCACTGCGTGGCCGGCGGCACGGAGATCCTGCAGGGCACCGACATCCGAATCGCCGGGGCGAGCGCCGTCTTCGGACTTTTCGAGGTCAAGCGCGGCCTCTTCCCCATTGGAGGGTCGACGGTACGGCTTCCGCGCCAGATCGCCCGCACCCACGCGCTCGAAATGCTCCTCACCGGACGCCCGTACAGCGCCGAGGAGGCAGCCGGCATCGGGCTGATAGGCAGGGTCGTCCCCGACGGCACCGCGCTTGAGCAGGCCCTCGCCGTCGCCGGGCAGATCAATGCCTGCGGACCGCTCGCCGTCGAGGCCGTCAAGGCCTCCGTGTACGAGACCGCCGAGCTGACCGAGACCGAAGGACTCGCCGCGGAGCTGAAACGCGGCTGGCCGCTCTTCGCCACCGACGACGCCAAGGAAGGCGCCCGCGCCTTCGCCGAGAAGCGCCCGCCCGTTTACCGGCGTGCCTGAGCCAAGGAGGCAACCGTGCCCGACATCCTCAGCGCACCGATGGTGGTCGAATTCCCCTTCACCCGTTCCCTCGGGCCGGTGCAGAGCGCCTTCCTCACCGGGCTGCGCGAACGCACCGTCCTCGGCGTCCGCACCAGCGAGGGAAAGGTCCTGGTCCCACCCGTCGAGTACGACCCCGTCACCGCACAGGAGATCCGCGAGCTGACCGAAGTCGCCGCCACCGGCACCGTCACCACCTGGGCCTGGAACCCCGCCCCACGCCCCGGCCAGCCCCTCGATACCCCCTTCGCCTGGGTACTCGTCCGGCTCGACGGCGCCGACACCGCCCTGCTGCACGTTCTCGCCGCGACCGGCCCGGAAGCGGTCCGCACCGGCATGCGCGTACGGATTCGCTGGGCCCCCGAGCGGACCGGTGCCATCACGGACATCGCCTGCTTCGAACCGTACGACGGACCGTACGGCGACTCCATCGGTCAACCGGCCCCACACGGCGGCGAGTTCACCGACCCCGTCCGCGGCATCGTCACCCCCGCGCGCCTGGACTACCGGTACACACCCGGCCGCGCCCAGGGCGCGTACATCAGCGCACTCTCCGAGCAGCGCATTGTCGGCGAGCGCTGCCCCTCCTGCACCAAGGTCTATGTACCGCCCCGAGGAGCCTGCCCCACCTGCGGTGTCGCCACCGCGGAACAGATCGAGGTCGGCCCGCGCGGCACAGTGACCACGTTCTGCATCGTCAACATCAAGGCTGCTCACACCGCGAATCTCGACATCGAAGTCCCGTACGTCTACGCGCACATTGCCCTCGACGGTGCGGACCTCGCACTGCATGCGCGGATCGGCGGTATCCCGTACGACCGGGTGCGCATGGGCCTGCGGGTCGAACCCGTATGGACCGAGGGTGGGCGTCACCCCGATCACTACCGGCCGACCGGGGAGCCGGACGCCGACTACGACGCGTACAAGGAGCTGCTGTAGATGCGAGACGTAGCGATCGTCGCCTTCGCGCAGACGGACCATCTCAGGCGCACCGACGAACTCTCCGAAGTCGAGATGCTGATGCCCGTCCTCCACCAGGTCCTCGACGCGACCGGTCTCAGGGCCAGCGACATCGGCTTCACCTGCTCCGGCTCCAGCGACTACCTCGCGGGCCGCGCCTTCTCCTTCACCATGGCGCTCGACGGCGTCGGCGCCTGCCCGCCGATCTCCGAGTCCCATGTGGAGATGGACGGCGCCTGGGCGCTGTACGAGGCATGGGTGAAGATCCAGACGGGCGAGGCGGACACCGCGCTCGTCTACTCCTACGGCAAGTCCTCGCCCGGTGAGGTGCGCGACGTCCTCACCCGCCAGCTCGACCCGTACTACATCGGCCCGCTCTGGCCGGACTCCGTCGCACTCGCCGCACTCCAGGCACAGGCGCTGATCGACGCGGGCGACACCGATGAGGCAGCCCTCGCCGCGATCGCCATCCGCAGCCGTGCCGCTGCCGCCGGCAACCCGCACGCCCAGATCGCCGGCCCGGTCCCGGCCGGCGAATACGTCGTACAGCCGCTGCGGACCGGCGACTGCCCGCCGGTAGGCGACGGTGCGGCCGCCGTGATCCTCGCAGCCGAGGACACCGCACGGGCCCTGTGTCCCCGCCCCGCCTGGATCCGCGGTATCGACCACCGCATCGAGGCGCACAGTCCCGGGGTCCGGGAGTTGACCGAATCACCGTCCACCCGGCTCGCCGCCGAACGCGCCGGCGTCTTCGAACGGCCCGTGGACACAGCTGAATTGCACGCACCCTTCACCTCCCAGGAGGTGGTGTTGCGCAAGGCGCTCGGACTCGACGACAGCGTCACCGTCAACCCGTCCGGCGGTGCGCTCGCCGCCAACCCCGTCATGGCCGCCGGGCTGATCCGCCTCGGCGAGGCCGCGGCCCGCATCCACCGCGGCGAGTCCGACCGGGCACTCGCCCACGCCACATCCGGACCCTGCCTGCAACAGAACCTGGTAGCCGTCCTCGAAGGGGAGAGTGCTCATGCCTAAGGAGCCAGTGGCCGTCGTCGGCATCGGCCAGACCAAGCACGTCTCCGCCCGCCGGGACGTCTCCATCGCCGGACTCGTCCGCGAGGCCGCCGTCCGTGCGCTGGAGGACGCGGGGCTGACCTGGGCGGACATCGACGCCGTCGTCATCGGCAAGGCCCCCGACTTCTTCGAGGGCCTGATGATGCCTGAGCTCTATCTCGCCGACGCCCTCGGCGCGGTCGGCAAACCGATGCTCAGAGTGCATACCGCTGGCTCGGTCGGCGGCTCGACCGCACTCGTCGCCGCCAACCTGGTCTCCGCACGGGTGCACCGCACCGTCCTCACGCTCGCCTTCGAGAAGCAGTCCGAATCCAATGCCATGTGGGGCCTGTCGCTGCCCATCCCGTTCCAGCAACCGCTGCTGGCCGGAGCGGGCGGGTTCTTCGCCCCGCATGTCCGGGCGTACATGCGCCGCACCGGGGCGCCGGAAACGGTCGGCTCCCTCGTCGCGTACAAGGACCGTCGCAACGCGCTCAAGAATCCGTACGCGCACATCCATGACCCGGACATCACCCTGGAGAAGGTCCAGTCCGCACCGATGCTCTGGGACCCGATCCGCTACTCGGAGACCTGCCCGTCCTCCGACGGGGCCTGCGCGATGGTCCTCACCGACCGTGCCGGTGCGGACCGTTCGCCGCATCCGCCCGCGTGGGTGCACGGCGGCGCGATGCGCAGTGAACCGACGCTCTTCGCCGGCAAGGACTTCGTCTCGCCGCAGGCGGGCAAGGACTGCGCCGCCGATGTGTACCGGCAGGCGGGCATCGACGACCCCCGAAGGGAGATCGACGCCGTAGAGATGTACGTGCCGTTCTCCTGGTACGAACCGATGTGGCTGGAAAACCTGGGCTTCGCCGATGAGGGCGAGGGCTGGAAGCTCACCGAGTCCGGCGTCACCGAACTCGACGGAGATCTTCCCGTGAATCCCTCGGGCGGGGTGCTCTCCACGAATCCCATCGGCGCCTCCGGCATGATTCGCTTCGCCGAAGCCGCGCTGCAGGTACGCGGACAGGCAGGCGAGCACCAGGTGGCGGGGGCGCGAAAGGCGCTCGGTCATGCGTACGGCGGCGGGGCGCAGTTCTTCTCCATGTGGCTGGTCGGAGCCGAACCCCCCACCCGCTGACCGCAGGCCGTCCCGGACCGGAAGAAGCCCGACCCGCGGCCTGTCGGGGACGACCGTTTGCGCCGAAGACGCCATTGGTCCTGTGTCCGGCACCAGGCTTGCGCTCGGCCCCGCCTTCACCATCCGCCACGACGGGCGGGGCGCGGGACCACGTCCCGTCGCCCATGACCACCCGGCCGGAGGAACAGCGCAACGCTTTTCCGCTGCCCTTGCCCGCGCCCCGTCGGCTTCCTCGCAGGGGGACCGCGAGGCCCTGCGTTAACGAGGAGCACCCTCGCCAGGAGTGGTGCAAGCGGTCCTGCGGAAACCGCGCCCGGCTGGCACGTCACCACGAGCGCCACCGCGCCACGTACTGTGGTGATCGTGACAGGAGAGCGCGATCTTCGAACCCTGCTGAGCAGCATGCGGCCGGAGCTGAACCCGGGACGCTATGTCTTCGCCACCGCGCCCGACGGCGTGGTGCCCGAGGGCGTCAACCCGGTCGTCACGGTTACCGAGCCCGAAGGGCTGACCCTGGTGCTGCCGGAGGCGGAGGCCGTCTCCGCCGGGCTGCGATACGACTACGCAGCAGGCTGGATCACTCTCCGGATCCACTCCGCGCTGGACGCGGTAGGGCTCACCGCCGCTGTGTCCCTGGCGCTCGCCGACGCCGGGCTGAGCTGCAATGTGGTGGCCGGCTTCCACCACGATCACCTGTTCGTTCCGTACGGCCGGGCCGCCGAGGCCGTCGACGTACTGGAGGTACTGGCCACGGAATCCGGCTAGGGCGTGGTCAGGGACCAGCCCGAGCCGTAGAACCGCCGGAGTGCGGCCCTCGCCCCGCTGGAGCCCGAGCTGCGGATCCGACTGTTCTGCGGCCGGCGCAGACCCGGCTCCGCAACGTGAGCCCGGACACGTAACATGTCTGCATGTCCTTCCTCCGCCGCCGTAGCGCCGCCACACCCGCGGGCCCCGACTTCGACGTCCTGGCCATGGACCCGGGGGACTGGCCCGGAAACCTCGGCGCCGGTCTGCTGCCGGCGCCCGACGGGAGCTGCCAGGGTGTCTTTCTGCGCTACGACCTGTTCGGCGGCCGCGGCCCGGCGATGATCATCGGCAATCTCCCGGAGGGCTCGCCCGCCCGCGAGACCGAGGAGGGCCAGGTCCCGTTCGAGGTTGCCCAGCTGCTGCTGGCGCTCGAGAACGACGAGCCGGTCGAGGTCACCGGCACCGAGGACATGCCCGTGATGCAGGGCGACAACCTGCTGATCGTCCGCCGCATCAAGCTGTCCGAGAGCCGGATCTCCTGTGTCCAGTTCGACCGCAGCGACGGTGTGCTCGTCACCATCGCCAGCTGGGACCGGCCGATCACCGACGATCTGTACACCCTGCTGAAGCCCCTGCCCGCAGAGCTGTTCCAGCAGGGCTGAAACGCCCCCCCCCGCAGCCGCCCGTACGAGTCGGGCGGCTGCGGGGCGCATGACGCATTTGGTGTGTGGCCTCTGCCCAAGGGGGCCACTGTGTGGAAGACGGGCCGCGACGGCCCGGCCGACGAACACCGCCATTTCAAGGCCCGTGCGGGCGGGCGTTACATGCTGGTGGCCGAGGGCTGAGCGAACAGCGCGGTCACCCGCGCCGCCGAGACACCGAGCCCCGTGGGACCACTGAGGTGCCACGGGGTGCCGGTGCCCCGCCGCAGATCCTGCTCACGGTAGCGACGGCAGTCCCGGTGCCAGATCAGGATGCCCGCGATCCAGTGCTTGAGCTCCTGCACGTACCCGGCCAGGATCTCCCTCGCCTCCGTATCCAGCTCGAAGTCGTCGTACAGCACCGGGAGCTCCTGCTCGGCGACGTGCAGGAACTGCCGCAGGCGCGACTTCATCAGGTCGTAGACGATCGCCACTCCGGTCGGATAGTCCACCCCGAAGAAGTTCTGCACGACCAGGACGCCGTTGTGCACCTCACCCTCGTACTCGATCTCCTTCTGGTAGGAGAACAGGTCGTTGAGCAGACACGCGTAGTCCGCCGCCGCGTTCTCAAGCGAGCGCATCGGCCCGCTGTGGTAGATCTCCGGCGGCACCTTCCTGCCGTGCCCCAGTCGGCACAGACTCATCGTGAGATCGGAGCCGAAGGTCTTGCGGCGCATCTCGACGTAGTCCACAGGGTCCGGAATGCGGTTCTGCGCCTGGTTGGCCAGTTCCCACACCCAGCTCGCGGTCATGTCCTCGATCGCCGTCCGGAAGGCGCGGCGCCCGCTCGTGTCCATGGGGGCTGAGGTCTTCGCCCAGAGATCGGCCAGAGCGCGCTCCAGAGCGTTGACCGGCTCGGGCGTCCCGGACCCGTCCAGGGGCATGAACAGCGACAGACGCTCATTGGCCAGCTTGGCCCCCGCCAGGTCGCGGGCACGCCCGTGCACCACGGGGAACCAGTCGTCGCCGTACGTGCCCCAGGTCAGCCACTGGGAGGACAGATCCAGCTCCTCCGGCGTGGCATCCGGGTGCAGCCCCGCCGCGCAGAGCGGCAGGTCGGTCGCGACGAGCCGCTCCTCGTCCCAGATGTGCGATCCCGGCACCCCCGGTTGTGCCTCCAGGATCCCCATGCGCCTCGCCCAGTCGACGATCCGTACCCGAGCCCCGTCCAGGTGCGGGCTGAGCGTTGTGCCGAAGGGCAGCTCGAAGTCGGGCAGCAGGGAAGGGCCGACATGCTGGTAAGGCACATGGGTGTGGCTGCGCAGCCGGGCTGTTTCCGAGCGGGGAGTGAACCGGATCGACGCCGCGGCCATACCGAAGCCGAGCCCGGCCTCACCGGCCCCGCCGTCGTTCATGTAGCGGCTGGAGCGCATGTGCCACTCATGACCGCCCGACTGCCAGTCCTGCAGCCCCTTGACGTAGGCCAGAACCGCCGCCGTTTCCGCCGGGTCCAGCCCCTTCTCCGCGCAGAGGGGACCGAGTTCGGTGAGTGCCGTGTTCTCGAACTGCTGCAGCCGCGACGTCAGCAGATCGTTCACCGCATCGGCGGCTTCCTGCGTGGAGCAGCCGAGGAAGTGTTCAAGGACCAGCACGCCGTTGCTGTTCTCACCCTCGTCCTCGACCTCCCGCTGGTACGAGAAGAGGTCGTTGCGCAGATGTACGCCGTCGGAGAAGGCATCCCGCAGCACCTGCAGCGCACGCTCGTCGGCCACCGACTCGGGGACCTCCGCGCCCGCCGCGTACTCCACGAGACCCGCCGACCACGGGGCGCCGCCCACCTTGCGTCGCATCTCGATGTACTCGACGGGGTTCGCGATACGCCCCTCGTTGATGTTCGCGAGCTCCCACAGCGACTCGTTGAGCAGGTTCTTCGTCGCCTCGGCGAACCGGACCCGCCAGGCGTCGGACATGCTCGGCACCGTCCGCGCCCACAGGTCGGCCAGCCCCGCCTCGACCGGATTCGTAGGTTCCGGCATCTGAGCCCCACGGTCCATCGGCATGAACGCCGGCAACCGGTCGAGATACTGCTTGCCGCCCTGACGGTCGGGGGTGCGCTTGAACAGCTCCAGGAAATGGTCATCGAAGAAGAAGACCCAGACGTACCAGTCGGTGACCAGCGAGAGCGCCTCCGACGAGCAGTCGGGGTGGGTGTATGCACACAGCAGCGCGTAGTCGTGGGAGTCGAGGTCCTCCTCCTCCCAGATGCCCGAACCCTCCAGCATCCCTATGGCGCGCGCCCACTTCTTGGTGTGCTGTCGCGCCTCCTCGACATGGGCGTTGAGCCGCGCCGGATACGGAACGTAGAAGTCCGGCAAGGTGAAGGGCTGAGCCATGTGCGTCCGGCCTTTCCGAGATCTCCGCGCGTACGTCGCACGGACCGGTCGTGTCCGCGCGAGCACTACCCTTCGGCCGTTCAGGGCACGCACATCGCCAATTAGTCACATAATCAGCGCGGCCATTCGTGGCATGCGGGCGCATGTCGCCGGTCGGCCGGCCGCTCCGCAGAACCCAGGTGACGAGGCGCCGTCAGCCACCAGTTGCTTCTTTCCGACCGCAGGTCAGACCCCCTGCCAGTGGTCTGGTCCAGTGGCTCGACTCGCGGCCTCAACTGAGCCCTTGACGTGCTGTCACCTCAGGTCAGAGAGTGTGCGCGCACAGCGGAACAGTGAGATCGGATCACGCACGGCTCCAGCACGCACGGCTCCAAGAAGGGTTGTCATGACGTCGAAGCAGAGGACCGGACTCGCACTCGCGTTGACCACGGTCGGCGCACTGAGCATGGCACTGCTCAGTCCCGCGGCGCAGGCCGGTGCGGACGGGGTTCGGCCGGAATGCCCGCGCGGCCTCGAATGCGACTGGGTGCCGGCCGCCTACCAGCAGACGGGTGACCCGGCCGACAAGGAGACGTACGGGAATTACGACACCTCGGACCGGCCGCACACCAACAAGATCAGATTCATTGTTCTGCATGACACCGAGGAAGACTTCGACACCACCCTGAAGATCTTCCAGAACCCGCTGAAGCAGACCTCCGCACACTACGTGGTGCGCTCGGGCGACGGTCATGTCACCCAGATGGTCAAGGGCAAGGACGTCGCCTGGCAGGCGGGCAACTGGTACGTCAACAGCCACTCCATCGGTATCGAGCAGGAGGGCGTCGCTGTCGAGGGCGCCAAGTGGTACACCCCCGAGATGTACCGCTCGACCGCCAGGCTCGTGCGGTACCTCGCCGCCAAGTACGACATCCCGCTCGATCGCCAGCACATCATCGGCCACGATGGTGTGCCGCCCACCAGCGCGTCCGGCACCAGGAACATGCACTGGGACCCGGGCACGTACTGGGACTGGAACCATTTCATGGCGCTGCTCGGCAAGCCCACCGTGCCGACCGCCTCCAGCAGCAGTGAACTCATCACCGTCAACCCGGACTTCAAGAAGAACAAGCAGGCGTTCCGCGACTGCGAAAAGGGAGTCGACCTGCCGGTCCAGGGCTCCAGTGCCGTTCCGCTCCACACCGCACCGTCCACCGACGCACCGCTCTTCTCCGACCCCGGCCTGCACACCGACGGCTCGCCCGGCACGAACTGCGCCGCCGACTGGGGCAGCAAGATCAGCGCAACCCAGCAGGCCGTCGTCGCGGACCACGCCCCTGGCTGGACGGCGATCTGGTGGTACGGCCAGAAGGCATGGTTCCAGACCCCGGCCCGCACCCGGACCACCACACCCACCTCCGGCTACGTGGTCAAGCCGAAGGCGGGTCGTACGGAGGTGCCGGTGTACGGGGTGGCGTACCCGGAGAAGTCCGATTACCCCGCGGACTTCGCGGACCAGCGGGTGGGCTCGCCGCTGAAGTACACCATCAAGGCCGGCCAGTCCTACCCCGGTGGCGGTGAGGCACCCACGGGCTTCTTCTACGCCCCGACGATCGACGCCTCGTACCCGCTCGACCACGTGTACTTCCCCGGAAAGGAGAAGTACGTGACGGTACAGATCGGCCACCGGGTCGCCTTTGTGAAGGCATCCGACGTGGACATCGTGCGAACGCGCTGAGACCGCAGGGGCGTCATCGCAGCAGGACCGGGGATTGCGTCCATCCGAACAACGAAGAGGAGGTGTTCATGCGCAAGCTGACTCCGCAGGACGATGTCTTCGACGTGGACGCAGTGGACTTCGAGAGCCCCTGACCGAACTGCCCACGGGCCGGAGGGGACAAGACAACAGCGCGCTGCGGGCCCGGTGTGTCGGCATCGGCCCCGCAGCGCGTGTCCCCCGGGGCAGGGTCAGCGAGTGCCGACCGCGGCACGCACGGCCCGGCGGGCCATCGCGCAGTCGTCGTGCAGCCGACGCAGCAGCCGCCGCTGCTCCTCGCTCGACGAGAGCGCACCCGGCCGGTCCTGACCGGCACCCGAGGGTACCGACTCCCGCATGGCCCGTTGGACAGCCGTCTCGTACGTACGGATCTCGCGCGTCAGCACCAGCATCAGATTTACCAGGAACGCATCCCGCGCCGCGGGCCCCGCGGCCTGTGCCTGCTGGCTGATCTGGCGCCGCACCGCCGTTGCGTCGCCCAGGACCGCCCAGAGCGTCGCCAGGTCGTAGCCCGGCAGATACCACCCCGCATGTTCCCAGTCCACCAGTACTGGACCCGTGGGCGACAGCAGGATGTTGGAGAGCAGCGCGTCACCATGACAGAACTGCCCCATGCTCTGACGGCTGCCCGCATGCGCCAGACCGTGCAGCAGCTTCTGCAGATCGCCCAGATCACGGTCGGTGAACAGCCCCAGCTCGTGATAGCGGGCGATTCGCGAGGCGTAGTCAAGCGGCGCACCGAAGAGCCCCGGAGCCGGCCGCCAGGCATTGACCCGGCTGATCGCGCCGAGCGCGGCCCGCACATCCGCACGGGGCGGTGCCTCCGACGGGTGCCGGGTCAACGCCGCCACCCTGCCCGGCACCCGCTCGATCACCAGAGTGCAGTTCTCCGGGTCGGCCGCGATGAGCCGAGGCGCCCGCACCGGCGGACGGTGCCTGACGAACGCGCGATATACAGCTATTTCATGACGGAACCGCTCCGACCATGCGGGGGAGTGGTCCAGTAAACACTTGGCGACCGCAGTGGTGCGACCGGCGGAGCCGACCAGGAGCACCGAGCGGCCACTGCGCCGCAGCACCTGCACCGGATGGAACTCCGGGCAGATCCGGTGCACCGAGGCGATCGCCATCCTCAGCTGAGCGCCCTGCGGGCCGGACAGGTCCAGCCGCCCGCTGAGCGGCGGGCCACCCAGCCCTGCCGGCCGCCGCGGCCGAACCGTGCCGGGTGACGACGGAGCGGCGTGCGGTGCGAGGTATGGCCCCACGCCCGCCCCCAGGGGGCGAAGCGGCCGGGGCGGGGCGGTCACGGAGGACGATGCTGTGTACATGGGCGAGACAGATCCCTTCGCGCGCCGACAAGTTGCGTTCACCGCCCCGGCCGGCGGCCGTTCGGCACCCTGGGGAGTACCTAGGGCTGCCGGGCGGGGTGGCGCTCTCCTACCTGACATGGAACCGCGGGTGGCAGACCATCTGGCGTGCCCTGGCGAACCCTGGCGAATAGTCGCAAGGCATCTGACAGGCGGTTACTGTCAAAACAGCCGAGAACCTGGGGGCTTGAAGTGACCGGAGGACCCAACACCCGCCTGTCCGACCTGTTCGGCCTTGCCGGCTGGTCCAAGGGCGAACTCGCGAGGATGGTGAACCGGCAGGCGGCGGCCATGGGCCACCCGCAGCTGGCCACCGACACCTCGCGGGTGAGGCGTTGGATCGACATGGGGGAGTGCCCCCGCGATCCCGTGCCCAAAGTGCTGGCTGCCCTGTTCACCGAGCGGCTCGGTCGTGTCGTGACCATCGAGGACCTCGGGTTCGGCCGACGCGGGCGCGCGGGGAAACAGCGGGAGGCCGGGAAGCAGCACAATCCCGACGAACTGCCGTGGGCGCCCGAGCGGACGGCAGCGGTCCTCACCGAATTCACGGGAATGGACCTCATGCTCAACCGACGCGGCTTGGTGAGCGCGGGCGCCGCGCTCGCCGCAGGATCGACCATCACCGGCCCCATGCACGACTGGCTGCACACCGACCCTGTGCTGGCGGCCGACGCCCCAAGGATCGACGACCCTCTGCACGCGGACCCGGCCGGTTTCGACCGGTACGAGGCCGCGCCCATCGGGTCGGAGGAGATTGAGGCGCTCGAACGGTCCGTGGAGGTGTTCCGCGCCTGGGACGCGTCCCGGGGCGGCGGACTCCAGCGCAAGGCAGTGGTGGGCCAGCTCAACGAGGTGGGCGGCATGCTCGCCTTTCGCCACCCCGAACATCTGCAGCGCCGTCTCTGGGGCGTCGCAGCCAACCTCGCCGTACTCGCGGGATGGATGTCCCACGACATCGGTCTCGAACCAACCGCCCAGAAGTACTTCGTCATCGCCGCCCATGCGGCGCGCGAGGGCGGCGACCGCCCGCGCGCGGGCGAGGCGCTCTCCAGGGCGGCCCGTCAGATGATCCACCTGGGGCGTCCGGACGACGCCCTGGACCTGATGAAGCTTGCCAAGTCCGGCTCCGGAGACATGGTGCTGCCGCGAACCCAGGCCATGCTGCACACCATCGAGGCCTGGGCGCAGGCGTCCCTGGGGCGCGGCCAGGCCATGCGCCGCACCCTCGGCAAGGCCGAGGAGCTCTTCGTATCGGACAAGAGCGATGTGCCGCCACCCAGTTGGATGCAACTGTTCGACGAGGCAGATCTGCACGGAATGCAGGCTCTGGCGTTCCGTACGCTCGCCGAACACGATCCGTCGGTGGCGATCGTGGCTCAGCGCCACGCCAAGCAGGCACTGGAGCTCCGGGCCAACGGACGCCAGCGGTCCAAGATCTTCGACTACATCTCACTCGCCTCGGCGTGCTTCATCGCCGACGATCCCGAGCAGGCCGACCGCTATGCGCGGCTCGCTCTGGTGACGATGGGCGAGACCTCCTCGCACCGCACGTGGGACCGGCTGCGCGAGATGTACCGGCTGACGGGCCGGTTCGCGGGCTACGCGAAGATCGAGGACCTGCGCGAGGAGATCAAGCTCTCCCTGCCGCAGAGCTCCATCATCAAGCAGCCAATGCGCTCGTCGGAGATCTGACGGGCGGGTGTCGCCCCGACCGTCATCTGTCCGACCGGCCACAGTTCGGCCACCGGTTGTCCGAGCACTGCTCCTGTAGGCGGCTTGTTCCTGCGTACAGCGCCGTGTCCGGTGTTTGGCGTGTCCGTGTTTCTGCGCGGCGTGTCGCTGTGTCCTACGCTCTGATTCGGGCGATGAGTACGCACGCGTCGTCCAGACGCTCGGTGCCACCGAACTCAGCCACGACCGTCCGTACGCACTCCTGTGCCGTACGGGCCTGAGCGAAGCGCGGTGCGAGAGCAAGCAGCGCGTTTGGGCTCGCACCCCGGTCGATGTGATGGATCAGCCCGTCGGTGTGCAGTACCAGCACATCACCGGGCAGCAGGTGTACTTCTTCCTGCTCGTACGCGACTTTGGAAGCCGCGCCGAGCAGGATGCCGTCCGGTGGCGTCAGCGGGCGCCCCTCTCCGTTGCGGATCAGCAGCGGTGCGGGGTGTCCCGCTTGTGACCAGGCAAGGGCTCCGGTGGCCGGATCGAAACGGCAGCACACCGCACTGCCGAGAGCGGGCTGGACGGAGGATTCCAGCAACTGATTGAGATGCCCCATCAGGGCCCCGGGCTCGATGCCGGCCACGGCCATTCCGCGCAGCGCGCCCAACAGCATCGCCATGGCCGAGGCGGCTTGGACGCCATGGCCGGTCAGATCGCCGACCGTGAGGACGGTCCTGCCGTCCGACAGTTCCAGCGCGTCGTACCAGTTACCGCCGATCAGGGAACGCGACTCCGACGGAAGGTAGTGGGCCGCGATGTCCAGCGCGCCCTCTCCCTGCGAAGGAAGCCGCAGCGAGCCCCGCCACGGGGGAAGCACGGCCTCCTGAAGCTCGACCGCCATCCGGTGCTCGGTTCGTGCCATGTGCTGCCGGCGCTGTAGCGAGTCATGAGCCGTGCGCACCACTTGCTGGCTGCGTCGCAGTTCGCTGACATCGCGTAGAACCGCCCACATGGAGGCAGTGCACCCCTCCGCGTCGAGGACAGGCTCGCCCATCATGTGGAGTGTGCGCATCCGTCCGTCGGTCCGCAGGATGCGGAATTCGCCGTCTATCGGCTTGCCATCGACCAGACAGTCCGTCACCAGAGCGGTGAGCAGGGGCTGGTCCTCGGGAAGGAGCATGGAGGGAAGGTCGTCCAGCGAGAGAGGCCCCGCGTCGGGAGACCTGCCGAAAATCTGGAACAGCTCCTCGGACCACGTGACCTCGTCGGTCAGCAGATTCCACTCGGCGCTGCCCACCCGGCCGACCAGAGAACCGGGCCGCGGCTTGTCGAAGGTTTGCTCCGCGGCGGCCTGCGTCGAAGCCCCCGTGGGCTGTTCCGAGGTCTCCGGCGCAAGGCCCTCCCGGAGCTGTCCCAGCTGTGTGCCGAGGTCGTCGAGATGATGGACCGCCAGTTCGCAGAGCGCGCGCTGCCAGCGCATCTGAAGGTCTTCCTCGTCGATCGGCATGGCGTCCCGCCGCACGGCATCCACGTCACCACGCAGCCGATGGGTTTGGTTGATCAACGCATCGACGGCATCACGCTCGGGTGTCTGAGCGGCGGGGCGGTCCGCGGACAGATGGGACGGCATCTCGTACTCCGATACAGGCGCGGCACGACCAGGTCTGAAGGGTGGGCCGTAGACGACTGTTGCACAGGCCGCAGGACCCCGTAAGGCATTTGGCAACACTCGACGCGCTGTTGCTTCTGGCATATGTCATAGGCTGCACGGGAAGCCGGTCCGTCGAACAGCCTTACTTTCGACGGACGTTGACGCAAGTCACCCGGCGCGCGCAGACGATCGTGCGCCCGCGCGCGCCGGTCCCCGGGCGGCGCGCGCGGCCGGGTCTTCCCTTGACCCCTGTGTGCAGCGCGGTCAGCCCCGGGAGAGCGGTCTGGGCACCGACTCGACCAGCAGCGCACCCACCGCAGGCACCACGACCGCCGTAGCTGCGGCGCCCGGCCAGAACCGTACCGATAGCGCGGTCACTGCAGCCCCCGCCACGGCTGCGATCAACCGGCCGGCCACCCAGCCGTCCCCCTCGTTCCGCGACCTCAACGTCACGCGGCTGACAAGAGACGTGAGCGTGCCCGTGAAGTAGTTGGTGGGCGTCGCGCGGATCCGGCCCTGAATCCCCATGGCCACGGAAATGAGCGCCAGCAGCCCCAGCCGGTCCCCATGGGAGGTGATCAGGTCCAGTGCCCACAGCACAGCCCCCGCCGCTAGCAGTGCCACCTCGATCAGCAGCATCACGGGCAGAGGCCACCGCAATCGCTCGCTCATCCATGCACCGCACATGACGCCGAAGCTGTACGAAACGAGCGCGGTGATCACATGCAGGGCCACCGCGTGCCCCCCGACACCGGCGGCGGAAACGCCCAGCAGCACCAGATTCCCGGTCATCACCCCGGCAAAGACCTGACCGACACAGATGAATGCGAACGCGTCGGCAGCCCCGGAAGCGGCCGACAGGAGCAACAGGGCCCATTCGCTCCGTGGATCGCGTCCGGTGAGGAGGGTAGGAGTAGACACGCCTGCATTGTCGGCTCAGCCCCGCCGAAGGCGCCGACTCTCAGCCGACACGGCGCGGCGAGCCGCCCACGGCCAATCGTGGGCGAGGTCGTTAGCGTTCTGCATCGTGACCAGACACATAGCGTTCGAGCGCCTGCACAACTTCCGTGACGTGGGCGGATATCGGGTAGACGGCGGCCGAGCGGTCCGCTGGGGGAGGCTCTACCGATCCGACTCGCTGGGCAAACTCCGAGGCAAGGACTGGGACCGTTTCCTGGCCCTCGGCATCCGCACGGTCATCGACCTGCGCTACGACTGGGAGATTGCCGCCAAGGGGCGCGTGCCCGACGCCCCGGGACTGCGCTACCACCACCTCAGCATCGAGCACCGGCCCTACGACCAGGCAGCGCTGGGCCCGGATGTGGAGACCGGGCGCTACCTGGCGGACCGGTACGCGGAGGTCGCCCACGACGGAGTTGCCGAGCTCGGCCGCGCCCTGCACGTGCTCTCGGCCGAGGAAAGCGGCCCCGTCGTCTTCCACTGCGCATCGGGCAAGGACCGCACCGGGCTGCTTGCCGCACTTGTTCTGTCCCTGCTCGGTGTGGCCGAGGACGACATCGTTGCCGACTTCACCCTCACCGAACTCGCCACCGAACGGCTCCTGGCCGACTGGCGGGCGGACCATGCCGACCAGGATCCGGTCTGGCCCGGCTACGGCCGCGCGCCCGCCGACGTCATGAGGTTCTTCCTGGCGGATCTCGCCGCGGCCCACGGATCCGTCCGCGACTACGCCACCGAACTCCTGGGTGCTGACGAGGAATTGGTGGCTGCGCTGCGCAGAAACCTCCTCGAACCGGCCGAAGCGGGCGGACCGGCCGCGCGCGGCAAGGCTGTCGGGAGCGCCTGAGCCGGTGTGTGCAGGTCCGCGGAGACGATTCGCACGGGCCTGCTCGCGGGTGTCTGCTTGTGCGTCCGCCCGTCGACGGAGCGGCCGGCTCAGGTCCTGGGCCTCCGCAGCATCGACGGAAACGCGAACATGTGTTGCAGCAGCCGCGCCGACAGCAGACGGCCGGCGAAGAGCGCCATGGTAAAGCGATCCAAGTCATCGATGGTGAAGTTCATTTCGCCATCGCCGTACGCGTACGACTGCTTGTAGACGGTCGCGTCCTCCAGCCTTCGTCCGGCATCTCGATGTAGTCGTGCACGTGCGGGCAGCGGGAAGCTCAACCTTCGGTACTCCTGCTTCGCGCCCGGCATGAACTTCAGCCGCGTCGTCCGGGTGACGGTCGCCAGGAGCTGCTCCAGTGTCCATCGGTCGTATCGGTGGGCCGGGATCAGCTCAGGCGTGTCCGTGTCGATGACATCGGGTCCGCTCTCGCTCAGCAGACCGCTGGTGTGCGTCAGCAGGTGGGAGACGCGGATATCCGGATATGCGGCGGGAAGCAGCCCGGGAAGACAGTGCTGAACCGGCCTGTGCAGCTCGACCCGGTGCTCATGGACGAGCTGCGGAACGAAAGTCGCGAGGAACGCCTTGCTGACGTTGCCGATCCCGACCCGGTCACCGGACGGATCGCCCCTCCGCCTCGACCGGCTGCGCGCCGGGGCACAGTAATGGCTCTACGGAATGTCACCGCAGGTCAGAAGGAGCCAGGGTCGTGAATGACGCGCATTCAGGTGAGGGTGTGAGCCTCCCGCCTGGGCCGTGTCAACGAAGACACGCCGTCACCAGGGGTGAGACGGAGTCAAAGAGTCGCCTGGTCGGGCTAACGAAAAGTCAACAGGACCTGTTTTTTAGCTATTTGATGTGTAATCAGATTATCTGAAGGTGGCATATGGGTGACTCGTGTACCCCGATCGGCGTCCCGGCATCATCCTTCCAACATGTCCGATATGACAGCTATGGGGGTCGTCAGTACGTTCAATCACGGGTCGGCTACTCGGTCGACCTCTCTGAGACAGGAGAAGTGACATGGTTACGCGATCAACCGTCGCTACTGCCGCTTGCGCGGCCGCTGCGGCACTGGCCGCCACCGGCATCACCTACGCCTCGGCCGCCTCCTCCGAGCCGGCCCAGGCTGCCCCGGTCGTCCAGCAGGCCGTCGCCCCCGTTCAGGCCGTCAAGGGCGGCGAATCCGGCGGAGGCAATGAGGGCAAGGGCAACGAGGGCAAGGGCTACGAAAAGGGTGGCGAGCGGGGCGAGGAGCGGGGTGAGGAGCGCGGGGAGCGCCGTGAGCGGCGCCACTTCGAGGGCCGCATCCACATCAACGAGCGCACCTTCAGTGCCAGGGAGACCGGCTGCATCACGGTGGTCAGTGGTCTCGGTTCCAAGAGCCTCAACATCCGCAACGACAGCCGTCGGACCGTCGAGGTCTTCCGTGGGGCGACCTGCGACAACGGTGCCGCGCTGGCCGTCGTCGGTCCCTGGAGCTCCAGCGACGGCGTCCACCCGGGCCGTGTCAAGGGCGGCGTGAAGGTCAAGAACGGCGTCGTAGGCAGCTTCCGAGTGATCGAGCGTCACCACCACGGCGGTGGCTTCGAGAAGGGCGACTTCGGCGACGACTTCGGCGGCGACTACTGAGACCGGTGATCGAGCACCATCACGATGACCGGTAATCGAACACCACTGAAACGGCTGGTGACCGAGTCACCCGCCTGACGCAGAACCCCGGCCCGCCGGAATCGGGCCGGGGTTCCAGTCTGGGGACATCTGGCCGGGTGCAGGTATCCGGGACACCCGGCCCCGGATACCTGCACCCGGCCAGATGTCCGGCAACCCACTCACCTGCCAAGCCATCGTCATTCGCCTCGCCAGATGTTGTCGAAGGCCGCCTGGTCGAGGGCTCGCCGTTGCCGTTGGAACTCCAGATCCCTCAACGCGTCATCAACGGCGGCGAGCACCGTCGCCACCGCGTCGTCGGCAACGTCGGGGGAGTTGCCGATTGGCTTGCCGCGGATTCCGACGGCCGCTGCAAGGGCGGCGAGGATGGGCTCATCCGATGTCCAGCGGTCAGCCGCCTCGCGGCGAGCGGGTGAATCGACCAACACCATCTCACTGGCCCGGGAAGGCATCCAGCGGGGGCGGCGTCGCCGAGCGAGCTGTCCTTCCGCCTCAAGGGCGTTCAGGTAGGCCGTCGACAGGCCGCGGCCTCTGCGCCACAGCCAGTCTTCGAGCGACTCGTACGGCGCTTGTCGGACGAGCGACGACGCGGCCTCATCCAACAGGCGATCAGCTATTGCCGGCGGGAGGCTCGGCACGATCTGACCGCCGTCCAGTCTGATGGCTTGGGCACCCAGGAGGTCGATCACCTCGGCTCCGGCGAGCGCAAGCGACAGATCGCCTCGCTTCAGAGGGCGACTGGCCGCCATGTCCATGGCGGCGATCAACAGGTCCCGCGGTGTGGTCATGAATGGCTCCACGTCAAGGGCATCAGGAGTGATGCGTCGCTGAGCAGCTGATCCGGCGCCCGGCGTGAAGCCGAGTGGCGAGATCAGCTGTCGATATCGGTGGCGGCCGCGATCGCTGCACGAATGTGCTTCGTGTAGCCGGTGGGCGTGAATGTCCGGCCGGCCCGACGCTGTCCACCAGCTTACGGAGCACTGACGGCAGCTGCATCCCGCGCTGATTGCGCTGGCGGCAGCTGCGGTTGCAGGCGGTTGACGGAGAGACGGGGGTGAGTATCAGTGTGAGCGGGCAGGGCCGGCGTCCGCGCCCCCAGGTGTACCGCGTCCTGATGGACCGTCAATGGCTCTGCTGGAGGCTCCGCAAGCTTGCAGCTCGGGCGGCACCGGTGGGTGCTCGTGGGGACCTGCCCTGGAGGCTGGCAGCGATCTCCCGGATCGCGGGGAGTCGTGCGAACAGTGCCTCTCCGGGGCAGTTGGTGGCATAGCCGTCGCGATGGCCGGAGATGGCGTCGAAATCTGCCGAAGTTCCCTTCGCGTAGCGGCTCTTGTCGTTCGTGGACGTGAGCAGCACCTTGCTGGTGGGGTCGATGCCGCGCAAGCCGAGCTTCCAGGCGGCGAGGGCTGCGATCGCATGTTCCATGGCTGCCGGTACGTGCGTGCCTCGTCCGAAGGTGCCGATCGCTGCAATCCCCGTGGTGCCCTGGTTGAACCCGAGGGTGTGGGAGCCGACGACGGGGCGGTCGGCACCGCCGGCGCGCCCTTCGTAGACGGTGCCGCATTTGTCGACGAGGAAGTTGTAGCCGAGGTCCCCCCATTTATTGTCACGGGTCTGGCCGGTATACAGATTGCGCAGGGTACGCGGGACATCGGCGCAGTCGTAGCCGTTGGGGGTGTCGGTGTGATGGATGAAGATCGCCGTCACTCCTCGCGCGTAGTGGGCATATGGGTCGCGCTTGGTCTCGTCGGCCCGCCACTGCGTACGCAACACGATGGTGGGCCGACGCGCCGCACGTGGGAATGCCACTGACATCGCTCCGAGGGCCGGGAACGGCAGTGCAGAATCGACAACCGACTCCGGAACTGCTCCGGCCCGCCATGCAGAAAGGGGGCCTTCCGGTGTCGTGTCGCCGACGGCAGCGGCCGTCGTCACTCCAGGCGGCGCCGCCATGAGAGAAACTGCCACAGGAGCCGTGACCCACAGCGCTAGTCGGTACAGACGCACGGAAAACCTTCTTTGTCTTCAGCCGAGGGGACGGCAGGAGCGCGTACGTCCATAGCTTTGCGGTGGGAGGTTCGCTGCGCGCCCGGGGATACTGCAGACAGGCGAGCGCGGCGGCACTCCTGCCGACTGCCGCCAGGAGGTGTGCGGGTGAGCCCTTCCCCTATCAGGGGATGGGTGTGCGATGACGAGTCGTGGTACGCGTGCGCCTCCTGGCCACCGCGCCCAAGGCGCCGCCCCACGGTCCGCCCGCCCCAGGCAGGCAGCAAAATGCCGTTGCTCGCCGCCGGGGGCACGGCGGATGATCCCGTGGTGTCCCGCATCACGCCCCAGGGCCCCGCCCTGCTGCCCTATCCCAAGATCCCCGCGAGCGGACGGCTCGGCGGCTTCGCAGTCCGGGAATGGCTCGCCACCGAGAAGGTCCACGGAGCGCACTTCGCCGTCGTCTGCGACCGCAACGGAGCCCGCCCGGCCAAAAGGCGTGAGCTGCTGGGCGACGAACTGCTCGACGGTTTCTTCGGCGTCAGCAGGATCTGGCCCGGGCTGGCCGTGGCAGTGGCCCGCTTCGCCGCGACACTGCGCACGAGCCGGGGCGCGACAGGTGGCGAACCCAGCGGCGGAACAAGCGCAAGCGACGAGACTTGCAGCGACGACGCGGTGGTGACCGTTTACGGCGAACTGGCCGGCGGCCGCTACCCACACCCGGACGTCCCCATCGAGCCCGGAGCCGAGCCGGTGCAGACCGGCGTGTGGTACGCACCGGGCCTGCACTGGCTGCTCTTCGACGCTCAAGTCGCCACCCCGGGCGGCCGCTGCTGGATATCCAACCGTTCCCTCCGCCAGGCTGCCGCCACCGCTGGGCTCACCTGCGTGCCCGCACTCGCGCACGGCCCGCTGAACACGCTGCAACAGTTGCCGAGCGGGTTCCGCACCAAGGTCCCCGCAACCCTCGGACTGCCCGAACTGGACGACAACCTCGCCGAAGGCTACGTTCTCAAGCCGGCCGGGGAATGGCACGAGACCGACGTCCCAAACATCGAAGGCCGCCCAGTCGCCAAGGTGAAGCACCCCGCATTCGCCGAGGACGCGCGCTACAACGGCGCACGGCCCTACCTGCCGCCGCCACGCGGCGCGACCGGCGTGCCTGCCTGGCTCCTGGTCGAAGCCACGGCCCTGCTCACCCCCGCCCGCGCCGCCGCGGCGGTCAGCAAACTCGGCCCCTCCACCCCCGCAGCCGCGGTGGCCGCCGAGATTGCCCACGACGCCACGGACGAGATCGCCTCAGCTGTCGGGGGCCTGGAGGACGCGCCCGCCCAAGCTCTGGAACGGGCTCTGCGCCCGGGCGCGCATGCCCTCGCCCTGTTCGACGCCGCCGACCGCCGCACGGGCGGGCACCCCCGCCAGTGATCCAGCAGATCGCTGACTTCTTCGGCATGCCGCGGTCGACGGGGTACGGGCACGTAGCCGAAGCCCATGGGCACGGCGCTCCTGCATGGCAGCGGCGGCGTCATGGATCGGTGTGGTCGACGGGGCGCAGCCGGTTCATCCGCCGGTCGGTGAGGACGTCCGGGCGGGGGCCGAGGACGAAGTGGGCGGGGGCAGCACGACGCAGGGCGTATGGCCGCCGAGCCCGGGGCGGTCCCAAGCACGTTCGAGGGCGTCGGTGACGCAGTCGGCGTAAGCAGTGTCGTTTCGGCGATGAAATCGCTGGACCGTACGGGTGAGTTCATGGCTACGGGTCTGTCGCAGACGCGCGCAGACTGCGTAAATCCGAGGTTGTGATCAAGAACCTCGTGTGGCGCGGCCTCCCCGCGCTCACCCTCGCAGCCCTGCCCGTCCTGGCCGCCGTTCCTGCCGCTGACGCCGTGGAGAGCAGCCGTACCGTCCAGAGCACGCAGCCCCGAGAGGCCCTGCGGAGCGACTCCCACTTCTACCCCCGTGCCACCCTCGGCAAGAACCAGGCATGGACCTCCGGCAACGGCCGCACCATCCTGCGTGTTCAGAGCGACGGCAACGTCGTCGTCTACAAGGACAACCGTCCCGCCTGGCAGGCCCCGAACGTCTACCCCAACGCCGACCACCTCGTCATGCAGGAGGACGGCAACTTCGTGATCTACAACAGGGCCGGCCAGGCCATCTGGGCCGCCGGAACCTGGCACAAGGGTCGATACCTCGCTGTCCAGGACGACGGAAACGTCGTCGTCTACAACAGCGCCAACCGGCCAGTTTGGGCCACCAACACCGGGGACTGAGCGACATTCCCATATACGACAAGGGCCCGGGCCAGTCGTCCGGGCCCTGCTTACTCCCGCATCGTTCGCTGCTCCCGCAGAAACAGCCGACTCCCCGTGACAGAACGACTGACGTTACGTGACCCGCGGAGCCGAAGCCCGAACCGGCCTCGCTGCATCCTCCCGTGCGGTACGGTCCCACTCGATGGCGCGTACGGGACAACCCTCACCCTGGGACTTCCGTGCGCTCCCACCATTCGTAGACAGGCAAGTTCCCCTCGGTTGTGTTCTGGTGACGTGTCGTCATCTTGAAGTGCTCGTATCCACCACGGAACGGGATCTTGAGGTCGAGCCCCGGCGTTGTGATGGAAACGATGCGCTCAGGGAGATCGTCGGGGCCGCCCTCAAGGACTGCTTTCATTGTGTTGGTCATGGCGGAAGTTTCCCCTGAGGCTGGTCCGGCTTCGCCATGACGCGCCGAAGGGCTCGCCGCCGTGTGTCCTGCCGGCATCCCGGCAGCGCGCCCGTGATTGTGGACATCACTCGATGCAGGACACGTGCCCAAGAAGGCGCGGAGACCCATGAGCCGAACCCCGCGGAGCTTGTGAAGCTGTGGTACGCGCTTTGCGCCGGAGATCTCCTGGATCGGATGTCCCTCGCCCGGTTCGACGCTTCCGCGCCGCCCCGTTACTTCGCATGATCGCGGCAGGCAACCTCGATTCCGGGCTGCTCGGAGCGCCGGGCTAAGGCGGTGGCCGCACCGGGCTCCCCGTGCCCGCGTCCGGTCAGGTGATCAATGAAGCCGTGCTGCGGTGCGCGGGGGCCCTCGGTAACACGCGGGCCAACGCCGGGCAGGCGCCGACTGTCGAGTGTTCACCGGGGACTGGAGGGGCAGGTGGGATCGTTCGTACGACCTGTCAGTCGTCTGTGTGGTTGCTGACGCAGCGGGTGCCTGGACTCCGGCGGAGCCGCCCTCCGACAGGCAGCCGGCTCGGCCGCCGGGGTGATGTCATGTGAAGTCGCGTTACCTATCCTGCCGCCGGGCATACTGCCGACCGTGGCGTGGAACCGATCCATGCATGACCGAAAGTGTGAGCCCTCGTATCTCGACGCCTCGGATCACCGTGCTGAAAGTACAGCCAGGCGATCCGCCCTTCCGCCTTGTGGAGATCGACGGGGAGGTCGTCAGTGCGGCAACATCGATGACGGACGTGCTCTCCACCGCCGCGGCCGCAGGCATCACGGTCCACGACCTCGACGACCCGGACGTGGTCCGGTGGGTGGGCGGCGGCAAGTTCACCTGGACGCTGCACTGAGGGCTGTCCCGTAATCCGTGGTGGATCAGCGCGCGGCGTCAGGTGTGGTGCATCGCAAGGCGGAGGGACGCCCGAATACTGGATGTATTCGGGCGTTCCGACAACGCGGCGAGGATGGGGCCTCCCCTGCTCGAGCGCAGTCGAGAGCTTGGGGAAGCGGCTGTCGTCGTGCGCCCACCAGGGATTACGGGACAGCCCTTAGGCAGTTGCCATGCGCGGGCCGGGTGTCACATGGCCGTGACGACGTGGCCGGCGGCCATGGTGATCCGGTCACGAGTGGTGGAGTCCCCGGGCTGATGCATCGCCCTGCAGGAGTGCCGGACCGCACTCGTGGCCGTTGTGCTCTTCAAGCTCCTTCGCCGTCGGGGAAAATCTCTTGGCGCGCACAGACGCATCAGAAGCCGCTTTATCAGGCATGCCTCGAACAGAACCAGGCCGGGATGCCGTGTTGGCGTCCAGAAAAACGGCGTAACGGCGACGCTCTGAGTAAGTGAAAGGCTACTCTTTGTCAGCTCGTGATTGATCGTCAGCATACGAGGGGACTCCTGAATGAACCGCATGCGTAACGTACTTGCTGTGCTCGGCATTACTGCTGGGCTGGTCACGGCCCCTGCCGCGAGCGCATCGGCGAAACCGGGGGACCGGACGCCTGCATCCGAAGCCCGGCACGAGCCCTGTACAGGTGAGTTCCGCGGCGATGCCCGGCTGGGCCCCAAGTGGCTTCCGAACAGGCGACTGGCCCCCGTAGGCCCGCTTCTGAACGGGTACAAGCGCACCGGAGCCCTGTCCCCGCAGGCATTCCTCAAGAAGTACTGGGAAGGTCCCGCCGACTCCGGCGGCTGGAAGTATCCGCCCAACGACGGCTTCGGTCAGGTCAACGGCCAGATCGACAAGGAACCGACCAAGCTGCGCCCGGGCCAGCGTCTGGACCGCTTCGGTTCTGAATACGGCAGCTACCTGGCGCCCGCTGGTGACACGTACGCAGAGCGCGCGCTGCCACCGCAGAACCTCAACACCCGTGAAGCGGCGATCGCTTGCGACTACCGTTTTTACAAGGTGACCAAGCCGTTCTGGGTGTGGCAGGGCAGTATCGCCCCGTGGTTCGAGCAGCCGGGGGGCGGCCAGCAGATCAAGCTCGACGCGGTCTTCGTCGACCCGGGCCAGGGACAGCGGCTGAACGTCAAATGGCTGCTGGAGCACAACTACCTCACGTCCACCGGCGCGTAGCTTCAGCGTGGAACGCCAGGAACTGCACGCGGCGCTGAACGAGGCAGGAGTAGCCGACAGCTGCTACCGCATCGAGGGCGTTCATGAACCGGTCCCCACCCCCACGGACTTTCTGTTCTTGCGGCAGGCGTCCGACGGGGTGTGGGAGACCGGTGTGTACGAACGGGGTACGTACGAAGTCATCGCCCGCCACCCCAGCGAACAGGTCGCCTGCGCGCATCTGCTCCACCTGCTCCTCTGAAGGAGTGTGTTCGCCCCGGGCGGCGCGTGTATCCAGTTGTGGTCGGTGCGTCCGGGATCGGCGTTGATGCTCCTATTGGCAGTCAAGGAGTGCCCAGAACCTGAAGGTGGCCAGGTCAGGTTTGGTAGGGATACAGGGCGACGCTCTCCGATCCGACGCTGATCTCTACCCAGGATTCGTCCAGGCTGCTGGGAATTGGTGATGCCAGATCGAGCAGTACGGGCCAGTGGCCCATCTGGAGATAGGCGGCGCCGTCGTCGGTCAGGTGGAGGAGACCACGCATGATCACCCGGTCGCCTTCCTGGCGGAGTTCGGGCTCGACGGAAAAGGTCGAACGGGCGTTCTGGCCCCAGTGGATGTCCTCGTCGACGGTCCATTCAGCGAGGTGTCGGCCATCGGCTTCTCGTGGAGCACCGCCCCAGAGCACCACGGCGGACCCGATGGGGGTGTGAACCCGAACCGTCATGTGGTGCTGCGGGGTATGCGGCAGGCTCTCCGTGCGTACGAACATCGCCTCATCATCCATGACGCCACGTCTCAGGATCGAGGAGTCGTCTGGTCGGCGAGATCAAGCGGCGGTGAGCCAGTCCCGGTAGGCGCCTGCGAGGTCGTCGTCGCGGCGTGTGCCGCGTTCGATGCAGGAGATCACCGCCGGCCACCGTCGCCGAAGTGCTCGGCGACGGTGGTGAGGGTGAAGTTCTTGGCCCGGCGTGCCGGCCGCAGGTCGGAGACGTCGGGGACCGTGGCCGGTGTGGTGAGGTAGCGGAAGATCCCCCGGGCGATCGCCCGCGGGAGCAGGCGGATGATCTCCTTCTTCGTGCGTCCGGCGGCGGTCTGCCGGGTGACGTAGTCGCGGGTGCGGGCGTCGCTGGGCGTGCGGTAGAGGGCGATGAGGTAGAGGGCGGCGTCGGCTCCGAGGCCTCCGCCGCGGGAGGCGGTGGCGGTTGGTCCTGCCGCTGGAGTCGGGCACGGGACCGCGCAGGGCCGCGAAGCATGCTTCGGTGCGCAGGCGGTCGGGGTTTCCTCCGGCTGTGACCAGGAGTTGGGCGGCGGTGTCGGGGCCGACGCCGTGGGCAGCGCGGACAGAACAGTCGCAGGACAGCCCAGCAGGACGTCAGTCAGACCCTGAGCCACGACCACCGGAACCCGCTACGCGTATCAATGTCAGTGGTCGCAAGTATGTTCAGTCGTGTCCCGCCGCTGCGGTGCGGAAGTTCCATGGTGCATAGGAGATGGCGCGTTGTCAGACTGGGAGAGGTCGAGCACGGCACGGGTGATAGCACCCGCACGGCCGCGCAAGCTTGCCAAGGTCCCGTTCGTCGAGCTGGCCGACGGACGCTTGCAGGGCGTGGTGTCCAGCGGCTCGGACATCGAGCGGGTCTATGTCTCGTCGGTTGCGGCCGGTACTTACGCGTTCGCTTGCAGCACCAACAACAACCGGCCCTGCGGCGGTGCACGGGGCTCGTTCTGCAATCACATCCGAGCCCTGATCAATGAGGCGGGTCTGCAGTACGGCGCCGAGCGGGTCGCCCGCTACCTGAGGGTCGAGATCGTGGACGGGGAGCCCAACGCGCAGACCATCGCCGCCGACATGAGCAGCACTCGTCCATCACAGGGGGACACCAAGGCTGCCGCGCCGGTCTTCAGCCGGTTCCTGCGTCACCTGGCCTACCTGGAACTTGCCCCGACCACCACACCGTTGCCGGAGATGCAGTGGTTCCCACCGACCAGGGCGGTGGCGTGATGCGCGTCGACCTGCTCAGCGAAACCATCGCCGGGCTCGATGAAGCCCTGACGGCCGTCGACGCCTTTGACCGGGCTCTCGTCGCCGGCCTGCTCCGTCCCCAACCGGCCCAGGCCGCCGGCCTGACAGAACTCGCCCGCGCCGTCGCGGGGACGCCGCTGGCCGACAGGGTCGCCAAGGCAGCCGAGAAGGCGGCGGACGGAGCCGCGAACGAAGACCACTTCGTCGCCCTCGCCGCTGCCCGTACTGCACTGCTCGGCTCTGTCCACGACGCACTGATGACCCGAGTCGAGGAGGCGACCGGCCGGTCCCGCAGCGAGGAGGCCGTCCCGGCGTCCGGTGGGCAGCAAGCGGCGAACCTGCTCGCCGCCGCCCGCTCCTGGCTGTCGGATCTGGCACGCTCCGGGTGGCAGGGCATCGACCACGACGTGGTCTCCGGGTCGGCGCAAGTCGTCTCCGCCATGCTCCCGGACCCGGCCCTGCGCCGCCTGGCAACGCTCCTCGACGGCTTCTCCGCCGAACTCGCCGCATCCTGCCCGGGCGCTGCCCTGGAGCGCATCCCGGCACGCCGCTGGGCCGACCTGTGGTCGCGTGCGATGCTGCTGACGCTGCCCGGTGCGGCCGACGTGCCCGTGACCGGTACGGCCACCGGCCGCCTGCTGCCCCTCGGCGTCGACGTGCAGGAACACGCGACCGCCGCACAGGCCCAGGTCCACGCGGTGTTCGAGCCCGCGGACGGTGCCGCTCCCCGCCTGGTGCGTGCCGCCGTGTCGCTGCCGAAGCCCGACACGGTCGTCGGAGCCGGCGTCTGGCAGCTGCTCCGCCCGCACATGTCGCTGCTGGCGGCCGTCAGCGAGGGCCGCTCCATGGACCTGGCCGGCATGCCGGTCACCGCCGAGGGCGACCTGGTCTGGAGCGACGAGCACGCACGCCCGAGCGAACCGGCCGACGCCTTCGCTACTGCCCGCGTCGCCCTGCCCACTGCCACCGACGCGGCGACCGCACCCCTGGACCGGCACCCGACGCGCATCGCCGTACCCGTGTTCCTGGAGGGCTACGCCGCCCAGAATGACGACGACGTACTGACGTTCACCGTCGCCGGACACTCTCTCGCTGTCGACACCGACCGCATTCCGACCGCCGGACCGCTCACCCCCGACGCCGTCGCCGCGTCCGGCGCGTGCATCGGGCTGCTCCGCTGGGACGCCGGGACATTTCGCGTCCAGCCCCTGGCCGTCGAGACGACCGTACGGAAGAAGGCCGTCGCGATCCACGCCGGGGGATGGGCCGGGGGCACGACCGATAAGGCCGGCGTCAAGGCCGAGAAAGCCGCCACCGACGCCGTGGCTGTGCTGCGGGAGCGCGCGGGGAGGCTGTTGCGGAAATGACGGAGCAAACGACCGAACAATCGGCCGAACACGCGACCCCACAGAATCCCGGGGGCGACCCGCACGACAGCCGTCGTCAGGTCCTGTACTGGCGGCTCCTCGCCCGCCTCTTCGACCACGAAGAGCAGGCCACGCTGGAATCGGCGAGCCTCGCCGTCGTGGAGGACATCGGCCTGCCGTCCGCACTGCTGGACCCGCAGGCCTCCGTCGACTCGATCGTGCAGCGCCACCCGGAGCTGGCCGCCGAGCTCGACGGCCTGATGGCGCCCGAGCCCGACGACGACGGTACATGCGACCGGGCCGGCGAAGTGCGCCGCGCGGCGCTGGTGTCGAAGGTGCTGCTCAACGTCTTCGCCTCCGGCACCGGCACGGTCACCGCCGGACAACTGGCGCGCTGGCAGTCCGACGCGGGCTGGCTGGAGCGTGCGCTGGGCTGCAGGCCCGGCGAGCTGCGCGGTGCCCGCGCCGGCCGTGGGGCCGGGGGAGGGACCGCAGGACCGGGCCTCAGCCCGACCGGCACCGGCAAGCCGGGCACGACGCCCGATCTCAGCAGGCTGATTCCGGCGATCGGCCCGGAACTCGGCGCCATCGAGGCCGACCTCGTCAAGCGCATGCACCTGCGCGAGGTACTGGCCGACCCCAAGCTTGCCGCTCAGCTGACCCCGAGTATGTCGCTGATCGAACAACTGCTGCGGGACAAGAACAACCTCTCGGGCGTGGCCCTGGCCAACGCCAAGGCCCTGATCCGCCGATTCGTCGACGAGGTCGCCGAAGTGCTGCGCACCCAGGTGGAAAAAGCCACGGTAGGCGCCCTGGACCACTCCGTCCCGCCGAAGCGGGTGTTCCGCAACCTCGACCTCGAACGCACGATCTGGAAGAACCTCACCAACTGGAGCACGGAAGAGGAGCGGCTGTACGTCGACCGCCTCTACTACCGGCACACCACCCGCAGGACGACGCCCCAGCGGCTGATCGTCGTCGTGGACCAGTCGGGCTCGATGGTCGACTCGATGGTGAACTGCACCATCCTGGCGTCGATCTTCGCCGGGCTGCCGAAGGTGGACGTCCACCTGATCGCGTACGACACGCGTGCCATCGACCTGACGCCCTGGGTGAACGACCCGTTCGAGGCCCTGCTACGCACCAACCTCGGTGGCGGCAACGACGGCCCCGTCGCGATGGCCATGGCCCGTCCGAAGATCACCGGCCCCAAAGACACTGTGATGGTGTGGATCTCGGACTTCTACGAGTTCGACCGCTCCCAGCCGCTGTTCGAGGGCATCGAGGCCGTCCACCGGTCCGGGGTGAAGTTCATCCCCGTCGGTTCGGTCACCAGCTCCGGCCGCCAGGAGGTCAACCCCTGGTTCCGTGAACGTTTCAAGGCCCTCGGCACACCGGTGCTCTCCGGCCACATCCGCAAGCTTGTCCACGAACTCAAGATGTTCCTCGCTTAGAAAGGCCCTGTCATGTCAGACCTGTTGCGCGCCCCTGCCGAGATCAAGTACGCCGAGGAACTCGACTGGCTGGAGTCCATCGACGACAACCCCAAGCCCTTCTCCTGGCGCCTGTCCCCGAAGATGGTCTGCCTGTTCATTCTGGGATCCGAGCGCTCCGACGGCCTGGACCGGGAGATTTCGCAGAAGTGGTTCGGCGACCGCAGTTTCGTCGAGCGCTCCATCGTCACCCTGGCCTCCGACCGCGGCCTGCTGCTCATCGGCGACCCCGGCACCGGCAAGAGCTGGCTGGCCGAGCTGCTGTCCGCCGCTATCTGCCGCAACTCCACGCTGGTCGTGCAGGGCACGGCCGGTACCACCGAGGACCACATCAAGTACTCCTGGAACGTTTCCATGGTCATCGCCAAGGGCCAGTCGCGGGAGTCGATGATCCCCTCACCGATCATGACCGCGATGGAAGCCGGCGCGATCGGCCGTTTCGAGGAACTCACCCGCTCCACCAGCGATGTCCAGGACGCGCTGATCTCGATCCTGTCCGAGAAGTACATCTCGGTTCCCGAACTGGACAGCGACAACATCGTCTTCGCCAAGCCCGGCTTCTCGATCATCGCCACCGCCAACAGCCGCGACCGGGGCGTCAACGACCTGTCCTCAGCGCTCAAGCGGCGCTTCAACTTCGTCCGCATCCCGGTGATGACGAACAAGAAGAGCGAGGCGGAGATCGTCCGCTTCCGCACCGAGGAACTGCTGCGCCGCCACCGGATCGAGCTGGACGTGCCGCCGACGCTGCTCGACGTGCTGCTGCAGAGCTTCGCCGATCTGCGCGCCACCGCGGCCGCGGCCGGCAGCGACGACGAGAAGCTCGAGTCGGCGCTGTCCACCGCCGAACAGATCGGCGTCCTCGAGGACGCGGTCCTGCACAGCAACTTTTTCGGCGAGCGTGCCCTGACCGCCCACACGCTCGCCTCCTCGCTCATCGGGTCGCTGGCCCGGCGCGAGCCCGAGGACCTGGCCATCCTCAACAAGTACCTGCACGGCGTCGTCGAGCCGCGCAGCAAGGAAGAGGGCGGATCCTGGCCGGAGTTCCTGGAGGGCGGCCGCGACGCGATCGCCACCCTGTCATGAGCAGCACACACGAGGGGACCTTCGAGGCACTGCGCGCGCAGTTGCAGGAGGCCGCCGCGGCGTTCGCCGACGGACCCGACGCCCTGGAGGGCATTTTCCTCGGAATCGTCGACGACGTCGACCGCGCGGTGCGCGAGCCACTGGAGATCTTCCCCGTCTGCCACCACTCGCCCGCCTCGGCGATCGCGATGGCACGCCGTCTTCGGGAGAAGCAGCCGAAGGTCGTGTACCTGGAGCTGTGCGAGGACATGGCACCGCTGCTGACCGAACTGCGCAACTGCAGGCTCCCGGTGGCGGTCCAGGCGTTCGCGACCGAGGTCGACGGCTTCCCGGCCGAGTGGTCTCCGCTGTCCGTGGTCGCACCGATCACCGAGGCCTCGGCCGAGTATCAGGCGATCGCCTACGCACTGGACACGCCGGGCGTCGAACTGGTCCTCGTCGACCGTTCCTCGGACCACGTCTTCCAGTGGGACGCGCGCAAAGAGCACTCCGCCGAGCCTGCCGATCCGGAGTCACCGCCCGCCGAGGAACAGGCCGCGCTGCACGGCGACGCGGTCGGCGTGGAGATCGGCGACCTGCGTCCGCGCTTCGCAGACCTGGAGGAACACCTGCTGCGTCATGGCAGGGTGCGGCACTGGTCGGAGTGGTGGCACCAGTACGTCGAACTGCCACTCGGCGACAGCGACCACGACACCTACCGCCAGGTCATGTTCCTGATCGGCAGTCTCTTCCGGCGCCTGGCCCCCGGCGACCGCCACCGGGTACGCGTGGACGAGGACCGTGAGCGCTACATGTGGGCCAGGATGCGCGAGCACCTGGCCGCGACCGGCACCGATCCTGCGGACTGCCTCTATGTCTGCGGCGCCTTCCACGCGGCCGGCCGTGTCGAGGAGTTCGGTGTCCACGGCACCGACACCTTCGAGATCAGCCCGCGCAGTGCCACCAAGTGGCAGCACGGCCTGATTCCTTCCAGCCACGCGGCGATCGAGGCGCAGTTCGGCCTTGCTGCCGGCTCGGTGTCGATCGCCGCGACAGTCTGGGCAAAGAACGTCAGGCGCACGCGCGTGGAGCCGTACCGCCTGGAAGGACAGGTGGGTGCGAAGAAGGCGAAGGCCAAGAAGACCGCAGCCGCGGCGTCTCCCGTACCGGCCGCCCCGCCCTCGGACAAGCTGACCGGCTTCCTGCAGCAACCGCCCGTCCTGGACCGGCTGGACGAGACGGAACTGCTCAGCTGGTCGGTGGAGATCGTGCGCGCCGCGCGCCGAGGTGGCTACCTCGCCTCCACCGCCGACGCCATCGCGGTTTTCGAGACGTCGATCCTGCTGGCCGGGATGCGTGACCGGGCCAAGCCCACGCCGTACGACTTCCAGGACGCGGCCGTCACCTGCATCGAGAAGGACACCGTGCCCGGCCGGCGCGACGTGCGCCGCCTCGTGGAGATCATGATGGGCGGAGATCGGGTCGGCCAGGTCGGCTACGACGCGCTGCCACCCCTGGCCCGCGACGTGCACGACCGGCTCGCGCCCCTGAACCTGAAGCTCCAGCAGCGCGGCGTGCAACGGGCGCTGCTGGACATCGCCTCCCAGCCGGAACTGGAGCGGTGTTCCGACCTGCTGTGGATGCTGCGCCGCCTGATGCCGCAGGGCGCCGCGCGGCCGATCATGGGAGAGCGAGGACTGGGGGAGCGGCCGATCCAGGAGTCGTGGGATCTGGCGCTGGGTACCCACCAGCGTGCGCTCATCGAGCTCGGCTACGAGGGCGTCAGCATCGAGCAGGTCCTGGAGCAGCGCCTGCGCCGCGCGGCGTACAGCCCGCACGCCACCGCGGCGACCGTTCTGGAAGCCGTCGAGGACGCGACGCTGTACCTGGGCAGCCGCCGCCTCGCCGACGAGCTGGGCACACGCGCCCTGGAGGTACTGTCGGCCGAACGCAGCGTCGACGGCGCACCGGACGTGCTGCGCCGGGTGCGGCGGCTGGTGGCGTACTACCGCACCAGCGAGCCGGTACTCCCGTCATGGATCGAGTCCTTCGTCAAGACCGGATACGCGCACTACTGCACGCTGTTGCCGACGGCGTTCACCGACGACGACGCCACCGTCCGCCAAGTGGCGGCGATGCTGGGCTTCCTGTTCAGCATGGAGAGTCTGGCGCTGTCGCTGGGCTGCGACCGGACCCAGCTGGAGCTGGCTCTCGCCCAGTCGCATCCGCAGGACCCGCCGAAGACGGCGCTGCTGTGGGCGGCTCAGGTGCAGCTCGGGCGCCTCTCCCGTGCGGATCTTCGGGCGAGGTGCGACGAACTGCTCGGCAACCCCTTGGTGGTGCCCGCCTATCCGCGCTACCTCAGCGGCTTCGTACACGCCCTGGAGCCCGTCCCCGGCCTCGCCGACTTTGTTGTCGAGGCAGTGTCGAACGCGTTCGGAAGGTTGCCGGACCCGGTGCTCCTGCCGTGGCTGCCGACTCTGATCACCACCCTGCGATCGGGCGGGGCCGAGCTGGCCCCGCTGCTGATCCGTGAAGCCGGGCGGATTTTCCCCGGCCGGCTCGCAGCGCTGGACGAGTGGGTGCCGCCGTGGCGGGCGCAGCCGGAGCCGGAAGCTGTGCATCCGGCGCGGCGCGCGGACGGCAGCCGCGCTTGCACGCTGCTCGTTGCCCACCCCGCGGCGTGCGACGCGGTGGCGAGCCTGCTGGGCTGCGACGGGACATGGACGGCGGATCCCTGCCCGCCAGGCGCGGCACTGGCCGGTCGCCATCCGGATACGGCTGTGGCGCTGGAGGTGCTGCTGGCCGGCGCATGACGCCGGCGGAGTGGCAGCCCACGCAGGCTGATTTGCCGTCGGCGGCGACCGGTGCCGCAGGCGCTCCGACGCTCCCCGGCAAGCGGGCCCGGGGTCCGGCCGCAGCCGGGCCGGGTCCGCGATCAACTGCGGGGCGGCGAAAGCCGTTACGCCCACCCGGCCGGCCAGGGCTCGGGGTTCGGGGCGTGCCCGGTAGATCGTCATCCGGCGGTGGGTGGCGGGGTGCGGTGTGCAACCGCACCCGGAGGTCGAAGGAACTCGTCCGGAGCTGGTGCGTGCAGTGGGCGTCCGCTGCTCGGCACATGGGCTCATCGACGCGTTGGGCCGTGCGCTAGGCTTCCGCCGGATCGGCCCTCAATTCGGGCACGTTCACTGTTCACCCATCGGCATGGGCACCCTCGGCCGGCCAGGATCAGCGTCTCCTCGACGAACAGGAATTCCACCCGGAGACCTCCCGGCGGTTGGTCTCAACGCCTGATCCGCGATCGCCTCCGAAACGTCCTTTGAAGCGATCGGCGCCTTACGGAACTGCCGGTGCCGCGTAGTCCACGGGCAGGAGCAGCGGAGGTGCCTTGCTGCAACCATGTGGCACGCAGGCGCATCTCTAGTGTGAAGATCGAATGGTTCGGGAAGCGGGAGAACGATGAACAGGCCGTTGCGGCATATAGCCGTCTTCTGTGGGCTGCTGGTGCTGGCCTTGCTGCTCCGGGCGAACTGGCTCCAGTACTTCAAGAGCGAATCTCTCGCCACCGACGAGCACAATCGCCGGGTGAAGATCGCTCAGTTCGCCACCCCGCGCGGCGACATCATCGTGGGCGGTGAACCGATTACCGGTTCGAAGGCGGTCTCCGGCTCGGACTTCAAGTACCAGCGGACCTTCAAGCAAGGCGCGATGTACGCTCCGGTGACCGGCTACGCCTCACAGGCGCAGGGCATGTCCCTGCTGGAGAAGACGTACGACAGCGTGCTCAGCGGCCAGGACGACCGGTTCGCATTCCGGCACGCCAAAGACATTCTCACCGGCGAGCAGCGCCGCGGCGGCGATGTGATCACCACGATCGACCCGAAGGCGCAGAAGGCGGGCTACAAAGGGCTGACCGATCTCGGTGCCCGCGGCGCGGTCGTCGCCCTCGACCCGCGCACCGGCAAGGTCCTTGCGCTGGTCTCCACCCCTTCCTACGACCCGTCCGTCTTCGCCGGGAATTCGTTCAAGGAGGGCGACCGGTTCCAGGATCTCGTCGACGACAAGAGCAAGCCCCTGGCCAACCGCCCGCTGCGCGAGACCTTCCCGCCCGGCTCCACCTTCAAGATCCTCACGGCGGCCGCTGCTCTCGAGAACGGCGTTGTCACCGACGTCGACGCGGCGTCCGACGCCGTCTCCCCGTACCCACTGCCGCTCTCCTCGAACAAGATCGGCAGTGAGGCCGGCGACGCGGTCTGCAACAAGGCGTCCATGAAGACCGCCATGCAGTACTCCTGCAACAACGTCTTCCTCGACGCGGCCTCCAAGGTCGGCGCGGACAAGATGCGCGAGACGGCGGAGAAGTTCGGCTTCAACGCCGATGTCTACTCCGACGAGTTCGGCGACATGCTCGCCACCAAGAGCCTCTACCCGAGCCAGCTGGACAAGCCCGGGACCGCGCTGACGGGCATGGGCCAGGGCAGCCTCACCAGCACCCCGATGCAGATGGCCATGGTGACCGCAGCACTCGCCAACGACGGCAAGCTGATGCAGCCGTACATCGTCGAAGAGCTGCGCGGCCCCGATCTGTCGACCCTGGAGAAGCACGAGCCGAAACTCAAGAGCCAGGCTGTCTCCGAGGAGACAGCGAAGAAGGTCCAGGAAATGATGGAGTTCACCGCCAAGGAGGGCAGTGCCCAGCGGGCCCTGATCGACGGCGTCACGGTCGGTGGCAAGACCGGCACGGCGCAGCGCGGTGTGAACGTGAAGGACGAGGTGCCGTACGGCTGGTTCGTCTCGTACGGCAAGAAGGCCGACGGCGCGTCGGTGGCGGTCGCGGTCTTCATCGACCCGACGGACATGAACATCTCCCGCTCGGACATCTCGGGCGGACGGCTGGGCGGACCGATCGCGAAGCGTGTGATGGAAGCAGTCCTGGGAAGCTGAGGGGATCAGCTCACTCGACGAGTCTGCGGCCCGGTCCGCAGGCCGGCCCGAGGGGCGGTCGCGGTGTTGTGTCCCCAGGCATGGGACTGCACCTTCGGGGGCAGGGCGTCGGCGGAGGCGTTGGCGAGCGGGGAGTGAAGCACGCTACGACGAGGTGGCGCGGTGCACAGGCACCCTGGGCCGTCACTGGTGGCCGGCCTCGGCCGCGCCGGCTTTGGGCATTGGGGCTGACGGAGCCCGGGGCGGCCTGCTCTGCGACACCCCCGCACCGATCGGTCGCGTCGGGCCCCCCGGCCCTTCGGGCGGGTGACCGCCGGCCGCGGTGGCCGCTGGGCCTTCGACCTGTGGAGGAGGATGCGTGGTCACACGGGCCCGGTTCCGTCCGATTTTCGGTCACGGCCGGCGCCTCAGTGAAAATTCACCGGCGATTTGGTGCGCGATGTCCGATAACCGACCATGGGGTGGATCCCCCGACGGTTCCCGCAGCAGGCGTGCGCCAGCACACTGGGCCGCCGCTGTACGGGCCGGGGGGCCGTGGCGCTGCCCCGCGGGGCAGGCGACGGTACCGAGCACGATGAAAGGCGCACCATCCCCATGCACGACACCGGAACCGTCTCGCCGTCGGCTCCGGCCCCGGGCAGCCCCGCTCCGACCCCGACCCAGGATCCCGCCTGCGCCCGGACGGGGCACCTGCCGCCCCCGGAGCAGGACGGGAACAGTCGGCACGCCCGGCGCTTCGGGCTTCCGGTCGCCACCGCGCTGGTCATGGGCAACATCATCGGCGGCGGCATCTTCCTGCTACCGGCGTCCGTCGCCCCGTACGGCACCATCAGCCTCGTCGCCTTCGGCGTGCTCACCATTGGGGCCATCGCGCTCGCGCTCGTCTTCGGGCGGCTCGCGCAGCGCGATCCGCGCACCGGCGGGCCGTACGTCTACGTGCGCGAGGCCTTCGGCGATTTCGCGGGCTTCCTGGCCGCATGGTCGTACTGGATCACCTCCTGGGTGAGCAACGCGGCGCTCGCCGTCACCGCCGTTGGCTACCTGGACGTGCTGCTGCCCCTGCACGGCTCGCCGTGGCTGATGATGACCGCCGCACTTGTCGTGCAGTGGCTGCCGGCTCTCGCCAACCTCGCCGGGACCCGCTACGTCGGCGCGGTGCAACTCGTCTCCACCGTGCTGAAGTTCGCGCCCTTGCTGCTGGTCGCGATCGGCGGGCTCTTCTTCTTCGACCCGGACAACCTCGGTCCCTTCCAGGCCACCGAAGGCGGCGCCCTCGGCGCGGTCTCCGCGTCCGCCGCGATCCTGCTCTTCAGCTACCTGGGCGTCGAGTCGGCGGCGGTCAGCGCGGGCGAGGTGCGCAATCCGCGGCGCAACGTCGGGCGGGCGACCGTCCTCGGCACGCTGGGCGCGGCGCTGGTGTACCTGCTGGGCACCCTCGCAGTCTTCGGTACTGTCGCGCACGACGAGCTGCTCACCTCCAGCGCACCCTTCAGCGACGCCGTCAACGCCATGTTCGGCGGCACGTGGGGCGGCGCGGCGGTCGCCTGCGCTGCGCTGGTGTCGATCGTGGGCGCGCTCAACGGCTGGACGCTGCTCAGCGCCCAGACCGCGTACGCCGCCGCCCGCGACGGCCTGTTCCCGGCACGCTTCGCGGTGAAGCGGCGGGGCGTGTCGACCTTCGGCGTGATCGTCACAGTCGTTCTCGCCTCGCTGCTGACTGTCTACAACTACATGGCCGGGACGGCCCAGGTGTTCGAGATCCTGGTGCTGATCACGACCTTCACCGCGACCGTCCCGTACCTCCTGGCGACAGCGGCCCAGCTGTATTTCCTCGTTTCGGGGCAGCGCGACCGGGTCCGCCCGGCTCGCCTCGCCCGTGACACCGTGCTCGCGCTGGCCGCCTTCGGCTTCTCCATGTGGCTCCTGGCGGGCTCCGGCTACGCCGCCGTCTACCAGGGCGTGCTGTTCCTCTTCGCGGGTGTCCTGGTCTACGCATGGATGTCGGCCCGCAAGGCACGCACCTGACGCCTTTGCGGGGGGACCGGAAAGCCGACGCGACGGCATCCGACGTCGCGTCGCGCCGTCCGTGGAACCACAGCGGTCGGACATGCGCCACCCTGCACGTCAGGGCCAAGTCGGCCGATCAGGTGCCGATACCGCGATTCTGCGCAGCCCCTTCGAGCAATGCGATACCCATAAACGGCGAACCGGAACAATAAGGGGTGCGGGCTGGCGGGAAGACCGACGGGAGAGTGGTGCATGTCCCTGCGGAGACGTAAGGCGCAACTGAAGTCCCGGGCCGGGCAGGCGGCGGTCAGTGGATACGGAGCGGTGGACGGGCGCCTGCCCGTCAGTGAACTGGCCAGGCCGTTGCTGCGCAAGGCATTTCCCGACCACTGGTCTTTTCTCCTCGGCGAGATCGCCCTTTACTCCTTTGTGGTTCTGCTCCTCACCGGTGTGTACCTCACCCTGTTCTTCGACCCGAGCATGACGGAGAGTGTCTACACCGGTTCCTATGTGCCCCTTCAGGGCGAGAGGATGACGCAGGCCTACGCCACCACCATCGACATCAGCTTCGCCGTGCGCGGAGGCCTGCTGGTCCGTCAGATCCACCACTGGGCGGCGCTGGTGTTCGTCGCCGCGATCGCCGTCCATATGCTGAGGATCTTCTTCACCGGCGCCTTCCGTAAACCGCGGGAGGCCAACTGGATCGTGGGCGTGACCCTGTTCGTGCTCGCGCTTCTCGAAGGATTCGCGGGCTACTCGCTGCCCGATGACCTGTTGTCCGGTACGGGCCTGAGGACGGCGGCCACCATTGTGGGGTCGATTCCTTTCGTCGGAACGTACCTGGAGCTGTTCGTATTCGGCGGACAATTCCCGGGCAATGCTGTGATCCCTCGTCTGTACCCCGTACACGTCCTGCTCGTGCCCGGTCTGATCGTGGCGCTGATCACCGCTCATCTCATCCTGGTGGTGTATCTCAAACACACCCACTGGGCGGGTCAGGGGAAGACCAATAGGAACGCCGTCGGCTCACCTGCGTTCCCTCACTTCACTGTGAAGACCACAGGTTTCTTCCTCATGGTGTTCGGCGTACTGGCCTTGCTGGGAGGGCTCGCCCAGATCAACCCCGTATGGAACTACGGCCCCTACCGTGCCAACCAGGTATCCGGTAACGCACAGCCGGACTGGTATGTCGGGTTCCTGGAGGGCGCGCTCCGGCTGATGCCGCCATGGGAGACCGATATCGCGGGCCACACCATCATGTGGAATGTATTCATTCCGGCGATTGTGCTGCCAGGCCTGGTCTTCACCGTGCTGTTCCTCTATCCCTTCTTCGAGAAGTGGGTGACGGGTGACCGCACGGAACACCATCTGTGCGACCGGCCGCGCAACCGGCCGACCCGTACGGGGCTCGGCGTGGCGGCCATCGTCTTCTACGCCGTTCTCCTGGTCGCCGGCGGCAACGACGTGGTCGCCTTCTTGTTCAGGGTTTCGGTCGAGGCCATGATCTGGATCCTCAGAATCGCGCTGATCGCCGCCCCGATTCTGGCCTTCGCGCTGACCAAACGCCTCTGCCTCGCCCTTCAGATGCGGGACCGCCGTCGGCTGACCGAGGGCGAGGAGACCGGCCAGGTGATCCAGTCGGTGAACGGCGAGCTCTCGGAGAGCCACCGCGGCCTGAGCCCGACAGCCCGCCACCGCATCCTGATGCGTGATGTCCCGAGGCCTCTGGAGCTCCCCGCGCACGGCCCGATCTCGCGTCGGCGACGGCTTCGGACCGTACTGAGCGGCTGGTACTACGGGGACCTCGTGGAACTGCCCGCCACGGACGAGCAACGGTCCCGGATCGCGGAGCGGCTGGCGCCGCCGGAGCTGGCCGGCGAGCCTGAGGAGTGAGAACCGGCGTCAGGCCTGCGCACGCCCATACTGGAAGACCATTCCGAACACCCCGGCCAGTACCACGCCCAGCCCGATCAGGAAGAGCCACAGGCCGAACACCACACCGAGGGCGAGCAGGGCCGTCCCCGCGGCGGTCAGTGACGGCCAGATGCTGTGCGGGGGAAAGAAATCCACCGGGCCGGACCGCTCATGGATGTGCGCGTCCCCGCGGTCCTCGGGGCGGAGCCCCTTCCTCCGGTAGTTGGTGGCGAAGAAGAACGTGACCAGCAAAGCCATGAGGAACGAGACGGTGAGAGCCGCCGTGCCGGTCGGCTCGTGGGACCACGCGGCGTAGAGAACATCGGTCACGAGGAAGAACCCCGCGACCCCGGCGAAGAGAACGGCCTCGGTCTTCATTCGCCCGAATCCTCTCCGGCGTCCGATGTGGAGTGGGACCCACCCCGGCCGAGGCTCGGTTTCTCGTTCTCCGGCCTGAGGAGGTGGTGCAGGTCGAAGGCCGGCGAGTCCGAACGTACGCGGGGCAGAGCCCGGAAATTGTGCCTCGGGGGTGGACAGGAGGTCGCCCACTCCAGGGAACGGCCGAACCCCCACGGGTCGTCCACCCCGACCCTCGGTGCATAACGGCTGGTGCGCCACACGTTGTACAGGAACGGCAGGGTCGACAGGCCCAGCAGAAAGGAGCCGACGGACGAGATCGTATTGAGCAAGGTGAAGCCGTCCGCCGAGAGATAGTCGGCGTAACGCCGGGGCATTCCGGCCTCCCCCAGCCAGTGCTGGACCAGGAAGGTCGACTGAAATCCGACGAACAAGGTCCAGAAATGGATACGTCCGAGGCGTTCATCCAGCATGCGTCCGGTCAGCTTGGGCCACCAGAAGTAGAATCCGCCGAACATCGCGAAGACCACTGTTCCGAAGAGCACGTAATGGAGGTGGGCGACGATGAAGTACGAATCGGTGAGATGGAAGTCCAGCGGGGGCGAGGCGATCAGTACCCCGCTGAGGCCGCCGAGCAGAAATGTCACGAGGAAACCGATCGCCCAGAGCATGGGTGTCTCGAACGAGATACTGCCGTGCCACATGGTGCCGATCCAGTTGAAGAACTTGACGCCGGTGGGCACGGCGATGATGAACGACATGGCGGAGAAAAAGGGCAGGAGAACGGCTCCCGTCGCGAACATGTGGTGGGCCCAGACAACCGCCGAGAGCATGGTGATGCTGACCGTGGCCATCACCATTCCGAAATACCCGAACATCGGCTTCCGGCTGAACACGGGAATGATCTCGCTCACCACTCCGAAGAAGGGCAACGCGACAATGTAGACCTCGGGATGGCCGAAGAACCAGAAAAGGTGCTGCCACAGCAGCGCCCCGCCGTAGGCGGAGTCGTACACATGCGCCCCGAACTTCCGGTCGGCTTCGAGGGCGAGCAGGGTGGCCGCGAGCACCGGAAAAGCGAGCAGCGCGAGGATCGAGGTGAACAGAATGTTCCAGGTGAAGATCGGCATCCGGAACATGGTCATACCCGGGGCGCGCAGACAGACGATCGTAGTGATGAAATTGACCGATGCCAGGGTCGTGCTGATCCCCGACAGCACCAGGCCCATGGTCCAGAGGTCTCCGCCGGCGCCGGGCGAGAAGACGGCACTGTTCAGTGGGGCGTAGGCGAACCAGCCGAAGTGTGCCGCGCCGCCGGGCACCACGAATCCCGACACCACGATGATTCCGCCGAAGAGGAAGAGCCAGTAGGTGAGTGCGTTGAGGCGGGGGAAGGCGACGTCGGGCGCGCCGATCTGCAGCGGCATGATGGCGTTCGCGAAGCCGCCGAACATCGGCGTGGCGAACAGCAGCATCATGACGGTGCCGTGGATGGTGAACAGCTGGTTGTACTGTTCTGTGCTGACGATCTGAAGTCCTGGCCGGGCCAGCTCCGTTCGCATGAACATGGCCATCACTCCGGCCAGCAGGAAGAACCCGAACGCGGTGACCATGTAGAGGTTGCCGATGACCTTGTGGTCCGTGGTCGTCAGCCAGCCCATGAGCCTCACACCGGCATTGATGCGCCGGTTGGCCACCGGCTCGGCCGACGCGGCTTCCTGCAGGTCCTGCGCCATCGGTTCTCCGTCCCGCCAGGTTGACTCGATGGTGGAGCCTGCGACCATGGACGGCCCGTACGACTGGCGGTGACACCTCGAATTTCACCAGTTCACCGGTGCTCCGATCGGGTGTCCCAGGGGCCCGTGGCGACTCAGGCGGCCCTAGGCACCCCGTCCGTGCGGTGCGTCGGCGATCAGCCACCTGGTCCTGAAGGACGGCCCAGGTGGCCGGCGAACCACTCTCTGGCCAGGTCCGCCACCTGTCCCAGAGCACCAGGCTCCTCGAACAGGTGAGTGGCGCCGGGGACCACTGCCAGTCGGCTCTCGCAGCGCAGCTGTGCCTGGGCCTGGCGGTTGAGGTCCAGCACCACGTCGTCTTCGCCTCCGACGATGAGCAGCGTGGGCGCGGTCACTGCGGGCAGGCGGGGTCCAGCCATATCGGGCCTGCCGCCGCGGGAGACGATCGCCTTGGCCGGGGAGTCCGGCTCTGCCGCCGCCCACAACGCGGCGGCCGCGCCGGTACTGGCACCGAAGTAGCCGACGGCGAAGCCCTGGGTTTCGGGCTGATCGAGCAGCCAGCGGGTGGCGTCGGTCAAGCGGCGGGACAGCAGAGCGGCGTCGAAGACGTGGGCGCGGTCCAGCTCTTCCTCCGCCGTCAGAAGGTCGAACAGCAGCGTGGCCAGGCCAGACTTGTTCAGCGAGGTCGAGACGGAGCGGTTGCGCGGGCTGTGTCGGCTGCTGCCGCTGCCATGGGCGAACACCACGATGCTCGTCGCCCCTTCGGGGACAGACAGCTGCCCGTGGAGCCGGACCGCTCCGGCATGTACGACGACTTCCGGATCCGCGGCCGTCATCACTCCTCCCACGGTTGCTCCGTCTACGTGCTGCTGCTCGATGCCCTCAAGAAGGCAGGCTCCTGTGCCCGACGCTTCCCGAGAGGCGCGGGACGCGATCTGCCGTCTCGGCTCGCGGCTTTCGACCGGACTTCCTGCCGGTCCTGCACCCACCACGCTACTCGCGTTCTGCCGAGGCGCGCGCGGCTCCATCACCGGGTCCCACCGTGATCGCCGCTTCGGAGCGCCAGGGATCCATGCAGCTCTGTACTGGCTGGTCGGAGCATGTTCGAAGGTATGGCAAGTCCTGCATGCTGCCGCGGAACCGCGCGGGAGCGCGCCGAGCAGCCGCACGTCGCGGACACCGGCCGCGCGCACCGCACGGACCAGGGCTTCTGGGGAAGCCGCGCCCATCTCTCCCGCTCCGTACCGGCTCATCCCTTGACGACGCCCAGCGGCACCAGGCGGGCGACCGGCCGGGCGAGTCCGGCGCCCTCGGTGACGGCGGCGACCGTGTCGACGTCCTTGTACGCCTCCGGCGCCTCCTCGGCGAGACCACGCCACGAGGAGGGGCGCACGGCGATGCCCCGCGCCTCCAGCTCACCGCGAAGCCGCTCCCCACGGACCATGCGCAGCGCGTGGTGGCGGCTCCAGACCCGCCCGGCGCCGTGGCAGGCGGAGTGGAAGGCGTCGTTGCCGGGCAGGCCGACCATTACGTACGAGGCGGTGCCCATCGTCCCGGGGACGAGTACCGGCTGGCCCGCCTGGGCGAGGTCCTCGGGCAGGCTCGGGTCGCCGGGTGGCAGCGCCCGCGTCGCGCCCTTGCGGTGGACGCACAGCGGACGTGCCACACCGTCCACTTCGTGGGTCTCGAGTTTCGCCGTGTTGTGCGAGATGTCGTAGACCAGCTCCAGACCGACTCCCGCAGCCGTTGCGAAGGCGTGGCGGGTGGCTTCGGACAGCAGCTGGCGGTTGGCCCGGCCGTAGTTGGCGGCTGCCGCCATCGCCCCGAGGTAGGCGCGGCCCCGCGGCGAGTCGACCGGCGTGCAGGCCAGCTGCCGGTCCGGTACCTGGATGTGGTGCCGGTGCAGTTCCTGGTCCATCACGCGGACGTGGTCGGTGCACACCTGGTGTCCCAGGCCGCGCGAGCCGCAATGGATCATGACGCACACCTGCCCCGACCGCAGCCCGAAGGCCGCCGCGGTAGCCGTGTCGTAGATCTGGTCCACCGCCTGGACCTCCAGGAAATGGTTGCCCGAGCCGAGGCTTCCCACCTGGTGGAGGCCGCGCTCGACGGCGCGCGTGCTCACCTGACCCGGGGCCGCGCCGTCCAGGACACCGTGGTCTTCGCAGCGCGCGAGATCGCGCGGCACACCGTGGCCGTGCTCGACCGCGTACCGTGCCCCGCCCACCAGCAGCTCGTCCATCTCCCCGGCCCCCGACAGCTTCCACAGACCGCCACGCCCCATGCCTCGTGGGATGGTGCTGTCGAGGATGTCCATCAGCCGCCGCATCCGGTCGTGGCCGAGCGCCTCGCGGTCGATGCCGGAGGCCAGCAGCCGTACGCCGCAGGAGATGTCGAACCCGACGCCGCCCGGCGAGATGACCCCGCCCTGGGATATGTCGGTGGCGGCCACCCCGCCGATCGGGAAGCCGTAGCCCCAGTGGACGTCGGGCATGGCGAAGGAGGCGCGGACGATGCCGGGCAGCGTCGCCACGTTCGCCACCTGCTCCAGCGCCTTGTCCCCAGCCGCCTGCGGCAGCAGTGCCCGCGAGGCGAACACTACCCCGGGTACGCGCATCGGTTCCCGCTGCTCGATACGGAAGCGGTACGGGCTTTTCTCCATCAGTGCGATGTCCACGTCCCTCACCTCCAGTCGACCGTCAGCCGTCCGGTCCGGTCGGCGACGGCGGTGCCGAACTCGGCGCAGGCGGTGGTGAGCCGCTCGCGGATCCACTCCCGGTCCTCGCCGCGCGCCAGGCGGGTGTGGCAGTAGTCCAGAGCCAGCGGCACCGCCTCCGCCCGGACGGGAACCAGGTGTGCGGCATCCGGACCGTCCAGGGTCACCAGGAAGAGGAGCCCCAGGTCGTTGCGCAGGACCGGGTCGACGGCGTAGTCGTCGATGAAGTCGCCCAGGTCGTAGAGGATCCGGTCGGCGATCCCGTGGAAGACATGGGCGGAGTGCCCGGCGACCAGTGTCGCTCCCGCCGCCAGCAGCTCCGGGGCCGCGGCCGCGACATGGCGCGGCGGCCGGGAGGTCATGTTGGGGCCCCAGTGCGCAGTGACGAGCACGACATCCGCCGCCGCGGCGGCCCGGCCCACCGACTCCGTCAGCCAGCCGGGCACCCCCGCGTGGAGATCGGCCCAGGCCACACCGGGACTGTCAGCCCCGGCCGCGTACTCCTGCGGGTGGTCCGTGACCCCCACCACCGCAAGCCGCACACCGCCTGCCTCCAGCACCGCGAACTCCCGGGCCGCGCTTGCGTTCGCCCCGGCGCCGACCGTCTGGACGCCCGCCCCGGCCAGCAGGGCGCGGGTGTCGGCCATGGCGTCGAACCCGTAGTCCAGGGCGTGGTTGTTGGCGAGCGTCACGCAGTCGGCCCCCAGTTCGGCCAGCACCTTCGCGGCGGTGGAGGGAGCGCGGAAGAAGAAGGCCTTTCGCGGGTCTGGCCAGCGGTGCCCGCGGTCGGAGACACAGCATTCCAGGTTGAGCACGAAGAGGTCCGCCTCAGCGAGCGCCTCCCTGACCCCTGCGGAGACCAGCGTGCCAGGCACCGGCGAGCGGCGCAGCTCCTCGGCGACGCTGCGCCCGAGCATGGTGTCGCCGGCCAGTGCCACCGTGAGAGCCATGATCCCGTCACCTTCCCCGTCCTGCACTCAGACGTCGACGGTCACCTGGCAGGTCCAGCCGCCAGGGCCGCCGCGCAGGTGCAGGTCGTGCAGCGAAACGGCCTTCGGCACCGCACCGACCGGCACGGCGGTGCCGGCGTCGGCCATCCGGAAGCGGACCGACAGGCCCCGGCCGTCCCCCGCCGACCGGATCGGCCCCACCTCCACATCGAGCGGGATCTCACCGTCGGCATCCATCCGGTAGACGACCTCCTCCAGGACGGACACCAGCAGATCCTCGTCGCACGCTGCCGTGACCGTGTATGCGCGTTCCGCGACGACTTGGGCTCCGGACGTGTCGGCGAAGCCCTCCACCATCGCGCTCACCGCCTCGCCGATGCAACCCTCGGCCGTCGGCGACCACGCCTCCACGCGCATGTCCGCGGTGTGAGGCACGGCCCGGTGGCCACACGCGCCGGGCTCATTCCCCACAGGTTCCCGACCGTCCACGGTCGGCGCCTCTCCGTCGTCTCCGGATGCACGGCCTGATGCCGAGTGTGTCCCGAGCCGCAGGCGATGCCTCCTCCAGAGTCGTCCCGTACACCGCTCCGGGGCAACCTGCACGAGGCGCGAGCACCCGTCGGCGTCGCACACAATCACTTGTGTTCCCCGCCTCGTTGACCACAGGTAATCGACGGGTGACGTACAGCAGTTGTCCGGCCGCGCGACGTACGCCCGGGCCCAGGTCGCGAGGGCGGGCCGCCCTGGCGCTACGACGGACAGGGGGGTCTCGCTCGTGTCACCGCCCAAGGAGGTGCGCCAGTTCGACGCCGACTGGATCATCGCCGACCTCGGCGTGCTGGATGTGACCGGGAACGGGACTGCGGCAACACGAACGGCGCGAGGGAGGAGGGTCGCAAGTCGGCCGGTGCCTCTGACGCTCGGAGCGCTGGAGGTCACCGGCCGATGTGTGCAGCGGGGGTTGGTTACATGGGTTCCCTCTTCTGGCTGCCGCCGCGGCCTTCCTGCTCGCTCTGCTCCAGCAGTCGGCGGGCCCGTTCCGTCAGCCGCTGACGCTCCTTCGGGTCCGTGGTGCGCGCGGCCTCGTCCTTGATCTCCTGCGCCTTGGCACGCATCTGCTGGGCACGGCCGGATTCACCTGCAACGCTCATGATCACTCCTGGATCTGTCGGGAAGAGCGGGCCTCATCAGCGAAACAGCGAGCCGTCACTCACGCATCTCGAACCGTCACCCACCGCTATTCCCACAGCTCGGGACCGTCCTGCTCGTGTGCCTCTGCCCGTTGCATTCTGTGCCGGCGTCTTTCGGCTCCACCCTCGGCAGGCACATCAACCGGTCGCGGTCCGGCCGCCATCGTCGTGGACGGGAAGGGCCGGGCAGCCTGACCCGGGCTGCCCCGCGCGGCATTTCACGCCCTTCCGCCGCTGAACAGCGCCGGTATTCCGTCCTTCACGAGCGGACTCCACCATGTCCGCCTGCGGACCGGCGGCCCCGGAGAACTGTCGGCATGCACCTACCGCAATGCCCGGCCCGCGAGGACGGCTGCCGGGGCACGGTCGAGGCAGCCCGTCTTGGCCGGCAGACGGTTTAAGCAGCTGAACAGGGTTCAGAACAAGGGGGGTTGGGGGACTGGTAGGAAAGTTTACTGTTCGCTAGCATCTCGGGCGGTGGCCCGGCGCGGTGCCTGACCTCCGTAGGCATGACGCGCTCAGTGAGAGTTCCGTCCCGGCCACCACGATGCCGCGCCCCTGCCCGCACGAGGGCCGGGGCGCGAGGTCGCGCACCGATGCCCAGCTCGCCACCCCCAAGGCCAGGAGTCCAGGGATGCATCTGAACGGCTCAGCTCCGCTCCTCCCGCCCACACGGCGCCGTACGGTGGGCGTGGTCATCGCCGCCGTACTCCTCCTCGTCGGCAGCCTGTTGCTCGCCTCCCCCGACCGGGCCGGTGCCGCTGCCGACCCCCTCATTTCGCGGGGCAAGCCTGCCACCGCGTCCTCCAGCGAAGGTTCCGGCCTCGGCCCGCAGAACGCCTTCGACGGCGACCCGGCCACCCGCTGGGCGAGCGCCGAGGGCAAGGACCCGCAGTGGATACGCGTCGACCTCGGTGCCACCGCCGACGTCACGCGGGTGGAGCTGAGGTGGGAGGCCGCGTATGCCAAGGCGTACCGGATCGAGATCTCCGCCGACGGCACCACCTGGACCCGGCTCGCCAACGAGACAGCCGGGGACGGCGGCACCGACGACTGGCCCGCCCTCTCCGGCAAGGGCCGCTACCTGCGCGTGTACGGCACCGTGCGCGGCACCACCTACGGCTACTCGCTGCACGAGGCCGAGGTGTACGGCACTCTCGACGGCACGCCCCCGCAAACCGGCGCCTTCACCGTGGTCGCCGCCGGTGACATCGCCGCCCAGTGCACTGCCTCCGACAGCGACTGCGCCCACCCCAGGACCGCCGCACTGGCCCAGAAGCTCAATCCGAAGTTCTATCTGACGATGGGCGACAACCAGTACGACGATGCCCGGATCGCCGACTACCGCGCCTACTACGACAAGACCTGGGGTGCTTTCAAGGACAAGACGCATCCGGTACCCGGCAACCACGAGACATACGATCCGGCCGGGACGCTCGCCGGCTACAAGGCGTACTTCGGGGCGGTCGCGTATCCCCAGGGCAAGAGCTACTACAGCTTCGACGAGGGTAATTGGCACTTCATCGCCCTCGACTCCAACTCCTTCGACAAGAGCGCCCAGATCGACTGGCTCAAGGCCGACCTCGCCAAGAACAGCAAGGCGTGCATCGCCGCCTACTGGCACCACCCGCTGTACTCCTCGGGCGGGCACGGCAACGACCCGGTCAGCCGGCCGGTCTGGAAGATCCTGTACCAAGCCAAGGCCGACCTCGTGCTGAACGGGCACGATCACCACTACGAGCGGTTCGCCCCACAGAGCCCCGACGGGAAGGCCACCGCCGACGGAATCACCGAGATCGTCGGCGGCATGGGCGGCGCCGAGCCGTACCCCATCGAGAACGTTCAGCCCAACAGCCAGAAGCGGATCAGCGGTGAATACGGCGTCCTGAAACTTGACTTCACCGACTCCGGCTACAGCTGGAGCTACGTCGGCACCGACGGCAAGGCCAAGGACGCCAGCCCGAAGTACACCTGCCACTGATGTATCTGGCGACCACAGGCCGCCGGGATGCGCCGGCCCCGCCCCGCACCGGCGGGGTGGGCCGACGCGTCCCCGGCACCGTCCTGGCACTCGGCACGGTCAGCCTCGTCACCGACATCTCCTCCGAGATGGTCACCGCGGTGCTGCCGCTCTACCTCGTCCTCGGACTCGGTCTCTCACCTCTCCAGTTCGGGGTCCTGGACGGCCTTTTCAACGGTGCCGCCTCCGTTGTGCGGCTGCTCGGCGGGCACGCCGCCGACCGCGGCCGCCGGCACAAACGGGTCGCCGGGATCGGCTATGCCCTTTCCGCCTGCTCCCGGCTCGGCCTGCTGCTCGCGGGCGGCGCCACGGCCGGGATCGCGGCAGCCCTCGCCGCCGACCGGATCGGCAAGAGCATTCGCACGGCGCCCCGTGACGCGCTGATCACCCTGAGCAGCCCGCCCGAGGCGCTCGGCCGGTCCTTCGGCGTGCACCGGGCGATGGACACCACGGGCGCCCTGCTCGGCCCGCTCGCCGCGTTCGCCCTGCTCTGGGCGACCGCCGACGCCTACGACGCGGTGTTCGTCGTCAGCTTCTGCGTCGGCCTGCTCGGGGTACTGATCCTCGTCCTGTACGTTCCCGGGCGCCGTCCGACACCATCAACGAAATCAACTCAACGTACACGCAGGGCATTTGGTGCACTCCGTGATCCCGCGTTCCGGCGGATTCTCGGAGCCGCCGCCCTGCTCGGTGCCGCCACTGTCGGTGACGCCTTCGTCTACCTCCTGCTCCAGCGCCGCCTCGGCCTCCCCGTCGGCTGGTTCCCGCTGCTGCCGCTCGGCGCGGCGGCCGGCTATCTGCTGCTCGCGGTCCCGGCGGGCCGGGTCGCGGACCGGGTCGGCCGACGGCTGCCGTTCCTGTACGGACACGTCGCGCTGCTCGGCGTGTACGCCACGCTCCTCGCCCCGACCGGCGGCCCGGCCTCGCTTCTCCTGGTTCCGGTCCTGGTGCTGCTCGGCGTCTTCTACGCCACTACCGACGGAGTGCTGATGGCCCTCGCCGGACCCGTGCTGCCCGCCGACGGCAGGGCGGGCGGACTCGCCCTGCTCCAGACCGGCCAGGCGCTGGCCCGGATGCTCGCCGCGGCGGGCTTCGGCGCCGCGTGGACGGCGTGGGGGCCGCGCCCCGCGCTGTGGGCGGCGATATCGGCCCTGCTCGCCGCGCTCGCGGGCGGCTGGGCGCTGCTGCCACGCAACCCGTCCGGCATCCCGGCCCCCCAAGCGCCGGGAGCCCAGACACCCGAGAGGCGGACCGCATGAGTGCCAGATTCCCGAGCTCCGCGACCCCGCTGGGCCCTCGGGCCCGTATAGCCGTCGTGGTGGCCGCGGTACTGCTCCTCGCGGGCGGCTCCGTCGGGTACGTCCTGCACGCGGAGAACCGGTCGGAAGGTCAACGAGTCGACGCAGAAGCCTCGTTCACTCTCGCCGGGCCCGCGCTGTACTTCCGGGACACGGCCACAGGACGCGTCGCCCGTCAGCCGCTCGCCGGAGCCCCCGGCACCCGCACCCCCGGCGGCCCCGCCTGCGACCGGTTCTACGCCTCCGGTGACAGCGCGCTATGCCTGCGCGCCAAGCCCGGGGTGCTGCCGAAGACATACGCGGTCGTTCTCGACCGGCGACTGCGTGAGACACGCCGGATCACCGTACCCGGCCTTCCCACCCGGGCCCGCGTCTCCGCCTCCGGGCAGATGCTGTCCTGGACGGTGTTCGCCACCGGTGACTCGTACGCCACCACCGCCTTTTCCACGCGGACCGCCGTCCTCGACCTGCGCACCGGCTACCTCATCAAGTCCATCGAGGACATCCCCCTCACCATCGACGGTGCCCGCTACCACGCCCCCGACGTCAACTACTGGGGGGTGACCTTCGCCCGCGACGACAACCGCTTCTACGCGACCGTCTCCACCAAGGGCCGCACCTACCTCGTCGCGGGCAGCATGAGGGACTGGTCGGCGAAGGCGCTGCGGCAGAACGCCGAGTGTCCCTCCCTGTCGCCCGACAACAACCGGATCGCCTTCAAGAAGAAGGTTTCCGACGACCCCGCCGCGCCCTGGCGGCTGTACGTCCTGGACCTGCGGACCATGCGTGAGACGCCGCTCGCCGAGACACGCAGTGTCGACGACCAGGCCGCCTGGCTCGACGACGGCACGGTCGCCTACGCGCTGCCTGGTGCGGCCGGCCGGGCGAGCGACATCTGGACTGTCCCCGCAGACGGTACCGGGGCACCCCGCGTGGCAGTGGCGGGCGGATCGTCGCCAGTGGCGGTGCGCTGAGCGAGTGCACCCGGGGCCGAGGCAGCCCACCGAGCAGGGCTGCCTCGGCCCTGCCGGCCGGTCCGGGTCTTCCCGCTTCGATGCAGTCGGCCTTCCGCCTTCCGGGGGAGAGGTCTGACGGCTGCTTCACGGGCGTCACGACCTGGGGGCCGTTAGTGGTACGTCAGCCGAACATGAGCAGGACGACAGGGCAGGGACCGAAGCTGTGAGCAGACCAGTTGTCCGCACCTGCCAGCGACCACACACCGACCGCGCCGTACGGGGAGCCCCCATGCGTACCTCCATCCGCCGCCCTGCCGTAATCGCCGCGACTGCCGTCGCCGCCCCGGTTACTGGACGTACGAGCTGCGCAACGGCGCCGACGATTTCCAGTGCCGGTCGCAGCGCTGGAGCTCACGCCGCTGGTGCTACCGGGCACTGAGCGTTTCCCAACCTGAAGGTGTGGCCCAGCACCTTCCCGTTCTGACAGGAGGCGTCGTGCAAAGACGCACATTTCTCACAGGCACCCTGCTAGGCGCAGCGTTCGCCGCCGTGCCGCTCTCCACTCTGATGCCGACCAGCGCGTCGGCGGCCACGGTGACGGTCGGTTCCCTGGACGACTTTCAGAAGGCGATCGACCGGGCGGTTCCCGGCGATCGGATCGTCCTGGCTGACGGTACATACACCGTCCCGTCGGGTGGCGCCATCAGAGTTTCGGGCAAGCACGGCACCGGTAGCGCACCGATCACCATCGTCTCGGAATCTCGCGGCGGCGCTGTGCTGCACGGCGAGCGCGGTTTCGTCTTCAGCGACTCGAGCGACATCACCGTCAGTGGCTTCGCGTTCAGACAGAGCACCACTTTGGAAATCCCGGCGAGCTGTCCGCGCATTCGGCTGACCCGTAACGACTTCCGGTTTTCCGACATCAGTGGGCTCGACTGGGTCGTCGTGCGGGGCGACGACGCGAAGATCGACCGGAACCGTTTCCACGACAAGACGACAGAGGGCATCTTCGTCGTCGTCGACGGTCCCGGCTCGACCGCCATGGCCCAGAGGCTGCACATCTTTAGGAACCACTTCTCCGACCACAGCTTCGCCGGCGCCAACGGCGGTGAGCCGATCCGGCTCGGCGTCAGCGGCCGGGCGCTGTCCAGCGCCCACGCGGTGGTGGAGTACAACGTGTTCGAGCGGTGCGACGGAGACCCCGAGACCATCTCGGTGAAGTCCTCGGACAACACCATCCGGTACAACACCATCCGCGACAGCCGTGGCGGAATCGTACTGCGGCACGGCAACCGCTCCACGGTGGAGGGCAATTACCTGATCGGTGGCACTGACGGTCTGCGCCTGTACGGCAACGACCACTTGATCGTCAACAACTACCTCAGCCAACTGTCGGGCCGCGCGCTGGTGATCGGCAGTGGCACCACCCGCGACCACAACTCGGGTGAGACGACCGAGGAGAGGCGGGGCAACGACGCGTGCGACCGCGCGGTGATCGTGCACAACACCCTGTGCGGCAACTCCAGCACGCTCTCGGGCGAGACACGGGACTACGAGCCCCGGGACGCCGTCATCGCCGACAACCTCCTGGTGGGCAGCGCCGGCAGCCTGGTCGCGATGGGGAAGACCACCGGTTTCACCTGGCAGAGCAACATCCTGTGGGGTGCGGCATCCAACGGCAACATCCCCTCCGGCGGCTGCCGTCGGGTCGACCCGCTCCTTCGGCAGGACTCCGACGGGGTATTCCGGCTGTCGGCGGGCAGCCCGGCGGTCGACGCCGCCACGCTGGGGAGTCCGCCCGTGGTCGATGACATCGACGGCCACTCGCGCGGGAGCACCCGTGACATCGGTGCCGACGAGTACTCGACACTGCCCCCCGTCCGCGGTCCCCTCACGGCGGCCGACGTGGGTCCCAACGCGTCGTGAGCGACCACCGGTGACGGCCGGTACTGCCCGTTGCGCGGTTGAGGTCATCGTGCCTCTGCCCTTTGGAGCTCGCGCTGATCGGAGTCCTGCCACGGAAACGGGGTGAGGTCGGCTCGATCCAGCCCAGGGGGAGCGCGAGCGACTGGCTCCCGTACACCGCACCGGCGCGCGGGGTCACCCCGCGCGCCGGTCCCTCGTCTCGCAGGCCGGGCGGACCGCGCCAGGAGGACACGGGCCGATGGTTCCCGGCGTCAACACGGCGTTCACCGGTCTCTCGCGTTCGACGTAAAAAGGTGGAACAGAGGTTGAGCATCGCGGTGAGTACGGCATCCTCGCAGGCGTGATGAGCCTGACGGGGACACCTTTCTTCCTGGCCACGATCGCGCTGGCCGTGGCCACCGTGCTGCTTCCCCTGCTGATGTGGGGGCGGGTACGCGGCCCCGCCGTGGTGCGCGGTGCGGTCCGTCTGGTGATGGTCGCCCTCGCGCAGGCGGCAGCGGTGCTGAGCGTCTTCGTGATGGTCAACAACACCAACGGCCTGTACGACAGCTGGGCCGACCTGTTCGGCACCGGACACCACATCGTGGCCGCACCGGACCTCGGGCGCGACGGACTCGGGGATCACAGGCACCCGGTGAATGAGCCGAAGGACGTCCAGGACTTCAGCCTGATGCACGACCCACGGATGGGCCAGGGCGTCCGCGTCACCCACCTGAGCGGTCGGGTGTCGGGGGTGCGCGGCGAGGTCTACGTATGGCTGCCGCCGCAGTACGGCCAACCGGCCTTCCGCCACCGGAAGTTCCCCGTGGTCGAGCTCCTCGGCGGCTTCCCCGGATCGGCGAAGGCGTGGTTCGGCAGCCTGCAGGTGCAGTCACAGCTGGAGGCCGGGATGCGGAGTGGGAAGATCGCCCCGTTCATCCTCGTGGAGCCGCGGACCAATCTGCTGGCGGGTCAGGACACCGGGTGCGCCAATGTGCCAGGTGTCGTGGACGCCGAGTCCTGGCTGAGTGTGGACGTCCGGCAGATGGTGACCGACACCTTCCGCGCACAGAGCCGTGCGAGCGGCTGGGCGGTGGCCGGGTACTCGGCCGGGGCACACTGCGCCGTGAAGATGGCGCTCTCCCACCCCGACCGGTACCGGGCCGCCGTGAGCCTCTCCGGCTACAACGACCCGGCCGCCGAGCGGGACTCCCTCACGGGCCGGAACCCGGAGCTGCGGCGGGTCAACAACCCACTGTGGATCCTGCGCCACGCCACCACCCCGCCGCGCGTCGCGCTCTACCTCTCGGGCGGGCGCAACGACGGCTACGGCGACGGCCTCGCGCTTCGACGGGCGGCAGCGCCCCCGACGCGCGTGGTGGTGGCCGAGGTGAGCGGGCCGCACACGATCGGGCTGTGGAAACGTCAAGTGCCGCATGTCTTCCGCTGGCTGACCGCCGAACTGTCGTCCAACACGGGCCGGGTCGCTCCCGCGAAGGGCATCTGACCGACGGGGGACGGCCGGACCGGGCGCCGCGTGCCGGTCAAAACCATCCGCTGCGCTGTGCCTGCAAGGCCATCTGGAAGCGGTTCGCGGCGCCCAGCCGGGCCATCAGGATCTGCAGCCGGCGGAACAGCGTGCGTCGGCTGATACCCATCTCCCGCGCGATGACGTCGTCGCTCGCGCCGCCCGCGAGGAGCCACAGCAGGCGGCGGTCGGCGGGTGGCAGGCCGCCTGGGCGAGTGGTGCGGCCGTGGAACGGCAGGGCGTTCTGCCAGGACTGCTCGAACAGTGCCGTGAGAGCGGAGAGCAGGCCGCATGGTTGCACGACCAGCATGGTGTTGTGCACGTCGGCCTCTTTGATCGACAACGACACGAGTGCGTACGCCTCGTCGATGATCACGAGTTTGACCGGCACCGACGGCATCACCCTGGCCTGTTCGCCGGCGTTGATGCACGGTTCGATGACCTCCTTCAGATGGCCCGGGTGCTCCAGCGACTCCCGCGAGTACACGACACGCTGCGTCACACCGCGGGCGAGCGTGGCAAGCGAGTCGTCCGTGGTCTCGGCCAAGGGGAAGTACGGCGGTGACTCGAACTGCCGGATCTGATCGCGGGCGCTCGCCCAGGCATGACGAATCCTGGGGCCGATGGCGTCGCCGGTGACGACCTCGACGAGATTGTCGTTGTACGCGGCGAGCCGCTGCCGCCGGAACGACTCGAACGCACCCCCGATGGTGATGCGCGACTCCTCGACCTCGGCCACACGGTGCCGGGCGAGGATCTCCAGGCCGGCGGTCGGCGGAACCGGGGCCACCACGTCTCCGCCCTCCTCGGCGGCACTGGCCAGACCGGCGTCGACCAGTGTGCCGTAAGCCGTGGCCAGTTCCGTACCGTCCAGGCCGGCCGCAGCCGCGATCGTACTCAGCGGAGCGGGGGCCAGCTCGAGCAGTGCCAGGTAGACCTGGCCCGCCGCGTGATCGATGCCCAGAAGCCGAAGGGCCTCGCCGAGTTTCGCGTTCGTCATACACCGCATTATCGACGGCTCCGGTCGGGGCTGTGGCCGATCTGTGTCAGTGGCACTCTTCGGCACCAAGCACGCGCGGTGCGGGATACCGTCCAGGAGCCGCCGACGACCGGCGGCGGCGAGGGCGCCCGAGCCGCACCGGGAGCAAGCCTGTCCGTACGGCTCAGCCTTCCCCTCGCCTCGGAGGAACCCACCCAGAAGAAGGTGTATGCCATGGCGAAAGGCCGAAAGAACGGTCTCTACTCAGAGATCTCCGAGGAACTGTCCGCTCTGATGCGTACGGGGTGGGCGGACACCGAGCGGCACGACCTGCAGCTCGGCGAGCAGGCCCCGTACGCGGCCCGTCGCCGCGCCACGCTCTCCGCGCGCTTTCCGGGCGAACGCCTCGTGATTCCCTCGGGGAACCTCAAGGTCCGCTCCAACGACGACAGCTACCCGTTCCGGCCGTACACGGGCTACGTGCACATGACCGGAGACCAGGCCCGGGACGGCGCTCTCGTCCTCGAACCCCGAGTGGACGGCGGCCATGACGCCTACTGCTACCAGCTGCCGCGGGACAGCAGGGACAACGACGAGTTCTGGACCGGCGCCACGGCGGAGCTGTGGATGGGCCGGCGCCGCTCCCTCGCCGAGTCGGAGCTCGTGCTCGGTCTGCCCTGCCGGGACGTCCGCACGGCGGCCGGTGACCTGGCCGCCGACTCCGGCGTGCCGACCCGGATCGTCCGGGGTCTCGACCCGTCCCTGGAGGCCGCCGTCACCACCGAGGAGGAGCGCGACGCCGAACTGGAAGAAGCGCTCAGCGATCTCCGTCTCGTCAAGGACGACTGGGAGATCGCCGAGCTACGCAAGGCCGTGGACTCCACGGTGCGCGGATTCACCGATGTGATCGGTGAACTCTCCGGGGCGATCGCGTCGTCCGAGCGGTGGATCGAGGGCACGTTCTTCCGCCGTGCCCGCCTCGAGGGCAATGCCGTCGGCTACGGTTCGATCTGCGCCGCGGGCGAGCACGCCACGATCATGCACTGGACGGACAACGACGGTCCGGTGCGCCCGGGGGACCTGCTCCTGTTCGACGCCGGCGTGGAGACGCACACCCTCTACACCGCCGACGTCACGCGCACGCTGCCGATCAGCGGAACCTTCACGCCCCTGCAGCGCAAGGTCTACGACGCGGTGTACGAGGCCCAGGAAGCCGGTATGGCAGCCGTCAAGCCGGGCGCCGCGTACCGGGACTTCCACGAGGCGTCCCAGCGCCACCTGGCGGCTCGGCTGGTCGAGTGGGGTTTCATCGAAGGCCCGGCCGACCGTGCGTACGAACTCGGCCTCCAGCGCCGCTTCACGATGGCGGGCACCGGTCACATGCTCGGTCTGGACGTCCATGACTGCGCGCAGGCCCGGCACGAGGAGTATGTCGACGGCGTGCTGGAGCCGGGCATGGTGCTCACCGTCGAGCCCGGCCTCTACTTCCAGCCGGACGATCTCACCGTGCCCGAGGAATGGCGCGGCATCGGCGTCCGGATCGAGGACGACCTGGTCGTCACCGAAGACGGTCACGAGAACCTGTCGGCGGGCCTGCCGCGGTCGGCGGACGACGTCGAGGAGTGGATGGCCCGGTTCGCGGGTTGAGTGGGCCGAAGAAGCGGCCCGGTACCGGATCCCCTGCAGTGAACGGGTCCCGGTCGGCAGTGCTCGGGCCTGCCGCCGGGGCCCGGACGAGGGCCCCGGGATGTCACCGCCCGTCCAGGAGGGACCGCAGTTCCACGGCGAGGCGTTCGTACTCTGCGGGCCGGTTGTAGATCTGCCCGCAGATCCGGATGCCGCCGCCGCCCGGCCAGGGCCAGATCAGCACCCGGCAGCCCAGCCGGGCCGCGATCTCCTCGCGCAGGGAGGCGGCCTCGGCATGGGTGCGGGCGAGGCGGGGCGGCAGGCGCAGGGCACGCATGGCGAGGCGATTGTCGGCGGGCAGCGGGGTCACGCCCGGGAGTCGGGCGAGGAGTTCGGCGCCGTAGCCCGCCAGAGCGCTGTTGTGGGCGCGCACGCGTTCGGGGCCGAGGTCCGCGAGAAGGTCGAGGCCCTCGGGGGCGGCGAGCCAGCCGGTGTAGTCGGCGGTGGCCCGGTACTCGACCGCGCGGGGGAAGCCGCGGTCGTCCTCCCAGGAGGGAACGGGCGCGGGCACCCGCTCCCGGTGCGCGGGGGACACCGCGAGCAGGGCACTGCCCGGCGGAGCGTACGCCCACTTGTGCAGGTTGCCGAACCAGAAGTCGGGCCCGCCGGCCAGGGGCTCGGCGAGCATGCCGGGGGCGTGGGCGCCGTCGACCACGGTGGTCACCCCGCGCTCGGCGAGGTCGGCGAGGAGTCCGGGGGTGGCGATGAAGCGGGCGGTGGGCGAGCTGATCTGGTCGAGGAGGGCGACTCGGGTGCGGGCGGTGAGCGCACCGAGCACCGCCTTGCGCACCGCGCTCTCGTCCGGCAGCGCCGGGTCGAGGGCAACGGTGACGACGCGGGCCCGGCGGGCGGCGGCCGCGACGACCGTGCCGTAGCCGTGGTCGGTCACCAGAACCTCGTCGTCCGGAGCCAGACGCAGGGAGTCGAGGACCAGGTTGGCGCCCTCGGTGGCGTTGGTCACGAAGGCGGCGCCCTCGGGTTCCGTGCTCATATGGGCCGCGATACGGGCCCTGGCCTCGGCGAGCCGGTCCGGGAGGCCGAGGAAGAAGGCGTCGGGGTCGGTTGCGGCCTCCGCCGCCAGCCGCCGGTGGGCATCGGCGACGGGGACCGGAACGGCGCCGAAGGACCCGTGGTTGAGATGGGCCACGTGCGAGCCGAGCCGGAACAGCCCGGCGCCGCCGGGAAATGCGGCGGGTGCCGCGGGCCCGGTCACCGGACCTCGACAGTGACGGTCCGGCCCGGGGCCACCCGGGTGCGGACGCTGGTGCAGGTCACTCCGTCGATCACCTCGGTACGGGCCGGGCGGAGCACCCCGTCGACGCTGACGGCGGCGTGGGCGCCGGGGAAGCGCGCCTCCCACGTGTAGGGCGAGGTGCCCGAGGCGTGGGTGAGGGTCGAGCGGCGGTCCGTGTCGTGCCGCAGGGTGAAGGCGGAGTCACCGATCCGCAGGTCCTCGACGCTCAGCCACTCCATGCCGGAGGGCAGGCGTGACTGGGTGGTGAGGCCGCGGGCGGGGGCGTCGGGGGTGACACCCATCAGCCCCTGGACGGTCTGGCCGATGAGGGTGAAGGAAACCTCCGGGTAGTCGCCGTTGGTGCCCTGACGGGTGTTGACGTGCTGGACGTCCTTCTGCGCGTAGACGTGCCGCATCCACTTCCAGGCGGTGTCCGCGCGGTTGTTGGCGAAGAACGTGTCCGGGAGGTAGGTCAGAGCCTCGATGTTGTCGGGTCGTCCCTCGCCCTCGGCCTGCGCGTCGATGTAGTCCAAGTACGCCTCGCGCCGGGGGCCGGGAGAGATGAGCTGCTTCATCGGCATGAACCAGCTGTTCTCCTTGCCCCAGCCGGTCAGCGCGCGCCCGTCGATGGTATAGCCACGCACCATGTCGGCGCCCGAACCGCCGCCGCTCCAGGTGGCGTTGAAGTACGTCTTGAGATCGTGGGACCGGCGCTCGAAGCGGGCGGCCGTCTCGTGCTCACCCTTGGCGCGGGCCAGCGAGGCCATCGCCCGGTACGCCTGGTACTGGGAGCCGATGGCGTCGCCCGCCTCGGCGAGCGGCTCGTCGCTCTGCTCGTTGTAGCTGGCTACCCCCTGGAAGATGCCCTGCCCGGTGCCCTCGGCCACGCGTACCCGGCCGTTGTCCTTCCGGCTGTCGTGGAGGGTGACGAACTCCTCGGTGGCGTGCCGGTAGAACTCCCACAGGGCCGGGTCGTCGAGGTAGGCGCTGTCTCCGCTCCAGCGGTACGCCTCCTCCGCCTTCTGTACCAGCTCGAAGACGGCGGGCACCTCGCGGACGAAGCGGTCGGGGCCGCGGTAGTCGATGGACAGATAGGTCCGGTTGTCGAAGTTGAGTGCCCACACCGGGTAGTAGGCGTGCTCGGCCGTGGCGGATGCGGCGAAGGCGCGCAGCATCTCCTTGTTCTCGGTGTGAAGGCCGAGAACTCCGGCGCCGGCGAGCTGGTGGGCCATGTCGCGCGAGTAATAGCCGCTGCGGTTGGCGTAACCGGCCCAGTAGGACGGGGCGTAGACGCCACTCCCGGTGCCGCCGGTCTGGCGTTCGTCGGCGTTGAGGGGGCCATGGGTGCCGGGCAGCTGGACCCAGCTGTTCGCCTTCTGCGTGGCCCAGGCGAACATCTCGACGACCTCGGGGTCGCTGGAGCTGATCCGGGGGGTGGCCGGGGCCGCCGGGGAGACCATGACGTCGTCGGCGTTCAGCCAGCCCTGCCCCGACTCGAAGGCGATCTCCAGCCGGTCGCCGGGGGCGAGGGTGATCCCGCCGAGTGTGTAGCGGCGGTAGTTGGCGGCGGCGGGCAGGGGCAGGGAGGCGGCGGCGGTGCCGTTCACCCGCAGGACGTACCGGCCGCCGGGTCCGCCGGTGGCGATCCAGGCGGAGACGACGTAGGCGCCGTAACCGGTCGCTGTCACTGTCTGGGAGACCTTCATGCCGCTGCCGGCATCGAGGTAGGCCAGCCGGCGTCCGCTGTGCGGGTTGTTGCCCGCGACCCCGGTGCCGGGGGTGAACTCCCAGGCCGTTCCGCCCGCTTCGAAGCCGGGGTCACTCACGGTGACCAGGGCGGGGGAGGCGGACGCCTGCATGGCGGGCGCCTGGGCGGCGGCACGGCTCGCGGTGAGGGGGAAGAGCGGAGCGAGCGAGGAGAACAGCGCGACGGCGGAGAGCAGCGCCATGCGGGAACGCGTCATCGAGTTCTCTCCCGGTTCGGGTTGGGGCCCGGAGCACGCGGCACGCTAGCAACCCTTCCTGACGGATTACAACGGATCTCGCAGTGTTTTATTGCGACGTCGTCGTCTCCTGTGGCCCCTGCCGACCGCCTACCGGCACGGCCTGCCAAGGTGGGCCGCGCACCGCACCACGCGACCGCCCACCGAGCACGGCCCGTACCACAGGAGGGGGCACCATGAGCAAACAGCTGAGACCGGTGTCAAACCAAGGCTGAGGAGGAGGCAGCGAGGCGGACCTCATGTCCAGAGCTGTTCGCCGAGAGTCCCGGCGGGCGCGGTGCCGGGCAGGACGTAGGCCACGGCCGAGGCCCGGTGTTGGAGGAAGGGGTTGAGGGCGTCGCGGGCGGCCAGGCGGTTCTGGACGCGGGTGAACCGGTCGGGGTCGCGCATGAAGGCGCAGAAGAGCAGGCCGCGGTCGGCCGGGCCGTCGTCGTAGCTGTAGCTGCGGCGGAGCATACGGGCGCCGCCGTCGAAGCGGGGGCTGGTAAGACGCACGTGGGCGGTGGCGGGTATGACGTAGGAACCGTCGGGGTTCTTGGCGTAGATATCCGGCTCGTCATGCTCGGTGGTGCCGCTGAGGGGGGCGCCGTCGCGGGCGCGGCGGCCGACCACCTGGTCGCGCCGGCCCTCGGGGAGGGCTGCGAAGCCGGTGACGTCCATGCGGATCCTGCGGTAGACCAGAACGGTGCCGTTCCGGTGGTCTCCGGATGGGCCCCAGACCCACTCCTCGGCCGCCGCGTGATCGGGGTTGGCGGTGCCGTCCTTGGAGCCGAACAAGTTGCGCGGGGTGGTGCCCGGGGCCGTGTGGGGCAGGAAGCCGGACTGGGTCCAGCGCGGTACGGCACCGGCGGCGTGCGCGGCCCTGCCGACGAGTTCGGCGACGATGGTGAGGGTCCAGCGGTCGGCCGCGCACAGTTGGACCAGAAGATCGCCGTTGCTGCGGCGCGGGTCGAGGCGGTCGCCGGGGAACGGCGGCAACTCGCCGAATGAGGCTGGGACGTTGAGGCCGAGCCGGGCGGCGAGGGCGGGGCCGACGCCGACCAGGGAGGTGAGCCGGGTCGCGCCGCCGCCCCGGAGTCGCGGGTCCCGGGGGGCGTCGGAGGCTGCGGTGGCGAGCGTGCGGGTCAGCGCGCCGAAGACGCTGCGCAAGGTCTTCCGGTCGGTGGCGGCGGAGGTCTTCGGGAGATCGAAGGAGAGCAGGTGCGTCGCCGGTTGCTGAGGCGTCGTAACACCTGCCTGCCGGGCACCGTGGAAGGGAATCGCGGCCTCGGTCGGCGGGGCGCCGGCGGTGGCACGGCCGGCTGCCCGGTCGTCCCTCACCAGTTCGTCGGCCGCCGCGCCGACCCCGGCGGCGAGCACCGCTCCGCCGGCGAGCAGCACCCGGCGCCGCCCGAAACCGGTTGCCGCGGGTCGGGACGGATCCTGCGCATTTCCCTGTTCGGTGGGCATACGCCTATTGGAGACGATAAAACATCAGCCATGCAAATCCTGTCTACAGAACGCCTGTTGAACCGCCCCCCAGCCCCGGCGGTGTTCCGGACGGCGCTGCGTCTGTCGGTGCTGGTCGTCTCGGTCGCGATGGCGGCCACCGGGTGCTCCGAAACGGAGTCGAAGTCCGCAGACGCGCGGCATCCGGCCGGGAGCGTGCTGCGCGTTCCGCAGGACTTCCCCTCGGTGCAGCAGGCGGTGGACGTCGCTCGTGAGGGCGAGACGGTGCTGATCGGCCCTGGCGTGTACCGGGAGAGCGTGCGCGTCACCAAGCCCCGCGTGGTGCTGCGCGGAACGGACCGCAACAAGGTGGTCTTCGACGGCGGTGTGCGTCTGGCCAACGGCATCACCGTGACCGGCGCCGGCTCGGTGGTCGAGAACCTCACCGTGCACGGCTACCTCGCCAACGGTGTGCTGTTCACCGGCGTCACCGACGAGCGGTTGCAACAGCGCGGCGCCGGCGGCTCCGCCTACGACCCGCTGGACACCACCCGCTTCCCTCCCGTCCGGGGCTTCCGCGCGACCCGGGTGACGGCTTACAACAACGGCCTGTACGGCATTTACGCCTTTGACGCGCGCAGCGGCGTGATCGAGAACTCCTACGCCTCCGGGCACGCCGACTCGGGCATCTACGTCGGCCAGTGCAAGCCATGCGAAACCGTCGTCCGTGGCAACACCGTGGAGCGCAACGCGGTCGGCATCGAAATGACCAATGCCTCGGACGGTCTGTCGGTGCTGGGCAACCACGTCGCCCACAACCGGGTCGGCGTCACGGTCAACTCCAATGACCTGGAGGCCCTCGCCCCGCAGCACGGCGCGTTGATCGCGGGCAACGTGGTCGCCGACAACAACGCCGCCGACACGCCCCAGCAGGCGGACGGGGCCTTCGGCATCGGCATCGGCATCGGTGGCGGCACCGCGAACCGCGTCCAGCGCAACCTGGTCCAGGGCAACCGGGCGGCCGGGGTGGTCGTCACCGACCCGCCGGGGCATCCGGCGAGCGGCAATCGTGTCGAGGGCAACCGCGTCACCGGCAACGGAACCGACCTCGTGCTGGCCTCGGCCGACCCCACCAACTGTTTCGCGGGCAACCGGCCCGATACCCAGAGCCCGGACCGCCTGGAGGGTCGCGCGGGCTGCGGCACCCGCGGCCGGGGCGCGCTGCCCGCCGGCCGGGCGGCGCCGGTGCAGGCGCCGCCCGGCGTTCCGTTCAGCCAGGTGCCGGCCCCGCCCGCTCAGCCGTCCATGCCGGACCCGACGGTCCCGGGCAGGCCGGCGACCGGCCTGCCGGGGGTCGTCGACGCGGCAGCGTACCCGCTCCCGAAGAAGGTGGACGTCGTACCGCACTCGCGCTGAGTACGGTGCTCCGCTGGACTCGTCCCCCGCTTCACCATGCCGCCGTGAAGGGTGAGTCGGGGGTGGCCGTCGATGCGCTCACGCTCCAGCCAGCGAGCTCCGGACTGCGCGAGCAACAGCGGGTTGTCGGGGCGGTCCGCGCCGAGTTCGATCAGCAACTGGAGTCCGGCGTCCAGGGGATCGGTCGTGTAGGTGCGGCGCCGCACACCGAGAGCGCGATCAGTGTTCTGAACCAGCGGGTCCGACGCGGCGTACGGCCGCTGGTCTTTCTCTTCCGAGCCATGCAGTCGCCTTCTCTCGTCGGTCGGTCACGCAGGAGGGCGGGTCCGCGAACCGCTGGTCCGCGAACCCGCCCGATCCGGCC
>NZ_JBIRGM010000017.1:0-99130 GCF_044328025.1 Streptomyces sp. NPDC018000
ACAGCGTCCTCGCACAGGCCGGCTGGCCCCCACTGACCAGCGTCGACCTGGGCTCCACCGAACGCGGCCGACACGCCGCCGAACTCCTCCTGGAATGCCTTCGCGAACCGGGCGGCGCAGAGCCCCTCGCTTCCCGCACAACTACCGTGCCTCCGCGCCTCGTCGCGCGCGCGTCCACTGCGCCGGCAGTGGCCGGCAGTTGAGAACATGAAGTTCGCATGACTCTCCACCACCTTCTGCTCCCGGGCCACTGGCCAGCGGAGCGGCGCGTTGCCGCATGCCACCGCTGAGCTGGAGTCTTTCCGTACAGTTCGGGCTGCTGAAGACGCGGGCGCCGTTGTCCGTGAAGTTCGCGATGAGGAGCACCACGTTGACATCGGCCCCCGGCAAGTCCGGATCGCAGTGCCTGAGTGCGGGGCATGCAACAGCCCCGGCGGTTGCGGGACCGTACGGGGCTGTGCGCGGCGCCGGTGATGCCGTGTGTTTGCGGCGGATCAGCTGTTGGCCACGGGGGTGTCGTTCTCCACTACGCGCCACAACCGGTCCGAGCTCGGCTGTGCGATGTCGAGGTCGAGGCTGTCCCAGCTGCCGTCGTTGTACCTGTTCAGGCTCAGGGCGAGGCTCTTGTCGACCGCGGGGCGGTACATCCACCAGCCCGTGTTTTTGCCATCGGCCTTCTCGCCCATCAGGCTCCACTTCTGGAGCTGCGAGCCGTCACAGGTCCGGACGATGACGGTGGTTCCGCGCTGAGGCGTCGCGGCGCTGGGTTGAAGGCACTTGTTCGCGGCTTCATTCTTGATCGTGGCCGTGTAGGTGTTGGGCCCGCCTGCCTGCCAGGCGGAGAAGTCGACCTCCCACCTCTCGGTGCTGTACTTCCACGCGGGGTCGCTGAGGGTGATGGCGGTGGCGCCTTCGCCGGTGCTGTTGTTGAGCAGAGCCAGGCGGCTTCCGTCCATTTTGTTGATCAGGTCGCGGTTGGGGTTGGGTGCGGCGGAAGCCGGCGCTCCACTGGCTGCGACGATGCCGCACGTGGCCAACACGGCGGCGGCGAGGGCCAATACGGGCTCGTGACGCTTGGACATACCAGGTGTCCCTTTCGGTGCATGAACGTCCGCGGGAGCAGGACTCCGGCATCCAATCAGCCCGGATACGCGCCGAAACGATCTTGCGCCGGAGGAGTCGCTCCGGTTCACCCGACCGAGGCACATCAGGCCTATTGCAGTCACTTCCGCGACACAAAGCGTGAGCCGGATGTCCTCACCCGGGCGGCGGTGAACACGCGGCCGAACGGCCCTGTTCTCGTACAGGACGATTTGGTGAGGCGACGGTGGCGGATGAGGGCGGTGGCCATGCCGACGAATCCGAGGAATGTGCCCAGGGCTGTCGGTGCCCCGGCGCACGGTTCGCTTCAGCCTCTGCCTCTCCTGCTCGGTCGGTCTGCGGGCCGGGGCCGGTTGCGCCGCTGTGGGGCGTGGGCTGTCCAGCCGTCGTTTGCCGCCCTCCGGCTCACAGGAGGCTGCTGTCCCGATCGATGCCTCGACGTCAGCCGTTCGATATACCCGATATGACAGGTGTTCGGGGTGTAAGTACGTTCAGTCACGGGTCGGCTGCTCGGTCGGCCTCTCTGAGACAGGAGCAGTGACATGGTTGCACGTTCCACCGTCGTGACCGCCGCCATCGCGGCCACTATGGCCCTTACCGCCACCGGCAGCACCTTCACCTCGGCAGCCACCACCGAGCCGGTCCAGGCAGCCCCGGAGGTCCGGCAGGCCGCCGCCCCGGCTTCGGTCCCCAATAGCGGGGGCGGCGCAGGAAAGGGCAACCAGGGCAGAGGCGACGAGAACAGGGGCAACGAAAGCAGAGGTGGTGAGGGCAGCGGCAACGGCGAGGGGGGAAGTAAGGACGAGGGCAGCGGCAACGGCGAGGGCAACGGCGAGGGGAGGGATAGCGACGGCGGGAGAGGTAACGACGAGGACAGAGGAAACGACGAGGGCAGAGGCTACGGCGAGGGGAGAGGCTACGGCGAGGGCAGGATCCACTTCAACGAGCGGACGTACTCCGCCTACCCCGGCGACTGCGTCACCGCGGCCAGCGGCCTCGGCTCCACGAGCTTCAGCATCTTCAACGACAGCCGGAGGACCGTCGAGGTCTTCCGCGGGGCGACCTGCGACAACGGCGGCCCCGTCGCCGTCGTCGGACCGTACGGTGCCACCTCAGGTGTGTTCGCACAGCCCGTCGAGGGAGGTGTGTTCGTCAACAGCGGAGTGGGAGGGAGCTTCCGAGTGATCGAATACGGCTTCGAAGACGAGTGACGGAGTCGTCCGCGTGACGTGACGTAGAACCCCGGCCCGCCGGAATCGGGCCGCGGTGTCCTTGGTGGCGTCCTTGTACGGGCACCCCGGCCGGGACATCTTCGTTCCAGATGCCATGCCTGCACCTGACACACGCCCGATCCACCCGCACCCCTGCCATGTCGAACCGAAAGCGGACAGCGAGGAACCGTGATCCGCCGCGCCCCCACGGAGACAGTGCATCAGGCCGTCAGCCGGATCCCGGTGACCAGATGCGGACGGATGTGGACCGCACAGTCCATCACCTGGTCCGACCAGGGCCTGATCAGTTGTTGGTAGCGCCTCAGAGCATCCGGATCGGTCACGGGGCGGCAGTATCCCGTCGCGACGACGCTCCAGCCCAGATGGGTCAGCGGATCGATGTCATCCGCCTGGTAGGCGACCACGACTCCCCGGCCGCCATGGTGCCTGGCCTGGGCGAACAGGTCCGAGTCCTGATGGGTCCGGATGACGATCCGACCGCGGTCCAGCAGATGGTTCACCGGCCGGATCGCGGGCAGCGCGCGCTGGGTGAAGACGATCCGCCCGAGCGACGTCCCGCCGAGCAGGCTCAGTGCCTGAGCGCCTGTCAACTCTACGGTGTGGCGTGGTCCGGTGGCCGCCGGGCCGTGCGTCGGGGCCGATGCCGACGGCGTGGGCCCGGCCGCGGGCGCGGACGACTGGGGCGACTGATGACCTGTATGGCTCATGGGGCGGCCTTGTCTCCTGATCTGCTCGCCTGTCGCACGAGTACATCGCGTGCTGCCATCCCCACGCCAGGGCCGAACGGCCCAGGGTCGAACGGCGCAGGGCCGAACGGCCCTAGCGGTGTCGGACCACCAGTCGGTTCACTGCGGTGGACCGCATGCTGCGGGCCGGCCCAACGGCGGCTCCGGGGGCCGGGCCGTGGCTTGTGGAATGTTCGGTCGGAGCGGGCAGTGCGGATGTGTACAGGAGGGGAACGCGTTGATCGCGGTCGTCGGACACAGAGACCTCAACAACAGAACTCTGGGGTTGGTGGAGGCTGAACTGAGAGCGAGGCTGGACTGCCTGGCAGAAGGCGTGGCCGCTCTCGTGCGGGTCGGGGCGGGGCTGCCGCTGGTGTTCGGGCGCGCCGCCCGGGAGGCCGGACGGAAGCTGACAGTACTGCTGCCGGCCCAGGGCGCGGTGCCGGCAGTGCTGCCCGAGCAGGACCGGCGGGCTGCAGGGGAACTGCTGGTCCTCGCCGAGCACGTACGGTTGCTGGCTTTTGATCCGGCCGACCGCAACGCTTGTGTCAGCGCCGATGAACGTCTGTTGGAGACGTGCCGGACCGTGCTCGCCGTGTGGGACGGTTCGCCGTCGGACGGCCGGGATGCTACCGCACATCTGGTTGCCTTCGCCCGGGCGCGTGGAATCCGGGTGGAGGTCGTCTGGCCGGACGGCTCCGTACGGGGGCCGGCATGAGCGCGTCGGTGCGTGAGTCTGAGCTGGTGGAGCGAGCCCCCGAGTCCGATGGCCGGGAGGTCCGCCCCTCGCGGGACAGGGCGAACGGCGGTGCCTCGAGCGATGATCGGGAGCGGACCGGGGCGCACCAGGGATTCGCATGGCTGTTGGTGATCACCGCCGCCCTCGGGCTGCTGGGTTCCTTCATGATCACCACCGACAAGTTCGAACTGCTCGCCGACCCCGACTTCGTACCCGCCTGCTCGCTGAGCCCCGTGGTGTCCTGCACGGATGTGATGCGCAGCGAGCAGGCGTCGGTGTTCGGCTTCTCCAATCCGCTCATCGGACTGATCGCCTTCGGGATGGTGATGGGGACCGGCGTGGGCCTGCTCGCAGGTGCGCGCTACCGGCGGTGGTACTGGCTGGGGCTGAACCTGGGCACCCTGTTCGGCGTCGGCTTCTGCATGTGGCTGATGACGCAGGCGCTGTACGACATCGGCGCTCTCTGCCTGTGGTGCGTACTCGTGTGGGTGGCCACCATCTTCATGTTCTGGCACACCACCGTGCACAATCTGCGCCATGGTGTCCTGCCCGCCCCACGCGCTCTCGTCGCGGCGGTGCTGGAGTTCCCCCTTGTGGTGCCGGTTACCTGGTGCCTGGTCATCGTCATGCTGATAGCAACCCGGTTCTGGTCGTACTGGCAGACGTTTCTGTGACTTGTACGATGCCGGTGATGTCGTGATGGGTGTGCATGGCCGGGACTCCGGCGGAGGCCAGCCGGGCAACGACGGCCCGCGTGGAGTCTGTCGTGGAGGCCTCGGGTGTCAGGGCCAGATAGACATGCTGCCGCGTGGTGGCCCCGGGACGCTTCGCCAGTATTGCGTCCAGGGCCCGCAGAGCGGGGGGATCCGCGGAGAGACCGGCCGGATCGGTCGGCCCGGCCTGACCGGCTGTGAGGACGGTCAGCCAGGGGCGTCCGCGCCGGAACGCCTCCAGATACGCCGCGTCGTACATGCCCTCATCAACCCTTGCATCCAGCAGCAGCCGCACCCGGTGCGCACGGGGCCGGTCGGCGTCGATCTGCTGGAGCAGGGCCTTCATCGCGGCCCATCCGGTGCCGGAGGCGATCAACAGAACGTCGGCGGAGGGGGTGTGATCGGGCAGGACAAGGGCGCCGCGCGGTGCGCTGAGGCGGACGGTGCCGCCCTCCCGCGCGCCGTACACCAGCGCATCACTCACCCCGTCGGCGCCCCGGGCCCGTACATGGAACTCCAACTCGCCGTCCGGATGCGGTGCGCGGGCCAGGTAGTAAGGACGCCATGCCTGCTCCAGCAGCGGCGACTCCAAGGACGCGTACTGCCCGGCCTTGAAGGAGTACGGCTGATGGGGGCGTACCCTCAGCACCGCGAGATCCGGGGTACGGAACTCGTGCGAGGTCACCGTCGCCTCCCAGCTCGGTGGTTCGGCGATCGCCTCGTCCGCGCCCCTGACCATCGCCGAAACGGCCAGCCGCAGCATCCGCAGCCAGGCGTCCTCCAGCGTACCGGTCCACCGGGCACCCGCACGCATGCGCAGCGCCTCGACCAGCGCCGTCTCGAACGCCTCGAAGTGTGCGGGGCGCACACCGAGCTTGCGGTGGTCGCGACCCAACTGCGCGAAGGTGTCGATCATCTTGTCCGTATGGTGCAGATTGCCGATCAGGTAGCGGAAGATCCCGACGAGATGGGCCTGCTGGAAGGCCATCGACTCGGGGAACAGCGACCGCAGATACGGATGCCGCTCGAACAGGGCCCGGTACAGCTCGGCGATCAGCTCCTCCAGCGGGCTCACCAGCGGCAGGAATTCGCTGATCAGTTGCTGGTCGGACGTTCCGTCGTACGCCTGCGGTGCCTCGGCGCACCCCGGTTTGTCATCAGCTCCGGCCGGGGACAGGATGCGTCGCCTCAGCCGCATCGCGTCATGCCGCGCGAGCAGTGCGTGGTAGTCCTCGCTCGGGGTGTTCATGGGCCGGTGACTCCTTGGGACAGCACGGTGGGGGACCGGGACGAGAGACACCTGTGGCGCCCAAACGATCTCGGCGGCGTCAGTATGGCACCGTGTGCAGTCTGCCGACCGGCCCCTGTCACCAGGGTCTTTCGGCCCTGTTCAGAGTCCGTTCAGCATGCTGTGAAACCCCGGCGAAAGGACGTGTGGACTAACGCACATACTGGTTGTCGCCCACCTCTTCCCCGAACCGATCGAGCATGGTGTGAATGACCTCGCGAAGTCCCCGCTGAGCACGGCCCCGTCGCAGTCCGCCGGCCCCGTACGCGTCTTCATCCTCGACGACCACGAGGTCGTACGGCGTGGCGTGCGCGATCTGCTGGAGGCCCAGGACGGCATCGAGGTCGTCGGCGAGGCGTCCAACGCCCGGGAGGCGCTGGCCCGCGTACCGGCCAGCAGACCACAGGTCGCCGTACTGGACGTACGGCTCGGCGACGACCCCCGCGGTGACCACGCCGGGATCGAGGTATGCCGGGAACTGCGTGCCCTGATGCCCGAGCTGGCATGTCTGATGCTGACGTCGTTCGATGACGACGAGGCTCTGTTCGACGCCATCATGGCGGGCGCGGCCGGCTACGTACTGAAGCAGATCAATGGGGCCGATCTGATCGCCGCCGTACGCACGGTCGCGTCCGGCACCTCGATGCTCGATCCACGGACGACCGCTCGTGTGATGGCACGTCTGCGGGGCCCCCAGCTCACCCCCGCCAAGGAGTCGGAGGCATCGGAACTGGACCAGCTCACGGCCAGGGAGCGCCAGATCCTGGACCTCATCGGCGAGGGCCTCACCAACCGCGAAATCGCGGAACGCCTCTTCCTGGCCGAGAAGACCGTCAAGAACCGTATCTCCTCGATCCTCGCCAAACTGGGCGTCGGCCGCCGGATTCAGGCCGCGATGCTCGTCGGCCGGATCAAGGACCGTCAGGGGCAGGCCCCGGTCCGACGGAGCTGACAGGTGCTCAGGCGTCAGTCGTGGAGCGGCACGCACCACGTGATCCGGGTGCCGCCGTCCGTCGGCCTTTCGACGGCGAGTGTGCCGCCGCACAGCTCCGCCCGCGTACGCATATTGTCCAGCCCGCCGACGCGCCTGGCCGGCTGACCGCGGTCATTGATCACGGTCCCCGTTCCGGTAGTGGTCGTGTCACCGTTCGGGATGTCGATACCGATGCCGTTGTCCGTGACGGTCAGAGTCACCGCGTCGTCGACCGACAGCACGATGCCGATACGACTCGCACGGGCATGGCGGGACGCGTTGGACACCGCTTCGGCGGCGACCGCTACCACGTGTTCGGCGAGTTCGTCCGGGACCGTGGTGTCCACCGGCCCGTCGATCCGCACAGTGGGCCGGAAGCCGAGGACATGTGCCGCTGTACGAGCGGTCTCCGCTATCCGGTGCCGCAGCCCGCTGCGGCCCGAACCGTCCGCCGTGCGCAGATCGAAGATGGTGGACCGGATGATCCGGATCGTGGTGTCCAGATCGTCCACCGCCCGGCTGACTCGCTCGGCCGCTTCCGGGCGGTCGGAGATGGCCCGGGTGGTGCTCTGGAGAGTCATCCCGGTCGCGAACAGCCGCTGGATCGCCAGATCGTGCAGATCGCGGGCGATCCGGTCCCGGTCGTGCAGCACGGCGAGTTCTTCGGACTCGGCCCGTCTGCGGGCCAGTTCCAGCGCGATGGCCGCCTGGTCGGCGAAGCCGGAGACGAGTTCGACCTCGGTGTCGTCGAACGGCGGGCGGCCCGCCGGCCGCCCCAGGCGCAGTGCGCCCAGTGCCCCGGTGTCGATCTGCAGCGGCACCGCCACCACCGCGCCCAGACCGTCCTCGGCACCGTCGCCGAACGGATGGGCCCGGGGATCGGTACGGACGTCGGCGCAGTGCACAGGCGTTCCGGTACGGGCGGCGAGCCCGACCAGGGATCCCGACGCCGGAACGGACAACCCCGTCACTCGGTCGGAGTCCCGGCCATGGGCGACGGCAACCGTGAGGCGTTCCTCGGCCGCTGATGCCGCCGGAGCCTCTGAGAGGGGCGCGGAACCGGGCCGCGCAGTGGGCAGCAGAATCGCTGCCCGGTCGGCCCCCGCCACTTCCATTGCCCGCTCGGCGATCAGATGCAGTACTTCGTCGGCGTCCGTCCCCGAGAGCAGGGTGCGGGTGATCTCGCCCAGTGCCTCCAGGCGCCGTTCCCGGCGGCGGCTCTCGTCGTACATCCTGGCGTTGTCGATGGCGACGCCGGCGGCGATCGACAGCGTGGTCAGCACCGCCTCGTCGTCGGCGTCGAAGCTCACCCCGCCCCGCTTCTCGGTGAGATAGAGGTTGCCGAACACCTCGTCACGCACCCGCACCGGTACGCCGAGGAAGGTGCGCATCGGCGGGTGATGAGGCGGAAATCCGAAGCTGCGCGGGTGGCTGCTCAGATCGGTGAGCCGCAGCGGTTCCGGATGGCGGATCAGCTCGCCGAGGATTCCGCGGCCGCAGGGTGACTGCCCGATCCTGGCGGCGAGTTGGTCCGACAGACCCACCGGCAGGAACTCCAGGAGCGTCTGCCCGTCCCCGACAATGCCGAGTGCTCCGTACTCCGCGTCGGTCAGCGTCACCGCTGCCTCCACGATGCCGCGCAGCACCTCCGGGAGTTCCAGGCCCCGCCCCAGACTCATCACGGCGTCCAGCAGACTGTGCATCCGGTCCGGCCGGCTGGGCTGCGGCCACGCGGCCGGACCAGGGCAAGAGGGTCCGTGCGCGCCGAGTGCGGGGGAGGAGGGGACGGGGGTAGGGACTTCCCGGTGGGAGCCGGGCTCGGAAGGTGCTGTCTCTGTCATAGGGGGGTGCCGTTCTCTGAGGCCGTGTGCCGTATGCCGGGTATCTGCTCACCGGATCACCGCAGGGCTGGGACCGGTCCACGGGCGGTCAGCCTACGGCAGCCCGGGTGCCGGGGGCCCGGCGGTGTGCGGTCTCGAAGGCCGGTCCGGGCGGAGCCGGTCGGCTGCCGGATGTACGGGGAAGTAGGGCCGGTTGGCCCTGCGGCCGGTGTCCGTCGGCCCCTGGGGCGCTTCGCGGCTCGCCACCAGCATGGTGCGGCCGGGAAGGTCCGGTCCCTCCCCTCGTGATCCACCGGACCTTCCCGACCGCTCCCTCAAGCCGCCGCGTGCGGCCGGGACGCGTTCGGAGAACTGCCAGAGCTGGAGGACACGGTCCGGTGGACGCAATGGAATCGCGGGGTAACAAGGCCGCCCCTGCATATGGCCCCAAGCCCCCCGGCCCCGGGGCCGACCCCGCCGACGCGCGGGCCATCGCCGTCGACGCGGAGGGCACCCCGGCCGGTCGCCGGATCACTCGGGCGAGCACGACTCAGCCCGGCAGGACGCAGCCCGGCACCGATCTGCCGGGCCGTTCCTCGCGCGGCCGGATCGTCGTCTCGTGGCTCACGACGACCGACCACAAGCAGATCGGCACGCTCTATCTCGTCACCGCGTTCGTCTTCTTCCTGATCGGTGGGGCGATGGCGCTGGTGATGCGCGCCGAACTCGCGCGCCCCGGGATGCAGATCATGTCCAACGAGCAGTTCAACCAGGCATTTACGATGCATGGCTCGGTGATGCTGCTGCTGTTCGCCATGCCGCTGTTCACGGGATTCGCCAACTGGCTCATGCCGCTCCAGATAGGCGCACCCGATGTGGCATTTCCGCGGCTGAACATGCTGGCCTACTGGTTGTTCCTCTTCGGTTCACTGATCGCCGCGGGAGGGTTTCTCACTCCTCAAGGTGCTGCTGACTTCGGCTGGTTCGCCTATGCCCCGCTGTCCGACGCCATCCACTCGCCGAGCATCGGCGCCGATATGTGGATCATGGGCGTGGCACTGTCCGGCTTCGGTTCCATTCTCGGGGCGGTGAACTTCATCACCACCATCATCTGCATGCGTGCCCCGGGAATGACCATGTTCCGGATGCCTATCTTCACCTGGAACGTACTGCTGACCGCCCTGCTCATCCTCCTGGTCTTCCCGGTTTTCGCCGCGGCACTTCTCGCGCTGGAGATGGACCGGAAGTTCGGCTCGCACATCTTCGACCCCGCCAACGGGGGTGCGCTTCTGTGGCAGCACCTGTTCTGGTTCTTCGGGCACCCGGAGGTCTATGTGCTGGCTCTGCCGTTCTTCGGCATCGTCTCCGAGATCATTCCGGTCTTCTCCCGAAAGCCGATGTTCGGCTATATCGGTCTCATTTCCGCGACGATAGCCATTGCCGGGTTGTCCGTCACCGTCTGGGCCCACCACATGTATGCCACCGGAGGTGTACTGCTGCCCTTCTTCTCCTTCATGACCTTCCTGATCGCCGTACCGACCGGAGTGAAGTTCTTCAACTGGATCGGCACGATGTGGAAGGGATCGCTTTCTTTCGAGACGCCGATGCTGTGGGCCACCGGATTTCTGATCACCTTCGTCTTCGGTGGACTGACCGGAGTCATCCTGGCGTCACCACCACTGGACTTCCACGTCACCGACTCGTACTTCGTGGTCGCCCACTTCCACTACACACTCTTCGGTACGGTCGTCTACGCGATGTTCGCCGGATTCCACTTCTGGTGGCCGAAGTTCACCGGCAAGATGCTCGACGAGCGCCTGGGGAAGATCACCTTCTGGGTGCTGACGGCCGGCTTCCACCTCACATTCCTGGTGCAGCACTGGCTGGGTGCGGAGGGAATGCCCCGCCGGTACGCGGACTATCTCGCCGCCGACGGCTTCACCGCCCTCAACACCCTTTCCACCATCGGCTCATTCCTGCTTGGCCTGTCGTTCCTCCCCTTCTTCTACAACGTCTGGAAGACCGCTCAGTACGGCAAGAAGGAAACCGTCGACGACCCCTGGGGTTATGGCCGCTCCCTGGAATGGATCACGTCGTGTCCGCCTCCCCGGCACAACTTCACCGCCCTGCCCCGAATCCGCAGCGAGTCCCCGGCCTTCGATCTGCACCATCCGGAGATCGCCGCGCTCGACCCTGCCCTGCCGCACTGACCCGTCTACCACCGCAAGCCCCACCCCTGAGGAGAGTGCTGCCCGATGTCCCATGGTGTTCTGGCGCTCGGCGTCGCCGTGCTCTGCGTATCGGGCAACGTCTGGTACCTGCCCGCCTGCATCGACCTGCGTGCCGGGCAGGACCGGCCGCGCTCCCGCCGGCTGGCCGCGGCCGCTGTACTGACCGGGTGGGGATCGGCGGTCCTCACGATGCTCCTGCTGCTCACGCCGGTCACACTGCCCGCGGCTGCGCCGGTGGCGGTCGCGGGCACCACCACCACGGTGTCCCTGGCCGTCCGCGCGCGGCTGCGTCGAGGCCAGGAGCAGCGTGAAGAGGAGGCCCGCTGGGCCGCGCTCTTCCGTTGATCACCGCGTTTCGCGTCCCTCCCGATGCCTGACGCCGGGCGGGTGAGAGCCTCCGGAGCGTGTGGTGTGCCGACGCCCCACGCGCCCCGGACTCAGGCAGGCACCGGTACGGCCCGCGGGTCGCGCGGGTCGGTCCCGGCCGGCACCTCGTATGCCAACCGGAGGTCGCCCGCACTCCGTGCCGGCAGGCCGTCGGTGACCAGCATCTGGGACGCCGGGCCGGGGTCGTCCGGGCGAGCGCATGGCGACGGCGCACCGGGTGCCCCTCGCCACGGGCCCGTACCCGACACGTGGCAAAGACGGCGGCGCGGCTACTCGAACCGTGCGGTGTCGCCCGCCCCTCTGCGTACGATCTCCAGCTCGCCGCCGGAGAAGTCGATGACCGTGGTCGGCTCCGTGCCGCAGTCGCCCGAGTCGACCACGGCGTCCACCACATGGTCGAGCCGTTCCTTGATCTCCCAGCCCTGTGTCAGCGGCTCGTCCTCGTCGGGCAGGAGCAAGGTGCTGGACAACAGGGGCTCACCGAGGTCGGCGAGCAGCGCCTGAGCGACGACATGGTCGGGAATCCGGACTCCGACCGTCTTCTTCTTCGGGTGCAGCAGCTGACGTGGTACCTCCTTCGTCGCCGGGAGGATGAAGGTGTAACTGCCGGGTGTCGCTGCCTTGATCGCGCGGAACACATCGTTGTCGATGTGCACGAACTGACCCAGCTGTGCGAAGTTCTGGCACACAAGGGTGAAATGGTGACGGTCGTCGAGGTTCCGGATCGACCGGATCCGGCTGATTCCGTCACGACTGCCCAGCTGGCATCCCAACGCGTAACAGGAGTCCGTCGGGTACGCGACGAGCGCGCCGGACCGGATGCTGTCGGCCACGGTGCGGATGGTGCGCGGCTGAGGATTCTCGGGGTGTACGTCGAAGTACTTCGCCATCCGCCGAGTCTAGTGCTGTGACCGGCAAGGATTACCCCGTCGCGACGCCCGGCACGCCGCAGAGACAGCGAGCGGCCGCGGCATCAGGCGAGCCAGGAGATCCGCCACCGGGCGCAACATCGCGTGCCGGCCAGGCCGAGGAAGACGGCTACCGCTACCTCGTGGAACCGTCCCAGCGCCGAGAGGACTGCGTGCACGACGGCTCCCACGACAAGGATTCGCCAGGCGTAGGCAGCGGCCGTCTGCAGGTGGCCGGACCCCGATGACGAGGTTCCGGCCCCCGGCGCTGACGGGGCGAGCCGGGGCAGTGGTGACCCGGTCGGGCCCCGCATCGGGTCACATCGTGCGGTCGACGAAGAACGGGAAAAGCGCGTGGATTTCACCGAGCGCGGCCGGGGCCAGCGGAGCGCCGTCCAGGCTGCGGCGGGCGCTCTCCAACTGCTGGTGGGCTTCGGCCAGCGTTGCGGAGCGCCCACCGGCTTCTTCGACGAGGTCGGCTGCCCGCCGGGCGGTGGCGCCGTCGAGCGGGTCGCCGGTGCCGAGTAGCGTGGCGAGGCGCCGGGCAGCGGGGTGGTCCGTGGCCAAGGCCGCGAGGACGGGGTACGTCTTCTTCAGCCGGCGCAGATCACTGTGGACGGGCTTGCCCGTGACCTGCGGATCTCCCCAGATGCCCAGGAGATCGTCCACGGCCTGGAATGCCACCCCGAGGTGCCGACCGGCCTTGCCGAGGGCGTCGACGGTCGTGGCAGGGGCTCCGGCCAGCACTGCACCCAGGCCCGTCGCACAGCCGAGCAGCGCCCCGGTCTTGTGCTCGGCCATCCACCAGTACTCGTGCGGCTGCACCGCTTCGGGCCCGGTCCAGGGCCGGGACTCGAAGAGCAGATCCTCGGCCTGACCGCGCACCAGGTCGGCCAGTGTTCCGGCGAGATGGCGGACCGCTGCCGCACTGTGCACGCCGGGAGCATCGGCCAGAGTCTGTACAGCCAGCGCGAAGAGCGCGTCCCCCGCGAGGATCGCGGGGCCGGTCCCGTACATCTTCCAGGCGGTGGCACGCTGTCTGCGGGTCTCGTCGCCGTCCATGATGTCGTCGTGCAGGAGGGAGAAGACGTGGATCAGCTCGACGGCGACCGCGCCGACGACTGCATCCTCCGCAGGGGCACCCGCGGCCTCGGCGCTGAGCAGCGTGAGGGCCTGGCGCACCCCTTTGCCCTGGGAGCCCATGACGGGACTGCCGTCCGCCGTGCCCCACCCGAGGGAGAAGGCGGCCATCTCCGTGTGCCACGGATGCAGACGCTGCACGGCCTGTGCCAGCGCCGGACGTACGAGGTCGCGGCAGCGGGCGAGGATCTGCGGTGCCGTTGCCGGGTGCGTTACGGGCGGTGGTGTCATCGTCGTCCGCTTTCCTCGTCCGTCTCACCATCGACCGGTGTCACGCCGAGTTCGGCGTACGCCTTGTCCACCATGTCCCGGGCGTTGAGCAAGCCGATCCGGCTGAGGGTGCGGCGCAATTCGTCCAGATCGGCGGCGGTCTCTTCGTGGTCGCGGCCGAGCCGGGCGAGCGACTTGACGAGTCCGAGCCGGGACAGTGCTTCACCCCGGGGTTCGGCCATCGCACGGAACTCGGCGAGCGCTTCCTCGTAGACCTGACGCGCCTCCTCGTAACGGCGCGCGCGGAAGAGGACGTTGGCGCGCATCTTGTGGTTGTACGCGAGGGCACTGGACAACTTCATCTCACGGCAGGTGAGTTCGGCCTCCGTGAGCAGGGACAGGGCGCGCTCCGGAGTGCCGTCCCGCAGGGAAATGATGTCGGCCATGCCGCGCAGGGCCCACGCGCGGCCACGCCGGTCGTCCGCGTTCCCGGCCAACTGAGCCGCTTCCTCGAACATGGCCAGGGCGCTGTCGAGCGATCCGGTGTTGCGGTGGATCTGCGCGATGCCTTCCAGCGCCCACACGGTGTGGCGCGCCTCGCCGCGGGCGCGCGCCTCGGCGAGCAGTTGTTCGTGCAGGACCGCTACGGTCTCGTAGTCGCCTTGTATTCGCCCGGTCTCCGCAAGGCCGGCGAGGGAATAGCCACGGGCAACGATGTCCCCGCCGCGATTGCCCATGTCGGCAGCGAGCCCCAACAGGCGGAAAGCGAGTCTGAGTTCACCGCGCTGCCGGGCGAGCGTCCCACCGCTCCACAGTGCCCAGGCCATCGCCCCCAGGTCGCCGGCCGACCGGGCGGCCCGGTAACTGGCCTTCCATGCCTGATCGGCTTCCTTTACGTTGCCGAGCCTGCGATGCGCCTCGGCCACCGCGAGCCCGCACCTTGCCACTTCCTGTTGCGAGCCACTGTGCTCGGCCTCCCTCAAGTGACGTACTCCTTCCGCCAGTACATCTGTGAGGGAGGAGTTCACCGACATCTTGGTGAGGGCGCCTTGGTACTCGGGCGCCAGTGCCTTGCTGTGCATGGGAGCCTTTCGCGCGCGGCCGGGTCGACGGCAGGGGCAACTATGCATTTGGTGTATACGTCAAATGCATAGTTGCCTGGTGATCGGACCCGGACGCTCGTGGGGGGTCGGACGTGCTTGTTGCTTGCGGCGAACCGCCTTGTTGTGGATCAAGACGAGAGTGACGTGTCCGAGGTTGCTCCGCGAGCAACAGAAGTCGACATCGCCCGTACCGGGAGGCCGGGACGGGGTAGCCCCGGCCGCAGGGCGCGGTGCGGCCGGGGCCGCTGGAAAGGGCCTCCTGGAGGTCGGCCCTGTCGTCGGCCGCGTCGTGGCAGGTTGCGATCAGGACAGTCGCAATGAGACCCAGGGGACCTACTCTGGAGGTGGGAAATCGCGTCCGAGCGGCGCCGGCCGCCGGGGCGCTGCTGCGGATGACCTCTGTCGCGTTCGGGAACGGCAGATGACCGGGCGGAGCGCGCTGCCCCCGGGAAACCCGGTTCCGTGGTGGGCCCGCTCCGCCCGCAGATCCAAGGAGTGACCATGAGCGAATCAGAAGAATATCGCGGTCGCGTGAGGCAGATGCGCGCCAAGGCGAAGGATCTGGAGGACGCAGCCGAGCGCACCACCGACCCCAAGGAACGCCAACGCCTGAAGGACAAGGCCCGCAGGATAGAAGCGGAGAGCGATCAGATCAGCGGCATGGCGAGCGGGGACATCTACCCCATGGAGTAGTCGCGGCCGAATGCCCCGGCCGCTCCACCCCGACGCCGTGGACGCACAGCCGTCGCGCAGCCCCTGAGCAACAGTGCTCAGGGGCTGCGCACGTCGACTCCGTGGCGGGCCGGGGGAATCCTGGCGTGGCCCGGACGTTGGACAAGGGCTTGAGCCGCGGACGTGATCGTCCTCGACCGCGTCCCCTATGCCGTCCCATCGCGTTAGCCGCCTGCGGCGAGGCGGGTCTCGCGGCGCGTGTCGATGGCAGGGGAGGAGCGCGAGAGCGGAGATGGTGATGGCATGAACAGTGCTGACCTTTTGACGGACGCGTTCACTCGCGTCCAGGAGACGGTGCACTCGGCGGTCGAGGGCCTTCCACACGCCGACCTCCACGCTCGCCTCGACGACGGAGCGAACACGATCGCGTGGCTCGTGTGGCACCTCACTCGGATCCAGGACGACCACGTCTCGGATGCGGCAGGTATCGAGCAGGTCTGGTTCACCCAGGACTGGGCGTCCCGCTTCGATCTCCCCTTCGCGAAGGACGCCACCGGGTACGGACACAGCACCGCAGACGTCACGGCTGTACAGGTGGGCTCGCCCGAACTGCTGCTCGGCTACTACGACGCCGTCCATGAACAGACTCTCGGGTTCATCAGTGGGCTCGACGGCAGGGCTCTGAACCGCATCGTCGACGAGGCATGGTCGCCGCCGGTCACCCTCGGGGTCCGTCTGATCAGCGTCATCTCGGACGACCTGCAGCACGCCGGTCAGGCGGCCTTCGTACGGGGCTCGCTCGACCGCCGGTAGAGCTCGACGCGAACGGAGGCCTGTTGTGCCGTCGGACGGCCTCGGCGCACTCCGATGCCCGTTCCATCTCCCGGCCCTCCGGAGCCGAGGTCGTGGACCGCGCGGCCTCGGCTCCGGAGGACCCCGGTGTTTCAGACCTTGAGACCGACGCCGCTCACCGCATGACCCTGCAGGGTGTCCACAGGGCCCTGGTCGGGATCGGGACGCCAGGCCGACGTCCTTACGACGCCCGGCTCCACCACGTCCAGGCCGTGGAAGAAGTCGGCGATCCGCTCGGGGCTGCGCAGATGGTACGAGCTGGCCGAGTTCGCGTTGTAGGAGGCGACGGCCTGGTTCAGCGAGTCACTCGTGTTCGTGCCGTCGCTGAGGGCCAGATAGCTTCCTGAGGGGAGCGCGGCCACCAGCCGGTCGACCAGCGCCCACGGGTCGTCCTCATCGGGGAGCTGCCCCATGATGCCCAGCATGGTCAGCCCGACCGGTCGGCTGAAGTCCAGTGTCTTGGCCGCCTCGGCGAGAATCACGTCGACATTCCTGACATCGGCGTCGATGTATGCGCTCGCGCCCTCGGGAGTGCTGGTGAGCAGGGCGCGGGCATGCGTCAGGACGAGCGGGTCGTTGTCGACGTACACAATCCTGGACTCGGGGGCCGCCCGCTGGGCCACCTCGTGCGTGTTGTCGGCCGTCGGCAGGCCCGTGCCTATGTCGAGGAACTGACGGATGCCCGCCTCTGCGGTCAGGAAGTGCACCGCGCGGACGAGGAAGGCCCGCTGCAGGCGGGCGATGGCGGCGAAGTCCGGGAACGCTTCGAGGATCACGTCGCCCATTTGGTGGTCGACGGTGTAGTTGTCCTTGCCACCCAGGAGGTAGTTCCACACGCGTGCCGAATGCGGCCGGTCCGTCTGAAGCCTGTCGGCCGGCGACTGCGATGATGTACTCATGATCAGATCCTCACATAACGGCCTCGCCCACGATTGGCAGTGGGAGAAGGAGCGGTGTCCGGGGCCTTCGAATCCAAGGCGGAGGTCCCAGACACCGCGACGCCGCTGACACTCGTGGGCGCGGTCGTAAGCCATCCGCGCCCGCCTGAGGCATTGATCACGGCGAGGATCCGCATGAGGATGCACCTCCTGGCGGAGGCGCATCCTGGAGAGCGGAGTCATGGACGGTCGGTCAGCAGCTTTCCGGTGCGGTGGATTTGGTGACTCTGCTTTCTGTCTCCCTTCCGGGCGAGGGATGTTGATCAGCACAGGTGTGACGACTCACGATTGGTCGCGGGCCGTCGGCGTGCTCTGGTGCGGGAGGACGGCATCCGTGGGGGCCGCGTACTGGGCGGCCTGGGTGCGGAACATGGAGGCGTAGCGGCCACCGGCCGCGATCAGTTCGTCGTGGGTGCCGTGCTCGGCCAGACGACCCCTGTTCAGCACGTAGATGGTGTCGGCGTGGCGGACGCCGGACATGCGGTGGGTCACCAGCACGACCGCCCGACGGGGGCCCGCGAGCTGCCGGATCCGGTCGAACGCGGCGATCTCCGCTTCGGGGTCCAGCGCCGAGGTCGGCTCGTCGACGATCAGTACGCTGTCGGCCGCGCAGGTCTGCGTGCGCCAGTGAGTGCGAGCCAGGCCGATCTTCTGCCACTCGCCACCCGAGATCTCCGAAGCGCCGCGGAACATCCGGGCCAGCAGCGTCGCCAGACCGTGGGGGAGCTTCGCGACGACCGGCGAGGCTCCGGCGTACTCGACCGAACGTTCCAGTTCCTCGTCGGTGGCGGCCTGGTGGGGGCGTCCGATGCGGATGTTCATCGCGGCGGTCACCGGCCACCGTTCGAAGTCCTGCGTCAGCAGCGACACCCGCTCGAAGAGCTGGGCCCGTTCGAGACCGGCCTCGTCCACACCGCCCCAGCACACGGAACCGCTCTGGGGCAGCAGCAACCCGGCGACGACCTTCATCAGTGTGCTCTTGCCGGAACCGTTCTCGCCGACGACTGCCGTCACCGACCCCATGGGCAGTGCCAGTGACACCCCGTCGAGGGCGGGCTCGTCGCGGTCCGGGTAGCGGTACGTCACCTTCTCCAGGACGACTGCGCCGACGCGATCGGGAACGTCGGCACCCCCGGCAGGGATGGCACGACGGGCCGCCTCGCCGAGGAACCGGTCATGGTCCTGGACGTAGAGACTCTCCTCGTGGAGCCGGTTGATGTTCATGACCAGGCCACCGAGGTTCGCCGAGCCCGAGCGGACCGCGACGACGGCCGTGCCCGCGACGGCGAGTTCCATGTGTCCGGACACGATCAGCCACCCCAGGACGGCGTACGTCCCGACCATGGCGGCCCCGGACATGCCTGCGGCCACCAGTTCGGTGAGGCCCTTGCCCGTGGCGAGCCGCTTCTGTTCCGTCTCGGCGCTTTCGGCCATGTCCTTGTACCGCTCCAGCAGGAACCGGCCCACCGAGTGAATGCGCACCTCCTGAGCCGCACTGCGGGACGTGAGAAGTGTGCCGATCAGACGGCTCGCCCGTACGTGCTCGATCCAGGTCATCACCGACACGTACCGCTCCTGCGCCACCCGCATCGCGCCCCAGCCGCGGGGCGCGGCGATCAGCACCAACATGGGCAGCAGCGCCGGATGCAGAACGGTGAGGACGCTGCCGGTGGCGAGGAGGGACATGGTGCCGTTCAGGGCGGCGACGCAGGCACCGATCATGCGCCGGGCGGAGGCGGCACCGTACTGCGCGACATCGATGAGCCGGCGGAACTCCGGATCCTCGATCGCCTCCAACTCCACAGCCGCCGCGGCGGCCAGGTACTCCGTGGTGGCCAGCCGCTCCACCAGAGGCTCCAGCCGGCCCGCCCGGGACGTGGACCAGCACGCCAGGCACGCGCTGATCACCGCGATCGCCCCGGCAGCGGCCATCGCGGGCAGCGCCTCGTACAGCCGGTCCACCGGTGCCTTCGTACCGAGCAGGGCATGCATCACAGCATTGACCGCGAGCAGTCCGACCGCCGCAGCGACACCTTGTCCGATCTCACTCACGGCGAGCGTCATCAGAGCCGGACGGTCGGCCTGCCAGGCTCGCCGCAGGGTGGCGCCGACCAGCCTGGGTAATGCGCGCACCGCCTCCGGCATGGTCAGGTCCAGCGTGGAGAGCTCATGCTCGGACCAGCCCGTTTCATAGCGCAGGGGCCCGCCGAAGAGCTCCTTCTCGCTTGCGGAGACGGCCGGCTCGGCCATGCGTACCCGGCCGAAGACCTTCATGCCGCACCCGCTTCCTGTTCCTGCATCGACGCCGCGGTGAGCGGGCTCGCGGGACGGAGCGGGTCGGGCGCTGCGTCAATGCGGCGCCTTGAAGGTGGTGGATTCGAAGGGCGATTCTCGAACGCGAGGTGACGGGTGGCGCGGGTGGGACTGGGACTCACAGTTGCTCCTCGAAGTCGGCTGGACCGGACGTGTGATCGGAAAACGTGCTTCAAGCGAACTCGTCACGGGGCATCGCGGACGAATCGTCGGACAAAAGTTCGACTCATTCTGGTGGGGCTTGGGGGTGCTGGCGAGGAGGGCGTGATGGTGCGTTCGATTCACTCGCCGGGTGGCCCGACACCTGATCGAGGGATTGCGTTGCTCTGGCGAAGCCGCAGCCCGGGCCTGCCGCGTGGCCTGTTCCCGGTGTTCTCCGCGTCGTCCCCGGAGGACACCGCGGCTACCTCTGCGGTCTGCGGAACGTTCGGCCCATGGAGGCTTGCGAAGGCACACGATGTCGTCGATGTGCCGTCTCACGCACCGCAAAAACCAGGTGAAGGCCCGTCAGGCACGGTGATGGGATGGTGCGATGCAATGTGATGCGCCGGAAATCGTGGACCGAGGGCAGTATCCCGATGCGGTGACGCCCTGGGAGCAAGAGGCATGGCGGGAGGAAGCCCTTGGGTGGGTGGAGCGCGGGCTTGCCGCTCACGGACTGGGTGCGACCGGGCGACGGAGGGTGAGGCTCCGGCCGTGGTCCGTGCTGGTACAGATGTCCGTCGAAGGACGCGACGCCGTCTGGTTCAAGGCCAATCCGCCCGCCAGCGCGTTCGAGGCGGGGCTGACGGAGGCATTGGCCCGCTGGGTACCCGAGTACGTGTTGAAGCCGCTCGCCGTCGACGCAGGCCGCGGCTGGTCGCTCCTCCCGGACGGCGGCACGCTCTTCAGGGACGTACTCGACTCGACTCGCGGCACGGCCGATACGCGTGCCTGGGAGGAGCCGGTGCGCCAGTACGCCGCGATGCAACGCGCACTTCTGCCGTACACCGAGGAGATCGAACTGCTCGGTGTCCCCAGCGCGCGCACGGCTGCGCTCCCCGAGACCTTCGACCGGGTCGTGGACCAGAACACCGCACTGGAACCCACTGACCTCAAGGCGTTGTGCGAGCTGCGGCCACGCCTGGCGGAGTGGTGCGAGGAACTGGTGGATGCGGGCATCGCCGATACACTCGACCACTCCGATCTGCACGACGGCCAGCTCTTCGCATCAGGGCCGGGCCGTTTCACCTTCTTCGACTGGGGCGACGCGGCCGTCGCCCATCCGTTCTGCAGCTTTCTGGTCCCCGCGCGTGCGGCCCGCGAGCGGTTCGGGCCCGAGGTGCTGCCCCGGCTGCGGGACGCCTACCTGGAACCGTGGGAGGGCGACGGCCGTACGAAGGCGGAACTGCGGCGTGCGGTGAGTCTGGCGTGGCGACTCGGGGCGATCGGACGGGCCTGCTCCTGGGGGCGTCTCTTCCCCGGTGCGTTCGACGGTGCGGGTGCGGCAGGCGACGCGCAGGGTGCCCGCTGGCTGCTGGAACTCCTCGCCGATCCACCGCTGTAGCTGCCGTTCACCAGGCGACCGGCATGCAGGAAGGCCCCCGCAGCACCATGCCCTTCTTCCACTCCACAGCGTCGGCGTCCGGCTCCATCCTCAGCACGGGGAAGCGCCTCAGCAAGGTGTCCAGTGCAATCTCGATTTCCACCTTCGCCAAGTGGGCGCCGAGACAGGTGTGCGCGCCGTAGCCGAAGCCGAGGTGGGGGTTGGGAGTGCGGGTGAGATCCAGCGTGTGCGGATCGGGGAAGACGAGGGGGTCGCGGTTGGCGGCGTGCAGGGAAATCAGGACCGGGTCGCCGGCCTTCACGGTGCACCCGCTCAGGAGGACGTTCTCGGTCGCGTAGCGTGGGAAGAGTGCGCCCGCGTTTCCGCTCGGGATGAACCGAAGCAGTTCGTCGACGGCACACAGCATGCGCTCAGGACCTTGCCTCAGGAACGTGAGTTGCTCGGGATGAGTGAGCAGGACGTAGGCGGAGTTGGGGATCTGATTGGCAAGGGTCTCGTAGCCGGCGACCAGCAGGACTGCGGCAAGATGGAGTAGTTCGTCTTCCGTGAGGCGATCGTGGTGATCACGAGCCTGAATCATGGCACTGAGGAGATCGCCGGCAGGCTTTTCGCGCCGCTCGGCGATCAACGCGGCCATGTAGTCGACGAGGCGTGCGATGCGCCCCCCTGTCTCTTCTTCGGACAGACAGGAGGCAGTCACGAAAGCCTTGACCCAGGTTCTGAAGTCGTGGCGGTCCTCATAGGGCACGCCGAGGAGTTCGCAGATGACGGCGATGGAAAAGGGCAGCGCGAAGTCCTCGACGAGATCAGTGGGTGGGCCACACTCGGTCATGTGACCGACGATTTCATCGGCGATCTTCTGGATGTTCGGTCGGAGCTGCTGCGCCCGGCGAGGGGTGAAGGCGCGAGCGACCAGCCTCCGCAACCGAGTCAGTTCGGGCCGGTCCATTCCCATCAGGCTGCGCTCTTCGCTCAGCTTCCGTGGTCGAATTCTGGGTTCATCACGACCTCGGCCGGCCGCCAGGCTGAACCGCGGATCAGCCAGGACTGTCTGTACGTCCCGGTAACCGACGGCGAGCCAGGACTGCTCCCCATAGGGCATTTGGACCCTGCATACGGGCTCTTTTTCCTGGAGTTTCGTGTACAGCGGATCCAGGTCAAGCCGATGCGGTTCACTGAAGGGGTATGCACGTGCCGCGGCAGCGGTTGTCGTTGCAGAGCAGGCAGCCGTTGGGCGGTTCGCGGAAGAGGCCACGATGACCCCCGGGGTTGCGAGGTTTCGGAGCGGCGTCGCACGCATGGGCCGCACACAAGCGGCAACCCTTCAGCTTGGCGGCGCCCGAGTATCGGTATTGCGGCCAGAGCCAACCTCATTATAGGCATTGCGCACAATCCAGGACATTCGGCCAGTCCATCCATGGGTCGGCACCTCAAGGCTCCGAACCCATCACCACGCAGCAGTGCGAACTCAGTAACACTTCAGCACCTCGGAGGGTTGTCCGATTGCTCAACGCGAAGACCGGGTGCCTTGCATCGACCCTGCACCTCTGATTACGTACACATTGTGACCGATATCGCACCTTTTGCGCCCGGTGGTGTCCGTCGCCCTTCGAAGGCCACAGCCGAGGATCAGAGAGATCTCGGGCCTGCACTGCCGTTCCCGATCGGCTGGTTCTGCCTGGGCCTGTCCCGTGAACTGCCTCGTGGCGGCGTTGTGACGCGCCGGCTCATGGACCAGGACTGCGTCCTGTACCGCACCCTCGACGGCGTCGCACGGGCTGTGGAGGCCCACTGCCCGCATCTGGGCGCCCACCTCGGTCACGGCGGCAAGGTCGCCGGCCAGCTACTTGTGTGCCCCTTCCACCGGCTCGGCTTCGCCCCTGATGGAGCGTGTGTCTCGTCCCCCAGCGGGTCGCCGCCGCGCGCCCGGCTCGGCCACCTGCCGCTGCGGGAGCTCAACGGGCTCCTGCTGGTCTGGCACGGGCCCGCCGACACGCAGCCCTCGTGGGAGCCGCCTGCCCTGCCGGGCTGGGCCAGACCGACGGCGCTTTGGAAGCGCGAGGTGGTCGCGCAGGTCCAGGACATCCTCGAGAACTCCTTCGACTGCCGGCATGCCTCCGAACTGCACGGGCTGAGCATGCGGCCGTTGGCACCACCCGAGGCGGACGGCCCGCTGATGAGCATCCGGGTGCGCATCCATCCCGCAAAGGGACGTCTTCTGCCCAGGCTGGACGGCGTCCTGGCCCACCAGACGATCACGATGGCCGGGCTGGGCATGCACACCACCGAGGTCATCGTGGACCGCCTCGGCCTGACGACATACCTGTGGACCCTGCCCACCCCCATCAGCCCCACCCGGACCGTCCTGCGCTTCGCGACCACGGCCGCCGTGACCGACACAGCGAGGATGCCTGGTGGGACAAGCCCGCTTCTGCGGACCGCTGCGTCCAGGGCCGCGGCACGAATCCTGCTGGGCGCCGCCATCAAGTACGCATACGAAGACATCAGGATCTGGGCTCACAAGCGGTACCAGCCCTATCCAGGACTCGCCTCCGACGAGCAGGCGATCGGGCAGTTCCGGCGCTGGGCCCGCCAGTTCTATTTCACGTCCTGAAGTCCCTTCACGAGCGCGAGCTATCCGGCTGCGCGCCTACGACGCCCAGCACAACAGCGCCCTCACCGGGCATCGATCTCGACGACCCCGAGGCAAGATTCGAAGCGATGCTGCAACTGCGGCTGAAGCCGCCGCACCCCTGACGCCGGCCCGCCTGCCGCCACGACACGCCGATCCGCCCGGTGCCGGGCGGGCGGAATGATGAAAGAGTCCTCGGAGCAGCGGGACGCACCGATGCCCGCATGTCCGTGTGTCCGCGTAACCGAATGTCGACGATGGGACAGATGCCATGCCTCTCAAGGGTGAGTACGAGCCGAGCCCCGCGCAGTGGGTCCGCGATCAGGTCGAGCTGTTCGAGAGCTCCGGCGGGAGGGAGGGGACCACGATGCGGGGCCTGCCGGTCATCATCCTGACCACCCGCGGGGCCAGGAGCGGCAAGATCCGCAAGACCCCCCTCATGCGGGTCGAGCACAACGGCATGTACGCCGTGGTCGCCTCACAGGGTGGTGCTCCCAAGCACCCGGTCTGGTACCACAACATCGTGGCCGACCCCAGGGTGGAACTGCAGGACGGCCCGGCCCGGCAGGACATGAACGCCCGTGAGGTCACCGGCGACGAGAAGGCGGTGTGGTGGCAGCGCGCGGTCGAGGCATTCCCCGACTACGCCGATTACCAGCTCAAGACCGACCGGCAGATTCCGGTTTTCGTCCTGGAACCGGCAGCCGAGCAGCACTGACGACCGTCCGGGCAGGCGCGGGCCGAAGGGGGACGTATCCGCCGAGCAGACGGCTGCCCGAGTGCGCCCGCCGCCCCCACCGGCGCCCCGGACAGCCGATCAGGACGCGCGTGCGCCCGCCCTGCCGCGCTCCAATGGACGGGTGACTGCGCTCCCCGACGACTGCCTCGCGCGCAATGAGTGGCTCTGCGGCGCCTACCTGACCAGCCGTCGCGAGATTCTCTGGGACGCCGTCCTCCAGCACCTCCAGCTCACCGCGGCCTCCGTACTCCTCGGGCTGGTTCTGGCCGTTCCGCTCGCCGTCGCGGCGCGCCACCGGCGCTGGGCGTCCGGCCTGGTCCTCGGTGTGACGACCATCCTCTACACCGTGCCGTCGCTCGCCATGTTCTCGCTGCTGCTGCCGGTGTACGGACTGTCCGCCTCGCTCGTCGTCGCCGGACTCGTCCTGTACTCGCTCACCCTCCTCGTAAGGAACATCCTCGCCGGACTGCGTGCCGTGCCCGAGGAGACCAGGCAGGCCGCACGCGGTATGGGGTTCGGCCCCGTGCGGTTGCTCGTTGCCGTGGAGCTGCCCCTTGCCCTGCCGGCCGCCATGGCCGGACTGCGGATCGCGACCGTCTCCGCGGTCTCCCTGGTCACGGTCGGTGCGATCGTCGGCTACGGCGGACTCGGCAACCTCATCTACTCCGGGATGAACACGTACTTCAAGGCCCAGGTGCTCACCGCCTCCGTCCTCTGCTTCGTCATCGCCGTCGCCGCCGACCTGTTGCTCCTGCTCGCGCAACGACTTCTGACTCCGTGGACCCGGAGGCAGTCGTGAACACCCTCGCCGACGCCTGGTCCTGGCTCACGACTTCGGCCCACTGGTCCGGTGACGGCGGCATCTGGAACCGTCTCGGCCAGCATCTGTTCCTCACCTTCGTCTGCCTGCTGATCAGCTGTCTGATCGCGCTGCCCATCGGCCTGGTCCTCGGCCATCTCGGCAAGGGCGGCGCGCTCGCCGTCAACATCTCCAACGTCGGCCGGGCGGTCCCCACCTTCGCCGTGCTGGTGCTGCTGCTCCTCACCCCGATCGGCGGGCACGGCGAGTGGCCGACCGTCATCGCGCTCGTCCTCTTTGCCGTACCGCCGCTGCTCACCAACGCCTACGTCGGTATGCGCGAGGTCGACCGTGATGTCGTACGGGCGGCCAGGGGAATGGGCATGACGGGCAGACAGCTCATGCTCGGTGTCGAGGTGCCGCTGGCTCTGCCACTGATCCTCACCGGCGTGCGGATCGCAGCCGTTCAGCTCGTCGCCACCGCCACCCTCGCGGCGCTGGCCGGCGGCGGGGGACTCGGCCGCATCATCACCGCAGGCTTCCACCTCGCCTCCACCGCGCAGGTGGTCGCCGGGGCCGCCCTCGTCGCCGTATTCGCCCTGATCGTCGAAGGGCTCTTCGAAGTGGCACAACGGCTCGCTCCCGAACGGCTCCGCGGCGAGGAATCCGGATGAGGCCGCGCAGGGCCCTCCCCGTGCTTCCGGCGCTCCTGCTGTCGGCGACCGCCTGCACCACCGGGCCCTCCCTGGAGAACCAGGGCGAGGTCACCGCACCACCGGGCGACAGCAAACACCTCACCATCGGCTCCGCGGGCTTCACCGAGAGTGAACTGCTCGCCCAGATGTACGCGCTGCTGCTCGACCGGGCCGGCTACTCCACGAAGATCATCTCCGTCACCAACCGGGAAATCTACGAACCGGCGCTGGAGAGCGGCCGGATCGACGTCGTACCGGAGTACGCGGCCACCTTCGCCGACTGGCTGAACGCCAAGAAGAACGGCGCCGACGCAGCCCCCGTCGGTGCGCCGGACCTCGCCGCCACGATGAAGGCCCTGCGCGCCCTCGCCGCACCCCATGGCCTCACTGTCCTCGATCCCGGGCGCGCAGTCGACCAGAACGCCTTCGCGGTCGCCGCACCGTACGCGGCGAAGCACCACCTGAAGACCCTCAGCGACCTCGGAAGATCCGCGCTGCCCGTACGGCTGGCCGCAGGCGACGAATGCGTACAGCGCCCCTACTGTGCACCCGGGCTGAAGAAGACGTACGGCGTCCGCATCACGGCCGTGGATCCCAAGGGCGTCGGCACCACCCAGGCCAAGCAGGCCGTCCAGGACGGTCAGGACCAGATGGTCCTGACCACCACCACCGACGCCACCCTCGACGACTTCGGCCTTGTCCTGCTCGCCGACGACAAGCATCTGCAGAACGCCGACTTCATCGTCCCCGTCGTCAACCGGTCCCGGGCGGGCAGCGAAGGCGTACGCAAGGCGCTGGGCGAGCTCAACACCGTACTGACGACGGCCGACCTGGCCCGGCTCAACGAGCAGGTCGACAGCCGGCGAAGGCTGCCCGAGGACGTGGCACGTAAATATTTGGAGTCCAAGAACCTCATCCCGCACGGGTAGGGGCTGTCAGGCAGTCAGCTTCCCGGGCAGCCAGCCCAGCTGCGCGGCCTCCTGGAACGGCCCACCGCCCTCGTGATCGTTGAAGTCGTACACCTCGATGGCCTTGTCCTGGTGGGCGTACGCGTTGAAGGCGGCGAAGACCGTAGAGGGCGGGCAGGTCATGTCCTCCAGGGCCGTCGAGAACAACGCCGGTGCACACCCGCGTGCGGCGAAGTGCACCCCGTCGAAGTAGGACAGAGTGGCCCTCGCCTGTGCGGCCCGGCCCCGGTGCGTCTTGAGGTAGTTGCCCACCTCGCGGTACGGGTTGCGATCGGTGACGGTGAGCGCGCGGGGGAAGTCGCACAGGAACGGGACGTCCGGCGCGATCGCCGCGAGGTCGGGTATCAGCCCGCCGACGGCGAGCGTGATGCCGCCGCCCTGACTCACACCGATGGCCGCGGTGCGGGCCGCATCGGTCAGCGGATGCGAGCGCGCCGCCTCCACCGCACGTACCGCGTCGGTGAACACCCGCCGGTAGTAGAACGCGTGCGGGTCCTCGATGCCCCGGGTCATGAAACCGGGGTACGAGGGGGCGCTGCCCACCGGGTCGGCGGTGTCGCCGACGAGCCAGCCGCTGCCCTGGCCCCGGGTGTCCATCACGAAGTGGGCGAAACCGGCCGATGCCCAGAGCAGATGGGTGTGGGCCAGTCCCCGTCCGCCGCCGTAGCCGATGAACTCCACGACCACCGGCAGCGGTTCGGTGGTGCCTGCCGGGACGATGAACCAGCCTTTGACCGGGTGACCACCGAAGCCGGCGAACGTGACGTCGTACACGTCGACGGTCGTCAGCCCCGTGCCCGTACGCAGCTCGAACCGGGCGTCGAGGTCGTGGGACCGGGTTTCGTCGAGGGTCTTCGACCAGAACGCGTCGAAGTCCTGCGGTTCCACCGACCGGCTGCGATAGTCACGCAGCTCGTCGAGGGGCAGATCGAACAGGGACATGCGGAACCGCCTTCTTCGCAGGGGTGAATGATCACCCGTGGGGATGGTTGAGCACACCGTACGGGTGCGGGCGGCGGACTCGCCGAACCGACCCGTACGGCCGAGCGGTTCAGGCCGACCGGGCCGCGGGTGCAGCGAAAAAGCGTTGTCCGCAGATTGGACGCCTGCGACGATCCCTCTCATGTCTGACAATGATTCAAGCGGTTCGCACCAAGTCGCGGCGCTCTTCTCGCACGGGCGTCTGACGGCGATCCCCCGCAAGACGGCCCGCCGCGAGCAGTTGCTGGTCCACCTCACCGAGACGCTCTTCGAGCGGGACCGGGCTTACACCGAACGTGAGGTCAACGAGGCACTGCTCACGGTGCACGAGGACTGCTCGGCGCTGCGTCGCTACCTGGTCGTCGCCGGTCTGATGGTCCGTCCCAAGGACGGCAGCAGCTACCGGCGCGGGCGGTAGGGCGGGCCCCGACCGGCCGTGAACATGGTCGCGACTGGAGAAACTCTTCACTTGCGCCGGCCTGAGTCGGGAGCCGGAGGTCCGGGGCCGGCGGCCGGGATGACGCAGTGGCTCACACCACGGCGTCGACGAGCATGAACGCGGCCACGGCCAGCAGTACCGCACCGAAGACCCGTTGCAGCGCGGCCGTGGACACCTTCGCGGCCAGGCGCTGCCCGTCCCACGCCCCGAGCACCGCCATCGCCGTGAACGGGGCGATCACCGCCCAGTCCAGCGCAGTGGGCGTGGCGAGGCGTGCGACCAGGGCGGCTGTGGAGTTCACCGTGATGACCAGCAGGCTGGTACCGACCGCTGCGGTCATCGGGATGGCCAGCACGCTGACCAGGGCGGGCACCGCGAGAAACCCGCCGCCCACGCCGAGAAACCCGGTCACGGCACCGAGCCCGGCGCCCGCCCGCGCTGCCCGCCCGGCGGGCACGAGGTCCGTACCGTCCTCGTTCTGTGCCGCGTGATCCGCCCGGGGGCGGAGCATGCGTACCGCGGCGACCACGGCGAGCGCGGCGAACGCCGCGGTCAGCAACCCGGGCGGAATCCGCGACGAAAGCGCCCCGGCGACCGCCGCCGGAACGATTCCGGCCGCTGCGAAGAGTCCGCCCGTACGCCAGCGGACCCTGCCCTTCCTGGCGTGGGCGACCAGCCCGGTGAGGGACGTGGCGATGACGATGAGGAGCCCGGCAGTGGTGGCGGCGGCCGGGGTGAAGCCGAGCAGATAGATCAGCGCGGGGACGGCGAGAACACTTCCGCCGCCGCCCAGTCCGCCGAGCGCCAGACCGACCACCGCCCCGGCGAGCAGCGCCAGAATGAGCGTGTTCATGCGACGGTGCCCGCCGCCCCGTGCCGGTCGCGCACCGGCAGCCCCTCGGCGGCCCAGGAAGTCATGCCGCCCACTACATCGACGGCCTGTGCGCCGCGGTCGGCGAGAATCCGGGCCGCCTGCCGGGACCGGTTGCCGGAGCGACAGATCACCACCACCGGACGACCCGTCGCCGACTTCGGCAGTGGCGCGCCCGCGGCAAGCCGGGACAGGGGCAGATGGCTCGCGCCCGGCGCGTGCCCGGCGTGCCACTCGGACGATTCACGTACGTCCAGCAGAACAGCCGAACCGTCGGCGGTCATTCGGGCGGCCTCGGCCGGGGTGACGCGGCCGGGGCCGCGACGGAAGAAGGACATCAGGGAAGACATGGGCAACATTCCTCGGGTGCGGGGGGTGCGAGTACGCGGTCGTCCGCTGCTCAGGCCACGGATGCGGGGGAGTCGGCGCAGTCAAGGACGGTCGGGCTCAGGCCCGCTGCCACCGCTCCATCGAAACCCGTGTCTCCATGGGGTCGATGAAGAACATGAGACGGCTCCTTCCGTTCAATTTACCCGTGGGGGTATCTGTCCTTCAGATTAGCACTGATACCCCGTGGGGTATTTCCCTGCGAGGGGGTGGCGGGTGCGTGTCCTGCTTCACGTGCGCGCGGGCGCCGCTTCTGAGAACAAAGCCGCAGGTCCACGTGTTGATGTTGTCCAGACCATTGACATGCAAGCGACACGATGTTGAATTCGGGGTTGTTGCGTTGTGTGAATCCAGTGACTTGAGTGATCAATGGAGGACCAATGTTGCCTCGCCCACCCCGTCTCACCGCGCTCGGCACGGCGGCGACCCTGCTCGCCGGCGGTCTGCTGACCGTCGTGCCGCCCGCCCAGGCAGCCGACAGCACCCGGACCGCCACCCCGGCGAAGGCTGCGGCGGGTCAGCGGACCCCAGCCATCACGCCGACCCCGCAGTCCGTGAGGAACCGACCCGACCGGATCACTGTCAGCCCCACGGTCACCCTGGTAGCGGGCGCAACCTCCGACGAGCCATCCCTCGAGGTGGTGGAGACCGCGCTGCGCCGGGCCGGTGCGCAGCGCGTCGTACGCAGTGACAGACCCGGCAGCAGCGGGCTCACCGTCCATGTCGGTGACTCCGCCGCGCTCGCCGCCCAGCACCTCGACGGCCCGTCCGCGCTGCCCGCCGACGGCTATGTCCTCGGCATCGGCGCCGGCCGCATCGTCCTCGCCGGCAAGGACACCACCGGCACGTACTACGCCGCGCAGACCCTGCGCCAGGTCCTGCCGCAGGCGAAGAATCCCGGTGCCCAGGTCGCCGGACTCGCCGTACGCGACTGGCCCGGCACCGCACTGCGCGGCGTCATCGAGGGCTTCTACGGCACCCCGTGGTCGCACGAGGCCCGGCTCGACCAGCTCGACTACTACGGCGAGCACAAGATGAACATCTATGTGTATTCGCCGAAGGACGACCCGTATCTCCGCGCGAAGTGGCGAGACGCCTACCCCGCCGACCGGTTGGCCCAGATCAAGGAGCTCACCGACCGGGCAGTCCAGCGGCATGTGGAGTTCACGTACGCGCTCTCGCCCGGCCTCTCCGTCTGCTACAGCTCGGACGCCGACGCCAAGGCGCTGGTCGACAAGTTCCAGACGATCTGGGACATCGGCGTACGAACCTTCGCCGTGCCGCTCGACGACATCAGCTACACCGACTGGAACTGCGCCGAGGACAAGGCGAAGTGGGGGACCGGCGGCGGTGCGGCAGGCGCGGCGCAGGCCTATCTGCTCAACCGGGTCAACAAGGAGTTCATCTCCACCCACCCCGGCGCCCAGCCGCTCCAGATGGTCCCCACCGAGTACTACGACGTCTCCGCGTCGCCGTACAAGAAGGCGCTGTCCGAGCAGCTCGACCCCGATGTCCTCGTCGAATGGACCGGTGTCGGTGTTGTCGCGCCGACCATGACCGTCGCACAGGCCGAGGCCGCTCGCACGGTCTTCAACCACCCGATCCTGACATGGGACAACTACCCGGTCAACGACTACGCGACCAACCGGCTGCTGCTCGGCCCCTTCAACGGGCGGGAGAAGGGGCTGCCCGGCAAGCTGGCCGGGATCACCGCCAATCCGATGATCCAGCCGTACGCCTCGAAGATCGCCCTCCATACCGTTTCCGACTACGCCTGGAACGACACCGCGTACGACGCCCGGACCTCATGGGGCGAAGGACTGAAGGAGTACGCGGGCGGCGACCCCCGCACCGAGAAGGCACTGCGGGCCTTCGCCGACGTCAATTACAGCTCGGCTCTCAACAAGGATCAGGCCCCCGAACTGGCGGCGGAGTTCGCCGGCTACTGGAAGTCCGGTGACGCCGCCCGGCTTTCCTCGGTGCTCGGTACGCTCGGCTCCGCACCCGACCGGTTGCGCAGCAGCCTCCCGGACCGCGGCTTCATCGCCGACTCCGGCCCCTGGCTGGACGCGACCAAGTCCTGGGCCACCGCCGCCCGTACGGCTCTGCGCATGGTCGAGGCGGCCCGCGCCGGAAAGGGCGCGCAGGCCTGGGAGCTGCGGCAGCAGCTGCCCGCACAGGTCACCGCGGCGAAGTCCTTCACGTACACCGGCCTCGACGGCCGTAAGGTCCCGGTCGCCGTCGGCGACGGGGTACTGGACCGGTTCATCGACGCGGCGAACGCCGAGCACGACCGGATCCTCGGGGTGAGCGGGCGGCCCACGGCTTCGACCAGCCTGGGCACGTACCAGAGCAACACCCTCGCGCGGATGCTGGACGGCGACGACTCCACCTACTTCTGGAGCGACGGCTCGCCCGCCGCAGGTGACCAGATCACCGTGGACCTGGGCCGGGCGCGGGACATCGGTGACATCACCCTCGCCATGGCCAAGCCGGGCAGCACCGACGACTACCTCCACGAAGGGGTGCTCGAGTACTCGGCCGACGGGCAGAGCTGGCAGCAGCTCACCGCCTTCTCCGGAAAGCCGGACGTCACCGCGACCGTGCCCGCCGGAACGAAGGCCCGCTATGTGCGGGCACGGGCGACCGCGGACCAGGAAAACTGGCTCGTCGTACGGGAGTTCGGCGTCGCGACCGAGGACGGAGCGGTGACCGGCGGACCGCCCGCGGCGACCGGATCCTCGCTGCGGGCGGCGTCCGACGCAGACCCCGGCACCGTCTACCGGGCGGCTCGCGCTCCCGAGGCCGGCGAGGCACTGGAGGTGGGGCTCGTCGCCGCACGTGCCGTGCGATCCGTCACCGTCCTGCAGCCGGCCGGGGTCGCGGGCCGAGCAGACATCCAGCTGCGGGGCACCGATGGAACGTGGCAGACCGTCGGCGCGCTCGTCGGCCCGTACACCGAGGTGCCCACCGCGGGCCGTACGGCCGACGCGGTACGCCTGGTCTGGAGCGCGGGATCGGCAGCGCCGCAGATCGCCGAAGTGGTGGTGGCCGGCCAGGACTGAGGCCCGACGGGGGGATCGCCGGCGGGATTGTGCCGTTCACCTTCCCGGCCGGCCAGTGGACCCGTTCCACGCCCGGTCCGGCCCGAAGTCCTTCGGGCCGGACCGGGCGTATCCATGTCCGCCTCAGGCCGAAACCATGCCACCCCACATGTGCCGGTCGGTCCTAATATGCGCCGGAGCAGTGGTAATGCCGACAGTGTTGTGGAGGCCCCTCATGCAGGCATGGCGAGTGCACCGGAACGGCGAGCCGAGCGAGGTGATGCGGCTCGAAGAAACCGACCGGCCCGCGCCCGGCGACGGGCAGGTGCTCCGCAAGGTGCTCGCGGCGGACATCAACTTCCCCGGCGCGCTGCTCTGCCGCGGCCAGTACCAGGTGCGGCCGCCGTTGCCGTTCGCACCTGCCGTGGAGATCGGCGAGCGGGTCGAGCTCGCCGGGCCCGCGGCCACCGTACACCGGCTCGCCGACGGCACCGGCCGGATCGTCGTCCTTCCGACAGGAGCCGCCCGATGACAACCCCGGACGCGGCCGAACTCCGCCGACGCACCCAGGCCCTGCTCGCCGCGCACCCCCCGGCCACCACTGACCGCACCGACTTCCTGAAGGCCCGCTTCGACGCCGGGCTCGCCTGGGTGCACTACCCGGCCGGCCTCGGCGGACTCGACGCGCCGCGCTCCCTGCAGTCCGTCGTGGACGCCGAACTCGCCGCCGCCGGCGCCCCCGACAACGATCCGCGCCGGATCGGCATCGGCCTCGGCATGGCCGCCCCCACCATCCTCGGCTACGGCACGGACGACCAGAAGCGGCGCTTCCTGCGGCCGTTGTGGGTCGGCGAGGAGGTCTGGTGCCAGCTCTTCAGCGAACCGGGCGCCGGCTCCGACCTCGCCGCCCTCGGCACCCGCGCCGTCCGCGACGGCGAGGACTGGGTGGTCGACGGACAGAAGGTCTGGACGTCCAGCGCCCATCTGGCCCGCTGGGCGATCCTCATCGCCCGCACCGACCCGGACCAGCCCAAGCACCGAGGCATCAGCTACTTCATCTGCGACATGACCGACCCCGGCGTCGAGGTACGGCCGCTGCGCCAGATCACCGGCGAAGCCGAGTTCAACGAGGTCTTCCTGACCGCCGTACGGATCCCGGACAGCAGACGCCTCGGCCCGGTCGGCGAAGGCTGGAAGGTCGCCCGGACCACCCTGATGAACGAGCGGGTCTCCATCGGCGGGGCACCTGTTACGCGTGAGGGCGGCATGATCGGCCCGGCCGCCCGCACCTGGCGTGAACGTCCCGAACTGCGCACCCACGACCTCCACCAGCGCCTGCTGACCCTCTGGGTCGAGGCCGAGGTCGCCAGGCTCGCCGGCACCCGGCTGCGCCAGCAGCTCGTCGCCGGACAGCCCGGTCCCGAGGGCTCCGGCATGAAGCTCGCCTTCGCCCGGCTCAACCAGGAGATCAGCGGCCTGGAAGTCGAACTCCTCGGTCAGGAGGGGCTGTTGTACAGCGACTGGACCATGCGCCGCCCGGAGCTCGTCGACTTCACCGGACGTGACGCCGGCTACCGCTATCTGCGCTCCAAGGGCAATTCCATCGAGGGCGGCACCAGCGAGGTGCTGCTCAACATCGTTGCCGAGCGCGTCCTCGGCCTGCCCGTCGAGCCGCGCAACGACAAGGACGTCGCCTGGAAGGACCTGGCCCGATGACCGTACCGACCGAAGGGGCCCAGGCGCCCGATCTGCTGTACTCGGAGGCCGAGGACGATCTGCGGGCAGCGGTGCGTTCGCTGCTTGCCGACCGGTGCGACGCGCCGACGGTGCTTGCCCGCGTCGAGTCCGACACGCCGTACGACCCGCAGCTCTGGAAGGTCCTTGCCGCCGGCATCGGCACCGCCGGGCTGCTGGTGCCGGAGAAGCTGGGCGGGCAGGGCGCCGGACATCGCGAGGCCGCGGTGGTGCTGGAGGAGCTGGGCCGCAGTGTGGCCCCCGTGCCGTATCTGACCAGTGCGGTCGTCGCCACCGAGACGCTCCTGGCGCTGGGGTCGCAGGACGGGCCGGTCGCCGAACTCCTCGGCGACCTCGCTGCCGGACGCAAGGCCGCGGTTCTCGCCGTGCCGTTCTCAGCCCCGGTCCCCGGTCTCGCGCAGCCGGCCGGCGTCGTCGCCGACACGCTGGAGGGGGTGGTGACCGGCGTCGCCGATGCGTCCGCAGCCGATGTGCTGCTGGTGCCCACGACCGACGGTCTGTACGCGGCGGAGACCGGCTCCGCAGGGGTCACCGTCGAGCCGCTCGTCCCGCTCGATCTGACCCGCCCGCTCGCCACCGTCAGCCTCACCGGAGCCGCCGGTTCCCGCTTGGCCAACGGTGCGGCCGCGGTCTTCGCCGTGCGACGAGGGCTGCTGGCGGGCGCCGGACTGCTCGCCTCCGAACAGCTCGGACTCGCCGAGTGGTGCCTGACCGAGGCGGTCCGCCACACCCGCGAGCGGCACCAGTTCAATCGGCCGGTCGGCTCCTTCCAGTCCCTCAAGCACCGCATGGCACAGCTCTGGCTGGAGGTCGTGTCGGCCCGCGCCGCCGCGCGAAACGCCGCGGACGCCCTCGCGACCGGCAGCCCCGACACGCCCTTGGCCGTGGCCGTCGCACAGGCGTACTGCTCGAAAGTCGCTGTGCATGCGGCGGAGGAGTGCATTCAGCTGCACGGCGGCGTCGGCATGACGTGGGAGCACCCGGCGCACCTGTATCTCAAGCGCGCCAAGGCCGACTCGATCGCGTACGGCACGGCAGGACACCATCGCGAGACCATCGCCGAACTCATGGAACTGCCCGCACCGTAATCGCCGGAGCGGGAACAGCCGACTGTCCGGCGGGACTTGGGAGCTGAGGTGCGTGTTCACGCACCTCAGCTCCGCAGTCTCTCCGTTCGGCGGGGTACCGAGCATCCCTTTACCTGCTGTTTAATTGCGACTGGCTCGCAATAACAGTCGATCTTCAATAAGGGATGTGCAGAGTATGACGGCCCGATCGATACGGGGAGCGGTCGCCGCGACACTGGCGACCGTGCTGTCGTTGACCGCGGCAGCCTGCTCACAGCCGGGTGGCTCGGACGGCAGCAACTCCGGTTCGGGTGCGGGGGACTCGGCCGTGGTCGGAATCGCCTACGAGCCCGACAGCCTCAGCCCGCTCCTGGGCTACGGCAAGGACGGCAACTCCAAGATCTTCGACGGGCTGCTCGCTCTCGACGAGAACATGAATCTGCGGCCCGCGCTCGCCACCGCCCTTCCCGAGGTGAGCGACGACGGACTCACGTACACGTACAAGCTCCGCCGGGGCGTGAAGTTCAGCGACGGGAAGCCGTTCGGCGCCAAGGACGTCGTCTTCACCTATCGCACCATCCTGGACGAGAAGACCAACAACGCGTCCCGGACCGAACTCGACGCGGTGAAGAGCGTCGAAGCGACCGGCGACGACACCGTGGTCTTCACGCTCAAGTACCCCTACGCGCCCTTCGCCCAGCGCACCGTCCTGCCCATCGTCCCCGAACACGTCGCGGGCAAACAGGACGTCAATACCGGCGACTTCACGACCCATCCCATCGGCACCGGGCCGTACCTGCTCACCAAGTGGTCCAAGGGCGAGAAGCTGAGCTTCAAGGCCAATCCCCACTACTGGGGCGGCGCACCGAAGGTGAAGAAGTTCACCATGGCGATCATCAAGGACGACGATGTACGTGCCACCCGGCTGCGCTCCGGCGAGCTCGACGGTGCGATCCTGCCACCCAACCTGGCCAAGGGCTTCGCCCGCGAAAGCGGGATGCGGACATACGCCGCCACGACGTACGACTACCGCACCGTGACCCTGCCCACCCACAACAAGGTCACGGGCGACACCGCGATCCGGCGCGCCCTCGACGTCGCCGTCGACCGGCAGGCCATGGTCGACTCCATACTCAACGGTGAGGGCAGGCCGGCCTACGGACCTGTCCCCACCGACAGCGAGTGGTTCACCAACGGCACCGAACGCACCCACGACCCTGCCGCCGCAAAGAAGATCCTCGACGACGCCGGGTGGAAGCCCGGCAAGGACGGCATCCGGGCCAAGGACGGCGTACGCGCCGAGTTCTCGCTCTGGTACCTCACCGGCGACAAGCTCCGCCAGGACCACGCACTCGCCTACGCCTCCGACGCCAAGAAGGCCGGTATCGACATCACCACCGAGGCCGGGACCTGGGAGGTCATCGAGCCCCGGATGAAGCAGGACGCGGTCCTCGCGGGCGGCGGATCGCCCGCCGACCCCGACTTCGACCAGTACAGCCTGCTGAATTCCTCGCTCGCGGGCGACGGCTTCAACAACATGGCGTGGTACGACAACAAGGCCGTCGACCAGGCACTCGAAGCGGGCCGCAGGAGCGGCGACAAGGCCGAACGCAAGGCCGCCTACGACACCGTCCAGCGCGAACTGGTCAAGGACCCCGGCTACACCTTCCTCACCCACATCGACCATCTCTACGTCGTGAAGGACCGCTTCGGCACGCTCACCACCCAGGTGGAACCGCACGACCACGGCCTGGCATCCGGCCCGTGGTGGAACGTCGAGGACTGGACGCCGAAGAGGTGAGCCACCGCATCCCCTGGGGGCCGATGGGCAGGATGGTGGCACGGCGGGCGCTGCTCGCCGTCCCCGTCCTGGCCACCGTGACGTTCGGCGTGTTCGCAGTCGCCGCCGCCTCCCCCTTCGACCCGGTCAAGGCGTACGCGGGCACCGCCGGTCTCACCGCCTCGCAGGAGAACCTCGATCAGCTGCGGGCCAACCTCGGCGTCGACCAGCCCGTCGTGACCCGCTGGTGGAACTGGCTGACCTCCGCGCTGAGCGGCGACCTCGGCGACTCCAGCGTGATGCGCCAGCCGGTCGTCGATGTCATCGGCGAACGCCTGGGCTGGTCCGTGCTGCTCGCCGCGAGCGCCTTCGCGGTCGCCATCGTCCTGGGTACGGGCCTCGGCGTGCTGGCCGCACGCAGGCCCGGCAGCCTGCTCGACCGGGGCGCCAGCGCCGCCGCGTACACACTCGAAGCCGCCCCGGCCTTCTGGACCGGGCTGCTCGCCATCTGGTTCTTCGCCGTGAAACTCGATGTGCTGCCGGCCGGCGGCCTCACCGACGCGGCCAGCGACACGGTCACCTTCGGCCAGATCGCCACCCATCTGGTGCTCCCGGCGGCCGTGCTCGGGATCTCCCAGCTGCCGTGGTTCTTCCTCTACGTACGCCAGGGCGTCGCCGACGCACTGGACGAGGACCCGGTGCGCGGCGCCCGCGCTCGCGGACTGCGCGAACGAACCGTGCTGCTGGGCCACGCACTGCGCTCCGGGATGCTGCCGATGCTCACCCTCATCGGCACCCGAGTGCCCGAACTCATCACCGGCGCCCTGCTCGTCGAGACGGTCTTCAGCTGGCCCGGCATCGCCGCCGCCACCGTGCAGGCCGCCACTTCCGTCGACTTCCCGCTGCTCGCGGCACTCACGGCGCTCGCCACCTTGGCGGTCGTCCTCGGCAACCTCCTCTCCGATCTGCTGTACGCGATCGCCGACCCGCGAGTGGGCTTCGATGGCTGAATTCGTCCTCGGGCCCGCCCGCCGCATCACCCGCCGCATCCGCGTGGTCAGCTCCGCCGTGATTGTCGCCGCGATGCTGCTCGCGGTCATCTTCGTACCGCCGCTGGTCCAGCTCGACCAGCAGGCCGTCGACCTCGCGGCCAAACTTCAACCGCCTTCCTGGCAGCACCCGTTCGGCACCGACGACGTCGGCCGCGACCTGCTGCTGCGCTGCGTCTACGGGCTCCGCGTCTCGCTGCTCGTCGGCATCGTCGCCGGGCTCACCGCCACCGTCATCGGGACAGCCGTCGGTGCACTCGCCGCCGCGTTCGGGGGATGGACCGACCGGATCGTCATGCGGCTGGTGGACACCTTCTCGTCCGTACCGCATCTGCTGCTCGGCATCTTCATCGTTGCCATGTTCCGTCCTGGCGTCGGCCCGGTGATCGTGTCCGTCGCCCTCACCCACTGGCTGTCGACGGCCCGGATCGTCCGTTCCGAAGTGCTGTCGCTGCGCTCGCGCCCGTTCATCGACGCGGCGATCTCCGGAGGGGCCTCGCGCGGGCGGGTCATCGTCCGGCATCTGCTGCCCTCAGTGCTTCCGCAGGCGGGCCTCGCCGCGGTGCTCATGGTGCCGCACGCCATGTGGCACGAGTCCGCGCTCTCCTTCCTTGGGCTCGGGCTCCCCACCCACCAGGCGAGCCTCGGCAACCTCGTGCAGACGGCGCGTGGTTCGCTGCTCGCCGGGGACTGGTGGCCGACGCTCTTCCCGGGCCTGTTCCTGATCATCCCGACCCTCGCTCTGGCGGGTCTCGCCGGTGCCTGGCGCGAACGGATCAACCCGCGCCGCCGATCGGAGCTGATGCTGTGAAGACCACCCCGGACCCGCAGACTCCGGACCCCCAGCCCCCGGCCCTCTCCGTCCGTGGGCTCTCCGTCCGCTTCCGGATGCGCGGCGGGCGGTACATCGCGGCCGTCGGCGACGCACACTTCGACCTTGCGGCGGGGGAATGCCTGGCCCTGGTCGGCGAGAGCGGCTGCGGAAAATCCGTACTCGCCTCAGCGCTGCTGGGGCTGCTCCCCGGCAATGCGCAGACCGAGGGTTCGGCGGTGCTCGGCGACGGCACCGATCTTCTCGCCGCCGATGAACGGACTCTCGCCCGCACCGTTCGCGGCCGACGCATCGGACTCGTACCGCAGAGCCCCGCGGCCCACCTCACCCCGGTCCGAACGGTGCGCGCCCAACTGGAGGAGACCCTCCGCGAACTGACCGGCATCCGAAAGCCCGCACTGCGCGCCGCGGCGGTACAGGCCGCCGAGCGCGCCGCGTTCCCGGCCGGCCACCTGGACCGGTATCCGCACGAGCTCTCCGGCGGTCTCGCCCAGCGCGCCGCCACCGCGCTCGCCCTGATCGGCGACGCACCCCTGCTCCTGGCCGACGAACCGACCACCGGACTCGACCGCGACCTGGTCGAGCGAACCGTCGACGAACTGCGCCGCCACACCGACGGGGGCCGCGCCTTGCTGATCATCACCCACGATCTGGCCGCGGCCGAGCGGATCGCCGACCGGGTCGCCGTGATGTACGCGGGCCGCATCGTCGAACTGGCCGACGCCGACCGGTTCTTCGGAGAGCCGGGACCACGCCATCCCTACGCGCGCGGGCTCCTCGACGCCCTCCCGGAGCGCGCCTTCGCCCCCATCCCCGGAATGCCACCGGAGCTCGGAGCCCTCCCCGACGGGTGCGCGTTCGCGGCACGCTGCAGCCGCGCCGACGACCGGTGCTCCGTACCACCACCGTTCGACGGCCATCTCGCCTGCCACCACGGTCTGCCGGCAGGCGCGGAGGAGTCCGCCCATGCTTGAACTCACCCGTATCACCGCCGGATACGACCCCCGCGACCCCGTCGTTCGCGATGCATCCCTGACGATCGCGCCGGGGGAGTCGGTCGGACTGCTCGGCCCGAGCGGCTGCGGCAAATCCACCCTGGCCAAGGTCGCCGCCCTGCTGCACCGCCCGGACGCGGGCACGGTCGCGCTCGACGGCGAGCCGGTGCGCGGCTGGCGGCACCGCGCCCCGCGGGCGCAGCGCACCGCGGTCGGCGTCGTCTTCCAGCAGCCCCGGCTCTCGGCCGACCCCCGGCTCAGCCTGCGTGAACTCATCGCCCAGCCGCTGCGGGCGACCGGCCGGCGCTCGGAGGTGACGGACCGGGTGGCCGAGCTGGCACCGGCTGTCGGTCTCACGGCCGAACTGCTCAACCGGCGTCCCCACGAGGTGAGCGACGGCCAGTTGCAGCGTGCCTGTCTGGCCAGGGCGCTGGTCCTGCGGCCGCGCTGGCTGATCTGCGACGAGATGACCGCAATGCTCGACGCTTCGACGACCGCTGCGCTGGTCGCGGTGGTCGAGGACTACCGACGCGAGTCCGGGGCCGGGCTGCTGGCCGTCGGCCACGACCGCGTGCTGCTGGAACGCTGGTGCGACCGCACAGTCGGCTGGCAGGAAATCTCCCCGGACGCGGACGCACCGTCCGGAGCGTGACAGCCAGTCAACACCCGTATGGCCGACATGCCAGTCCGCCGGACGGCTTCGCCGCTACGCCACACTGGCGGCCGAATGCCGCATTCCGGCGCGGCGGAGGAGGTTGGCCATGGCCATTTCGATCTCACTGGTGCTGCTTCTGCTGATCCTTGCGTTGATCTTTCTCCGCAACGGGGGGCTGAAGGTTTCGCATGCGCTGGTCTGCGCCATGCTCGGGTTCTTCCTCGCGGGTACGAGCGTGGCGCCGACCATTCAGAACGGTCTGACGGCCACGGCCGACGTCGTCAGCAGCCTCAAGCCCTGACTTCCGCGTTCAACCGCCTACTGCTTTCCAGTTCGGCGGCTGGGCGGGGTCGAGTGTCCGCCAATGGGCGAGGACTTCGGGGTCCTGAGCGTCGAGCCAGTCGGTCAGTTCGCGGAAGGAGACACAGCGCACCCCCTTGCGCGGGCAGACCTCTCGCATGGTTTCCTCGACGGCATCCATGTAGATACCGCCGTTCCAGTCCTCGAAGTGGTTTCCGATGAACAGCGGTGCCCGGCTGCCGTTGAACACCCGCTCGAATCCGGCGACATAGGAATCCCGTGCCTCCTCGCGCCACTTCTGGTACTGCGCGGGGTCGCCCTCAGTGCTGCCTTCCGACTGGTTGTAAAGGAAGTTGAAGTCCATGGACAGCACCTGGAAGTCCTTGCCGGGGAACGGCAGCATCTGCAGCGGGAGGTTCCAGATGCCGTTCTTCTTGGACGGCCAGATCTGGAAATCTCCCGGGGAGCTCGCGTCGTATCGCCAGCCGAAAGGCTTGGTCGCCGGCAGAAGGGTCTTCTGCCCTTCGAGACAGGGGGCCCGTCCGCCGACGACCTCGCGAGTGGGGTCGAAGGGCAGCGGATCGAGATTCTTGAAGCCTGTGTTCGTCTTCCAGTTCTGCACGAAGGAGTAGAACTCGTTGATCTCGCCGATCCACTCGTCCGTACTCCAGTCCCCACCGCCCTTCTTGTCGCAGAAGTGGCCGTTGAAGTGTGACCCGATCTCGTTGCCCTCGCGCCAGGCGCCGCCGAGCTGTTCCAGCGTCATGCGGATGTGTTCGCGCGTCGGGTACGAGATCGCGGCCTCTCCCGGCTTGTGCTGGGGCGGCTCGTAGAGGTTCCGCTTCTCCTTCGGGAGCAGGTAGATACCGGTGAGGAAGAACGTCATGTGCGCATTGCTCTCCTTCGCCGCACGGCGGAAGCGGGAGAACAGGCGATCGTCGCCCTCGAGCGCACCGTCCCACGAGAACACCACGAACTGAGGCGGTTTCTCACCCGGCTTGAGACGCTCTGCCTTCAACTGGCCGGGCTGCGGCCCGGTGTAGGACGTTGAGCCGTCTCCCAGAATCTTGATCTCTCCGTCCCACTCCTCCTCTTCCGTCTTCTTTCCGTCACCCCCGCGATGTTTCCGGGCGGTGGGCGTAGGTGCGGCGACGGTACTCGTGGCCTGCTGAGGGGTCCGGTCGTCCGAGGAACCGTCCGACGCCAGCGAGATGAGCGTCGCGGAACCCGATGCGACTGCACATGCCGCGAGTCCCAGGGCGATACGCGGCGTCAGGCGGGCGCGTATTCGGCGAACGGCAGATTTTGCTCTGGTATCTGTCACTTCGTCATGGCTTCCGTGTATGTGTTCCAGATATGGGACGAGAGCTTCTTGCCGGCCCCCGATTCGCCGCCGAGTCCCTTCAGGGGCAGTGGTGCCAGACTCTTCGTCAGGTCCATGCGGTACACGACAACGGATGTGGACGCCGCCCGGTTGTAGCCGACATGCCAGCGCGCGGTGTCGTCCTCGGTGGTTCCGGCTTTGGCGGTGACCGGTGAGGCGGAGGCGGCGCCGCTCTCTGCGCCGGGCCGTGTGAGCGCTGCGGTGACCTCGTCGGCGACGGCGGACCGCACGGCGCGCTTCGTCCGTGGCGGATCCAGCTGGACCGGCTCGCCGTTGCGCGTGACCTTTCGTACCGAGTGCGGATCGGTGTGCATCCCGTGGGCCGCGAACATGCCGTACGCGCTGGCCATGCGGATGGCGCTCGGTGTGGAGTTGCCCATCGAGAACGCGGGAACGGGTGGTCCGAAGCTGGACGGGAGCAGCCCGGATGCCTCGGCCGTACTACGGACCTTCTTCAGTCCCGCATCCATACCGAGTTGGAGGAACGGGGAGTTCACGGCCTTCGCCATGGCGTCGTGCAGACTGATGCGGCCGTAGGAGTGGTCGCCGTCATTCTGGCCCTTGACCATCTTGCCACTGCTGGCCCAGTAGGGGCCTTCGGGCGTCATGACCGGAATGTCGTCGTCACCGTCGTACACGGTCGAGGGGGTGACGGTGGTCCGGGGGCCGTTGCGTTTGTGTGAGACGCCGTGCTCCAGGCCGGCGGCGTAGACGAAAGGCGTGAACGCCGAACCGGCCGGGACGGTACCCGCGTTGGATTCGTTGAAGGCCTGCCGCTCGAAGTCCGGTCCGCCGTACACGGCGAGGATCCGGCCGTCCGGGGAAACGGATGCGGCCCCGAACCGGACATGGCGGTCGGCCTTGCGCCGCTTGGGATCGAGTGTGCCGCGCGCATCCTTCACGGCCCGGGTGAGGGCCGTCATCCGCGGCTTCTCGAACGTCGTGTAGATCTGGTAGCCGCCGAGGTCGAAACGTGCGTCGGAGATGTGTCCGGCACGTTTGGTGTACGACTCGGCGAGCTCGACGAGGTAGCCGTCCTGCCCGCCCGTGCTGTTCGGCCTGTGAGGGGGATTCGGCTCGGGAAAGGTGGTGTACCGGGCACGCTCGGCCCGGCTCAGCTTGCCGATCTCCACCATGCGGTCCAGCGTCCACTCCCACCGTTCGACGGCGCGTTCACGGTTGCGGGGGCGGATGGCGGGATCGTAGAGCGAGGCCCCCTTGAGCACGGATGCGAGGAACGCGCCCTCGCTGGCGTTGAGTTGGGTGACCTCCTTGCCGTAGTAGGCCTGGGCCGCGCGCTGGAGGCCGTAGGTGCCACGGCCGAACCAGCTGGTGTTCAGATACTCCTCAAGGATCTTGTCCTTGCTCACATGACGGTCGAGTTTGACCGCGAGCAGCATCTCGGTGAACTTGCGGGAGAAGGAACGGTCCTGGGAGAGGTAGACGTTCTTGACGTACTGCTGGGTGATGGTCGATCCGCCCTGGGTGTCTCCCTCGCTGACCGTGTGCCACAGCGCGCGGATGATTCCCTGCGCCGATATGCCGGGGTCCGAGTAGAATTCGGCGTTCTCGGCCGCCAGTACGGCCCACCGGACATCGTCGGGAATCTTCGGCAGAGGCATCTCCTGGCGGCTCACCCAGCCCGTACGGGCCAAGGGCGTGCCGTCGGCCCAGTAGTAGACGGTGTCCTGCTGGGTGGCGAACGCGTTGAGGTCCTTGGGGATGTCCGTGCGCGCGTAGGCGATGCCCACCACGGTCGTGAGCGTTGCGATGAACATCAGGCACGCACCCGCGACCAGCCGCCACGAGGGCACCCATCTCCGCCAGCCGCGCCGGCCCGTCCGCGGATAGTCCGGTTTGTGCGGCAGGCGCAGGCGCGGCCGTTTCGCCTGTTTCCAGCGCCTCGTCCAGGGGCGCAGTGCGGCCCCAGCGGCATTCGCCGATCTGCTGAATATGTTGTGCTGTGTCATTCCGTCCAGCCATGACAGGCCGGGCCAAGCCGCAGACTACGACCGTGCCCGTACACGTGTAGTGGTCATTGCTCGTCCGCCGCCACACTCCATTTCGGCCGGCCCTCCCGGGCCCTGCGGACACCTGCCCGCGTCAGGCGGGCGGCAGAGTCATTCGTCTCGGCCGGTGTATGGCATGTGCATCCCCAGGTTCAGTTCAGGTCGTGCGGCGGCCGGTCGGACCGAAACGCCCAGAGGGCGGCCACACGCTTCCCCCTCGCCGACTCCGCCACAGCAAAGGCCAAAGCCTGACCGAGAGTTGTGTCGCGAAGTCACGTAAAGATAACAGGCTGCCGGGGGTGGATCAGGCCGCCCGGCCCCTGCCGGTCTTGGACCGACCGGCAGATGAGGGTGCGTAGTCGGGCTCGTGCCGAACGCTCGGCTCCGCATCGTGCCGGTGCTTGATTCATTCCGATCCGTCGGGCGCGCACCCCGATGCCCGGGTTCCACTGAGTGGTCGCCGATGTGCTCGCTTTCGGGTGACTTCGTGGCCGGTTGCCGGCGGAGCCCCGACCGCAGTGCCCCACCATCGCAACCAGCCGGACCTGCCCGGCGTTGGGAGATCGTCATGCACATCCTGCTCGTGGCCAGCGCGTTCAACAGCCTTACTCAGCGTGTTCATGCCGAGCTGAGAGACCGCGGTCACGCCGTAGCAGTGGAGCTCGCAGCTCTGGAGGCGTCCGCGCGCGACGAGTCGCTGCGTCGGGCTGTGCGCGATTTCGCGCCCGACCTCATTCTGGCTCCGTTGCTGAAGACCGCCATCCCCCGGGACGTCTGGGCGGCGCACACCTGCCTCGTCGTCCACCCCGGCCCCCCGGGCGACCGCGGGCCTTCCTCCCTCGACTGGGCCATCCACGAGGGCGCGAACACATGGGGCGTGACGGTTCTGCAGGCCGACGAGGAGATGGATGCCGGCGACATCTGGGCATCGGCCACCTTCCCGGTGCCCCCGGTGGGCAAGAGCGACCTGTACCGCAACGAAGTCTCCGACGCCGCGTTGCAGGCCGTGCACCTCGCCGTCGAGCGCTTCGCGTCCGGTGCGTACGTTCCTCGTCCGCAGACCGGCGGCGACGAGGAGTTGCGCATCCGCACGCGGCCGTACCTACGCCAGGAGCTCCGTCGCATCGACTGGGAGTCGGACTCCACGGAAGCGGTCCTGCGCAAGTTGCGGGCCGCCGACTCGAACCCCGGCGTGCGTGACGAACTGCTTGGAGACGAATGGTTTCTGCACGGGGGGCACCCGGAGCACGAACTGCGCGGCGCGCCGGGTGAGTTGGTGGCCGTACGGGCAGGGGCCGTGTGCCGGGCGACGACCGACGGCGCGGTCTGGATTCCCGAGCTTCGTCCCCGCCGAAGGCCGGGAGGACCCGCCACGTTCAAACTGCCCGCTGTGACGGCGCTCGCCGGGCGTCTTCCCGTACTGCCTGAGCATCCCGCGCCGCTGCACGAGGAAGGGCGCCGTGGCTGGAGCGACATCGGCTACCGGGAGGTGGGGCAGGTTGGAATTCTCTCGTTCTCCTTCCCCGGCGGCGCGATGAGCACTGCGCAGTGCCGGCGCCTGCACGAGGCCTATCGGCTGGCCTGCCGACGGCCCACCTCGGTGCTGGTACTGGGAGGCGGCCGGGACTTCTTCTCCAACGGCATCCACCTCAATGTCATCGAGGCTGCCGCCGACCCCGGCGAGGAGTCCTGGGCCAACATCAATGCCATGGACGACCTCGTGGAGGCCGTGCTGACCACCACCGACCGGCTGGTGGTCTCCGCCGTCGGTGGCAATGCGGCCGCGGGCGGGGTGATGCTGGCCCTGGCTGCGGACGAGGTCTGGTGCAGGTCGGGGGCAGTGCTGAACCCGCACTACCGACTGATGGGGCTGTACGGCTCCGAGTACTGGACGTACACGCTGCCGCGCAGGGTGGGGGCCGCCGCCGCGGAGCGCCTCACCGGCAAGGCGCTGCCGGTGAGCGCCGAGGCCGCTGTGCGGCTCGGCCTCGCCGACCGGACGGTCGACTGCGATGCGCAGTCGTTCGCGGGCGAGGCCGCCCGGCTGGCGGCCCGTCTCGCCGCGTCGCCCGCGGCACAGTCGCGGATCGCCGCGAAGAAGACCGAACGGGACCGGGACGAGGCCGCCAGACCCCTGGCCGACTACCGGGAGGAGGAACTGGCCGTGATGTGGCGGACCTTCTTCGATCCACGGGCGCCCTACCACGCACTGCGGCGTGCGTTCGTGCTCAAAGATCCCCCGCCTGTCCAACAGTCGCACCTCGTCCCGGCCTCGACCAGCAGATCCGCGGGGAACCGGCCCGACCGGGAGCCCGATGTCACCGGACTGGCGGCGCACGACGGGGCAGCCACTCCGAGTGCTTGGTAACAAGAACAGTGAAGGTCGATATGTCGGCCTTCGCGTGTCTCTTTCCAGGGAGGCATCCTCATGGATGCAGCAACGTCGAACACCGTGGACGCACCGGCTGCGGCCACCGGAAAAGAGTCCCCGATCCACATCCTCTGGATCAACGCGGGGCTGAGCTGTGACGGCGACTCGGTGGCCCTGACTGCCGCGATGCAGCCGAGCATCGAAGAGATCGTGGTCGGTGCCCTGCCCGGTCTTCCCAAGATCGAGGTCCACTGGCCGCTGATCGACTTCGAATGCGGTCCGGTGGGCGGTGCGGACACGTTCATCGAGTGGTTCTTCAAGGGCGAGCGCGGCGAGATCGACCCCTTCGTCCTGGTCGTCGAGGGTTCCATTCCGAACGAGACGATCAAGCCACAGGGGTACTGGTGCGGCTTCGGAGACAACCCGGAGACCGGCCAGCCGATGACCACCAGCGAATGGATCGACCGGCTGGCGCCCAAGGCCCTGGCGGTCGTCGCCATCGGCACCTGCGCCACGTACGGCGGTATTCACGCGATGGCCGGCAACCCGACCGGAGCCATGGGCCTGCCCGACTACCTCGGCTGGGACTGGAAGTCGAAGGCCGGAATCCCGATCGTGTGCGTGCCCGGCTGCCCGATCCAGCCGGACAACTTCTCGGAGACCCTGACGTATCTGCTGTACCAGGCGGCGGGATCCGCTCCGATGATCCCGCTGGACGACAAGCTGCGTCCGACCTGGCTGTTCGGTGCCACCGTGCACGAGGGGTGCGACCGGGGCGGCTACTACGAACAGGGCGATTTCGCCGAGACCTACGACTCGCCCAAGTGCCTGGTCAGGCTCGGCTGCTGGGGCCCTGTCGTCAAGTGCAACGTACCCAAACGCGGCTGGATGAACGGCATCGGAGGCTGCCCGAATGTCGGCGGCATCTGTATCGCCTGCACCATGCCGGGCTTCCCTGACAAGTTCATGCCGTTCATGGACCAACCACCGGGCGCCAAGGTCTCCGCCACCGCCAGCGGTGCGTACGGGGCGGCCGTCCGCAGGCTCCGGGCGATCACGGCGAAGACCGTGGACAAGGAGCCGAAGTGGCGGCACAAGAGGGGTCGGCTGACCACCGGCTACCGGCCCCCGTGGTGAGTAGGCCGAGAACACCGACCGCACTCCACACCTTCCGGTGACGACCCCAATTCCCGCTTCTCAGAAGGGCTACGGAAGAAACGATGGCACCGAAAACGAAGGCGGCCGGCGACGGCAGCGGCCTGGTGGAGATGGCCTGGGATCCGATCACCCGGATCGTGGGCAGTCTCGGCATCCATACGAAGATCGACTTCAAGCAGAAGCGGGTCGCGGAGTGCTACAGCACCTCGTCGGTCTTCCGCGGCTACAGCGTCTTCATGCGGGGCAAGGACCCCCGGGACGCCCACTTCATCACCAGCCGCATCTGCGGGATCTGCGGTGACAACCACGCCACGTGTTCCGTGTATACGCAGAACATGGCGTACGGCGTGAAGCCGCCGCACCTCGGCGAGTGGATCATCAACCTCGGCGAGTCTGCGGAGTACATGTTCGACCACAACATCTTCCAGGAGAATCTGGTCGGGGTCGACTACTGCGAAAAGATGGTTCGCGAGACCAATCCCGGCGTCCTGGAACTCGCCGAGCGCACCGAAGCGCCGCACGCCGGGGAGCACGGATACCGCACGATCGCCGACATCATGCGGTCGCTCAACCCCATCGAGGGCGAGTTCTACCGCGAAGCCCTCCAGGTGAGCCGCTACACGCGGGAGATGTTCTGCCTGATGGAAGGGCGCCATGTGCACCCCTCCACGCTCTACCCGGGCGGCGTGGGCACGGTCGCCTCCGTTCAGCTCTTCACGGACTACCTCAGCCGCCTCATGCGCTACGTGGAGTTCATGAAGCGGGTCGTGCCCCTTCACGACGACCTGTTCGACTTCTTCTACGAGGCCCTGCCCGGGTACGAAGAGGTCGGCCGCAGGCGGGTGCTGCTCGGCTGCTGGGGAGCGCTCAACGACCCCCAGCACTGCGACTTCACGTATGCCAACATGAGCAACTGGGGGCGGAAGATGTTCGTCACCCCCGGTGTGATCGTGGACGGCACACTGGTCACCAATGATCTGACCGAGATCAACCTCGGCATCCGGATCCTGCTGGGCAGTTCGTACTACGACGACTGGCAGGGCAAGGAGCAGTTCGTCACCCATGACCCGCTCGGCAACCCTGTCGACCCCCGCCACCCGTGGAACCAGCACACGATCCCCGCACCGCAGAAGCGGAACTTCGACGACAAGTACAGCTGGGTGATGTCACCGCGCTGGTTCGACGGCAAGGACCACCTGGCCCTGGACACCGGCGGCGGCCCCCTCGCACGTCTGTGGTCCACCGCGCTCTCCGGGCTCGTCGACGTCGGCTATGTCAAGGCCACCGGTCACAGCGTCGTCATCAACCTGCCGCGTACGATGACCAAGCCCGAGACCACCTTCGAGTGGAAGATCCCGAAGTGGAGCAACGCGCTGGAGCGCAATCGGGCACGCACCTACTTCCAGGCGTACGCCGCCGCGATCGCGCTGCACTGTGCCGAGCAGGGGCTTGAGGAGGTCCGCGCCGGACGTACGCAGACCTGGGAGAAGTTCGACGTACCGGACGAGAGCATCGGCGTCGGATTCACCGAGGCCGTACGCGGTGTGCTGTCGCACCACATGGTGATCAGGGACGGCAAGATCGCCAACTATCACCCCTACCCACCGACGCCGTGGAACGCCAGCACCAGGGACACCTACGGAACTCCCGGGCCCTACGAGGACGCCGTGCAGAACACTCCGATCTTCGAGGAGAACCCGCCGGAGAACTTCAAGGGCATCGACATCATGCGCACCGTGCGCAGCTTCGATCCGTGTCTTCCGTGCGGCGTCCACATGTACGTCGGCGGGGGCACGACCGTGCAGAAGATGCACGTGCCCACCGGGCTGAGCGGACTCGGCGGATGAGCGCGACAGCACATACCGCGGCAGCGAAGGCGCTCGACGCGGAGCAGGCCGGACATCGCATCGAAGAGGTGCTCGAGCAGTTGACGGCGGCCGGGGACCGCGAGGCCTCCGCGGCGGCTGAGGAACTGGTTCGGGTCCTGATGGGCTTCTACGGCGCAGGGCTGGCCCGGATCCTCGACGGGCTCCGGGCCGCACCGGGCCGGGAATCCGGTGACACGCTGGACGAACTCCTGGGCGACGAACTCGTGTCGAGCCTGCTGGTCCTGCACGACCTGCACCCCGAGGACAGCGGCACGCGGATCGGGCGGGCCCTCGCGGCAGTCCGCGATCCCGTCGAGGTGGTGAACTTCGACGAGGGCACGGGCACCCTGCGCCTGCGGACCGCCGGCACGGGCGGATGCGGCTGCTCCGGCGCATCGTCGGCGCAACAGTCCGTCGAGAACGCCCTGGCCTGCTTCGCACCGGAGGTGACCACGGTCGAGATGGAGCCCGCCTCCGGCACTCAGGAGCCGGCACTCCTTCAGATCGGAACCCGCCCGCCGCAGGACGCGGCAACCGCCGGCCCGGCCCCGGCCAGGACGCCGTGAGCGCGCCCATGACGTGGGCCGGGCGGCCCGCGCCCGCCTCGGGCGTGCACATGCTGCGGCGGTTCGCGGCACCGCGTGAACCCCGGCAGGAGCGGTGCGAACTCTGCGGAGTGCCGGTGGCAGAGCAGAACCACCGGCATTTGGTGGACACCCAGCAGCGTTCACTGGCGTGCGCCTGCACCCCGTGCGCCCTGCTGTTCGAGCGGCCCGGCGTCGCGCACGGCCGGTTCCTGAGCGTGCCGGACCGCTATCTGTCGGACCACGACCACCGTCTCGACGACGACGCGTGGGCACTCCTGCAGATCCCGGTCAGCGTCGCGTTCTTCTTCCGCAACGCCGCGCTGGACCGGCTGGTGGCGCTCTACCCGAGCCCTGCCGGAGCCACCGAGAGCGAACTCGATCCGTCGACCTGGCAGACGGTCCTCGGCGGCAGCCGTCTCTCGGAGCTGCTCGAACCCGACGTGGAAGCACTGCTGCTGCGCCGCACCGAAGGCCGGGCCGAGTGCTATCTGGTACCGATCGACATCTGCTACGAGCTGGTGGGACGCATGCGCCTGCTGTGGCAGGGCTTCGACGGTGGAGCCGAGGCCCGTGCCGATCTGCAGGCCTTCTTCGAACACGTCGAACGCAGGGCCGAGGCAACGGAGGGAAAACGACGCCCATGACGGACTTCACCTTCAACTGCATTGGCGTACGCGCCGACCCGTACGCGGCCGGCCCCACCCTTGTCTTCCGGCTGCGCATCACCGCGTCCGAAGAGACGCGGGTGCACGCACTCGCGCTGCGTTGCCAGATCCGCATCGAGCCGGCCCGGCGCGGCTACGGAACGACTGAGACCGAAGGCCTGACCGATCTGTTCGGAGAGCGCTCCCGGTGGGGCAGCACACTCCAGCCCGTGCAGTTCGCCCAGGTCCCGGTGATGGTTCCCGCGTTCACCGGGGCGACCGAGACGGACGTCGTCGTGCCCTGCACATACGACCTGGAGATCGCCGCAACACGGTACTTGAACACGCTGACGGATGGTGAGGCGCCGCTCATCATGCTCTTCTCCGGGACCGCCTTCACCGGTACCGGCGGCTTCCGGGTCGAGCCGGTGCCCTGGGACCTGGAGGCACCCTTCCGGATGCCGGTGGCGGTGTGGCAGGAGATGATCGACCAGCACTTCCCCGGGTGCAGCTGGATCCGCGTACCCCGCGACACCATGAAATCGCTGCTCGAGTTCCGGTCCCGGCACGCACTGCCCTCCTGGGAGGCGACCGTCCGGGCGCTTCTCGATACAGCCGGGACCACGGCCCTCCAGCCGCCGGACCGAGGATTCGCCGACGCCGGGCTCGCCGGACTCGCCGAGCGGACGGCGCAATGACCGCATCCGCGCTCAGCCCCGCGCTGGAATCCCGTTTCGCCGCTGCCCGGGACGTGGCCGACGCCGTCCTCTTCGAGGGCTACGTTCTCTACCCGTACCGTGCGTCGGCGGCGAAGAACCGGCTTCGCTGGCAGTTCGGTGTGCTCGTACCACCGGCCTGGGCGGCAGCCGCCGACGAGCACGATTTCCAGCACACCGAGTGCCTGATGGAACCGAGGACCGGCGCGGCTCTGGTGGCCGAGGTGCGGTTCCTGCACGCCCAACGGCGCACCGTGCAGAAGCTCCGCGACGACGGCACCTTCGGGACAGTTCCCGAACTCCACCTCACCGACCGGGTCCTGGTCCCCTGGGACGAGGGTGCGGAGGAACGGGTCGAAGCGCTCACCACCGTGGCCGAGCTCACCGGCGACGGAGTCGTCGTCCCCTTCACGCGCCCGGCACGCGAGGAGACCGAAACCGTCCGCGACGAGGACGGCCGGACCGTGGGCCGCCTGGTGCGCCGCTGCGAGGAGATCAGTGGCGCACTGCGGCTGTCCGCTGCCGAAATCGACGGCCCGTACCGGGCGATGCGGCTCACCGCAGTCGTGGAGAACACCAGCACATGGACGCCGGACGCCGGTGACGCCGACCGTGATGCCGCACTGCCCAGGTCACTGGTGGCAGCCCACCTTCTCCTGGGCCTGAGCGCAGGCTCGTTCCTGTCGATGACGGACCCTCCCGAGTGGGCCAAGGGCGCAGTCGCGGGCTGCCGGAATCTGCACACCTGGCCCGTACTGGCCGGGGATCCCGGCCGCTCCGACCTGGTGCTCTCGTCCCCGATCATCCTTGAGGACCACCCGGCCATCGCCCCGGAGAGCCCCGGAGCGCTGTACGACTCCACGGAGATCGACGAGATCCTCGCGCTGCGCACGGCTGCCCTGACGGACCAGGAGAAGCGCGAGGCCCGGGGGACGGACGACCGGGCGGCCGCCGTGATCGACCTGGCCGACTCGATGCCCCCCGAGGTCCTGGAACGGCTGCACGGTGCGGTGCGCGCACTGCGGGAGGTCACCGAGCCGGGTGCGCCCGCAGCCGTTCCGTCCGGCGGACTTCCGCAGGTGCCGGAAGGATCCGGCGAGTGCGACTTGATCGGGCCGGACCAGCCGTGGTGGGACCCGGCCGCCGACGCCGGCGCCGACCCGGCCCGCGACCGGATCCTGGTGGACGGCCGGTCGGTGGGCGCGGGCAGCCGCGTGCTCCTGCGACCGGGCCTGCGTCGCACCGACGCGCAGGACCTCTTTCTGCAAGGGCGCAGCGCACTGGTCGAAGCAGTACTCCACGACGTGGACGGCACAGTGCACCTCGCGGTCACCGTGGAGGGCGATCCGGGAGCGGACATCCGACGCGAGCAGGGCCGGTTCCTGTACTTCCAGCCCGACGAGGTGGCACCACTGGAGGACGCATGACAGCGCCCCCCGAGCAGAGAACGACGACTCTGGTCGCGGGCGTCGGGAACATCTTCCTCGGCGACGACGGCTTCGGTGTCGAGACCGTACGACGACTGGCGTCAAAACCCTTGCCCGGCCACGTCGAAGCGGTGGACATCGGGGTGCGCGGAGTCCACCTCGCGTACCAGCTTCTCGACGGATACGACACGCTGGTCCTGATCGATGCCACCGAACGCGGCGGCGATCCCGGAACGCTGTATCTGATCGAGGCCGACCGGCCCGGCCGTATCGAGCCGCAGGAAGCTCTGCTCGACGGCCACCGCATGTCCCCCGACGCGGTCCTTGCCCTGCTGGAAACCCTGTGTGCCGGTACGGGCTGCGTCCCCCCGAGACGCACGCTGGTCGTCGGATGCGAACCCGCCTGCGTGGAGGAAGGCATCGGTCTGAGCGATCCCGTGGCCGCTGCCGTACAGGAGGCCGTGAACATGGTCCTGCGCCTTGTGCGGGACGACGAACGGACCGCGTCCACCGCACAGTCGGCGGCCGGACCGGCCATCAACTGAGGAGACGAACACCGACATGAAGAAGATCATCATCGGCGGCGCCCTCGCCGCCGCCCTCGCCGCACTCGTGGCTCAGGTACTGCCCGACGTCAAACGCTATGTGCGCATGCGGTGCATGTGACGGCACCTGAGTGGCCGGGCCCGGGCTGAACCGAATGACGTACCTGCCCCGCGGCGTCGGCGAGCCGGTCCCGCGGCGGCCGTGACCTCCCGGTGTAATGACGCCGGGCAGGACGGAGACCCATGCACGAGATGTCCATCGCCATGGCCGTTGTCGGCCAGGTGGAAGAAGCGGCCCGAGCCGGCGGCGCCGTCGCCGTCACATCCGTCCGGCTCCAGGTCGGCGAGCTGGCCGGAGTGGTCCCGGACGCACTGTCCTTCTGTTTCGAACTGGCCTGTGCCGGGACCGTTCTGGAAGGCGCGGAGCTCGTGGTCGACTCCGTACGGGCGAGAGCCCGCTGCGCGCCCTGTGCGGATGAATGGGCGGTCGGAATGCCACCGCAGCTGTGCTGTCCCTTGTGCGGCGAGGCAACCGCGGAGCTGCTCTCGGGCCGCGAACTGCAGATCGCCGACGTCCACTGGGATGAAGGACCTGCGCAGAAACACACCCATGAACCGATTTCCGAGGAGCGCTGAACCATGTGCCGTGTGGTCGATCTGCAGCAGGCGGTACTCGCGAAGAACGATATGACAGCGCACCGCCTGCGCACCGAACTTGCCGCCCGCGGCACGACGGTCGTCAATCTGCTCTCCAGCCCGGGCAGCGGAAAGACGGCACTGCTCGAACGTGAACTGGTCCTGGCCCGTGAGACGGGCGTCCCTGTCGCGGCGCTGACCGCCGACCTGGCCACCGAGAACGACGCCACGCGCCTGGCCCGCTCCGGAGCCCCGGTCAAGCAGGTGCTCACCGACGGACTCTGCCACCTGGAGGCCCGGATGCTGGGCGGGCACCTCGACGGGTGGCTGCCCGAGGACACCCGGCTTCTCTTCGTGGAGAACGTCGGCAACCTGGTCTGCCCGGCCTCGTACGATCTCGGCGAAACTCTGAGGGTCGTGCTCGCCTCGGTCACCGAGGGCGAGGACAAGCCGCTGAAGTACCCCACCGCCTTCGGGCTGGCGCACCTGGTGCTCGTCACCAAGACGGACATCGCCGAGGCTGTGTCCTTCGACGAGGATGCGTTCCGCGCCCACGTCGAACAGGTCAATCCCGGTGTGGAGGTGCTCCTCACCTCTGCCCGGCGTGGTGACGGCGTCGGGACGCTCCTCGAACGGGCGCTCGCCGCCGCGAACGGAGCCCCGGTCCACCGGCCCGTCATGGCCCGGCAGCACCACTCCACGCACACCCACACACACGCGGAGCCCGGAGAGGCTTCTCACAGCCATCCCCACACACATGCCGGCCGGGGCGAACCGGGCGCTGCGACGGATGCGTCCGACACCATGGCGCAGACCCGCGCGTGACGACGCGACCTTCCGGCCCGGCCATCGGCGAGCCGACGCAGCGTCGCCGGGTCACCGTCCGGGGCGTCGTCCAAGGCGTCGGGTTCCGGCCCTACTTGTACACGCGCGCCCTCGCGATGGGCCTGGCGGGACATGTGACCAACACCCCCGAGGGCGTCGTCGCGGAAGTCGAGGGCCCGCCGGCTGATGTAGCCCTGTTCTGCGAAGGGATCGCCGCGGACGCACCGCCCATGGCCGTCCTCGAGTCCGTCGAGCACAGGGAAGTCCCCGCCGCGGGCGGTGCCGGATTCACCATTGTCGCCTCCCGGACCGGTGGACCTTCCCGCACTCTGGTTCCCCCGGACGTGGCCACCTGCGCCGACTGCCTCGCCGAGCTGGCCGACCCCGCGGACCGCCGCCACCGGCACCCCTTCATCACCTGCACCAATTGCGGGCCGCGGTTCACCATCGTCACGGATCTGCCGTACGACCGTGCGCACACCACCATGGCCCGCTTCCCCATGTGTCCCGACTGCGCCCGCGAATACGCGGACCCCGCAGACCGCCGCTTCCATGCCCAGCCGGTCGCCTGCCACCGATGCGGCCCCCGCCTCGATCTGCTGGTGGCTCACTCGGATCCGGACAAGGCCCCGCGGCGCTCAACCGCAACGAACCCGGTCGCCGAAGCCCGCAGACTCCTGGCCGGCGGCGCGATCCTGGCCGTCAAGGGACTCGGCGGATACCACCTCGCGTGCGACGCGACCAACGCCCGGGCCGTGGCCGCGCTCCGCCGCCGCAAGGCCCGTGGCGACAAGCCGTTCGCCCTGATGGCCCGCGACATCGGCGACATCGAACACCTCGTACATGCCGGTGCTCAGGAGCGGGCCCTGCTCACCGACGTGGTCCGGCCGATCGTCCTTCTGAGGCGCCGCAGCCGCGCCATCCACGGACCGGGCGCCCCGGCACCGTCGGACAACGTGGCCCCGGGCAGCCCCGACCTCGGCGTCATGCTTGCCTACACCCCCCTGCACCACCTGCTCCTCGGCCTGCCAGGCGACCCGGCGGGACCGCGCCTTCTCGTCATGACCAGCGGCAACGTGGCCGGGGAGCCGATCGTCACCGACGACGCGGACGCGCTGGACCGGCTCGCCCGCCTGGCCGATGCCTGGCTGACCCACGACCGGCCGATCCATGTACCGTGCGACGACTCCGTCGTACGCGTCTGTGACGGGGAACTGCTGACCGTACGCCGCTCACGCGGATACGCTCCCCGGCCCGTCGAACTGCCTCTCCCGGTACCGGCGATCCTTGCCGCGGGCGGCGACCTCAAGAACAGCCTGTGCCTGGCAAAGGGGCGCAGAGCATGGCTGTCCGCCCACATCGGTGACATGGACGACCTCGCCACACAGCGTGCTTTCGAGCACGCCGGAAAGCAGCTGGAGACCATCACAGGGGTGCGACCCGAGGTCCTGGCCATCGACAGACATCCCGGATACCGATCGGGACAGTTGACACGCCGTCTGGCCGGTGAACGGCAGGTCGTGCGCGTACAGCACCATCACGCACACATCGCCTCCGCCATGGCCGAACACGGCCTGGACGGCAGCCGGCGGGTGATCGGCGTCGCGTTCGACGGCACCGGCTACGGCGACGACGGAGCTGTGTGGGGCGGAGAGTTCCTCCTCGCGGACTACGACGGATACCACCGGTTCGGGCATCTCGCGTACGTTCCTCTGCCGGGCGGTGACGCCGCCGTACGGCGTCCCTACCGCATGGCCCTGGCACATCTGCACGCGGCAGGAATCGGCTGGGCGCCGGACCTGCCGTGCAGAGCGGCCTGTCCGGACGAAGAACTGGGCGTACTTCTACGGCAGTTGGAACAGAACCTCAACTGCGCGCCCACCTCCAGCATGGGCCGGCTGTTCGACGCCGTCGCCTCTCTCACCGGCATCTGTCACCGGGCCGGATACGAGGCCCAGGCCGCCGTCGAACTCGAAACCGCCGCGCTCCGGGCGGCCGAGGACGACTGCGCGGGATACGGCTTCGCGCTGCGCCCTGCCGCTCGGGTCAGTGGGAGCGCACTGATCGCCGACCCTGCGCCCGTGCTGTCGGCGGTGGTCGAGGACGTGTGCGCGGGTACTGCGCCGGGAGTCATCGCGGCGCGCTTCCATGAGTCGGTAGCCGCCCTGGTCCGCAGAACCTGCGTGCTGGCGCGTGAGCAGTACGGTCTGGACACCGTGGTCCTGACCGGCGGAGTGTTCGCCAACACCCGGCTCTCCTCGTCCTGTGTCCGGATGCTTCGCGGCCACGACTTCACCGTCCTGCGACACCACCAGGTCCCCCCGAACGACGGAGGGCTGGCGCTGGGGCAGGTGATGATCGCTGCCCGAACCCGCGGCATCCGCACACTCAACGGCCGCAGCGGCGCGGCGCGGGGGAGTGCAGCAACCCACTGATGGCGTGTCCCGGCAGGACCGGGCAGGCGGATCAATCACAGCAAGGAGAAGCCATGTGCCTGGCGGTGCCCGGCAGAGTACTGGAAATCGAGGAACGGGACGGCACACGCATGGCCACCGTCGATTTCGGCGGAGTGGTCAAGGAAGCGTGTCTGGAGTATCTGCCGGACCTTCAGGTCGGCGAGTACGCCATCGTGCACGTCGGGTTCGCCCTGCAGAAGCTGGACGAGGATTCGGCCCGGCAGACGTTGGAGCTGTTCGCCCAACTCGGCTTGCTTCAAGAAGAGTTCGGCGACCCGTGGGAAACGGCGGCAGAGGCGGGCGGACTGCCGCTGCCCGGCGTCGGTGAAGCACCGCAGGAGGCGCAGCAGTGAAGTACATCGACGAATTCCGAGACCCTCAACTGGCCCGGCGGCTGGTCGAAGAGATCCGCTCCACCGTGACCAGGCCGTGGGCGCTGATGGAGGTCTGTGGTGGCCAGACCCACACCATCATCCGGCACGGCATCGATCAACTGCTCCCGGAGCAGGTGGAACTGATCCATGGACCGGGCTGCCCGGTGTGCGTCACCCCTCTGGAAGTCATCGACAAGGCGCTGGAGATCGCTTCCCGCCCGGAGGTGATCTTCTGTTCCTTCGGCGACATGCTCCGCGTCCCCGGTTCCGGCCGGGACCTGTTCCGGGTCCGAAGCGAGGGCGGCGACGTACGGGTCGTCTACTCTCCGCTCGACGCGCTGAAGATCGCCCAGCAGAACCCGGAACGGGAGGTCGTTTTCTTCGGAATCGGATTCGAAACCACCGCGCCCCCCAATGCGATGACGGTCTATCAAGCACGTCGGCTCGGTATCCGCAACTTCAGTCTGCTGGTGTCCCACGTCCGGGTTCCGCCGGCAATCGAGGCGATCATGCAGTCGCCGGACTGTCGGGTGCAGGCATTCCTCGCCGCAGGACATGTGTGCAGCGTGATGGGCGTGGGTGAGTATCCCGAGCTGGCCGAACGGTTCGGCGTACCGATCGTGGTGACAGGATTCGAACCGCTGGACATCCTGGAAGGCGTGCGCCGGACCGTGGCCCAGCTGGAACGTGGTGAACACATGGTGGACAACGCCTACCCGCGCGCAGTGCGTCCCGAGGGAAACCCTGCCGCTCTGGCCATGCTGGAGGACGTCTTCGAGGTGGCCGACCGGACCTGGCGCGGTATCGGTGTCATCCCCGGCAGCGGCTGGCGGCTCTCCCCGCGCTATCGGGACTACGACGCCGAATACCGCTTCTCGGTGACCGGTATCGATACCCGTGAACCCGCTCAGTGCCGCAGTGGAGAGGTACTGCAGGGCTTGCTGAAGCCCCACGAATGCGAGGTATTCGGTACTACCTGCACTCCTCGCACCCCGCTCGGAGCCACCATGGTCTCCAGCGAGGGCGCCTGCGCCGCGTACTACCTCTACCGGCGGCTGGATATGAAGAAGAGCGCGCCTGTGGAGGTGAGTTCCGTTGGCTGAGACCGTCGAGCCCCCCGCACGCGGTGACGCAACCGCTTCGCCAACGCCTCCCTCCGGTGCCCCGCCGCTCGATCCCACGGCATGGACGTGCCCGTCCCCGCTGCGGGATCACCCGCGCATCGTGATGGGCCACGGCGGGGGCGGCGCGCTCTCCGCCGAACTGGTCCGGCACATCTTCGCCCCCGCTTTCGGAGGTGAGGCGCTCGCGCAGATGGGTGATTCGGCATCCGTGTCGCTGGGCGAAGCCCGTCTGGCCTTCTCCACCGACTCCTTCGTGGTGCGGCCGCTGTTCTTCCCTGGTGGCAGTATCGGCGACCTCGCGGTCAACGGCACTGTCAATGACCTGGCCATGAGCGGTGCGCGTGCCGCCTATCTGTCCTGCGGATTCATCCTGGAAGAGGGCGTCGAGCTCTCCGTCGTCGCGCGCGTGGCCGACGCCTTCGGCGCCGCCGCGCGCAACGCGGGCGTCGAGGTGGTGACGGGGGACACCAAGGTGGTCGAAGCCGGTCACGGAGACGGCATCTTCATCAACACCGCAGGCATCGGCCTCATCCAGGCCGGCATCGATCTGCGTCCGCAGCGTGTCGTCCCGGGTGACGTCGTGATCGTCAGCGGGGCGATCGGTGTCCACGGCGTGGCGATCATGAGCGTGCGTGAAGGCCTCGAGTTCGGGGTCGAGATCGAGAGCGACTGCGCGGCCCTGGGAGGCCTGGTGGAGACCATGCTCGCGGTCACCCCGGACCTGCACGTACTGCGCGACCCCACCCGTGGGGGGCTCGCCGCATCCCTCAACGAGATCGCAGCGGCGTCGGGCACCGGCGTCGTGATCCAGGAGCGGCACGTCCCTGTCCCTGCGCCGGTGGCCAATGCCTGCGCCATTCTGGGGCTCGACCCGATGTACGTTGCCAACGAGGGGAAGCTGGTGGCGTTTGTACCGCGTGAACACGCCGATGCGGTCATGGACGCGATGCGCTCACACCCTCTGGGCCGGGAGGCGGCAGTGATCGGTGAGGTGGTGAACTCCCACCCCGGCATGGTGGTGGCCCGCACCGGGCTCGGCGGTACACGGGTGGTCGACCTGCCGGTCGGGGAACAACTGCCGCGGATCTGCTGACGGCCCGCCGCCGTGCACCGTCCGGCGACTGAACCACCGGTGAAGAACCGGGCGTCACTTCTCCTGTGGCACGGGGATGCTGCCCTCCGGCTCCGCTTCCGCGGTGGGCAGGAAACGGTCGATGAGGGTTTTGTAGAGGAACGCACCGATCAGGCCACCCACGAGTGGGCCCACAATGGGCACCCAGTAGTAGAAGTTCCCGTACTGGTCCCGCCACGCTCCTTCGTACCCGGTGAGGAAACTCGCGAGCCGGGGCCCGAAGTCACGCGCCGGATTGATTGCGTATCCGGCATTGGTGCCCCACGCCATACCGATGGCCACGACGATGAGGCCCACGATGAACGGGCCGAGATTGGCGCCCGGTGGCTTATTGAGAAGATCCGTGACCGCGAAGATCAGCAGCACAAGAATGGCGGTTCCGATGACCTGGTCCCGCAGTGCTCCCCATTCGCTGACCGGAAGTGCTGGGTTCCCGTTGGCGGGCAGCGTCGAGAACACGATTTGCGTCTTGAGCGTGTGCCCCGGGTCCGCCCTCGCCAGGGCCTCGGCGTAATTCCATCGCACCACCAGTGCCGCGACGAAGGCTCCCGCGACTTGCGCGAGTGCGTAGGGTGCCACTTTCCGCCAGGGGAAATCCTTGAAAGCGGCGAGCGCAAGAGTCACGGCGGGATTGAGGTGCGCACCGCTCAGCCTGCCCGCCACATAGACTCCCAGAGTGACTCCGAGGCCCCATGCCCAAGCGATGCTGTCGTGATTGCCGAGGCCCCCTGCCGGGTCGGTGAGTGCTCCGCCGGCTACAACCTGGGCCACCACACCACAGCCGAAGAGAATGAGAACCAACGTGCCGAGGAACTCCGCCGAGAGTTCCTCGGCGATTCCCGACATCTTGAGCCGCTCCATAGGATCTCGCTTCCTGTCGAGTCACGACCGTTGGCGGCCTGAGAGCTGTCCCGTAATCCCTGGTGTGCGCCACGGATTACGGGACAGCCCTTGGATCCACGTATGAGCGTAGACGCAGAGAATTGGATCCGCATTTGGTGGCGGAACCCCTGCCGACGGCGCCGGGCTCACGTGGTGAAGGGGCGGGAAATCGTGCGTACGGCCGGGGCCGATTCAGTCCACGTCGACGTTGTCGAAGAGCTCAAGCATTCTGCTGAGCACCCGTACGCAGGCCCTCATGTCGGCGTCCGTCACGTTCCCGTCCACCTGACGCAGGGCGGGGTGATCGTAGCGGCCGCCTCCGGCTTCAGTGGACGGGGGCGGCCGCCACCGCGCCGCCGGCTTCCTCCGTGGGGGTGTCGTGCAGTCCGAGGCGCAGGTGCTCGACGTGGAAGAGGGCCTGGTCGAGAAGTTCGGCGACGTGGTTGTCGTACAGCGCGCAGATCACCGAGCGGCCCCGGCGCTCACCGTACGCGTCGGCCTCAACGGCCTGCACCTGCTGCGCGACGCCGCCTGGACACGAGCCCGGAGTGCCGAGTGAGCCGCTGAAAGCCCATGTTTCCGGCAAGAAGGCACTACGGCGTGTTTCGGCCGAGAACCCTGCGTACGCCATAGGCCACAGCCCCGGCCGCGATCACCACCGTGCCGGAGATGACCGAAGCCGACGGCAGGGCGAAGGCGAGGAGCAGACAGCCCGCGAGGCCGGCGACGGGCACGATGCGGGGCGCGCGGCCTTCGTCCGGGGTGAGGGTCCAGGCGGCGGCGTTGGCGATGGCGTAGTAGGCGAGGACACCGAAGGAGGAGAACCCGATCGCCCCTCGGACGTCGGTCGTGGCGGCAAGGACCGCGACCACTGCGCCGACGGCGACCTCCGCACGGTGAGGAACCTCGAAGCGCGGGTGCACCGCGGCCAGGACATGCGGCAGGTGGCGGTCGCGGGCCATGGCCAGGGTGGTGCGTGAGACACCGAGGATGAGCGCGAGCAGGGAGCCGAGCGCGGCGACGGCCGCACCTCCCTGCACCACCGGCGCGAGGCCGGGGACGCCCGCCGCGCGTGCGGCCTCGGCCAGCGGGGCCGTGGCATGGGCGAGGCGGTCGGGGCCCAGGACGGCCAGCACCGTGACGGCGACGGCCGCGTAGACGAGCAGCGTGATGCCCAGCGCGAGCGCGATCGCTCGGGGGATGGTGCGCTGCGGGTCGCGTACCTCTTCGCCGAGGGTGGCGATCCGCGCGTACCCGGCGAACGCGAAGAACAGCAGACCGGCCGCCTGCAGCACTCCGCCGGCAGTGGCGTCCGCGCCGATGGTCAGACGCCCTGCATCGGCAGTGCCGCCGGTGAGACAGGCGGTGATCACGGCTGCGAGGACCGCCAGGACGAATGCGACGATCACTCGGGTCAGCCAGGCGGACTTGTGCAGACCGGTGTAGTTGAGCGCGGTCAGCGCCACCACCGCCGCGACAGCCACCGTGTGCGTCTGGCCGGGCCACACATAGGAGCCCACGGTCAACGCCATGGCCGCGCAGGAAGCAGTCTTGCCGACGACGAATCCCCAGCCTGCGAGATAGCCCCAGAAGTCGCCCAGGCGTTCACGGCCGTACACATAGGTGCCACCCGACTGCGGGTAGCGACCTGCCAGCCGGGCTGAGGACGTCGCGTTGCAGTACGCGACCACCGCAGCCAGCCCCAGGCCGAGCAGCAGCCCCGACCCGGCGGCCGCGGCGGCAGGCGCCGGTGCGACGAAGATGCCGGCACCCAGCATTGAACCCAGGCCGATGACCACGGCGTCGAACACGCTCAGACGGCGCTTCAACTCGCCCGCTCCCGCCGACGCCGTCGACGTGTTCATCGCTCTCTCCCAGCTGGGCGCCCCGCACCGGCAGGTCCCCGCAGTCCGTACGTGTACAGAGTTTCGGGGGCACGGTAGCCGAGCAAGGTGTCCGGACGATGCGGGCTGTGAAGGCTCGGGGGCGACCGGCTGCTGCTGCTCATGGCGCTGGGCCGGCTTCACACGAGGCACCCGGATCGCCATGCAAATGTCCAAGTATGGGCGATTTGCTTAGAAATAGCCTCTTGGTTAATAAAAAGACATTTGAAGAGAATTGCAACCTTTGCTTGTTGACCGAATTGCCCCTTTTTGGAAATCTCGTGGTGTGAGTCACGTTCGCAGCTCAAGATGCCGCAGCGTTCAGCGCGGTTCCCTTCTGTGCAAGGAATTTTGACTTCGCGGTGTGAGGTGGATTACTGCCGATTCCGCGATTCGATCTTGCAAATGAAATGTGATCCAAAATGGGGGCTTGTTCCTTTCGGTGTTTCTCGCCTACGGTCACCGTCAATCCGGACGGAACGCCGAATCCTGCCGCCGTCCGGCAATCCGACCACTCACGTCCGGCAGGAGCGGGGGACCCAGGTAAGTTGCCGGTCCGGTATCCGGAACGGCTCGGGGTGAAGCCGCATTGCGTGCGGCCGGACATCTCCAGTCCGAACCCGACAGCTCACCTCGTAGGCGACGGAGAGGAATTCGCCATGTCCGCAATCGGTAACTACCGTCGTCGTAAGTCCACTTCGCTGACCCGCGGTCTCGTAGCCGCGACCACGGGCGGAGCCGCTCTCGTGCTTCCGCTGATCGGTGCCGGCTTCGCCTCGGCCGCGCCGGCGCAGTCCGTCACCGCCGAAAAGGCCGCGTCGACCGTCGCCGCCGTCGGGGAAGAGTCCGCACAGAAGGACGCGCCCGTCATCTATTCCGTGATCGCGGGCGACACCCTTTCCAAGATCGCGCAGGGGAATTCCCTCAGCGGCGGCTGGCAGAAGCTGTACGAGGACAATCGAGAGATCGTCGGTGAAAACCCCGCACTGCTTCTCCCGGGCATGAAGCTGACAATCGGCGCCCAGGCCGATTCCGAGACTTCCGCAACTGCCACCGCCGCACCGGCCGCGCCGCCCGCGACGTACACGAACGATCTGGACGGCTGGATCAAGGAGTCGCTGGCTGTCATGGCCCAGCACGGCATCCCCGGCAGCTATGAGGGAATCCACCGCAACATCCTGCGCGAATCCTCTGGCAACCCCCTGGCCATCAACAACTGGGACTCGAACGCCGCCGCCGGAACGCCCTCCAAGGGCCTCCTCCAGATCATCGACCCGACGTTCCGTGCCTACCATGTGCCCGGTACGTCGACGGACAGCTACGACCCGGTCGCCAACATCACCGCTGCGTGCAACTACGCCGCCGACAAGTACGGCTCCATCGACAACGTGTTCGGGGCCTACTGAGTCGCAGCAGCGCCGACGGCGGTTCAGGGCCGACGGGTGGCGAGGGGCCGGACAAGCCCCTCGGAAAGGACCACACCCGCCGGTCAGGGACCGCCTTTCGGCTGCTCACCCGGCGTGGAGACCGGAGAAGGCCCGCACGGGGACGACCGGCGTCATGACCCCGTGGCCTGCGACGTAACGCTCACTCCTGGGCGTTCTCGGCCGGCCGCTCCGGCTTCTGCGGCGGAGGCCTCGGAACCGTGGCCGCTCCTCCCTCCCGGACGGACTTCACCACCGCCTCGTGAAGGCGCCGGCTGTCATCCTCGGAGCAGCACGGCACGGGACTGCCCGACATGGTGAACCAGTCGATCGCACCCGTGTACTGCACAGTGACCTGGGCCGTTTCATCGGCCCAGGTCGTGTGAACGGTCAGGTCTCCGGTCAGGACGCCGACCTCGTCCGTGAGCACGCCACCGCGCCCGGAGAACACACCGCGAGTCGTCCACGACGCCCAAGCCATGTCTCCAGGCTGGCACCAAGACCGTGGATGCGCGACCCGCCGCCATCTCGTGCATGGGGGCACTCCTACCGGTCTGCCGCGCGGCGGGCGGACCACACTGCGCTCCTCAGAGGCCCGATCGCCTGACCGAGGAGGGTCTGTCGGCCCGGCGACGAAGCCGCACACCCGCGGACCATCAAGGTGGGATCAGGGCATCGTCACATCGTCGAAACACGGGAGTCGGAGCGAGATGAGTGTCGAGCGGGTGGGAGTCGTTGTCCACCAAGGCCGTCCCGAGGCCGTTGCCGCGGCGCGCGTCGTACGCGACTGGTGTGCGGGCGAAGTCGTTCCGTGCACGGACATCGACGTGTGGCGCAACGACGCGCGCCGGCGCGGCGGACGGGAGGAGGCCCATGTCGCGGGCAACCCCGATCTCATCGTGACACTCGGAGGAGACGGCACATTTCTGCGCGGCGCCAGGATCGCGGCCAAGAATCACGCCGCCGTCCTCGGGATCGACCTGGGCCGGGTCGGCTTCCTGACCGAGGTGCCGGCCGAGGACGTCGTCCGGGCGCTCGACGCCGTCCACCACGGGCGGGCTGACGTCGAGGAACGCATGACGCTGACCATGAGGGCCTCGCGCGTTCTGGAAGTGCCCAAGGACATCGACGCCCTGATGGGCTACGGACGACGCCCGATGCTGCCGCCTCCCCATGTCGACCTGGAGGCGGAGGCCGCGGCGGAGGGCTGGGGTGTGGCGCTCGACGTCACGGCCCTCAACGACGTAGTCGTGGAGAAGCTCGCGCGCGACCGGCAGGTGAGCCTCGGCGTCTATATCGGTGGCCGGCTCCTCGCCTCGTACTCGGCCGATGCCGTCATCATGGCCACCCCCACCGGGTCGACCGCCTACAGCTTCGCCGCAGGCGGTCCGGTGGTCTCACCACGCATGGACGCCGTCCTTTTCACACCCGTCGCAGCGCACATGACCTTCAACCGCACAGTGGTCGCCGCGCCGGACGAACCGGTCGCGGTGCGGGTCCTGCCCCACTCGGGGCAGGGCGCGGTCACGATCGACGGTCAACTGCGCGGCGTGCTCGACGCCGGAGACTGGCTCGGGGTGTACGCGGCCCCGCGGCGTCTGCGCGTCATCAGGCTCGGCCCGCACGACTTCTACGGGCGCCTGCGCACACGTCTTCGCCTCACGGACGCTCCGGCCACGGCAGCCGACGGGGAGAGCGCGCCCCTCTTCCGCCCCGACGGCCCGGTCCCGCACGACCTGGCCCATCTCCGTCTCTCCTCGGCGGACAGGGACGAGGCAGCCGGTCGTTGACCGGCCGCGCTCCGGCGCCGGACGCTCAACCATCAACACGCTGCCCGACCACCGAGACTTCCACGTAACGAATCTCCGACACGGTCGCCGTTCTCAGTCCGATGTTTATGAGCCACGACAGCCCCGATTGCTTCCCGCGAGTCCGGCCGACCGATTGTGCGGCTCGCAAAGCCCTGTGGGTCCCGCTGCATCGTCAGGACTTGGGCTGAAGCCACGCCGCTGTCCGGGCGGGGGAGAGCCTGATCCCGATGGGGAGGGGAAGGCCGTTCCGGCCCGGTCGGCCTCGCCCCGGTCTCGCTGGACCGCGCCGACCCATCCAAGGATTCCCGCCCGGGAAAAGGAAAGGCATAAATTAACAAGAGGTTACTAGTATTACTAGTAACCGGCTTAGCGAAAGGTCGAATTATTCGCATTCCGCCCAACTGGTCCGCCTGTTCATTGAAAATTGGACGGGGTGGTGAATGTTGCCCTGTCCGTCCGGTGCATCAGGACGAGGCTTGAATTCGACGGTTGGGGGCGCCCGAGGGGGAAAATCAAACAGGGCGGGATCGCACGGCGACCCAGCGCCGGTTCGACGGGTCCGTAAGGCGGTTCACATCAGTCTCCAGTTATGAATTCGTTTGATGCGTGACAACTGGCGTCCGGTGCGTCGGTTCAACGCACCCGCAGGAAGTCATCAGTTCCTCCTTCGCGGTCTGCGTATTCTTCTGTGCTGATTCCTTTGTAAAGGTGCTGCGGATGGAAAATTGCGAACCGCTGCCCGGCAGTGATCCGGAGAACGGTTCCGGTCCGGTGCAGCGGGAGAGCGCGCTCGTGCTTTCGGCACGTGCTGTTCTCCGCGTACTGGCGTACCCGTTTCTGTTGGTGGCTGCAGTTTCGGTGGCCGCGGCGGCGCTGCTTCTCGACTGGGATCCCGAGCGTGTGAGTCCGCTCTTTCTGGTCGGCACCATCGCCTACCTCACCGTTCTCGAACGTCTGATCCCATATCGGCGCGCCTGGCGCCCAAGCCCCAGTGAATGGCGGTGGTACGGCGTCTACTTCCTGCTGACGATGGCGGCCAGTGCCCTGGCGCAATACGTGGTAACTGCATCCGTCTCCGTGGTGACGCCCGGCGAACCGGCACTCAATCTCTGGGCAGAAATTCCCGCAGCCCTGCTGACCGGATCGCTGGCCAGTTATCTCGTGCACCGACTGGGCCACGCCAACCCGATATTGTGGCGACTGCACGGTGTGCACCATGTGCCGCAGAAGGTCAACGTCGGAAATAACGGTGTCAATCACGTTCTCGATATCGTCCTTGCGCAGGGCGCCGTTCAACTGGCCCTGGCATTGGTCGGGTTCTCCCGCGACTCCGTCTTCGTCGTGGGTCTTTTCGTGGCCGCCCAGGGCTATTTTGTCCACGCCAACATCGAAGTGGGCATCGGCCGGCTCAATCATGTGCTCGCCAGCCCCGAACAGCACCGCCTGCACCACAGCACCGATCTGTCCGAGGCGGGCCACTACGGCTCGGATCTGTCGATCTGGGACCACCTTTTCGACAGCTACACCTGGCGGTCCGGCCGTGAGCCGATCGCGGTCGGAATCGCCGACCCCGGGTCGTTCCCCCCTACCGGTGAGATCGCCACCACCCTTCTCCACCCCTGGCGCCGTGCGAAGAGGGCCGGGCCCGATTCCGAGTGACCGGCCTCTCTTCTTCGGGAAACCGCACCGCCCTCCCGCATCCATGCCGTGCCGCTGCGCCACGACTTGAGGAGTACAACCTTGCCCGACGTGAACAGTGCCTCTGTGAGCGACAAAGTAGCGATCATCGGCATGGGCTGCCGACTGCCCGGCGGTGCATCGGACCACCGCACGTACTGGCAAAACCTCATGGACGGCAAGGACTGCATTACACCGACACCGGAGGACCGCTACGACGTCACGACGCTCGGCAGCAGATACAAGGAGAAACCCGGACGCCTGATCGGTGGCCGAGGCGGATACATCGACGGCTTCGACGAGTTCGACCCCGGCTTCTTCGGCATCAGTCCGCGTGAGGCCGACCACATGGACCCTCAGCAGCGCAAGCTGCTGGAGGTGGCCTGGGAAACGCTGGAGGACGGCGGTCAGCGCCCCTCGGAGCTTGCCGGAAGCAATACCGCCGTATTCGTCGGCGCGTTCACGCTGGATTACAAGATCCTCCAGTTCTCCGACCTGAGCTTTGCCTCGCTGGCCGCGCACACCGCCACCGGCACCATGATGACGATGGTCTCGAACCGTCTTTCGCACTGTTTCGACTTCCGAGGTCCCAGCCTGTCGATCGATACCGCGTGCAGTTCCTCCCTGGTGGCTGTGCACCTTGCCTGCCAGAGCCTGAACAACCGGGAGACCGATCTCGCGCTGGCCGGTGGCGTTCTGCTGCATGCGGCACCGCAGTACACCATCGCCGAGACGAAGGGCGGCTTCCTTTCGCCCGACGGCCGCTCGTGTACGTTCGACGCCACGGCCAACGGCTATGTACGGGCCGAGGGCGTCGGAATGATTGCGCTCAAGCGGCTGGACGACGCCGTACGCGACGGCGATCCGATCCACGCAGTGATCCTCGGCACGGGGGTCAACCAGGACGGCCGCACGAATGGCATCACCGTGCCCAGCGCGGACGCCCAGGTCGCCCTCATCCAACGCGTCTGCGCCGGAGCCGGCATCACTCCCGGCGCCCTGCAGTATGTGGAAGCGCACGGCACCTCGACGCCTGTCGGCGACCCGATCGAGGCGAACGCGCTGAGCCGGGCGCTGGCCGTCGGCCGCAGACCCGGCGCCACGTGCTACGTCGGGTCCGTCAAGGCAAACATCGGGCACACCGAAGCGGCAGCGGGCATTGCCGGACTGATCAAGACCGTTCTCTGCCTCAAACACCGCCGTATTGCGCCCCACATCAACCTGGAGCGGATCAACACCGCCATCGACCGGGAGTCCTCCCCGTACCGCATCCCGACCGAGCCGACCGACTGGCCCGAGCACGAGGGCCCCGCACGGGCCGGAGTGAACGCGTTCGGCTTCGGCGGCACGAACGCGCATGTCGTGCTGGAGCAGGCACCCGAGCGCGAAGCACAGCCGAACACGCGCGGCGAACGGGCCTGGAACCTCCTTCCGTTGACCGCCCGGACCCCGGACGCCCTGCCGGAGCTGGCGGCGGGCATCCACCGTGAGCTGGCAGGGGTCCACGGGCCCGAGGTGTCGCTGCCCGACCTCGGATACACACTTGCACGCCGCCGCCAGCACCTTGAGTCGCGGCTCTCCGTCGTGTACTCCTCACGGGCCGATCTGGAGGAGGGACTCGCCGCCTTCCTGCGGGACGAACCGCACCCCCGGGTGATCCACGGCAGGCAGCTCGACGTCGAACAGCGCCGCCTGGTCTGGGTCTTTACCGGAATGGGGCCGCAGTGGTGGGGCATGGGCCGCCAACTGTTCGAGGGCGACGAGGTGTTCAGGGATGCGGTCACCCGCTGTGACGTGGCCGTCCGCAAGCTTGCGGGCTGGTCTCTGATCGAGGAGATGACGGCCGACGAAGCCGGATCGCGCATGGGCGAGACATGGCTTGCGCAGCCGGCCAACTTCGCCCTCCAGGTGGGACTCGCGGCGATGTGGCGTCAGTACGGTGTCCGGCCCGACGCCGTGGTCGGTCACAGCACCGGCGAGGTCGCCGCCTTCTACGAGGCGGGGGTCTACACCCTGGAGGAAGCGGTCAGGATCGTGGTACATCGCAGCCGGCTCCAGCAGAAGCTGACCGGGACCGGCACGATGCTCGCCGTGAGTCTGCCCGAGAAGGAGGCACAGCTCCGGGCGGCCGCGTACGGGGACCGGGTGTCCGTGGCCGCGGTCAACAGCCCCTCGGCGGTCACGCTGGCAGGGGACCGGGACGCGCTGGCCGAACTGGCGGACGGGCTTCGCTCCGAGCAGATCTTCGCCAAGTTCCTGACCGTGCAGGTCCCGTACCACAGCGCGGGCATGGAGGCGATCAAGGACGAACTGCTGGCCTCACTGGACGGGCTGGACCCCCGGGCAGCGACGATTCCGCTGTATCTGACGGGTCAGGAGGGCACGGCGCACGGCAGCGAGCTGGACGCGGGCTACTGGTGGAAGAACGTCCGCGACCGGGTCCGCTTCCGCTCGGCCATCGACCGCCTCGCCGACGACGGGTACGGGCTGTTCCTGGAGATCGGTCCGCATCCGGTGCTCGGCCACTCCATCCGTGAGTGCCTCGACGGCCGGGAGACGGCCGTACGCACCCTTCCGTCGATCCGCCGACAGGAGAACGAACCGGAACGCTTCGCCGCCTCGCTGGCAGAGCTGCACAACCTCGGTGTCCCCGTTGCATGGGACACCCTGCACCCGGTGGGCACTCCGGTGGCCCTTCCCCGCTACCCGTGGAAGCGCGACCGCTACTGGACGGAGCCCGGCCCCGTGGCTCAAGTCCGCCTCGGCCACGCCGACCATCCTCTGCTGGGCCGCCGCACGACACACACCGAACCGACCTGGCACACGACACTGGACACCGAGCGGCTGCCCTACCTCGACGGCCACCGCATCCAGTCCACCGTGGTCTTTCCGGCAGCGGGGTACCTGGAGATGGCCACGCAGGCGGTCCGCTCCCTGACCGGCGGCACCCATGTCGTGCTGGCGGACATCGAATTCCGCAAAGCGCTCTTCCTGCCCGAGGGCGAGGAACGGGCTGTGCGTCTGACGCTCTCGTCGCAGAACGCGGCGTTCACAATCGCTTCGGCAGGGGAGAGCGAGGCCGACCGGGCGGTGCACGCCAGCGGTGTCGTCCGCTCCGGACAACCACGCCCGGCCGGCCCCCCTGTCGATACCGCCGCCCTCCGGACACGTACCCGGCGCCGACTGGCCGGCAAGGAGTGCTATGAGGCGCTGGCCGCCCTGGGCTACGACTACGGCCCCGAGTTCCGGGCCATCGAAGAGGTGTGGATCGGTTCCGGTGAGGTGCTCGCCCGGCTCCGACCACCCGCGGTCATCGGTGACGAATCGGCCCGACACCACATCCATCCCGTGCTGCTCGACGCCTGCTTCCAGTCGTTGCTGACGACGCAACTCCTCGACGACTTCGCGGACCGGCAGACCTCCGGTATCCGCCTGCCCCTGTCGATCGACGAGATGTGCCTCGCCCCGGTGGGAGACCAGTCGATCTGGGTGCATGCCACGGTGACCCGCAGCGACGGGGACGAGCTCGTCGGGGACATCGACATCTACGGGGACTGCGGTCAACCTCTGGGCGGGATCGCTGGTTTCCGTGCAGCCGACGTGGACAAGGCGTCCACGGCGGTCGGACTCGGCACGATTGATTCCTGGCTCGCCGAGACCGTCTGGATCGACAGGCCCTTCGACGCCGCCGAGAACGAGACCGACTGCGACAGCGCCGTCTCCACCAGCAGCGACTGGCTGGTGTTCGCCGATCGGCAAGGCATCGGCGACGCCCTGAGCGCCCTGCTCGCCGCGCGTGGAGAGCGCTGCCACCTTGTGCGTCCGGGAGATTCGTACAAGAAGGGGGACGACGGAAGGGAATTCACTGTCGCCCCGGAGTCCGCCGCGGACCTGGAGCAGCTCTTCGGCGACCTGGGCACGGACAGCAACGACAGTGAGGCCGGGCGGCCGTCCTTCGGCACCATCGTGCATCTGTGGAATCTCGACGTGCCACACATCGGTGAGGCCTCGCGGCAGGACCTCGTACGGCACAGTGGCACCGGGGCCTACTCACTGATCGCGCTCGCCCGGACGCTGCTCCGCCACGAGGCCGGCGGTCGGCTGCACATCGTGACCCGCGGCGCGCAGCACGTCGAGCCCGGCGAGACCGTCGAACCTCTGGGGGCGCCCGCGTGGGGAGTCGGCCGGGTGCTCAGGCACCAGGAGCTGCTCTCCCACCGCGGCAAGCTCATCGATCTGGATCCCCGCCGGCAGGGAGACGAGGGATGTGAGGACGAGGCACAGACGCTGCTGCGCGAGGTACTGACCGATGACGAGGAGGAGATCGCGCTGCGGGGCGCCGGCCGCTTCACAAGCCGGGTGCGGCGGGCCGAAGGGCTGACACGACCCCTCCCGCTGCGTCTGCGCGCCGACGCGAACTACCTTGTCACCGGAGCTTTCGGGGCGCTCGGCCGGCTGCTCTGCCGGACACTCGTACGGCGTGGGGCGCGCAGCCTGATCCTGATCGGACGTACCGCGCTGCCGGAGCGCTCCGCCTGGCGCGGTCTCGATCCCGCCACTGCACAGGGGCGCGCCGCGGCCTTCGTCAAGGAGTTGGAGGCGCTCGGCACACGGGTCGTCCTGGCACCGCTCGACATCACCGATGAGGCCGCGTTCACGGCTTGGCTCGAAGCTCACCGGCTCACCGACCCGCTGCCGGTCCGTGGGGTGTTCCATCTGGCCGGGCAGGTCCGCGACACACTTGTCGCGGACATGGACCTCCGGACGTTCGCCGAGGCCCACGATCCCAAGGCCGTCGGCGCCTATCTGCTGCACCGGCATCTTCGGGACGAACCGCTCGACCACTTCGTGCTGTTCTCCTCGATCGCTTCGCTCATGACCACGGCGGGTCAGACGAACTACGCAGCCGGGAACGCGTTCCTGGACGCGCTGGCACAGTACCGTCGGGCGCTCGGCCTACCAGGGCTGAGTGTGGACTGGGGACCGTGGGCCACCGGAATGATCGAGGAGCTGGGGCTCGTCGACCACTACCTCCACAGCCGTGGGATGAGCTCGCTCCCACCGGACGTCGGCATGGCGGTCCTGGAACGCGTCATCGGCCAGGACCGGGCACAGTTGCTCGTCGCGACGGTCGTCGACTGGCCGGTGTTCCTGTCCTGGTACGCCTCGCCGCCCTCGCTGGTGGCCGAACTGGCGGCGACGGCGCCGGCCGCGACGGTCAACCGCACGAGTGACGACATCCTCGCCACTTTCCGCAACGCGGACGCGCCGGAACGCCTCGCCCTGGTGACCCGGCGGTTCACCGCAGTGGCCGCCTCGGTGCTGCGGACGAGCCCGGACCAGATCGATCCGCAGACCGGCCTCAACGCGCTGGGACTCGACTCGCTCCTGGCGATGGAGCTGCGCGCCCGGCTCAGCTCCGAGCTCGGCGTCGCTCCCCCCGTGGTGGCTCTGCTGAGCGGTACATCGGCCGGCGAACTGAGCGCACAGCTCCACGACGCCCTGGCCGAGTCGGTGGCGTTGGCAGCCCGCGGTGACGACACGGCGGCCGTGGAGGTCTTCGAGGACGAGCTGTGCCATCCGCTGACGCAGAACCAGAAGGCCCTGTGGTTCCTCAGGCAGCTCAACCCAGAGGGCTACGCGTACAACATCGGAGGTGCGGTCGAGGTACGCGTCGCACTCGACCCCGACCTGATGTTCGAGGCCGTCCGCTGCTTGGTCGCGCGCCACCCTGCGCTGCGGACCAACTTCGTCACGGTGGACGGTCTGCCGCTGCAGCTGGTGTCGTCGGACCGGAGCCCGGACATCGCGTTGTTCGACGTTCAGGACCAGGAGTGGGAGGAGATCCACCGTACGATCGTGGCCGAGTACCGCAGGCCGTACGACCTGGAGCGTGACCCGCTCTTCCGCTTCCGCCTCTTCAAGCGTGGTCACGACCGCTGGGTGATCATGAAAGCGGTTCATCACATCGTCTCCGACGCGATCTCGACGTTCACCTTCATCGAGGAGCTCCTTGCGGTGTACGAGGGGCTGCGCCAGGGCCATGCGCCCTCGCTGCCGCCGGTCACCGCGCGCTATCTGGACTTCCTCAACGCGCAGAACCGCTTCCTGGCCGGCCCCGCGGCGCAGAACATGCTCGACTACTGGCGCTCGCATCTGCCGGCCGAGGTGCCGGTCCTGGAACTGCCCGTCGACAAGCCCCGACCGGCCGTGCAGACACACAACGGGGCCTCGGAGTTCTTCGTACTGGACACGGCTCTCACCGCCCGCGTTCACGCCCTGGCCCGCGAGCACGACGTGACTCCGTTCATGGTGCTGCTCAGCGCCTACTACGTGCTGCTGCAGCGCTATTCCGGTCAGGACCACGTCATCGTGGGCAGCCCGGTCACCGGCCGGACCGAGCAGGAGTTCGCCTCCGTCTACGGCTACTTCGTCAACCCGCTCCCGCTGCACGCGGACTTGTCCGGCGCACCTTCGGTCGCCGAACTGCTGCAACAGGTCCGTACGACCGTGCTGGGAGGTCTCGACAACCAGGAGTACCCGTTCGTCCTGCTGGTCGACAAGCTGGGGCTCCAGCACGATCCCAGCCGCTCCGCGGTGTTCCAGGCCATGTTCATCCTGCTGACCCACAAGGTCGCCACCGAGCAGTACGGCTATCGGCTCGAGTACATCGAACTACCCGAGGAAGAGGGTCAGTTCGATGTCACTCTGTCCGTCTACGAGGACGAGTCGGAGCATCGGTTCCACTGCGTTCTCAAGTACAACACGGACCTGTTTCTGCCGGAGACCATGCGGCGGATGGCATCGCACTACACCACACTGCTCGACAGCATGACCCGGGCACCGGCCGATCACCTCACCACCCGGCTGGAGATGCTGGGCGCACAGGAGCGAGAGCGGCTGGTCAGTGAGTGGAGCGGCGCCGGGCGCGCCGCCCTGCCTCCTGGAGCAGAGGGGCGTGAGGCGGACGGTATCCGCCCGGTGCATCAGCTGATCAGCGCGGTCGCCGCCCGCTGCCCGGACGCCGTCGCCGTCACGGTCCCGGCACGTCACGGGACGGCACTTCGGCTGACGTATGCGGAACTGGACCGTCTCTCCGGGGAACTGGCCCGCCGACTGCGGGGGCTGGGGGCCGGAGCCGGCTCGGTGGTGGCGCTGTGCCTGGACAAGTCGTCCGACCTGGTCGTCGCGCTGCTCGCGGTGCTCAAGGCCGGCGGCGCCTATCTCCCGATCCCGCCCGACCACCCGGCCGACCGCGTCGCCCACACTGTACGGACGGCGGCCGCCACCCTCGTCGTCGTCGAGGACGAGGCCTGCCGGGACCGGATGGCAGGACTGCCGGCAGAGACGCTGACCCTGCGCGAGCTGTACGAGGCGGCGCCCGAGGCCGACGGACGGCGGGCGTCCGAGGCCGGAGCCGAGGACCTGGCAAACCTCGACTCACCTGCGTATGTCATCCACACTTCCGGTTCCACCGGGCAGCCCAAGGCCGTTTGGGTCAGCCATCGGAACCTCGCCTCGGCGTACGGAGCCTGGCTCCAGGAGTACCGGCTGGACCGTGACGTGCGGGTTCACCTCCAGATGGCGGCCCCGTCGTTCGACGTCTTCACCGGTGACCTGGTGCGTGCGCTGTGCTCGGGCGGCAATCTGGTCCTGGTCGACCGCGATCTGCTCTTCGACACCGAACGCCTGTACCGGACCATGCGCGAGGAGCACGTCGACTGTGCGGAGTTCGTCCCCGCTGTCGTACGCGGCCTCATGGACCACTGCGAACGCCAGGGCCTGCGGATGGATTTCATGCGTCTGCTGGTCGTCGGGTCCGACGCGTGGAAGACCGGGGAGTACCGACGGCTGCGCGACCTGTGCGGACCGCACACCCGTCTGATCAACTCCTACGGCGTCACCGAGGCGACCATCGACAGCGCCTGCTTCGAAGGGCCCGTCGACGACCTGGAACCCGGCCGGACGGTGCCGATCGGGCGCCCCTTGAGCAACAGCACGCTCCATGTGCTCGATCGGCACGGCGAGCCCGTGCCGCCCGGTGTGCCGGGCGAACTGTGGATCGGTGGCGACGGCGTCGCACTCGGCTACGCGGGCGACCCCGCACAGACGGCCCAGCGATTCGTGACCCGGACACTGAGCCGCAAGCCGGGGGCTGAACCCGTACGTCTCTACCGGAGCGGCGACGCGGCGCGCTGGGACGCGGACGGCCGGGTCCATCTGCTCGGGCGGGTCGACGACCAGGTCAAGCTCCGCGGCCATCGGATCGAGATCGGCGAAATCGAGGCACACCTCGCCCAGTGGCCGCAGCTGGCCCGGACGGTCGTCACCGTACGCCCCGATGCCAGGGGAGAGGATGCGCTCTGCGCCTACTGCGTACCGGAGGACGGAGCAGCGCTGGACAGGCGCGCGCTGCGTAGGCACCTCGCGGGTCTGCTGCCCGCGTACATGGTTCCTTCGCACTTCATCGTCCTACCGGAACTGCCGCTGACCGCCAACGGAAAAGTCGATGTTGCCGGCCTGCCGACACCCCGGTTCGATGCCGACGACAAGCCGGAGGAGATGCTCGGCACACCGTTCGAAGAGAGCATGGCCCGGCACTGGAAGGAGTTGCTCGGGCTGGAGAGGGTCGGCCTGACGCACGAGTTCTTCGAGTCAGGAGGCAGCTCCATCAAGCTGATCGAGCTGATCCACCGGCTGCGGCAGGAGTTCGGCGTAGGCATCCCCGTCAGCCTGCTGTACCGGGTCACGACCCTGCACGGGATGGCCGCGACAGTGGAGCGTCTCGCCACCGGCGGCAGCTGGGACGACCTGCCCTGCCTGAGCTTCAACAGCGACCGGGAGCCGACAGTTTTCTGTTTCCCACCGGCCGGCGGCCACGGACTCGTCTACCGGACATTCGCCGCCCAGCTGCCCGAGTACCGGCTGATCGCGTTCAATTACGTACCGGGCGAGAACAAGGTGGCCCGCTACGCCGACCTCGTCGAATCCCTCCGGCCAGAGGGCAGATGCCTGCTGCTCGGCTACTCCCTCGGCGGCAACCTCGCATTCGAGGTGGCCAAGGAGCTCGAAGGCCGGGGACGCGACGTCGCCCATGTGATCGTTCTGGACTCGCACCGCATCCTGGAGCCCTATGTCCCGGGCCGCGAACACTTCGAGTTCTTCGAAGCGGAACTGGCCGAACACCTGCTCAAACACACAGGGTCGGAGATCGTCGCCCGCGAAACCCTTGACCACGCCGCGGAGTACCTGGCGTTCTGCGGCCGTACACCGAACCTCGGCGTGGTGTCCGCGACAGTCAGCGTTGTCACCGACGAGGAGAAGACAGCGCTCTACGCCGCGGACGCACGCGGCACCTGGCACGGCAGCTCCACCACGGCCACGGGCGTGCTGCGCGGCTCCGGAATCCACGCCGAAATGCTCGACCCCAAGCATGTCGCCCGCAACGCCGAGCTGGTGCGCGGCATCCTCCAGGAGGGCCGCACCGATGGCTGGTGACGCGGGTGACGTGTGGAGTGCCGATGAGCGGGAGCAGGGCGGCAGCCCCCGTGTCATCGTGATCGGTGCCGGTGTCGCCGGAATGTCCACCGGGTGCTACGCGCAGATGAACGGGATGCGGTCCCGCATCTTCGAAAAGCATGTGCTGCCCGGGGGCTGCTGCACCGCCTGGTCGCGCGACGGCTACATCTTCGACTACTGCATCGAGTGGCTGATCGGCACGGCCGCCGGCAACGACGCCCATCAGGTGTGGCGCGAACTGGGGGCGCTCGACGGCAAGACCATCACCAACTTCGAGATGTTCAACCGCGTCGTCGACGAGACCGGCCGGTCGGTGGTCTTCTACAACGACCCGGACCGGCTGGAGCGGCACCTGCTGGATCTTTCCCCCGCCGATGCCCGGCTGATCCGCTCGTTCTGCCGCGATCTGCGGCGATTCATCGACATCGAGCTGTACCCGTTCCTGACCGCCCCCGCCCTGCGGACCGTACGCGAGCGAGTGGCGACGCTACGCACCGTCCTGCCCGCGTTCCGCCTGTTCTGGCGGACGGCGGCGACACCGATGCACCAATTCGCCGACCGGTTCCAGGACCCGTTGCTGCGCCGGGCATTACGCAACATCTTCTTCCAGGACCCGGAGGGCTTCCCGCTGCTCCCCTACCTGTTCAACATGGCCAGCGCCCATCACCACAACGCCGGTTTCCCGCAAGGAGGTTCGCTGGGACTGGCCCGGTCGATCGAGGAGCGGTACAAGACGCTGGGCGGTGAGATCAGCTACCGGGCACGGGTCGAACGGATCATCGTCGAGGACGGGCGTGCCATCGGCATCGAACTGCGCAACGGCAGACGGTACTACGCCGACCATGTCGTCTCGGCCTGTGACGGCCACACCACGATCCACGGTCTCCTTGAGGGCCGTTTCACCGGGCCGCGGATCGACAAGCTCTACAACGAACTGCTGCATCGTCCTGGCACCCTGTTCCCCGCGGTGGTCTCGGCCTTCGTCGGGGTCCGGGGCGACCTCGGCCCCGACCGGGCGCACAGCACCACGTACCTGCTCTCTCCCGAGGACGCCGCCCAACTGCCCGGCGCACTCCAGAGCAGTCTGGTGGTCCAGTTGCGCTCCCAGTACTCGGACGGGTTCGCCCCGCCGGGAAGATCGGTGGTCCACTGCACCTACTTCAGCGACTTCGCCTACTGGAAGGCACTGCGCGCCGTCGACCGCAAGGAGTACCGGGCGAAGAAGCGCCAAGTGGCCGACTTCGTGCGGAACTTCCTGGAACGCCGCCTGCCGGGAACGGCCGAGCGCATCGAGCTGGTCGATGTCGCCTCCCCGGCCACGACCCGGCGTTACACGGGCAACCACGACGGCTCCATTCTGGCCTGGAAGGCATTTTCCGAGGCCGACGACATCGCGGCCAAGCTGGTGGGCAAGGACCGCATGCGCCTGCCGGGCCTGCGTGGTTTCTCCATGGCGGGGCAGTGGGTCGGCATGGGCGGCTTGATCCGTGCCGCGTCGACCGGCCGCTTCGTCATCCAGTACCTCTGCGACGAGCTGGGACGCGGGTTCACGGCGACCGAGAGCCAGGGGGCCGAGCCATGGCATCCCGGGAAGCTGGGCCGGCTGCCGCAGCTCGACAGATGGTCCGCGCGCGAGGACACCCGCACGTGAACACCGAGGAGAGCAGCTTCATGTCGCGTTCCGAACGACAGTCGATGATCATCATCGGCGCAGGGCTCGGCGGTCTGTCCACCGGCTGTTACGCCCGGATGAACGGCTATCGCACCCATGTCCTGGAGATGCATGAACTGCCGGGCGGCTGCTGCACGGCCTGGGACCGCGGCGACTTCACCATGGATCCCTGTGTCAGCTGGCTCCTCGGCAGCGGACCCGGCAATGAGATGCACCAGATCTGGCTGGAGTTGGGCGCGTTGCAGGGCAAGGAGGTACGGCATTTCGATGTGTTCAACGTCGTGCGCGGCCGGTGCGGCCGGGCTGTGTACTTCTACTCCGACCCCGACCGGCTACAGGCCCATCTGACGGACATCTCGCCCGCCGACTCCGCTCTCATCCGGGACTTCTGCAAGCAACTGCGCGCCTTCCGTAAATGTCTCGCCGTCTATCCGTTCCTCAAGCCGGTCGGTCTGATGCCGACGCTGGAACGATGGCGGATGCTGGCCTCCTTCGTCCCGTACTTCAATGTCGTGCGCAAATCCATCAGTGTACTGATGACCGACTACTCGGCGAGGTTCAAGGAACCCCTGCTGCGTGAGGCGTTCAACTTCATTTTGTACGAGAAGCATCCGGCGTTCCCGGTGCTGCCGTTCCACTTCCAGCTCGCCTCGCACGCGAACCTCTCCGCGGGCGTCCCAGAGGGCGGATCGCTCGGACTGGCCGAGTCCATCGAGCAGCGCTACCGCAAGCTCGGCGGCGAAGTGACCTACAACGCCAAGGTCGAAAAGGTGCTGATCGAGGACGACCGTGCAGTCGGGGTACGGCTGAGCGACGGCAGCGAACTGCACGCCGACATCGTCGTCTCGGCCTGCGACGGCCGCACCACGATGATGGATCTGCTCGGTGGCCGCTACCTCAACGAGGCGTACCGCCGCCTCTACACCAGGACCATCCGTGAACCCGGCATGGTGTTCCCCGGATACTTCACACTCTTCCTCGGCCTCCGGCGGGACTTCTCCGACGCCGACCCCTGTACGACCTACCTGCTCGACGAAGCGGAAGCAGCCGGCCTGACCGGCATTCGGCACCCGAGCATCAACGTCCAGTTCCGCAGCAGGCATTACCCGGAACTCTCCCCACGCGGGACGAGCATCGCGTACGTCACCTACTTCTGCGACATCGCCCCCTGGCGAGCCCTGGACGAAGGCCCGGAGCAGGTGACCCGGACCCGAGGCGGCGAGGAACTCCACACGCTGCCGGTACGCCACGGCCGCGGGTACTACACGGCCAAGCGGCAGGCCCGCGACGTACTCGTGGCATTTCTGGAACGGCGCCACCCCGGCATCGCGGACGCGATCGCCGTGCGCGATGTGTCGACCCCTCTCACGCAGGTCCGCTACACGGGCAACTACGACGGCACGGTGCTCGGCTGGCAGCCCTTCGTGGAGAGCGGGGAAACGCTGGAGACGCTCATCAAGAAGCACGGCCCCGGTCTGCCGGGACTGCGCAACTTCTACCAGTCCGGTGTATGGGCGACGACGGGCGGCCTGATCCGCGCAGCCGCGGCAGGCCGGCACGTCATGCAGTTCATCTGCCGGGACGACGGCCGGACCTTCACCGCGTCCGTCGACGACAGCGGGCCGCCCCCCACCCATCTGGTCGTTCCGGTGGGGCCCCGACCAGACGCACAGTCCGTGATGGAGGGCCGCTTGTCTTCTGTGGAGAGGAAGGGAATGGGATGAGGGCCAGGAAATGGGTGGTACGTGAGCACATCGACGGCGTTCCCGACGTGGAGAGGGTCTATGGGCTGGTCGAGGAGGATCTCGACGTCGACCTCGCACCGGACGAGATGCTGCTGAAGACGCGATATGTATCGGTGGACCCCTATCTCCAGGGCATCGCGCTGGACACTCCTCTCGGCGCGCACATGGGCGCCGACTCGATCATGGAGGTGTTGGAAGCGGGTCCGCTGGCGGCCCACCGCCCTGGTGATCTGGTGCAGGGGTTCGGCGGCTGGCGCACCCATCTCATCAGTAACGGCGCGGCCACCCCCTGGCAGACCGGGACGTTTCCGATGGTCTTTCCCGCCTTCCGCCGCCTGGATCCCAGCTGGTTCGACGACGAGCTTCCGCTCCCCACCGCGTTGAGTGTCATGGGTGGTCCCGGTATGACGGCTTGGGGCACCCTGACCAAGTTCATGTCGGTCCGCTCGGGAGACACCGTCGTGATCAGTGGTGCCTCCGGCTCCGTCGGTTCGCTGGTCGGCCAGCTGGCCAAGCTTGCGGGCGCCCGCGTGGTGGGAACCACTTCGACGGCGGAGAAGGCGGATTACCTCGACGAGCTGGGATTCGACGCGGTCGTCGTCTACCGGCACGAGGACAGCGCCGAAGCGGTGCGGGAAGCCCTCACCTGGGTCGCACCGGACGGAGTCGACAAGTACTTCGACAATCTGGGTGGCACGGTGACCGATGCCGTCTTCTCCATGCTCAACGTCGGCAGTCAGGTGGCCGTGTGCTGGCAGTGGGCCACCCAGGTCGGCCGGGAGGCCACCGGTCCACGGCTGCTGCCGTACATCATGTTCCCGCGCACATCCGTGCGCGGCATCTTCTCGCTGGAATGGTTCACCGAGCAGAACTGGCGGGCGCTCCACGATGAGCTCGGCGGCAGGATCCGGCGGGGTGAGGTCCGCTGCGGGCACACCCTTCACCACGGCTTCGAGAACATTCCGGACGCCTACCGGAGTCTTTACAAGGACACGGGAGCGAGCCGGGGCAAGGTGCTGGTCGAGCTCTGACCGCTGTCCTCCCCGACTCCTCTTTCAGGCCTGTCCGCCTGCCCTCTGCCCATCCGCTCGTTCGCCCAGCCGCAGCCCCTTCCGTATCCGTGCGCCAGGAGGATCCTTGCCCCGCTCCGACGACACCGTCGCGACTACCGGCCCGCCGTCGCTCCCTCTGCACCGTCTGAGGTTCGATCCACCTGGACCGCCCAGGCCCGTTGCGTTACCCGATGGGACTCAGGCCTGGCTGGTGAGCCGGTACGCCGACGTACGTATGGTCCTGACCGACACCCGATTCGGACGTGCACAGCTCCACGCACCGGACGCCCCGGCCCTGTCGGGCGAATCCGGTCTGGTGAGCAGCCTCGACCTGATGTTCAACCAGGACGGCGAGGACCATCTGCGCCTGCGTCGCACCCTGCGCCGTGCGTTCACGCCGAGGGCCGTCGCCCGCTGGCGGCCCTGGATCGCATCGATCGTGGAGCAGCGCCTGGACGCACTCGCCGACAGCACACCTCCAGTGGATCTGGTGGCCCGCTTCACCCTTCCGCTCCCGGTAGAGGTGATCAGCAGACTGATGGGTCTCGACACCCCGGCGCGGGAACGGCTGCGCCACTGGACTCAGTACGCCTTCTCCGACGGCTCCCACCCCAAGGAGGAGATGGAGTCGGCGCTGGCGGAGTTCGCAGCTTTCGGAAGCGCGCTGCTGGCCGCCCGGCGCAGCGCGCCGGGCGACGATCTGACCAGCGTGCTCGTCCGGGCGGCCGATGACGAGGGTGGTATCCCGGAGGGGCAACTGGTCGACCTCGTATGCGGGCTGGTGGTGGGCGGACACGACAGCACGATGACGATGCTCGGCAACTCCCTGCTCTACCTGCTCGGCGAACGGCCGGAAAGCTGGCACCGTCTCGGCGCGGACGAACAGGCCGCCGCGGCGGTGGCCGAGCGGCTGCTGCACCTGGTTCCGCTCGGCGACGACCGGGGGACCGCGCGCCACGCCGCCGCCGATGCGGAGGTCGGCGGCGTGACCATCCCGGCGGGCTCGGTGGTTCTCGCGGACTGCGGCACGGCCAACCGTGACCCCGGTGTGTTCCCGCCCCGGCAGTTCGCCGACCTGTTCGCACCCTTGGAGGCCCCCACCCTGTCGTTCGGCGCCGGCCCGCACTACTGCCTGGGCGCCTGGCTGGCCCGCCTCGAACTCCAACTGTCCCTGCATCGGCTCGCCGCCCGCTTCCCCGGCCTCCGGCTGGCGCAACCCGCCGACAGAGTGGAGTGGCGACGGGGCACCACATCCCGTAGTCCTCAGCGGATCACAGTCACCTGGTAGTCGGGCGACTGCGCAGCGCCGACGACCGGGGGCCGACCCGTGTACGGCCCGCTGTCGTCATGCGAGGAGTGGGATGGACAACGCAATCCGGGCCGCGCTGTCGGCCGAGGTCACCGAGGCCGGACGCCTGAGGGCACGACACCGTGGTCGAGGGCGACTTGGGGGCCGGCTCTGGTGACGTGTGCCAGTGCTTCGGGGGTGGGGTGTGCCGCCCCTCAGCGCAGATGCACCGGCAGCGATTCCATGCCGTAGACGATCGACAGCTTGCGGAAGGCCAGTTCCTGGGGCGGGACGGCGAGGCGCATCCGGGGAAAGCGCCGCGTCAGGGCCGGGTAGGCGGAGCGCAGTTCCATACGCGCCAGTTCGGCGCCGATGCAGCGGTGGATTCCGTATCCGAAGGCGAGATGCCCTGAGGTGTTGCGGTGCGGGTCGAAGTGTCCGTCGTCCATGACGTACGCCGTGTCGCGGTTGGCACTGCTCAGTGAGCAGAGCACCATGTCGCCCCGGGGAATGACCACCCCCGCTATCTCTATGTCCTCGCGGGCGAACCGTGGGAAGGCGATCTGCACCGCGGAGAGGTAGCGCAGCACCTCCTCTATGAACGGCGCGGCCGTTGCGTCGTCCGTCCGTATCCGCTCGAAGACGTCCTTGTTCTGAAGCAACACGAGAGAGCCGAGGGCGATCGTGCTGGCGGTCGTCTCGAAGCCGCCGGTGAGTACGCCGTCGGCGAGGCCCGCGAGTTCCTCGTCGTCGACGCTGTCGCCGTGCTCCTTCACGATCACGCCGAGCAGGCCGTCGCCCGGTTGCTCGCGCTGCATCTTGACCACATTCCTGAAGTACGCCAGCGACTCCGACATGGCACCGAAGGGGGCGGTCGTCCCACCGAAGAGGTCGAAGCGGTCCATGGCCAACCGCTGGAAGTCCTGGCGGTCCCCGTAAGGAACACCGAGCAGCTCACAGATCGTGAGGGAGGGTATCGGCAGCGCGAACTCCTGCACCAGGTCCACCGGGCCCTGACGGGCTTCCATCGCGTCGAGGCGCTCCTCGACTATGGCATCAATCCTGGGGGCGAGGCGGCGCAGCCGGCGCATCGTGAATTCCGGGGTCAGGATACGGCGCAGCCGCGTATGTACGGGAGGATCGCTGAACCCGAGCCCGCCGGGGCTCTGCTCCGCTGCGACGCCCGCGTTCGTGGCGAGGTGGGCGAAGTCGGTGCTGAACCCGTCGGCCGATCCCAGGACGGCTTTCGACTCCTCGTAGCCGGTGACCACCCAGGCGTCCATACCGAACGGCAGCGAGACCTTGGACACCGGCGCCTCCGCCCGGAGCCCGGCCAGCCCGTCCACCGGGTCCAGGCCATCCCTGCGCAGCAGCATCAGCAGGTCTTCGGGCAGCAGCCTGATCGTGGAGGAACCGATCCCGTACTTCTGGATCCTTGACAGATAGGTGCGCCCGAGCCGGGCGGTGATACGAGAACGGAACGTCGTCCTCAACGTGCACTCCATTGGTCGTCGCGCGGTCCGCACACACGGTGCGGACATGAGAAAGGTTGCAGTAGGCGTGGACACGGACATTGGCCGGCGCCAACACGGCCTGAACCGAGAGACGTTGTGTCACAGGGCAGGAGCCGCAAGAGCGCTGGTAGCAAACGGTAGCTGAGCGAGCCGAGTGGGAGGCCGGTATGTCGTCGACGCCAGGACCGGCGCGCGGCGGCCGTGACCTCCCTTCGGATCGGATCGCGGGATCCGAAGGGATGCGCAGGGCGGTGCACGTCGCGCCAGGACGACTTCCGGCCGTGACGGTGCCCACCGGTGGCTCGCGGGGCGGGACGCATGTCGCGGAGTTACGCTTCCCGTAGAGCGCGCACCCGGGGCCGAGACAGTACGTGGATCAGTTAGGTGACTGGGGCATCTAAGGGCTGTCCCGCTAGTCCCTGGTGGGCGCGCGACGACAGCTGCGGCACCTCGCCGCGTTGTCGGAACACCCGAATACATCCAGTGTTCGGGTGTCCCTCCGCCTTGCGATGCACCACATCTGACGCCGCGCGCTGATCCACCACGGATTACGGGACAGCCCTTAGTCGGGCAGACCGGTTAGGATTCCCTCCGTCCTCTTAGCGAGGCCCGCCATGGCAGACACCAAGACCGTCTCCTTCCCGCAGGACCGCACCTGCCCGTACCACCCGCCGACGGAATACCGGCCACAGAACAACGGGCAACAGCCGCTGTCTCCCGCCAGACTCTTCGACGGCCGTCGGGTGTGGCTGGTGACCAGGCACGCCGAGGCGCGTGCGCTGCTCGTCGACCGGCGACTGTCGGCCGACCGGCAGAACCCCGCGTTCCCGGTGCTCACCGAGAGAGCGGCCCGCAGCACCAAACGGCGTATCGAACTGATCGGCGTCGACGACCCCGAGCACAACGCGCAGCGCCGGATGCTGATCCCGAGCTTCTCCGTGAAGCGGACCACCGCATTGCGGCCGAGGATCCAGGAAACCGTGGACCGGCTGCTGGACGCCATGATCGTGCAGGGCCCGCCCACCGATCTGGTGAGCGCCTTCGCGCTGCCCGTTCCCTCGATGGTGATCTGTGCGCTTCTCGGCGTTCCGTACGCCGACCACGACTTCTTCGAGGCCCAGTCGCGAAAGCTGCTGCGCGGTCCCGGGGCTGCGGATATCGAGGCCGCGCGGGTAGCGCTCGACGAGTACTTCCAGGCACTGATCGAGCGCAAGCGGTCCGACCGGGGCGAGGGGCTGCTCGACGAACTCATCACCGAGCAGCTCGAAACCGGGGCCATCAGCCGTGACGAATTGGTCCAGTTGGCCAAGATCCTGCTGATAGCGGGCCACGAGACGACCGCGAACATGATCTCGCTGGGTACGTTCACTCTCCTTCAGTATCCGGAGCAGCTGGACCGGTTGCGTACGTCCGAGGACCTGGTGCCCGCCGCGGTCGAGGAGTTGCTGCGATTCCTGTCCATTGCCGACGGCATCTCACGGGTGGCGACGGAGGACATCGAGGTGGGTGGGGTGACCATCCGGGCAGGTGAGGGCGTCGTGCTGTCCACGTCGGTGATCAACCGGGACGAAGCCGCGTACCCGTCGCCGGACGAACTGGACCTCGGCCGGCAGTCGCGCCACCATGTCGCCTTCGGCTTCGGGGTCCACCAGTGCCTCGGTCAGAACCTGGCACGGGCCGAGTTGGAGATCGCGCTGCGCACCCTCTTCGACCGGCTGCCGGGACTGCGGCTGGCGGCACCCGTCGACGAGATCCCGTTCAAGCCCGGCGACACGATCCAGGGCATGCTCGAACTGCCCGTGGCGTGGTGACCGGCCCCCCCTCCCAGGAAGGATGTTGTGGTGATGCGGATCAGTATCGACAGGGATGTATGCATCGGTGCCGGTCAGTGCGCGCTGACCGCGCCGAAGGTCTTCACCCAGGACGACGACGGCTTCAGCGAACTGCTGCCGGGTCACGAGGAGGACGTGGCTGACCCGATGATCAAGGAAGCCGCCCGCGCCTGCCCGGTACAGGCGATCACGGTGGAGTAGCGGCCCGTTGCGCCACAGCCGGCCCGAAGGGCCTGCGGGACAGCCCTTACCGCACCCGAGGCTCGCCCGCCCCCGCGCCGCTGTCCTGTTCGCGCGTGGGGGCCGCATGCGGTGCGGGTCCGTCGTCGGCCTGGGCGTCCGCCACCGACGGCACCACCTGCGGAGCGGGAATCGAGCGGACCAGCAGACTGACTGCGCACGCCACCGTGGTCACTGTCATCACCAGGTACATGACCCGGTAGTCCAGCACTCCGATCAGTGCCGCGCCCGCGGTGAGCGACAGGGCCTGCGCCCCGTCCTTGGCGGTGTTGACCGTGGCGTTGACGCGGCCCTGCATCCGGGCCGGTGCGTACAGGTGCACCGCCGCCCCCAGCACCACGGCCACGAACGGCAGACCCGCACCGATGAGCGTCGTCCCGACGAGAAAGAGCGCCACGTCGCGTGAGACGCACAGCAGCAGCCCCACCGCGACGAGTCCGTAGCCGACGCAGCTGGTACCGACGTCCCCCAGCCGCCGTATTGCGGTCCCGGAGATCAGCCCGCCGAGCGCGGAACCGGCGCCCTGGATCGAGGCCATGACCCCGACGAACGCTGCCGGGCGGCCCAGGCCGTGATCGACGGCGGCGAAGGCCGCGGTCTCCAACATGCCGATGCCGCCGAGGAAGACGACCATCGCCAGCGTCAACCGGAACAGCAGCGGGGTGCCGCGCAGATACCTCAGGCCGGCGGCGAGGGAGGTACCGAAGGACTCCTCGACGGGGTCCGGTTCGGACTCGACCACCTTGACCGAATTGATCAGCAGTGCGGCCGCACTCAGTGTGAGCGCTCCCAGCCCGGCCAGCGCGACGCCGCCGAAGGCCACGTACACCCCGGCGCCTGCCACCGGGGAGGCGATGCGCACGCCCTCCCTGGTGGCGATGAGGAGCGACCTCGCCCGGACGGCGTCGGACGACGGCAGCAGGTCCTTGAGCAGCGCCTGCCGGGCGGGAGTGGAAACCAGCACCCCGTAGGCGAGTGCGACCACATAGATGATCCACAACTGGCCGGAGCCCCGGACGGCCAGCAGTGACAGCACGAGGACCGCCATGCCGCCGTACATCCTGACCAGCAGCGGTTTGCGATGCACCCGGTCCACGAGGTGCCCCAGCAGCGGCGCGGACAGGCCCGGCACGGTGAGCGCGAGCATGACCAGACCGGCAGCGGCGTTCGAGCCGGTGAGGTCCTTCGCCCAGATGGCGAGTGACAGAAACATGGCACTGTCCCCGAAGCTGGAGACCGCCTCGCCTGCGAACATCCGACGGAACTGCGCATTGCGGCGAAGAAGCGCCCACACGGCTGACCTCCACTGCTGGCTGGGGGATACGGCCGGGGAAGGAGCCCGTACGACGACGGGTGCCTTCCCCGGCCCTCGGTCGGTGAGTTCTCAGTTCTCGCCCATGGCCACCCGCAGGCTCCTGGGGCGCATGTCCGTCCAGACCGCGTCGATGTGGGCCAGGCACTCCTCGCGCCCGCCGCTGAACTCCGTGCGGTGCCAGCCGGCCGGGAGCGGCCGTCCTTCGGCCCAGAGGCTGTACTGTTCCTCGTCGTTGTGGACCACGCTGTACCGGATGCCGGTCGTCTGCTCGCTCATGAGTCCGCTGCCTTTCCTGACTGACGGTTGAATCGGCTGGAGGATGTGTTCGTGCGCATGGCCGGTGGCGGTGCGCGTGTGGCTCGCTCAGGGAGGTCTCAGACGCTCCTCGACGATTTGCCGCACCCCATTGCGATCGGTCTTGCCCGAGGCATTGCACGGCAGTTCGTCGAAGAACAACAGGCGTCCCGGCCGCATGTGGACCGGCAGCTCCCGCCGCAGGCGTTCGCGCAGTGCGGCCTCGGTGGCACCTGGGCCGACGGCTTCGCCGTCCGCGGCCCCGCACACCACGGCGAGATGCAACTCGGCCCGCCCACGCAGTGCTTCGGTGAGCAGAGCGACCGCCTGAGAGACACCCGGGGTGCGCTCGGCGACCGACTCGATCTCACCCAGCTCGACCCGGTGTCCCCGGATCTTCACCTGGTCGTCGATCCGGCCGTGGAAGAAGAACTGCCCATCGGTACCGATCCGCACCATGTCGCCGGTCAGATAGGCGCGGGAGCCGTCGGGGCCGGTGGTGAAGGACCGGGCGGTGAGGCCGGGCTCACCGACGTAGCCGCGCGCCACGCCGTCCCCGTAGAGACAGAGTTCACCGACCTCACCTTCGGCTACGGGCCGCCGTGACCCGTCCAGCACCTGGGCGCGCAGACCGGTGATCGGTACGCCGATCGGCAGCGGGTCCCGGTAGGGCGGACGGATCTCGGTGCACAGACCGCAGACGGTCGTCTCGGTGGGGCCGTACCCGTTCCACAAGGTACCGACGACACCGGCCAACTCCTCGGCCAGCGCGGCGGGCAGCGCTTCCCCGGCGCTGACCAGCTGAGTGAAAGTCCGCTCACCGGCCAGGAAGGGAAGCAGCAGCCGCAGCTGACTGGGTGTGGCGTACGCGGCACCGGGCGGCTGGGTGAGCAGCCATTTCGCGAAGAACTCCGGGTTGCGCGCACACCGCGAAGGAGCGACCGCGATCGTGCCGCCGCTCGTCAGCGGCACCAGCATCTCCGGCACGGACATGTCGAAGACGATGCTGCTGTGCGCGAGCATCCGGTCGCCCGGCCCCAGCCCCATGGCGCCGGAGAAGTAGTCCAGCATGGTGAGCAGCCCAGTGTGCTCGATCTCCACCCCCTTGGGAAGCCCGGTCGAGCCCGAGGTGAACAGGATGTACGCGGCCGGCTCGGCCTCGGCCGGCGAGCCGGCGGCCTCGGCCGCCCGCCCGGAGACCACGTCGCCGACGGCGTCGCGGACGATGCCGTCGGCGTACGGAAAGGGAACGGCCGCCGCGCAGCGCGCCTGCCGGATCTGGTGGCGGCGGCGCTCGGCCGGCGCCGCCGGATCGAGCGGTACCGCCACCGCGTCCAGCAGCCAGATCGCCAGCAGGGCGACCACGTAGTCGGCGCCGTATCCGCACTCGACGGCGACCCGCGTACCGGGGCGCACCCCGTCCGCCGACAGCCCCGCCGCGCGGGAGCGGGCGGCGGACTCCAGTGCCGCGTAGCTCAGTTCGCCGCTCTCGTCGACGATGGCCGTGGCGTCCGGCTGGACCTGCGCCCAGTGCAGGAAACGGCCCAGGGAAGGAGCGGCGCTCACAGCTCGCCTCCCGCCAGCTCCTGCCGTACGAGGGCGGTGAGCCCGCGCAGGGTGGGGTTCTCGAAGAAGTCGACCAGATCGATCGTGACGTCCAACTCCTCGTCGAGGAGGGCCAGCAGCCGCATGGCCTTGATGGAATGTCCGCCCACGTTGAGGAAGTTGTCCTCCGGACGGGCGCTCCCGCTGTCCAGCACCTTCTGCCAGAGCGCGGTGACCGTGCCGCCGACCGGGTCGCCGTCCTGCGCCCCATCGGCGGACTGTGCCGGTGCGCAGCCACCGGCAGCGGCCTCGGCCGACGCCGACAGGAGTGCCTCGCGGTCCGCCTTTCCATTGGCGGTGACGGGGATACGGTCGACAATGATCACCGTCGGCAGCATGTACTGCGGCAGTTCCCTGCGCAATCCGTCCCCCAGCGCGGTGGTGTCCACGGCCGTGACCGGTTCGGCCATGGCGGTGTCCGGTGCCACGAAGGCGATGATCTCGATGCCGTCGTCCGTCGGACGTCCGAGCACGACGGCGTCGGCCACCCCGTTCTGCCTCCGTACAGCCGCCTCGATCTCGGCGAGTTCGACGCGGTGGCCGCGCACCTTCACCTGGTCGTCGAGCCGTCCGACGTACTCGTACCGCTCACCGGGCAGGACCCGTACCTGGTCGCCCGTACGGTAGAGCCGCTGCCCGGGAAGCTTGGCGAACGGGTCGGGGACGAACGCCGCGGCGGTCTGAGCGGGGGCGTCGAGGTAGCCGTGGGCGAGCCCCTCGCCGCCCACATACAGCTCTCCGGTCCCGCCGGCCCCGACCCGCTGCCCGGATGCGTCGAGGACGTACGCCGTGCTGCGCGGGAGCGGGCGACCGAGGGGGACCACGCCCTCGGCGAGATCCTCGGCGGTCACCTCGTGAGTGGTGCTGAACGTTGTGTTCTCGGTGGGGCCGTAGCCGTTCACCACTCTGGCGGGCGGGCCGGCCGCGAACAGCTTCCCCAGCCTCCGCGCGTCGTGCTTCTCACCGCCGAAGAGCAGCACCCGCAGATCCCGGAAGGCATCCGGTGCGAAGTCCACCATCTGGTTGAGGAGCGTCACGGTGAGGAACATGACGGAGATGCTCTCGTCGGTGAGGAAGGAACGCATGCGCCGCGGTGACAGCAGAACGTCCCGGTCCGCGACGACGAGAGTGCCGCCGCCGGCCAGCGCTCCCCAGACCTCCAGCGTCGCCGCGTCGAAGGCGGGATTGGATACATGCGCGACCCGGTCGGCGGGGCCGAACGTCACGAAGTCCGCATCCGGCACCAGCCGTGCGACGGCACGGTGCGGCACCACCACTGCCTTGGGACGGCCCGTCGAGCCCGAGGTGCAGATCACGTACGCCACATCGGCTCCGGTCACCGCCGCCGGGGCCACCGGAGCCCCGTCGGTGACGAGCAGCTTCTCCAGCTGATGGGCGGGCACCACCTCCGCGAGCAGTTCGGCAGCCGTGCCGTCCGTGACGACGGCCGCCGTCGCCGCGGTCCGCACGATGTGCCGAGTGCGCTCGGCCGGCTGAGCGATGTCCACCGGCAGGTAGGCGGCGCCGGCGTACAGAATGCCGAGGTACGTGGTGACCGACGCGATGCCGCGTTCCATCGGTACGGCCACCACCGAGCCGCGGCCGATCCCGGCGGTCCGGAGCCCGGCGGCCACCGCGCTCGCCCGCCGGTCCAGCTCCCCGTACGTCAGTGTCGTCCGCCCGTGCCGCACCGCCACCGCGCCCGGGCGCTCCACGGCGTGGCGGTGCACCCTTTCGTGGATCCCGGCGAACACGTCGAGCGCCTGCGTACCGCGCTCCGGCAGGGGGGCGTCCGGCCGTGCGAAGGCGTCGCCGACAGCCGCAACCATGCGCCGGTGCAGGGCGGCCGCCGCCTCGTCCGTGAACAGGTCCGTGGAGTACTCCAGTTCGCAAACCGTTCCGTGACCGGTCCGCGTGACCAGCCACAGCACCTCGTACTTCGCGGTGCCCGTGCCGATCTGCTCACGCTCGGCGCTGTGACCGTCCCACCGCAGCCCGCACCGCGTGGTGTCCATGTAGGTGAGGGCGGTCTGAGCCAGCGGGGCCCGCGAACGGTCCGTGGCAGGCCACACCTCGTCGACGAGCGTCTGGAACGGCACCTGTTGATGGGCGAGGGCACCGGTCACCACACGACGTACCGACCTCATCACGTCACGGGCCGTGGCCCCCGGCCGGACGGTGAACCGCAGCGGCAGCGTGTCGACGAACATGCCGACCTCGCCCGCCTCGGCGGGACCGCGCGAGGAGGCCGGCACGGCCAGCACCAGATCCCGGTCGCCCGTCACCGCGACCAGACCGGTCACATAGGCGGCCACCCACGCCATGAACGGACTGAGCCGCTCCTCCTCGGCCGACGACAGGATCGTCGACACCTGCGCCTCCTCGAGCACGATGCGATGGGCGGCGCCCGCGACACCCGGCCGCGCCGGACGGGCGAGATCGTGCGGCAGGGACAGTGCCTCGGGGCAGCCGGCGAGCATCGTCCGCCAGTGATCCAGCGCTGCCCCGGCGTCCCGGGGCCGTACGGACACGGCCTGCCGGGCGGCGGATTTTGGCTCCCACTCCGTGCCCTGAGAGCCGGAGCCGTCCCCGTAGAGCTGCTGGAGCTGTGCCTCGACGAGATCCAGCGAGACCCCGTCACACACCAAGTGGTGCACCGTCAGGACCAGTTCACTGCCCGCGTCGCCCCGGTCCACGACAAGGGCCCGCAACAGCGGAGGCCGGCCGAGGTCGAACGGTGTGCGGACCTCGGTGTCGACGAGTTCGCGCACACTGTCGTCCGATACATCCCGCGCGTCCACCCATCGGCAGGCCACGGAGACCTCCCGCACGGTGAGTGAGAGCGCGGGCTTCACGAAGCCGCGCCGCAGAGCCTCGTGCCGGTCCGTCAGCGTGTCGAGCGCGGCGCGCAGCCTGGTGACGTCGAGACCGCCGGGGAAGCGGTAGCGGACGGCGAGATGGTAGACGGCACTGGCCGGGTGGAGCTGTTCGACGGTCCACAGCCGTTCCTCGGCGGCGGTCAGCTCCCTCGTCTCCGGCGTTCCCTCATCGGCGCCGCCGCTCAACGCCGCCGACAACGCGCCGAACTCCGGGTACTCGTAGAGAATGTCCAGGTCGATTTCCCGGCCGGTCAGTTCGCGCAGCGAGATCGCCACCTCCACGGAGAGCACGGAGTCCCCGCCCTCGTCGAAGAAGTTGCAGTCGTCGCGGATGTCGTCCAGGCCGAGTGCGTTCCGCCAGATCACGGCGAAGGCCTCACGGAGCTCTGCCGCAGGACGAGCGGCGGGTACGGGCCGCTCACTCATGGGTCGCTCCTGCGGTCCCGGAGGCCGACGGCTGGTCACGGGTCACCAGCCAGTCGCCGATGGCCAGCGCGTCCAGTGTCGAACGGGCGTACGTGGTGACCGCGACGCCCGGCGTCCGCACGATCGGCTGGCCGCGCAGATTGAACGAGGTGTTGACCACCATCGGGATGCCACGGTCGTCACCGACCCGGCGGATCAGGCGCCAGAACCTCGGCGCGCTCTCCCGGTCGACGGTCTGTACCCGGGCCGAGCCGTCGACATGCGTGATCGACGGCAGCTTGTCGCGGTACTCGGGCCGCACCTGGGCCACGAAGAGCATATGACGGTACGTCGGCTCCTGACCGGGCTCGATCTCGAAGTAGGTGGTCGCTTCCTCCGCCAGGACGGCCGGCGCGAACGGCCGGAACTCCTCACGCTGCTTCACGACGGTGTTCAGATGGGCACGCATGCCGGGCGACGCCGGGTCCGCGAGGATGCTCCGGTTGCCCAGCGCACGCGGGCCGAACTCCATCCGCCCCTGGAACCAGGAGACGACTTTCCCCGCGCCGATCAGCGAAGACACCTCGGCCAGCAATTCGTCCTCGGCCAGCTTCCGCACGGTGAACCCGGCACCCAGTCCACGCAGCTCCGCCTCGATGTCCGTGTCGTCGAACTCCTCGCCCCAGTACGGCATCGTCATCGGGGCCGGCGACGCCGGTATCTGCTGCTGGAGCTGCCACAGCGCCGCGCCGAGGGCCGTACCGTCGTCCCCCGACGCCGGCTGCACGAAAACCCGGTCGAACAGACCGCTGCGGGCGATCACACCGTTGGCCGTGCAGTTCAGCGCGACACCACCCGCCATGCACAGATTGCGGGATCCGCCCGCGCTGTCGGCCGTCTCGCGCAGGACGTACAGCAGGCTCTCCTCCAGCTTGCGCTGCACGGTCGCCGCGACATCCATGTGTCTCTGGCCGAGCGACGCCTCCGGATGCCGGGCCGGACCGAACAGCTCCTCCAGCCGCCGGATGGCCCCCCGGTGCGTCTCCCGTTCCGTCGGCGACTTGTCGTGCGCCAGGACGGGGACCAGCAGCCGTCCGCCCGGAGCCCGGCGCACCAGCTCGTCCGCCACATTCGCGTACCGGCTCGCGTCCCCGTAGGGCGCCAGACCCATCACCTTGTACTCGTCCATCCCCGGCAGGAACCCCAGGTACTGGGTGACGACGCTGTAGAGGATGCCCAGCGACGCGGATATGGAGTAGCTGCGCACACCGTGCAACGCGTCACCGATGCCCCGCAGGACCGACGTGGACTCGGCCTCGCCCATGCCGTCGGCCACCAGAACCGTAGCGTCGGAAAACCCGCTCAGGTAGTAGCTGCTGGCGGCATGGGCGACATGGTGGCCCACCCGGACGAACTTGCGCTCCCAGTCCTGGTCCGGATAGTGCGCGCGCAGCACCTCGTACTGCACGTCCTCGCTGTACACCTCCCGGTACCAGCGCCGGGCGAACTCATCGCGTTCGAACGCGACGGACGGCTCGTAGCGGAAGCCGTGTGCGACGAAGTCGACATCGTCCAGGGTCACTCCTGCCATCCGCAGGCACGCCTCGACCGCGTCGACGGGGAACGCGCCTGTGCCCTTCACCCCGTCGTGCCGCTCCTGCGCCGAGGCGGCGATCACCCCCTGCTCCCCGACCAGGGCCGCGGCCGAGTCGAGGCCCTGCACCACACGCTGTTCCCGCCAGTCCAGACCGGGCAGCATGTTCTTCTTGACGGACAACGATCGGTCGAGTCCGCTGACACCGAGCACCAGCACGTCGAGTTCCTTTCGAAAGGGTCCAGCCGGATTCGGATGCGTACGGCGGATCAGGACCGGCCGGACACGCCGCCCCCGTCGGTCTGATCTGTCGGATCGTCAGGGCCGGCGAATACCCCGGCCACATCCCCGATCCAGGGCTCCCGCATGAGCTGGTAGTGGTCGCCGTCCGCATACGAGACGCGCAGAGCCCCGGCGAACCGCTCCCATCCGGCGATCGCGGCACGGACGGCCGCCTCCTCACCCCGGCGGGACATCACGAGGTGCACGGGGCCCGGGTAGGGGGAGGGCCGGTGCCCGGCCAGGCCGGACAGCATCCCCTGCCAGAACTCCATGAGTGACGCGGTGACGGGCCCGTTCAGCTCGGCCAGCGCCTCCGCGTCCACGCCGAGCAGCCGCAGCACATCGTCGACGGCATGCTCCGCGAGGAGCCGGCGCGACCCCAGCCGTGCCACATCGGTACGCAGCCGCTCCAGCGCCGCCACATCCGCCGCCGTGTCCGGCCCCTGCTGAGGAGCTGCGTCGATGATGACGACACGATCGGCCACGATGCCCCGGTCCGCCAGCCGTGAGGCGATTTCGTGCGCCAGCACTCCGCCCGCCGACCAGCCGGCGATCACGGGCCGCCGCCCACGGAGCAGGGGCGCCAGTTCGCGGGCGTATCCCGATGCCAGCGATGCGAAGTCCGCCGTCTCCGCCCCGCCCATCAGATCCCCCTGGACTCCCAGGACTTCGAAGGAGCCCGCGACCCGCGCCGTCAGTTCCCGGTAGCAGAAGAGCGTGCCGCCGAGCGGATGCACCAGCACCAGCGGCGGGAGACCGGGAGAGCCGCCGAGACCGATGACGCTGCGTGGGCCGCTGCTACGGCCCCTGTGCTCCCGCGCGTGCCGGGCGTCGTCGAGATACGCGGCCTGACCCGCCAGTGTGGGAGTGCTGTACAGCTGGGGCAGCGGAACCGTGGTACCGAATGCGGCACCCAGCTCACCCGCGAGCCGTACGGCCAGCAGACTGTGCCCGCCGATCGCGAAGAAGTCGTCCTGCCGGCCGGCGCGAAGGCCGAGGAGCTTGTGCCACACCTCGGCTACGCGACGCTCCGTCCGGGAGAGCGCCGACTCCGCCGCGCCACTGCCCGGTTCGCCCTGCCCGCCCGGGCCCTCGATCCCCCCAGAACCTCCGGTTCCGTCGTGACCTGAGCCGGGGCCGGCGGTCAGCAGGGCGCCACGGTCCAGCTTTCCGGCCGGCGTGAGCGGCAATGCGTCGACCACGACGAAGTGTGTCGGAACTGCTGCCGACGACAGTCGGGAGGCGGCATGCCGTCGTAGTTCCCGCTGGTCCGGGGCACCGCCCTGTGCCGGTACGACGTTCGCGAGCAGCCCCTCATGGTCCGGATGGCGGCCGACGATCGCGGCGGTCACGCCCGGATGGGCGCGCAGTACCGCCTCCACCTCCTCCGGCTCGACGCGCTCCCCGAGCACCTTCAGCTGGTGATCCACCCGCCCCAGGAACTCCAGCTCGCCGCGGTCCGTGAGACGGCCGAGGTCCCCCGTGCGGTAGAGGCGGCTGCCCGCCGGGCCCCAGGGGTCCGGCACGAACCGCTCGGCAGTGACCCCGGGGCGGCCGAGGTAGCCCCGGCCCACGCCGGCGCCGCCGACGCAGATCTCACCCGCGGTGCCGGGAGGCACCTCATGCCCTGCGGCGTCCAGGAGATGGATGCGGGTGTTGGCGCAGGGCCGGCCGATGACGGGCCCGCCGTCGTCGGTCACCCGTGCGACGGTCGCCTCGACCGTCGTCTCCGCCGGTCCGTAACTGTTGAACACCCGCACCCCGGACCGTTCGCCCAGTGCCGCCCATAGGTCGGGCGGGCACGCCTCGCCGCCGAAGACGATCAGTCGGGGCGGCCACGGCGCATCCAACAGTCCTTGTTCGACAAGGAGTTGAAGCTGGACTGTGGTCGTGTCGATGACGTCCACGGCCCGCTCACGGTCATGGGCGAGGGCGACGAGATGTCCGGGGTCACGCCGCTGCTCCTCGCTCATTACGCACAGTGTGTGACCGTCGAGCACCAGGAGGACCTGTGCCAGCAGGAAGTCGGAGATGTATGCCGATGTGCCGGTCACCACCCGCAGCGGCTTCTCGGCGCCCAGCGAACGGGTGCGAGCCAGCGGCGTCCCTACCGCGTAGGCGGCAAGGCTGCCGTGCTCGATCATGACGCCCTTGGGACCGCCGGTGGTGCCGGACGTGAACATCACATACGCCAGGTCGCGGGCGCTCACGGCCGGCAGCGCGGAACCGGCCGGGCCGTCTTCGGACCGTGTACCGGTCTCCTCCTGCCCTGCCCCGTGCGTGACGGCCGACAGATCGAACAACCGGTGACCGCTCGGGGCGGCCTTCGGGTCGTCGGTGATCAGCACAACGGGCCGGGCCTGATCCAGCATCGAGCGCAGGCGGTGTTCCGGCAGCCCGGGATCGAGCGGCACGAATGCGGCCCCCGCCTTCCACACCGCCCAGAAGGTGGTCAGCGCGGCCGATCCGGGCCGCAGGAAGATTCCGACGAGATCGCCGTGACGCACCCCGTCCCGGCGCAGCTGCCGGGCGAGGCGGTCGCTGTCCTTGTCCAGCCGGGCCAGGCTGATCCGTGTCTCGCCGTCCTCGATCGCGAGCGCGTCCGGGGTACGGGCGGCCTGCCGCCGCAGCAACTCGTGCACCGGAACCCTGCCGGCTGCCCGGGCGTCCGTCGTGTAGTTCAGCATGTCGAGCAGCGCCTGCTCGGCCTCGCTCAGCAACGGCGCCCCGTATGCGTCTGCTCCGATGTCCGCCGCCACCGCTTCCAGTGCCCGCAGGTGGTAGTCGCGCAGCCGGGCGACCTGGCCGTCCGACAGCTCCGCAGTGTCGTACTCCAGCTCCATCCACATCCCGCCGAGCACCGATTCCCGGCTGAGCGTGACGCTGAACGGGAAGCTCGTGGGGGCCACACCTGGAACGTCGCTGCCCGGTCCCTCCTTGGCCAGCGCACCCGCCTCGGCGAGCGCACCGAACTGCGGAAAGCTGTTGTAGGTGAAGTTGACCTCGAAGAGCGGCGCACCGCCGAGCTCGCGCCGGAGCGCGGCCATCGGGTACCTGCGGTGCGGCAGCATCTCGCGCTCGGCGTCGAATACGGCCCGCGCCAGATCGGCCCAACTTCCCTCTGTCAGACGCAGTCTGAACGGTACGGTGTTCAGGAAAAGCCCCCGGACCTCGGCCCCGTCGGTCTCCTCCAGCCGCCCGTTGGCCGTCAGCCCGGTGATGACATCCGGGTTCCCCGTCGCCAGGCTCAACGCACGCAGATGAGCGGCCAGCAGCACTGCCTTGAGCGGAACACCGGCCTGCGCGGCACCGTGCTCCAGCGCGGTGAGGAGCTTTGGCGGCAGATGCGTGGTGACGCTGCGGCAGCCCGGCTCATCGGTCAGCTCGGCAGAATCGCGCGGGAGGCGGGTATCGGGGCGGTCGGTGAGGAGGTCCAGCCAGTAGATGGTGTGTGCGGGGGTGGTGAGTGCGGTTTGTTCGGCTGCGATGTAGTCGCGGTAGGTGGAGCGGAGGGGTGGGAGTGATGGGGTGTTGCCGTTGAGGAGGGTGTGGTAGGTGTCGATGATTTCGGCGAGGGTGGAGGCGAGGCTCCAGCCGTCGAGGATGGCGTGATGGTCGGTGACGGTCCACTGGAAAGCATCGTCGGACAGCACATGGACGGTCATCCGGAACAACGGCGCGGCGCCGATGTCGAACACTGTCGCCCGCTCGGTACGGACGCACTCCCGCAGAGCGGTGCGCTGCGCGTCGTCCCCGAGACCTCGCAGATCCAACACCGTCAGCTGCACATCGGCGTCCGTGTGCACCAGTTGGAGCGGCTTGCTGTACCCGGTCAGCGCCAACGACGTACGCAGAATGGGATGCCGCTTCACCACCAGCGCGAGAGCCCGCCGGAAGACCGGAGCGTCGAACGGGCCGGCGACCGAAAGGTTCTCGACGTTCAGATAGGGGTTGCGGTCGGGGTCGCGTTGCATTTCGTAGACCATACCGATTTGGAGTTCGGCCATGGGGTAGGCGTCGTCGAGGTGGTGGGGGAGGTGGTTGCGGTCGTGGGGTGTGAGGAGGGAGAAGGGTTGGGTGGT
>NZ_JBIRGM010000018.1:0-91920 GCF_044328025.1 Streptomyces sp. NPDC018000
CATCTGGGCCGAGCTGGCACTGCCCCGACCCGACGGGCCCCCGAACGGCACAGCATTCCCGAACATCCTTGACGCGGAACTCTGACCGCCGGGTCGACAGGTCCCGTGGAGCCCGACAGGCGGCGGTTACTGCTCCTGGCCGGCCTCGTCCAGCGGCGCGCTGTGCCACTTCCACGAAGCGACCCGGGCACGACCGGGCAGCTCGGCGCGGCCGGTGGCCCAGAGCAGGACGGCCCACCGGTCGGCGTCCTTCGGGGCGTCCGGGAACAGCCGGGCCAGCACCCGGTCGCAGAGACCGGCGGGCGGGGTCCAGGGGACATCCAGGCTCGCGGCGAGGTCATGCACGTGCACCAGGGTCTCCACGACGCCCATGGCGGCGAAGCCCTCCGGGTCGGACACCCCGTAGGAGTGGTACGAGCGGACCTCGGGCGAGGCCGTCCGTACCATCGCCGCGAGCAGCGCACCGCTCGCCTCCAGTGTCCGGAGCAGCCCGGCGGGTCCTGCCGTCCGGTCGGCGAAGACCGCGTTCGCCGGACCGCCCTTGTACTCGGCGCTCCAGCGGTACGGGAGATACGTGTCCAGCGGCGGCTGCCGCGGGCCCAGCTGGGCCGCGTAGGAGAAGAGGTCGTCGCTCAGATGCTCCGCGGTCTCCCAGCAGTTCCACTCCAGCGACCCGGCCGGGACCAGCCAGTTGTCCACCGGGGACTCCCGGAGCGCGTCGACCGCGAGACGGACCGCGGTGGTCACATCGTCCGCCGTGACCGGCAGCCGGGTTCCGGTCAGCGCAGCCCGTTCCGCCGCACTGCACTCGACACAGAACTCATTGCCCTCCGGATCGGCGAGCGTCGCCCAGCCCCGCCCGTTCGGCCTGCGATGGTCGGCCACGAGGGTGGCACCCAGGCCGAGCAGCCGCTCCACCTCCTCGTCGCGGGTACGGTCCTGCGGCTGAATGTCCAGGTGCAGACGGTTCTTGGTGCTCTTCGGCTCCGGTACCGAGATGAACAGCAACGCGGCACCGGGGGCCTCGACGAGCGCCTCGGGATCGCCGGGGGCGTCCTCGTCGGAGAGCGGGGCGCCGAGCACCCCGGACCAGAAACCGGCGAGCTCGTAGGCGTCGGCGCAGTCGATCGTGATGTGACGTACGAGTGAAGTCATGGGCCCCACTGTCGCTGCTCGCGGCTGTCGCGGTCCACCAGCTTTGGAGCGGGGGGTGGGACGGTGCCTGCCGCCCCACCCCCGCTCCAGCTCACGTCACCTCACCGGCGTGAAGTTCCGTGCCCCGATGAACTCCGGACGCCGTGCCGGTGCCGCGAACGGCTCCTCCGCGGCGTTCTCCACACTGTTGAAGACGATGAAGACATTGCTGCGCGGGTACGGGGTGATGTTGTCCCCCGAGCCGTGCATGCAGTTGCAGTCGAACCAGGTCGCCGAACCTGCCTTGCCCGTGAAGAGTTTGATGCCGTGCCGGTCGGCCAGCTTCGTCAGCGCCTCGTCGGACGGTGTGCCGATGTCCTGCATCTTCAGGGACTGCTGGTAGTTGTCCTTCGGCGTCTCGCCCGCACAGCCGAGGAACGTCTTGTGTGAACCGGGCATGATCATCAACGCGCCGTTGGTGTCGTGGTTCTCGGTCAGCGCGATCGACACGGACACCGCCCGCATGTTCGGCAGACCGTCCTCGGCATGCCAGGTCTCGAAGTCCGAGTGCCAGTAGAACCCCGAAGCGCCGAAGCCCGGCTTGACGTTGATCCGGGACTGGTGGACGTATACATCCGAACCGAGGATCTGACGGGCCCGGCCCACCACGCGCTCGTCGGCGACCAGCCGGGCGAAGACCTCGCTGATACGGTGGACCTCGAAGAACGACCGTACGTTCTGGGACTTCGGCTCCACGATCGAGCGCTCGTCGGCCCGCACCGCCGGGTCGGCGATCAGCCGGTCCAGTTCGGCGTGGCAGACGGCGACTTCGTCCGGTGTGATCAGCTGGTCCACGGTGAGGAAGCCGTCGCGCTCGAAGCCCTGCAGATCCTTCACGGCGACCGGCCCCGGGGCTCCGGGCCGGGACCAGATGACCGGGTCCTGACGGGGCGTGATCATTTCGGCCGGGCCGCGTGTGGGGTACAGATCGGCGCGTACATCGGTGGTCATGGTTCAGCCCTCCTCGGTGAGCAGTGGGTAGACACCGTTCTCGTCGTGCTCCTCCCGTCCGGTGACCGGAGGGTTGAAGACGCAGATGCAGCGGAAGTCGGTCTTCGGCCGCATGGTGTGGTGCTCATGGCCGTTCAGCAGGTACATCGTGCCGGGGGTGATCCAGTGCTTCTCGCCGGTCTCGTCATTGGTGAGCTCGGCCTCGCCCTCGACGCACAGGACGGCCTCGATGTGGTTCGCATACCACATCGACGTCTCGGTACCCGCGTACATCGTGGTCTCGTGGAGCGAGAAGCCCACCTTCTCCTGCGCGAGCACGATGCGCTTGCTCTCCCAGGTGCCGGAGGCGGCCTTCACATGCCGGTCGGTGTTCTCGATGTCGCTGAAGGATCGAACGATCATGGTGGTCGGTGCCTTTCTCTCGGCCGTGGTGTGTCTCGTCGGACTCGCGTCGGGGGGCGAATCCGGGTCAGGGTCGGGTCAGGCGGTCTCGCGGACCGCGCGGGCGAGCGTCCGCAGGCCCTCGTCCAGCTCCTCGGGGGTGACGGTCAGCGGCGGCAGCAGCTTCACGACCTCGCTCTGTGGACCGGAGGTCTCGACCAGCAGGCCCAGCTCGAAGGCGCGGGCGCAGACCGCGACGGCGCGCGACTTGTCGGTGAACTCCATGCCCCAGACCAGGCCGCGGCCCCGGAACTGTGCACCGAGCCGCGCGTGTTCGTCGCAGATTGCAAGGAGCGCCTGCTCGATCTGCTCGCCTCGGGCCTGGGTCTGCTTCTCCATCTGGCCGTCCGCCCAGTAGGCGTCCAGCGCGGCGGCGGCCGTGACGAACGCCGGGTTGTTACCGCGGAAGGTGCCGTTGTGCTCGCCCGGCCCCCAGATGTCCAGCTCCGGCTTGAACAGGCAGAGCGACATGGGCAGTCCGTAGCCGCTGACGGATTTGGACAGGGTGACGATGTCGGGGGTGATGCCGGCCTCCTCGAACGAGAAGAACGTCCCCGTACGTCCGCAGCCCATCTGGATGTCGTCGACGATCAGGAGCATGTCGCGGCGATGACACAGATCGGACAGCGCCCGCAGCCATTCGGGGCGCGCCACATTGATGCCGCCCTCGCCCTGCACCGTTTCGACGATCACGGCGGCGGGCTTGTTGAGACCGGAGCCCTGGTCCTCCAGGAGTCGCTCGAACCAGAGGAAGTCGGGTACCTGGCCGTCGAGGTAGTTGTCGAACGGCATCGGGGTGCCGTGCACCAGCGGGATACCGGCCCCGCCCCGTTTGAAGGCGTTGCCGGTGACGGCGAGCGCGCCGAGCGACATGCCGTGGAAGGCGTTGGTGAACGAGACGATCGACTCGCGCTGCTTCACCTTGCGGGCCAGCTTCAGCGCCGCCTCGACCGCATTGGTGCCGGTCGGGCCGGGGAACATCACCTTGTACGGGAGGTCACGCGGGCGCAGCACGTTGCTCTGGAAGGACTCCAGGAAGGCGCGTTTCGCGGTGGTGGCCATGTCGAGGCCGTGGGTGATGCCGTCGCGTTCGATGTAGTCGATCAGCGCGCGCTTCAGCACCGGGTTGTTGTGGCCGTAGTTGAGAGATCCTGCACCGGAAAAGAAGTCGAGGTAGGTGTGGCCGTCCTCGTCGGTCAGACGGGCGCCCTGCGCACGGTCGAACACTGCGGGCCAACTGCGGCAGTAACTCCTTACCTCCGACTCCAGGGTTTCGAAGACACTCAGTGCGGGTGGGGTGATGGTCACAGGGAATCTCCTGCTTGAGGGGTTGTGGCGGGCAGCAGTGTGCTCAGGTGCGGAACGGGCCGATGCGGTAGAGCACTTCCGGCAGATGCGTTCCCTCGGGGAACAGCTCGCCGTCGAAGAGCACTTCGCGCTCCAGGGCCACGTCATGGCGCTGCGCGTAGGAGGTGAACAGCCGGTCCGACGCGGTGTTGTCCGGAGTCACGGTGGTCTCGACCGAGGCCAGGCCCTGCTCGGCGGCGACCCGCGAGGTCAGCGCGTCCAGCAGCTTTCCCGCCAGTCCGGTCCCGCGGTGGCCGTGGTCGACGGCCACCTGCCAGACGGCGAGTGTCTCGGCGCGGTCCGGCCGGAGGTATCCCGTCACGAAGCCCACGGGCCCACCGGTCTTGTCGCGGGCGACCACGGAGGTGGCCGAGAAGTCACGGCACCACAGCAGGTAGCTGTACGAGGAGTTGAGGTCCAGGACCTCGGAGTCGCGGGCGATGCGCCAGATCGCGGCCCCGTCCTCCACTCGTGGGGTGTCGATGGTGAGGAATTCGCTTCGGGCACTTGCGAAATCTGCTGGTGCGGCGGTCATGCGAATTGAATTTACCCGGCAAATTCTGAATTTTCATCGACGCGAGGGGTTGGGTGGGGCAATCCTTTCTGTTATCGCGCGGGCGCGTAAGTCGACGCGATCTGGCTGTACTTTCTTCCGGTTTAGGTGCTATTTATCCGGCATAACAGTCGTGATGTGGGATCGGTCACAAGGTCGTAACTCTCAGGTGGCGCAACGGAGTTGCATGGATCAAACTCCTGGCAACTTGAGTGTTTAGGGTCCGGGAAAGCGGGCAGAAGAATGCGGGGAGCTGCTCTGAATAAAGCAGCTCCCCGCATTTGTGAAATGTTGACGTTATCGGTGCGATTTACTCGCTCGGCCAGGCCTCCGAAGCGGCTTTGCGGGCAGTTTCGAAGTCGACCTGCCGGCCCGCATCGGCCAGCGCCGCCCCCAGAGCCGCGAGCGAGGACTGCACCGTGCCGCGCGTCGCATCCACACCGTAGTGATTGACCCGGATCATCTCCTTGGACAGCGCACCGCCGCCCGCGATCAGCGGCAGCGACGGGTCGGCCGCGAGTGCCCGCGCGACCAGCTCGGAGGCGTCGATGCCTGCCGGGGCGCGCAGCGTCGTCGCGACCGGTGCGGCGTCCTTCGCCTCGTGCACGTACGGCGACAGACCGCCGCCGAGTGCCACCGCACCCGCGCGCGTTGCCGCGGCCGCCGCGGCGTGCCGGGCCATCAGCGCATCCAGCCCCTCGGCCTCGATCCGCTCCACGCACGCCGCCAGAGCCAGCATCTCCAGCTGGGCGGGGGCGTGCAGCAGCGCCCTGCGGCCGCCGTCGATCCAGCGTTCCTTCCAGTCCAGGAGGGAGAGGTACGAGCGGCGCGGGGCCTGGGGGTTGGCGGCGATCCGCTCCCAGGCTCGCTCGCTCACGGACACCGCGGACACCCCGGCCGGGCCGCCCATCGCCTTCTGCGCGCCGATCACACAGAGGTCGACGCCCCACACGTCCGGCAGCAGCGGCTCGGCGCCCACCGATGCGACGGCGTCCAGCATGAACAGCGCCCCGTGCGAACGGACCACCTCGCCGATCTCGGCGACCGGGTTGGTGTTGCCGGTCGCCGCCTCGGCGTGGACCAGGGAGACGAAGTCGATCTCGGGGTGCTCGGCCAGCGCCCGCGCGACCTGGTCGGCGGTGACCGCCGTGTGGAACGGAACCGCCAGGTCGACGACGTTGGCTCCGCAGTCCCGCAGCCAGTTCCCGAAGGTCTGTCCGTATGGCCCGGTGACGACGTTCAGGGCGGTCGAGCCCGGCCGGGCACCGCCCCGGATGCAGCCTTCGAGGGGGAGCAGCGCCTCGCCCTGCATGATGACGACGTCCTGCTCGGTGGCGAGGAGGCCGGCCACCCGCTTCTCGATGGCCGCGAAATGCGCGGCGGTGAGCGGGGCGAGGTCGAGGAAGGGGTGCGTCACGGTGGTGCTCTCTTCAGGATCGGGTCGGTGTGCCGCGGTGCTGCGTACGGACAGTGCTTCCGTCGAAGCGTACCCAGGGTGCCGGGCGGTGCCTCGTACAGTGCTGTTCATGAGCGATCACAGGGCACCGCAGGTGCTGCACGTGAAGGGGCGGGTGCTCGTCGGACCCGAGGACGTCCGGGACGAGCTCTGGGTCGTCGACGGGCGGATCTCGTACGGGAGGCCGGCCGGCTTGGAGGAGGCGGTGACCGTCACCGGCTGGGCGCTGCCGGGGCTGGTCGACGCCCACTGTCACGTCGGGCTCGATCACCACGGCGCCGTCGACGCGGCGACCAGCGAGAAGCAGGCCATCGCCGACCGGGAGGCGGGTGCGCTGCTGCTGCGGGACGCGGGCTCTCCGTCCGACACCCGGTGGATCGACGACCGCGAGGACCTGCCGAAGATCATCAGGGCCGGACGTCACATCGCCAGGCCCCGCCGGTACACCCGGAACTACGCCCACGAGATCGAGCCGGACGAGCTGGTCGCGTACGTCGCCCAGGAGGCGCGCCGCGGCGACGGCTGGGTGAAGCTGGTCGGCGACTGGATCGACCGGGAGGTGGGCGATCTGACCGCCTGCTGGCCGCGTGAGGCGGCCCGGGCGGCCATCGCCGAGGCGCACCGGCTCGGCGCCCGGGTCACCGCGCACTGCTTCGCCGAGGACTCGCTGCGCGATCTCGTCGAGGCCGGGATCGACTGCATCGAGCACGCCACCGGGCTGACCGAGGACACTGTTCCGCTCTTCGCCGAGCGTGGTGTTGCGATCGTCCCCACGCTGGTCAACATCGCCACGTTCCCGGCGCTCGCGGCGGGCGGCGACGCCAAGTTCCCCCGCTGGTCGGCCCATATGCGGCGGCTGCACGAGCGGCGTTACGACACCGTGCGCGCCGCGTACGACGCCGGGGTTCCGGTCTTCGTCGGCACCGACGCGGGCGGGGTGCTCGCCCATGGGCTGGTGGCGGACGAGGTCGCCGAGCTGGTGAAGGCGGGCATCCCGGCCGTGGAGGCGCTGTCCGCGACGACCTGGGGTGCGCGTCAGTGGCTCGGGCGTCCGGTGCTGGAGGAGGGCGCACCGGCGGATCTGGTGGTGTACGACGAGGACCCGCGGGCGGACGTACGGGTGCTGGCGGCGCCGCGACGCGTGGTGCTGAACGGGCGGGTGATCGGCTGAGAGCCTTGTCGGGTGACCTTCGACCGGAAAGCGGGCTCACGGAGCCGCCTTCCGACCGGGGTGTGCCGTGTTGACCGGCAGTTACCAAATCCCTGCCGTGTCGTTGAAGCATCCTTGCGTGCACTCCGGCGCAGTCGGTCTCCGTGCCGTCCGCGCTCGGCGGATCGGGTGACTCCGAGGAACGAACGTACCGAGATAATCGAATACAGGTGCGGAAACCCCCCTTTGGGGTGAACTCACTTCAGGTGTCTGCCAGTTCACCCTCCGTGCGTAAAGCTTTCGGGGTCGAGGTCACCGGTGCCCGTGATGTCCCCGTTGGACGGCGCCGGTGGCTCCATGTCTCTTGTGGGGGTTCCACCATCTTGAACAGCAACACCTTCCGCCTGGCCGCCCTGGCGGTCGCCGCCGCTCCCGTCGCCCTGCTGGTCGCCGGTCCGGCGCAGGCCGCCACCGCGGCCACCACGACCACCGGCGACGGAAAGGCGAGCGCGGTCGTGCTCCGTACCGCACTCGACGTCTCGCTCCTGAACAAGACGATCGATGTGCCGCTCAAGGTCACGCTCAATGAAGTGCAGGCACCCGCCAGCGCCGACAAGACCGCGCTGAGCGTGCGGCTCGACGGGGTGGACAACGGAAAGCCGGTCAGCGTCCTGAGCGCCGATGTGGCCACCGCCAGGGCGACCGTCGGCAAGAACAGGGCCGAGGGTTACAGCAATCTCGTGAAGGCCGGGGTCCATGTGCCCGGACTGCCGCTGCTCTCGCTGATCGAGGTCGAGAAGGTCACCTCCAAGGCGGTCTGCGAGGTGGGCAGGAAGCCGGTCGCCGAGTCGAACGTGCTGGGGCGTGTGTCGGTCCTCGGCCAGCGGATCAACCTCACCGCGAGCGGCACCACACGGGTGCAGGTGCCGGGCGTCGGAGAGGTGAGCCTCGGCCTCTCGAAGACGCACACCACCTCGCGCACCGCTGCGGCGGCCGCACTGCAGCTGAAGGTCTCCGTCAATCCGCTCAAGCTGAATGTCGCCGATGTGCAGGGCGAGGTCACGCTCGCCGAGGCGACCTGCGAGACGCCGAAGGCGACCGGGCCGGGCGGTGGAGAAAACGGCGGTACGAGCAACGGCGGTACGGGCAACGGCGGTTCGGGCAACGGCGGTTCCGGCAATGGAGGCTCTGGGAACGGTGGTTCCGGCAACGGAGGCTCCGGGAACGGCGGTGCGACCGGCGGGAGCACCTCCGGCAGCGGCGGCAGCACGTCCGGCAGTACGTCGGGAAGCACCTACGGTGCCACCGGTGGCGGTGACGGCGGCGATGTGAAGCCCCAGACGGGCACCGGCCACGCCCCGGCCGTCGATTCCAACCTCGCGGAAACGGGCGGCAGTTCCGCGACGCCGTACATCGCGGGCGGCGCGGCCCTGCTGCTGGCGGTGGGCGCCGGGGCGACGGTCGTGGCCAGGCGCCGCGCCCAGGGCTGACCTCTCAAGGCCCGAGGGGGGCAGGCCATAGGCCGTGAGGGGAGTGGGAGCGGTGTTCGCGTGACGGAACGCCGCTCCCCGTTCGCGTAGGGCGGGCGCGGACCGGGCGCCCCGTCAGTGCGTGACCGCGGTCAGCGTCTGCAGCGCCTGATCGAGTGCCTGCAGGAAGCGGTTGGTCGTCGCACGGTCGCGTACCGCCAGCCGCAGCCACTGCGGACCGAGCCCCGGAAACGTATCTCCACGCCGCGCCGCGAACCCCAGAGCCCGCAACCGCTCCCGTACCTCGATGGCTTCCTCCAGCCGCACCAGGACGAACGGTCCCTCGGCCGGTTCCGCCACCCGCACTTCGGTGAACTCCCTGAGCCCCGCGACCAGATGGGCCCGGTCCACCGCGATCCGCTCCGCCGCGGCAGCCGCTTCGGCCAGGGCCCGCGGCTCCATGCACGCCTCGGCCGCCGCCAGCGCAGGGGACGACACCGGCCACAGCGGCTGCGCCTCCTCCAGCGCGCGGATCGTCTCCGGGGCGGCCAGTACGTAACCGATCCGCAGCCCCGCGAGCCCCCAGGTCTTGGTGAGGCTGCGCAGCACGACGAGCCCCGGGATGTCCGTACGCCCGCACAGCGCCTCGCGCTCGCCCGGCACCGCGTCCATGAACGCCTCGTCGACGACCAATGTCCGCCCGGGGCGCGCCAGTTTCTCCAGCGCGCCCGCCGGATGCAGGACCGACGTGGGGTTGGTGGGATTGCCGACGACCACCAGATCCGCGTCCTCGGGCACGGCCGCCGGGTCCAGCCGGAAACCGTCCTCGGCCGGCAGCAGCACCCGCCGTACCTCGTGCCCGGCCGCACGCAGCGCCGACTCGGGCTCGGTGAACTGCGGATGGATCACGACCGGACGGCAGGCCGGCAGCGCCCGTGCGATCAGCACGAACGCCTCCGCCGCACCCGCCGTCAGCAGCACGCGCTCCACCGGCAGCCCGTGCCGGGCCGCGACCGCCGCGCGCGCCGGACGGCCGTCCGGGTACGCGGCGAGCTCGCCCAGCGACGCGGCTATTCGCGCCTTCAGCCAGGCCGGGGGCGTATCGGCCCTTACGTTGACGGCGAGATCGGTCAGATCCCGGCCCCGTCCCCGTACTTCCGCGTCACCGTGATGCCGCAGATCGTGCGTGCCCGTGCCTGTCGCGCCGGGTCTTTCAGTGGGAGTGTGCATGACCGCCGTGGGGGTGGTGGTGATGGCCGTCGTCGTCGGGGTGGAAGTGCGGCTGCTGCGGCAGCCCCACCTTGTCCTCGAAGCCCGGCAGCGAGATCCGGTACACGCATGAGTCGCAGTTCATCCGCAGATCGCCCTTGACGGCCTCCCGGTAGCGCTCCATGACCAGGTCGTACAGCTCCTCCGCCGCACCGATGACCTCGGCCGAGCGGACATCGAGCTCCGGGTGGGCGGCGGCCCACTCCTCGGTCTGATGACGCACCCGGTCCGGCAGGATGCCGGTGAAGAGGAAGTACGGCAGAACGACTATGCGCCCGGCACCCAGCTTCACGCAACGGTCGAGACCGGACGGTACGTCAGGCGCCGCGAGCGAGACGAACGCCGTCTCCACCCCCGCGTAACCACGGCCCTCCCAGAACAGCCGCGCCGCCTTGTACACCTCGGCGTTGGCGTCCGGGTCGGTCGAACCGCGCCCGACCAGCAGCACCGTCACCTCGGACCGGTCGGTGTCGCCCAGCACCGCGTCGACCCGGCGCTCCAGCACCTTCAGCAGCGCCGGGTGCGGGCCGAGCGGACGGCCGTAGGTGTACGAGATGCCGGGGTGGCGCTCCTTCTCACGGGCCAGCGCCGCCGGAATGTCCCCCTTGGCGTGCCCGGCCGACACCAGCATCAGCGGCACGGCGGCGAAGCGCCCGGCACCGCGCTCGACAAGCTCGGTCACGGCGTCGCCGAGCGGCGGCGGGGACAGCTCGATGAAGCCGCCCGCGACGGGCAGCTGGGGGTGGCGCTTGCCCAGCTCGGTCACGAAGTCACGGAACGCCGCGGCCCCACCCTCGTCCCTGGTGCCGTGGCCGGCGATGAGCAGTGCGGGCTGGACGGACGCGGTGGTCACAGATTCTCCTCGGTGTTCGTGGGGTGCAGGGGGTGGTACAGCAGGGCGTTGAGAGCGGCGGCGGCGACGGCCGAGCCGCCCTTCTCGGACACATTGCTCACGGCGGGCAGACCGCTCTCGCGCAGCGCCGCCTTCGACTCGGTCGCGCCGACGAAACCGACCGGCAGCCCGATGACGAGCGCGGGCGCGGCACCGAGGACGAGCAGCTCCTCCAGCGCCGTCGGCGCATTGCCGATCACCCAGATCGCACCGGGTCCGACTTGCTCGTACGCGAGCCGGATCGCATGTGCCGAACGGGTCAGTCCGGGACCGGACCTGGCCTCCTTCAGACGGCACACGGTCTCGCGGCGGGTGATGCCCGCAGCGACCATCTCCACATCGGTGACGACCGGCGCACCGGCGTGCAGCGCCGCATGTGCGACGACGAGCGACTCCTCGTCGCAGACCAGGTCCGTCGCGTACTCCAGATCCGCCGCCGAGTGAATGACCCGCTCCACCACGGCCCGGGTCAGCGGTGCGAAGTGCGAGGTGTCCAGGCGGGTGCGCAGCCGCCGGAACGACTCCTGCTCGATGGGGTGAACGGTTCTCTCCCAGGGCCGGTTCATTCGGCTCCCTCCCGCGCCGGAGCCGTGGTGGCCGACTGCCAGCGGTAGCCGCGCGGTGTCACCATGCGGCCCGCGATCTCCCGGGTGGCCGTGTTGCCGACCGTCACGACCGTCATCATGTCCACCGTCACCGGGTCCAGACCGGCGAGCGAGGTCACCCGGCTGCTCTCGTCCGGGCGCGAGGCATTGCGGACGACACCGACCGGTGTCGCCGGTTCCCGGTGCTCGGACAGGATCGAGAGGGCCTTCGGGAGCTGCCAGTCGCGGCCCCGGCTGCGCGGGTTGTAGAACGTCACGATGATGTCGGCCTCGGCCGCGGCCCGTACCCGGCGCTCGATGACCTCCCACGGCGTGTGCAGATCGGAGAGGCTGATCGACACATGGTCGTGGCCCAGCGGAGCGCCCAGGATCGCGGCAGCCGCCAGCGCGGCCGTCACACCCGGCACACCCACCACATCGATATCGGCGCCCGCCTCGGCGAGCGCGGGCGACGCCATCGCGTACACGCCCGCGTCACCGCTGCCGATCAGCGCCACCGCATGCCCCTTGCGCGCCTCGGCGACCGCCGTACGGGCCCGCGCCTCCTCGGCGCCGAGCCCCGACTCCAGGATCGTGGTGCCGGGCCGCAGCAGGTCCCTGATCTGGTCGACGTACTGATCGAGCCCGACCAGCACCGAGGCCCGCCGCAGCTCCTCGCGTGCGCGCGGGGTCAGCAGATCGCGCGCACCCGGGCCGAGACCGACGACGGCCAGGCGCCCGCGCGGGCTGCGGCGCACCACCGCACACGTGGCCATCGCGGCCCGCCCCTCGAGGCCACTCGACTTCCGCTTCGGCACGAGGAGTTCGCCCCCCGCGGCGAGCGCGGCGGCCTCCGCGACGGAGGGCGTACCGACGGCGGCGAGCGGCGCGCCCGACGGATTGGGCACCTCGATACGGGCCAACTCCCCGGCGGCGTACGTCCGCAGCGGTACGCCGAGCTGCGCGGCCGCGGCGACGATCCCCGGCTCGTCCGCCTTGGCATCGACCGTCACCAACTCCGCGATGCTCAGCGGCGACAGCCCGGCCTCGCGCAAGGTGTCTTGGATCAGCCCGACGACCTCCCCGACCGGCGCACCCTTGGACGCACCGACACCGACAGCGAGCGAAGCGGGCCTCAACACGGCGGCCTGTGCCTCGAGTTCGATGATCCGGTCGCCGACATGCAGCACGGCCGAGCCGTCGGCACCGGGGGACACATTCGGCGGCAACGGCGGCAACGGCCATACCGCGTCCGCCCGCAGCTCCACCCGTGCCCCGTCGAGCATCGCGCGCGACACCCCCGCCACGTCGCCCTCCACGGGGAGGCCCAGCATGTCCAGCCCCGGCACCCCCGCCGCATCCGTCGCCGTCGTCACGACCGGCGCCGCGCCCAGCACGTCACCGACTGCCCCGGCCAGGGCGTTCGCCCCGCCGCCGTGCCCGCCGAGCAGTGCCACCGCATGGCGGCCCGCCTCGTCGACACAGACGACACCCGGGTCCGAGGACTTGTCCGAAAGCAGCGGGGCAAGGAGCCGCACCACCGCCCCCGTCGCCAGGAAACACACCAGCTGCTCGCACTCGGCGAACGCCCGCTGCACGGCCTCGCGCACCGGTCCCTCGTAGACCACGGTGCGACCGGGCCAGGCCGCGGCCAGCCGGTCGCGGGCGACGGTGCCCGCCGCCGTGGCGGAGATCAGGCCGATCACTGGGTTGCTCCTTCACTTGCACGGACCGCGGGGCGGGTGCCCCACAGCAGAAAGACCGGGTTGGTCGCGGCGAGCCGCGTCACCTCACCGGGCAGCGGCGCCAGCCGGGAGGACTGCAGCAGTACGCCCTCGGGCACGAGCCCGGCACCGGTCAGCGCCGCACGCACCTCAGGCACCCGGTCCAGCGCGGCCAGCGCCACCACCACCGAGCGCCGCGCCCGCCGGGCGCACGCCGTCACGATGGCGGGCAGCTCACGCCCGCCGCCCCCGATGAACACCGCGTCCGGGTCGCCCAGGCCGTCGAGCACGGCGGGCGCCGAGCCGTGCAACGCACGGACGTACACCGCGTGCGCGGCCGCGTTCGCCCTGATCCGCTCGACCCCGTCCGAGGTCTTCTCCACGGCGACGACGGCCGCGCCGAGCCGCGCGCACTCCACCGCGACCGAACCCGAACCTGCACCGATGTCCCACACCAGGTCACCGGTGCTCGGCCCCAGCCGTGCCAGCGCGAGCGCCCGCACCTCGAACTTGGTGATCATCGAATCGCGGTGCTCGAACTCCGTCTCGCCCAGCGCCCACCGGCCGGGCCCGGCGGGCGCTCCCGCGAGCGTCCGCACCGGGGAGAGCACCCGGGACTCGTCCAGACACAGCACCACACTCACCGGATCCGGCCAGTCGCGGGCCGCCGCCTCGGCGGGAGTCAGCCGCTCGACGTGCTCCCGCTCGGGGTCGCCGAGCGCCGTCGCCACGACCAGGGTGCGCCCCTTGGCTCCGTGCACCAGCCCGGCCGCCAGCTGACCGGGCCCGGCGCCGGGCCCGGTCAGGACGGCCACCTTCGGGTGCGCCAGACATGCGTTCACCGCGGTCCGCGGGTCGCGGCCGTGCGCACTGACCACGACCGCGTCGTCCCATGCCAGCCCGAGCCGGGCGAACGCGACCGCGACGGACGGCGCACCCGGCCGTACATCGAGCGCCTCCGGCCCGAAACGCTCCGCCAGCGCGCGGACAATCCCGAAGAATCCGGGGTCGCCGGAGGCCAGCACCACCACCCGCCCCCCGGCCCCGTGCGCATGCTCCGCGATCCGGTCGAGCGCGGGCGCCAGCGGACCGAGCACGATGCGCTCGACCTGCTCCGGCAGCCCCGCGGCCTCCAGATGACGCCGGGCGCCGACCACCAACGTGGCCACGGCCAGCGCGTCCTGGGCATCGGGACCGAGCGGCGCGCCCGTCCCCGTACCGAAGACTCGGATCATGAGCCGGACCGCTGGGCGCGCAGCTCGGCCCGGGCCGCCTTGTCGGCCTTGCGGAAACCGTGGAAGTGCCCCGGGTGGTAGAGGTGCGAACGCGTCCCCGAGGCCGAGAGCGCCGGGCCGACCAGGAAGAGGGTGTGCTTCCAGAGCTTGTGCTCCTTGACCGTCTCCTCCAGGGTCTCGATCGTGCAGTGCAGGATCAGCTCCTGCGGCCAGGTCGCCTGGTACGCGATCACGACCGGCGTCGACGTCGGATAGCCGCCCTCCAGCAGCTCCTGGGTGAGCTGCCCGGACCGCGCCGCCGACAGGAACACCGCCATCGTCGTGCCGTGACGTGCGAATTCCCGTACCTCCTCGCCCGGCGGCATCGGCGTCTTGCCGCCACCCAGGCGCGTCAGGATCACGGACTGCGCGATCTCCGGAATCGTCAGTTCCCGCTGCGCGATCGCGGCGACGGCCGAGAACGACGACACCCCCGGCACGATCTCGACCGCGACCCCCAGCCCGGCACACCGGTCGACCTGCTCCTGCGTGCCGCCCCACAGCGCCGGGTCGCCGGAGTGGATACGGGCCACCTTCAACCCCTCGGCCGCCGCGCGTTCGTACACGGCGACGACCTGCTCCAGCGACATCTGCGCCGAGTCGAGGATCTCCGCGCCCTCCCGGGCATGCTCCAGGACCTCCGCCTGCACCAGGCTCGCCGCCCAGATGACGATGTCGGCATCCGCGATGGCCCGCGCCGCCCGGAAGGTCAGCAGATCGGCGGCGCCGGGGCCGGCACCGACGAACGTCACTCGGCCGTGGGTGGGCGCGGCGACTGCGCCGGCTGCGTCGACTGCTTCGGACATGGGACGGGGTCCTTTCGAAAAGCGGGAAAACGGGACAGATAAGGTGAGGTGGACGGCAGGGCGCGGTGAGATGCGCGCACGGGGTCAACCTGCCGGCAACACGGCGCGGGTGATCCTCACAACTTCCCGCCCCGCCCGCCGTCGCGCGGCGCGGGCGCGATCAGCGTCGACAAATACGGCAACGGCCCCTCGGCCAGGTCCGCCGCCGGCCGGATCGACTCCTCGGGCAGCCCGAGGGCCGAACCCCACACCGCGTCCTCGGTGCGCCCCGTCTCACGCAGCGCCGTGGCCACCTCCGCGGCCAGCCGCCCGAACTTGTACGCGACGACCGTCCCGGGACCTTCCAGGGCCTCCTTGAGCACCGCGGCCCCGGCGGTCACCGGCACCAGCGTCAACGGCTCCGTGCCTTCCGTCAGCACCGCACCGCTGCGCGCGGCCAGATCCTGCATCGCCGTGATACCCGGCACGGTCTCCACGGCCGTACCCGGCAGCAGCTCACCCATCGTGTGCGCGAGATATGTGAACGTCGAGTACACATTGGGGTCGCCGATCGTCGCGAACGCCACCGAACCATGCGTACGCAGCAGCTCCGCGACCCGCTCACCCGCCGCGTCCCACGCCGCCTCCCGACGTGCCCGGTCCGTCCGCTCGTTCAGCGCGAACACCACACGTACGACCTTGTCGGCCGCCACGTAGTGCAGCACGGTCGCCTCGGCCCGCCCCCGTTCACCGGTGTCCATCACCGGCACGACGACGACCGCGGCATCACGCAGCGCGTTCACACCCTTGACGGTCACCAGCTCCGGGTCACCGGGTCCGACACCGACGCCGACCAGTCTGCTCGTACCGTGACCGTGGCTCATCCCTTGCACCTCTCAACGAATCGGCGGGCCATACCGGGCGCCGCAGCCCAATGCGTATGCAGATAACTCGCGTGCACGCCCCGCTGTACGAACCCCTCCACGCGCCGCTCCGGCTGGTGCAGGCCCCACGCCGGCTGGGCCCCGGCGCCGGGCTGCAGCACGGTCCGGTGGAACTCGTGCCCGCGCACCCGCGTCCCGGGCGCCGCCAGCACACTGCCGGAGACCGCCACGGCCTCCCGGTAGCCGAGTGTCAGCCGCTCGGACATCCGCCCCTCGGCATCGAGGACCCCGCACATCGGCAGCCCGTCGAGCGAACGCGCCAGATACAGCAGCCCCGCACACTCGGCAGCCACCGGAGCCCCGGACTCCGCCAGTTCGGCGACGGCCTTGCGCAGCGCGGCGTTGGCGGACAGCTCGGAGGCGTACACCTCCGGAAACCCCCCACCGATGACCAGCCCCCGCGTCCCCTCGGGCAAGGACTCGTCCCGCAACGGATCGAACGGCACGACTTCGGCCCCGGCGGCGGCAAGGAGTTCGGTGTGCTCGGCGTAGGAAAAGGTGAACGCGGCCCCGGAGGCGACGGCGACCCTCGCGGGCCGGGCAGCGGGCCCACCGCACGCGCCCACCGCCCCGGCCACGTCCCACACCTCACCCGGCACCGCGGGCGCCGACCGCGCCAACGCCATGACCGCGTCCAGGTCACACCCCGCCCGCACCCGGTCCGCCATCGCCGCGACAGCGTCCACCGCGTCGCCCCGACGCTCGGCCACCGGCACCAGCCCCAGATGCCGCGACGGCACAGCCACCTGCCCGGCCCGCCGCAACACCCCCAGCACCGGCACACCCGACTCGTCCAACGCCTCCCGCAACAGCGCCTCGTGCCGCTGCGATCCGACCTTGTTCAGAATCACTCCGCCGATCCGCACCTGCGGATCCCACGAGGCGAAGCCGTGCACCAGCGCGGCCACGGACCGCGACTGCGACGACGCGTCGACGACCAGCACCACGGGCGCCCGCAGCGCCTTCGCGACCTGCGCGGTCGACGCCAGCTCGCCCCTCCCCGACGCCCCGTCGTACAGCCCCATCACACCCTCGACGACCGCCAGATCGCAGCCGCGCGCACCGTGCGCGAACAGCGGAGCGACCAGCTCCGGGCCGCACATGTACGCGTCGAGATTGCGCCCCGGCCGCCCCGTGGCCAGCGTGTGATACCCGGGATCGATGTAGTCGGGCCCGACCTTGTGCGCGGACACGGCAAGTCCCCGCTCCGCGAAAGCCGCCATCAGCCCCGTGGCAACGGTCGTCTTGCCGCTGCCCGACGAGGGCGCGGCAATCACCAGACGCGGAACGTTCACCGCGGGCCCCTCACCATTCGATGCCCCGCTGACCCTTCTGACCGGCGTCCATCGGGTGCTTGACCTTCGACATGTCGGTCACCAGATCGGCGGCCTCCACCAGCTTCTCGGGCGCGTTGCGTCCCGTGATGACCACATGCTGAGTACCGGGACGGCCGCGCAGCACCTCGATCACCTCGTCGGTGTCGACCCAGCCCCAGTGCATGGGGTACGCGAACTCGTCGAGGACGTACAGCCGGTACGTCTCGCCGGCCAGGTCGCGCTTGACCTGCTCCCAGCCCTCGCGCGCCGCCTCCTCGTTGTTCAGCTGCTTGTCGCGCTGCACCCACGACCAGCCCTCGCCCATCTTGTGCCAGGCGACGGACCCGCCCTCGCCGCTCGCCCCGAGGACCTTCAGCGCGTTCTCCTCGCCGACCTTCCACTTCGCCGACTTGACGAACTGGAAGACCCCGATCGGCCACCCCTGATTCCAGGCGCGCAGCGCGAGCCCGAAGGCCGCCGTCGACTTCCCCTTCCCGATGCCGGTGTGCACCACCAGCAGCGGCCGGTTGCGGCGCTGACGGGTGGTCAGCCCGTCGTCCGGCACGGTGGTCGGCTGTCCCTGCGGCATTACGCGGCCCTCCCGCTGGTTGACTGAACGTCCTTGACGAGCCCGGCGATCGAGTCGGCCCGCAGTTCGTCGAGCGTGACGGCGACGGACCCGAGATCGCGCGCGAGACTTCCCGCAAGTCCGAGCCGTACGGGCCCCGACTCGCAGTCCACGACGACGGACGCGATGCCCTCGGCCTCGTGCAGCCGCGCCGCCCGCGACGCCAGCGCCACCGGCTCGGGCCCCCCGGTCGCCCGCCCGTCGGTCACCAGGACCAGCAACGGCCGCCGCGACGGATCGCGCAGCCGCTCCACCCGCAGCACCTCATAGGCCTTCAACAGCCCGGCCGCGACGGGGGTACGCCCACCGGTCGGCAACATCTCCAGCCGCGCCGCCGCGGCGTCCACCGACGACGTCGGTGGCAGCACCACCTCGGCGTCCTTGCCCCGGAAGGTGATCAGCCCGACCTTGTCCCGCCGCTGATACGCGTCCAGCAGCAGCGAAAGGACCGCACCCTTCACGGCACTCATCCGCTGCCGGGCGGCCATCGACCCGGAGGCGTCCACGACGAACAGCACGAGATTGGATTCGTGACCTTCTCGCACTGCTTGCCTGAGATCGTCACGACGCAGGAGAAGTCCGGCTCCGTTGCGCCCCCGCGCCCGCTGATGCGGGGCGGCTGCCTGCACGGTCGCCGCCAGATGCAGCTTGGTCAGGGCGCCCTGCGGACGCCGCGCACCCGTCGTGCGCCCGTGCTCGGTACGCGCCCGTGACCGCCGCCCCGCGGCGCCCTCACCCAGACCGGGCACGCTCAGCATCTTCGTACGGAACGGCTCACCGGCCCGTACGGGCTGCTGCTCGCCGCCCCCTCCCTGTCCCTGCTCCTTGCCCTGTTCGGGCACGGACTGCGCGGGCGTGCCGTCGGCCCCGCCCTCGGGCTGCGGCCCGGTGTCGGGTCCGTCGCTCCGCGGCGGCCGGCCGCCGCCACCCGGGCCGTCCGGGTCCGGATCGTCGTCCTCGCCGCTGTTCCGCTCCAGCGTGTCGTCGAGCTTGTCCTCGTCGAGCCCCGGCGCGTCGAAGGGATTGCGCCGGCGCCGGTGGGGGAGCGCGAGCAGGGCAGCCTGTCGTACGTCCTCGGCCAGTACATCGGTGCGCCCCGCCCAGGCGGCCAGTGCCGTGGCGGTCCGGGCCATCACGATGTCGGCCCGCATCCCATCGACCTCAAAGGCCGCACAGGTGGCTGCGATCTGGCGCAACGCACTGTCACCGAGCCGTACGTGGGGCAGCAGTGCACGCGCGGCCACGATCCGCGCCCGCAACGCGCCTTCCTCGTCGGCCCAGTGGGCGGCGAAGGCGACCGGATCGTCGTCGTACGCGAGCCGACGCCGCACCACCTCGACCCGCAGATCGGTCTCACGGGAGGCGGCGACCTCGACGGTCAGCCCGAACCGGTCGAGGAGCTGAGGTCTGAGCTCCCCTTCCTCGGGATTCATGGTCCCGACGAGCAGGAAGCGCGCTGCATGCCGTACGGAGACACCTTCGCGCTCCACGTACGAGGCACCCATGGCGGCGGCGTCCAACAGCAGGTCCACGAGGTGGTCGTGGAGGAGGTTGACCTCGTCGACGTACAGGATCCCGCGATGCGCGTCGGCGAGCAGCCCTGGCTCGAAGGCCTTCACGCCCTCGGCGAGCGCCCGCTCGATGTCGAGCGCGCCGACGAGCCGGTCCTCGGACGCGCCGACGGGCAGTTCGACCGTCCGCGCCGTCCGTGACACGCCGGACCCGGCCTCGTGGGGTCCGTCGGGACACGCGGGATCGGGCGAGTCCGGGGCGCAGGAGAACCGGCACTCCGGGACGACGGCCACCTCCGGCATGAGTGCGGCCAGCGCCCGCACGGCGGTGGACTTGGCGGTCCCCTTCTCGCCGCGCACCAGCACCCCGCCGACGGCCGGCGAGACGGCGTTGAGGAGCAGCCCGAGCCGGAGGTCGTCCTGTCCGACGATGGCGGTGAAGGGATAGGAAACACTCACGCGGTGATCACTCCTTCGGGTGCGGCCGGGGCGAATGGCCGGTCGGCGGGCACGAGGCTGGTGAGGGTGAGGACGTGCTCCCCGCAGACGCGGGGATGTTCCGAGCACGAGATCGCCCTCACGGCCGTCCCGTGTGTGCTCCCCGGAGTTGCGGGGGTGTCCGGGGCGCTCACGCGTCCCCCTCCAGGTCGCCCTCGAGTTCGAGGTAGGTCGCCCGGAGCCGCTCCAGCGTCTCCTGGTCCGGCTCCGCCCACAGCCCCCGCTCGGCCGCCTCCAGCAGCCGCTCCGAAATCCCGCGCAGAGCCCAGGGGTTGGACTTCTTCATGAAGTCCCGGTTGGTCTCGTCGAACACGTACTCGGCCGACAGCTTCTCGTACATCCAGTCGTCGACGACCCCCGCCGTGGCGTCGTACCCGAAGAGGTAGTCCACGGTCGCGGCCATCTCGAAGGCGCCCTTGTACCCGTGGCGCCGCATCGCGCTCATCCACCGCGGGTTCACCACCCGCGCCCGGAACACCCGGTGCGTCTCCTCGCCCAGCGTCCGCGTCCTCACCTGGTCCGGCGTGGCGCTGTCACCGACGTACGCCTCGGGCGACTCGCCGGTCAGATGCCGCACCATCGCCACCATGCCGCCGTGGTACTGGAAATAGTCGTCGGCGTCATGGATGTCGTGTTCTCTCGTATCCACGTTCTTCGCCGCCACCGCGATCCGCCGGAACGCCGTCTCCATGTCGCCGCGCGCCGCCCGCCCGTCGAGCCCGCGCCCGTACGCGTAACCGCCCCAGACCGCGTACACCTCGGCCAGGTCGGCGTCGCTGCGCCAGTTCCGGGCGTCGATCAGCGGCAGCAGCCCCGCTCCGTACGCCCCCGGCTTGGATCCGAAGACGCGCGCCGTTGCCCGGCGCCGGTCGCCGTGCTCCGCGGTGTCCTCATCCGCGTGCGCCCGTACGTAGTTGGCGTCGGCCGGCTCGTCCAGCTCCGCCACGGCCCGTACCGCGTCGTCGATCAGCCCCACCACATGCGGGAAGGCGTCCCGGAAGAAACCGGAGATCCTGACCGTCACGTCGATCCGAGGCCGCCCCAGCTCGCGGACCGGCACGACCTCGAACCCGGTCACCCGCCGCGACGCGTCGTCCCACACCGGCCGGCAGCCGAGCAGCGCCAGGATTTCCGCGATGTCGTCGCCCTGGGTGCGCATGGCGGAGGTGCCCCACACGGTCAGGCCGACCGACTTCGGGTAGTCGCCCGTGTCGGCGAGATATCGGGCGATCAGCGAGTCGGCGAGCGACTGCCCGACCTCCCACGACAGCCGGGACGGAATCGCCTTCGGGTCCACCGAGTAGAAGTTGCGCCCGGTCGGCAGCACATTGACGAGCCCGCGCGTGGGCGAGCCCGACGGGCCGGCGGGTACGAAACCGCCGTCCAGTGCCCGCAGAATGTGTTCGATCTCGTCCGTCGTCCGGGCAAGGCGCGGCACGACTTCCTCGCACGCGAAGCCCAGCACGGCGACCGCATCCGGGAGTTCGAAGCCCAGCACGTCCCGTACCAGCCCCGCCGCGGCCGCGATGTCCCAGCCGCGCTCCTCCATGCCCTCGGCGAGCCGGCGGCACAGCCGCTCCAGCAGGTCGATCGCGTCGGCACCGGTGCGCGCCGGGCCGTCGACCAGTGCGGTCAGCTCGACTGGAACCTTCACCGCGGCGCCGGGCTGGGCCAGCAGCTCCTTCTCGCTGAGCCCGAAGTGCTCGGCGATCGACGCCCGCAGCCCCGGGAGCGCGTTCGCCGTGCCGCCCCACACCTGCGAGGCGCGCAGCACGGCCAGCACCAGGTTGACCCGTGCCTCGTCGACGGGACCGCCGCCCAGAATGTGCAGGCCGTCCCTGATCTGGACGTCCTTGATCTCGCAGAGGTAGCCGTCGATGTGCATGACGAACGAATCGAAGTCGTCGTCGCCGGGCTGTTCGTCGACATGGAGGTCGTGGTGCAGCTCGGCGGCCTTCACCAGCGTCCAGATCTGCGCCCGCACCGACGGAGCCTTCGCCGGGTCGAGATCGCTGACCAGCGCGTACTCGTCGAGCAACTGCTCCAGCTTGGCCAGGTCACCATAGGTGTCGGCGCGCGCCATCGGGGGCACCAGATGGTCCACCACCGTGGCGTGCCCACGCCGCTTGGCCTGGGTGCCCTCGCCGGGGTCGTTCACGATGAACGGGTAGATCAGCGGCAGTTCGCCGAGTACGGCATCGGGGCCGCAACCGGCGGACAGGCCAAGACCCTTGCCCGGCAGCCACTCCATCGTGCCGTGCTTGCCCATGTGGACGACGGCATCCGCGCCGAAGCCCCCCTCCGATGTTGCGGCCTCCAGCCAGCGGTACGCCGCCATGTAGTGGTGGGACGGCGGCATGTCCGGGTCGTGGTAGATCGCGATCGGGTTCTCGCCGAAGCCGCGCGGCGGCTGGATCAGCACCACCACATTCCCGAACCGGAGCGAGGCGAGGACGATTTCGTCCCCGTCCACGTACAGCGAACCCGGCGGCTCGCCCCAGTGCTCCAGCATCGAGTCGCGCAGTTCCGGCTCCAGCTTGGCGAACCAGGCCCGGTAGTCGGCGAGCGGAACACGCGCGGGGGCCGCCGCGAGCTGCTCCTCGGTCAGCCACTCCACGTCGTGGCCACCGGCGTTGATGAGACGGTGGATGAGTTCGTCGCCGTTGTCGGGGTGCCCCTCGACTCCGTAACCGGCGTCGCGCAGGGCGTCCAGGACCCGTACCGCGGATGCGGGCGTATCCAGACCGACGGCGTTGCCGACGCGCGAGTGCTTGGTCGGGTAGGCGGTGAAGACGAGGGCGAGCTTCTTCTCGGCGTTCGTCTTGTGCTTGAGGACCGCGTGACGCACCGCGATTCCGGCGACGCGCGCGGCCCGTTCGGGGTCGGCGCGGTACACCGGCACGTCGTCGGGACCCTGCTCCTTGAAGGAGAACGGGACGGTGATCAGGCGGCCGTCGAACTCGGGGATCGCGACCTGCATCGCGGCATCCATGGGGGAGAGCGCGGCGTCCGAAGCGTCCCACGCGGCGCGCGTGGAGGTCAGGCACAGGCCCTGCAGCACAGGGACGTTCAGCTCGGCGAGCGCGCCGATGTCCCAGGCCTCGTCGTCGCCGCCGGCGGAGGCGTCCGACGCACGGGTGCCGCCTGCCGCGAGCACGGTGGCGACCAGGGCGTCGGCCCTGCCGAGCAGCTCGTGGAGACCGGCGTCCGCGCCGCGCAGCGAACCGCAGTACACGGGCAGCGCGTTGGCGCCACGGGCCTCGACGGCGTCGCACAGGACATCCACGAACGAGGTGTTCCCGGACAGCTGGTGCGCCCTGTAGAAGAGCACGCCGACGGTCGGACGGCCCTCGACGAACTCGCGGCTGCCGTGCAGACCCCACTCGGGCATCTTCTGCGGCTCGGCGAAGCCGTGGCCGGTCAGCAGGACGGTGTCGGAGAGGAAGCGGGCCAGTTCGACGAGGTTTCCGGGGCCGCCCTCCACGAGGTAGCGCAGCGCCTCGGCGACGACACCGGCGGGCACCGACGACTCGGCCATCAGCTCGGCGTCCGGCACGGCCTCGCCGCCCAGCAGCACGGTCGGGATGCCGGACGCCTTGAGGACGGCCAGTCCGTCCTCCCAGGCGCGCTTGCCGCCGAGGAGACGGACGACGGCGACGCAGGAGCCCTCGATCAGCGCGGGGAGTTCCTCATGGGCGTCGATGCGGGTGGGGTTGCCGATCCGGTACGGCGCGCCGGAGGCGCGCGCGGCGAGCAGGTCCGTGTCGGCGGTCGACAGCAACAGCACGGTATTCAGAGGGGCGTTCATGCGCGTGCTCCAGGTGCTCCGGGGGCGATGAAGGGAAGTCCTGACGGTGCGCCCGACTCGATCAGCCGCAGCAGTGCGTCGGTGTCCGCGTGTTCTTCGATGAGGTCGCCGAGGCGGTCGAGCTGTTCCTCGCGCAGCGCGTCGAAGCAGGTGTCGGGGGCGCAGACGAAACGCCGGCCGGCCGCCCGCGCGACCTCGGCCAGGAAGCGGCGGCGGAATTCGTCGCTCTCCAGCGAACCGTGCCAGTGGGTGCCCCACACGGCGCCGACCCGGCAGCCGTCCAGGCCGTGACCCCGGCCGTCGGAGAAGAACGCCTCCCCGCCGTGTACGTCTGCGACGCCGTGATGGATCTCGTACCCCTCGACGGGGGCGCCGAGCGCCTCGCCGACGGGGCGGGCGAGGGTCTTCTCGCGGTCGAAGCGGATACGCACGGGCAGCAGGCCGAGGCCGTCGATGTGCCCGGCCCTGGACTCGACCTCGTCCTCGATGTGTTCGCCGAGGATCTGGAAGCCGCCGCAGATACCGAGGACCGGCCGGCCCTCGGCGGCGTGCCGTACCAGGGCGTCGGCGAGGCCGCGCTCGCGCAGCCAGGCCAGTGCCTTCACGGTGCCGCGAGTACCCGGCACGATGACGAGGTCGGCGTCGGCCAGCTCCTCGGCGCGGTCCACGAACCGGACGACGACGCCCGGTTCGGCCGCCAGAGCGTCCACATCGGTGAAGTTCGACATCAGGGGTACGGCGCACACCGCGACGCGCAGCACGTCGTCGCCGTGCGGCGGCGCGACGACCGATTCGCGTACGGCTCCGCGCAGCGCTGTGCTGTTTTTGAAAGCGGGCCTCAGACCGTCCTCCTCGTCGATCCCGAGGCCGTGGGCGAAGGGCAGCACCCCGTACGTCTGCCGCCCGGTGATCCCGCGCAGCATCTCCAGACCCGGCTCCAGCAGCGACACATCGCCGCGGAACTTGTTGACGAGGTAGCCGGCGATCAGCGACTGGTCCTCGGCGGAGAGCAGCGCCGTCGTACCGAAGAACGAGGCGAAGACACCGCCGCGGTCGATGTCGCCGACCACCACCACCGGGAAGCGCGCCGCCCGTGCGATGCCCATGTTCACGATGTCCGTGCGCCGCAGATTGATCTCCGCCGGACTGCCCGCCCCCTCGCAGATCACCGCGTCATACGTGTCCCGAAGCCGCTCAAGACAGTCCACGACCGTGCCGAGAAGCGCTTCCTGCCTGCCGCCGTGGTAGCCGCGTGCGCTCATCTCGCCCACCGGTCTGCCCATCAGGACGACCTGGCTGGAGCGGTCCCCACCGGGCTTGAGCAGCACCGGGTTCATCAGCGCGGTCGGCTCCACCCGGGCGGCCCGGGCCTGCATGGCCTGGGCGCGCCCGATCTCGGCGCCCTCGCGGGTGACGAACGAATTCAGCGACATGTTCTGCGCCTTGAAGGGCGCCACCTTCACGCCCCGGCGCACGAGCCAGCGGCAGATGCCTGCCGTGACGACGCTCTTGCCCGCGTCCGAGGTGGTTCCGGCGACCAGCAGCCCGCCGCTCATGTCCGTCTCCGTCCTGCGATCCGACGTCCTGTGACCCGGAGTCCTGCGGACCGATGTCCTGCGGACCGATGTCCTGCGGACCGATGTCCTGCGATCCGTCGTGCGACGAGACCCGCACCCAGCCGCCCCGCCACACACATGCCGAGGGCCAGCGCACTCACCCGGCGCGACAGCCGTACCGCGCGTTCGATGTCCTCGGTCTCCACCGCCCGGCCCGTCTCCCCGTTGAGGACGGGGCGGTGTTCTACCCGGCCGCCGTACGCGAGGGTCCCGCCGAGCCGTACGCCGAGTGCGCCCGCGAACGAGGCCTCCACCGGGCCCGCGTTGGGGCTCGGGTGCTTGGCCGCGTCGGCCCGCCACGCCCGTACCGCTCCACGTGGCCGCCCCCCGGCGGCCACGGCGAGCAGGGCTGTGAGCCGGGCACCCGGCCAGCCCGCGAGGTCGTCGAGGCGGGCCGAGGCCCAGCCGTAGCGCCGGTGGCGGGGCGACCGGTGGCCGACCATGGCGTCGAGGGTGTTCGCGGCCCGGAAGCCGACGAGCCCGGGCACACCGGCCAGCGCGCCCCACACCAGGGCGCCGACCACGGCGTCCGAGGTGTTCTCGGCCACGGACTCCACCACGGCGCGGGCGATCTGCGGTCCGTCGAGGGACTGCGGGTCGCGCCCGCACAGATGCGGCAGCCGCTCGCGGGCCGAATCGATGTCACCGGCTGCCAGGGCGGCGCCGATGGTCCGGGCCTCACGCCCCAGGGACGTACCGCCGACGACGGACCAGGTGGCGGCCGCGGTCAGTGCGACGGAGGCGGCGGGGTGGCTGCGTACGGCACGGGTGATCAGCGCGGCACCACCCGCCGCGCCCCCTGCGCAGACGAGCGTGTGCAGCGCGCCCCACCCGCGGTGGTCGCGCCAGAGACGGCGCTCGACGCCTGCTGCGGCCCGCCCGAAGGCGGCGACCGGATGTCCCCTGCGGGGGTCACCGAGCAGCAGATCGCCGATCAGACCGGCCGTGGCGCCGTACGCGAAAATGCGGTCGGCACGCACGGCTCAACCGGCCGTTGCGCCTCGAAGGACCTTCGTACAGGCGGCTCTCGTCGTCGAGAGCGCCACAGAAACGGACGCACGGCAGCCAGGCATGGCGATATGTCCTCACTCAGGGTCCGCGCCCTGGTTCGACGTGACCGGCGACGAGAGTCTCCTGGCTCCCGGATCCGCAGTTCCCCCGGCCTTCCAGCCCGCTCGCGCGCGCCGTGACTTCCGGTGTGGGGGACTGCTCCCCGGTGACAGTGGCGGGACCGCGCCGGATTCGCACCGGCTTCCTCTGCTGTCGCCGTAATCGGCTCCGGCAGTCCACCACGCCCTGCGAACGCCCGTCAACCTGCTGTTGATCTGCGACGGTGCAGTGTGCTGAGCCCCACATCGGACCGGGCACACCGCATCGGGCCGGACACACGAGGTGTGTCCGGCCCGATGCGGTGTGCCCGGAGAAGGGCTCAGGCGACGATCAGATAGATCCCGTACAGGACCGCCGCAGCACACAGCGCGAAGCAGACGTACGCACCGGCGCGGGCCAGCAGCAGCGAGCCGCCGGAGCCGCCCTGCGCCGCAGGTTCGGGCTGCTTGGAGAGACCGACGATGCCCAGGGTGAAGAGACCCACCAGCGCGACGGTGACGACGAGTGAGACGCCGAAGACGGAGCCGAGGGCTGCCCAGTCGATGTTCATGCTGAATCCTTAGACGGCCGGCGTAGGTGGCTGACCTAGAGGGTGGCGGTTCGCGCCGGGTCCTGGGTGGTTCCGGCCGCGGCCGGAATGGTGGCCTTGAGGTCCTGGGTCGCTGCCTGGGCCGCGGTGAGTGGCGGGCTGACGGAGGCGATGGCAGCGGTGACCACGCCCGCGGGCTCGCTGTCGCCGCCCGTCGGCGCGACATCGTCGTGGCCGACCGGCTTGCGGCGTGACACCAGCCAGATCGCCGCGGAGCCCAGGACCAGCAGCGCCGCGACGACGACGACGCCCCAGGTGCCCTGCCTGGTGAGGAGTTCCGCGCCCGCGCCCACCAGGCCCGCGGCCGGCAGGGTCAGACCCCAGGCGACGAACATCCGGGTGGCGGTGGACCAGCGGACCACGCCGCCCCGGCGGCCGAGACCCGCGCCCATCACGGCGCCGGAGCAGGACTGGGTGGTGGAGAGGGAGAAACCGAGGTGCGAGGAGGCCAGGATGACCGTGGCCGCACTGGTCTGGGCGGCGAAGCCCTGCGGCGGCTTGAGGTCGGTGAGGCCGCTGCCCATGGTGCGGATGATGCGCCAGCCACCCAGGTAGGTGCCGAGCGCGATGGCCGCACCGGCAGAGACGATGACCCAGACCGGAGGGTCGGAGTCGGGGGCCAGGACACCACCGGTGACCAGGGCCAGGGTGATGATGCCCATGGTCTTCTGCGCGTCGTTGGTGCCGTGGGCGAGGGAGACCAGTCCGGCCGAGGCGATCTGACCGGCGCGGTAGCCCTTGGCGGTGGCCTTCTCCTGGGCGCCGTTGCGGATCTTTCCGCCGATCCGGTACGTCAGCCTGGTGGCCAGCAACGCGGCCAGACCGGCCACGATCGGGGCGGCGACCGCGGGGATCAGCACCTTGGTGACGACGGTGCCGCCGTTGACCGACGACCAGCCCGCCGACATCACCGCTGCACCGATCAGGCCGCCGAACAGGGCGTGCGAGGAACTGGACGGAAGTCCGACCAGCCAGGTCAGCAGATTCCACAGGATGGCGCCGACGAGTGCCGCGAAGATGACTTCTGTCTGCAGCCCGTCCTCGTTGATGATCCCGCCGGAGATCGTCTTGGCGACCTCCACCGACAGGAACGCGCCGACGAGGTTGAGCACGGCGGACATGGCCACCGCTGTCTTCGGTTTGAGTGCGCCGGTCGAGATGGTGGTTGCCATCGCGTTGGCGGTGTCGTGGAAACCGTTCGTGAAATCGAACACTAGAGCTGTCACGATCACAATCGCGAGCAGCAGCGTGATGTGTTCCATTTACCCAGGCAATCGTTCGGCGTCATTGGCACGTGGACCGTAGGCAACCTGGATGAACGGAAGGTGAACTGAACAGGGCGCTGTGGTGTCTCCAACCGGAGCCGGGCCGTTCCGTTTGTCCTTCGCGGGGCGGTGTGGGCCCGGCGCATGGCCGATCCGGGCCCGGTTCGCCTCCCCCGCCACCACTTTTTGTGAACTTCTCCGCCTTGGATTCGAAGGCCCCGGACGCCGCTCCTTCTCCCACTGTCAATCGTGGGCGAGGTCGTTGGAGTGACCGATCGCATACCTCTTCGCCCGCCGGGCTGGCAGGATCTCCGCATGAGCGATCAGCAGCGGGACGCGATCGAACGTGCCTGGGACGGTGTCGTCGCCACTGCCCGCAGGACGGCGGCGGACGGTCTCGTCGTCGGGACCTCGGGAAATGTGTCGGCACGGGTCGGCGGGACGGTCCTGGTCACCCCGAGCGGGGTGCCGTACGACCGGCTCCGCCCCGAGGACGCCGTCGGCGTCGACCTGGAAGGCAATCGCGTCCTCGGCGAACTGGCCCCGACCAGCGAACTCCCGCTCCATCTCGCGGTCTACCGGAACAGCGACGCCGCCGCCGTCGTGCACACCCACGCGGTGCATGCCACGGCCGTGTCCACCCTGGTTCCCGAGGTCCCTTCGGTCCACTACGCCGCCGCGATGCTCGGGGGACCCGTCCGCGTCGCGGCCTATGCCCGCTACGGGACCGGGGAACTGGCCGAGAACATGCTCGCCGCCCTGCAGGGCCGTACGGGCTGCCTGCTCCAGAACCACGGAACCGTGACCTACGGCGCGACCCTGGACGAGGCGTACGACAGGACCGCCCAGTTGGAATGGCTCTGCCGGCTCTGGCTCGCCGCGAGCTCCGTCCCCGGGCACACCCCGAACCTGCTCTCCCCGGCCCAGCTGCGCGACGTACAGGAGGCGCTGAAGGGATACGGGCAACCGGGTTGACCCGCCCCTGCCTGCCCCGCTGCCCCCCGCTGTCCCATCTGTTGCCATCCGTTCCCATCTGTCCGTCCCGCCCCCGGCGGGACACCGGACGGCCCCCGTCAGCTGGCCGGGTGTGGCGCACGCCGCGACACTGGAGCGGTGCGCCCGGCAACAGTCACGGCAGCAGCCGTCACCACGATCCTCGGCCTCGGTGCGGCAGCGGTCGCGGCCGGCCGGTACGCCTGCGACGCCGCTCTCGGAGCGCCGTCCGGAGGACCACTGCCCACCGACCGCAGGATCACCGTGCACGCCACGGCGGCCGGACAGGTCACCCTGACCCGCTCCTTCGCCGCCCTGCGGCCCGGTACGTACGGACTGGTGGCCGACGACGTCCACGCCGTCGTCGGCCCGGTGATCGAACACGCCCGGCACGCTCCCGACACCGTCGTCCGCAGACTGGAACGCGTCACCCGCGGCAGCCTGGAAACCGGTGCCAAGGTCCGGATCACCCCACAGCTGCACAGCGGCGACCCCTCCTCGGCCCTCGGCCTCGAATACAGAGAAGTCGAGATCCCCGGCGAACTCGGCGCCCTGCCCGCCTGGTTCCTGCCCGGCCCCCGCGACACCTGGGTCATCACCGTGCACGGCCTCGGCACCACCAGGGAACACCCCATGAACGTCATGGAGTTCCTGCACGATCTGCGTCTGCCCGTGCTCGACCTGGCCTACCGCGGCGACGCCGGAGCCCCGCGTTCTCCGGACGGCCTCGCCCACCTCGGCGCATCCGAATGGCACGACCTGGACGCGGCGATCCGCTTCGCCGTGCGGTACGGAGCCGAGAAGGTCGTCCTGCACGGCTGGTCCACCGGTGCCTCGATGGCACTGCACGCGGCCGTCAACTCCGCGCTCCGCAACCGGATCTGCGGTCTCGTCCTCGACTCCCCGGTCCTGGACCGGGCCACCACGCTGCGCGCCCTGGCCGTCGCCCGCGGTGTCCCGACCGCACTGCTGCCGCTCGCCGTCCGCGCCGCCCCGGGGCAGACCGGACTGCGCGGCGCCCGGCTCCTGGACGGCTCCCTCGTACCGGCGCTGCATGTCCCGACCCTGATCTTCCACGGCCCGGACGACACCCTGGCCCCCTGGCAGCCGTCCCGCGATCTCGCTGCCCGCCGCCCGGACCTGGTCGCCCTGCGCGCCGTACCGCAGGCTCCGCATGGGGCGATGTGGAATGCCGACCCGCTCCACTACGAAGAGGCCCTGCGCCGCTTCCTCACACCTCTGATGTGACCTGATATGAGCGATCGGCCGACGGGTGCCGGACCCCGCACGGCACCCCCTTCCACCGCGAATTCGGGTTCCGTTTGGGCTTTCGGGCCGTCAGGGGCAAGACTGCTCCCCGTGACGTCCCGTACCCCGCGCGACTCCAGGCTGCGACTTGTCCGCCCGCGACCCCTTGCCACCGCTCGCAAGGCCGTTACCACCCGGCGCACCAGGCCGGCTCCCCGCCCCCCGGAGGGCACCCCGCCCAGGGCGGAACTGGCCCGTCAGGCCAGGACGGTCCTCGCCGACGCCGTACGGATCGCCCACTGGGCAGCCGACGGCGCGATGCCCGGCGCGCCGCCACTGGCCGCCCATGCTTTCGAACGGGCCGCGACAGCCCTGGAGTTGTCCCCGGCCCAGGTGCGCTCCGGCTGGGACCGGGCCCGGCTCGCCGGTCTGGTCGAACTGCACGGCGACACCGCACGCCCCGGCTGGCGGCTGCGCGCCTGGGACCGCGACGACTCCGCTGTCCTCCGCGGCTGGGTGGCGCTCTTCGACGCCTGGTCGCTCGTCCACCCCGCGCCCGAGGGCATCGAGTCCACCGCGGTCGCGGAGGCCGTCGAGGCCGTGCCGCAGGTGCTCTCCCTCCTTCAGCTCTCGGCGGGTCCGGTCACCGTGCCCGCCCTCCTGGACCTTCTCGGCCAGCGCGTCGCGGAACTCCACGAGGAGCGCTGCGAGGTGCCGTACGGCCCGCAGGCGCTACCCGCACCGGCCGAATCCGCCCCCGCGGCGCACCCTGCCGCCCTGGTCGCCCTCCTTCTCGACTGGGCCCTTGAGGGACTGGCCGCCGTAGGCGCGCTCACTCTCGGCGCCGGACACGCCACCCTCACCCCGCTCGGCAACTGGGCGGTCTGGGTCAAGCTGGAACAGATCTGTGTCGCGGCGCAGAGCCCGGCCGGGAACATCGAGCAGTCCGCCGCCGACATGCTGCTCGGCTGCGCCCGGCTCACCCCCGGCCCGGCCCGCGCCGAATACCGTGCCTGGCTCGCCGCCCGCCCCGTCGGCAGCGCCGTCGCCGAACTCCTCGGCGTCGCCCGCGGGGAGGACGCGCTGCTGCGCGGGCTCGCCTTCGAGGCGCTCCGGGTCGTCGGCGCCCCCGCCGAACCCGAGGTGCGCTCCGTCATGGGCGACCCCTCACTGCGCCCCTATGCACTGCTGTGGCTGGCCGAGTACGACGGAACGGACCCCGAGGACGCCCAGGACGTCCTCAGCCGGGAGGAAGCCACCTGGCTCTGGGTCGACACCGCGGCGGCCGTCGCAGACCACGGCGAGACCGGGCTGCTGGTCCGCCATCTCGACTCGGCCGTCCAGGGCACGGTGCCGGCGCTGCTGGACGAGGTACGGGCAGTCGGCCACCCGCGCACCGTGCAGGTCCTGGTGGCCCTGGCCGCCGCGCACCCCGACCCGGCGCTGGCCAAAGCGGTGCGCCGGGCCGCGTTCCAGGTACACACGGGCGGCGCGTAGCGCGGGTGGGTCCGTGTCGGACGGGCTTGACCACAAGCCCGTCCGGCCGTCAGTCCGCCGACCCCGGTGCGTACGTCCCGAAGCTCCACACATTGCCCTCCCCGTCCCGCGCCGTGTAGTCGCGCGAGCCGTAGTCCTGGTCCGTGGGCGGCATCAGGATCTCCACGCCGTACTCCACGGCCCGGGCATGATGCGCATCGACCTCGTCCACCACGACGTAGACACCGGCCGGGCCCGCGTCCTGCATCGCCTTGGCGAAGACACCCCCGCGGCCCTTGGAACCCAGCATCACCCTGCCGTTGCCGCAGGACAGCTCCGCGTGGAGCACCGTGCCGTTCTCGCCCTCGTACACCGCTTCCTGGGTGAAGCCGAGGCCCTCCGTCAGCGTCCTGATCGCGGCCTTCGCGTCGTCGTACAGAATCGTCGGATAGATCGTCGGAACGCCGGCCGGTGCGCCTGCCATTGCGCTCACCCCTTCTCGTACTCCCGCGACCACTTCTGTGACCTACGTCTCAGTCTTTCACCGGCCACTGGCAACGGCCCGGAGGACTCGGACCGACCGGCACATGGGGGGCGCCGCGGGGCTGGAAAAGCGGTTGCACACCGCCAGTAGAATGACCCGCATGGCAATGCTCCTTGTGCATCAGTAACGGCGTCGAGTCGTGAGTCCGTAGCCGTCCCGTCCGCCGTCCACACCGCCCTGGAGTTTTACCTTGATCACCGCTTCCGGCATCGAGCTGCGCGCCGGCGCCCGCATCCTCATCGAGTCCGCCTCCTTCCGTATCGCCAAGGGTGACCGCATCGGCCTCGTCGGCCGCAACGGAGCGGGCAAGACCACTCTCACCAAGTGCCTCGCAGGTGAGGGCAACCCCGCCGGTGGCGCCATCACCCGCTCCGGCGAGGTCGGCTACCTCCCGCAGGACCCGCGCACCGGCGACCTCGACGTACTCGCCCGCGACCGCATCCTCTCCGCCCGTGGTCTCGACGAGATCCTGCGCAAGATGCGCGAGAACGAGGAGCGGATGGCGAACGGCAAGGGCGCCACCCGTGAGAAGGCGATGAAGAAGTACGAGCGCCTGGAGACGGAGTTCCTCACCAAGGGCGGTTACGCCGCCGAGGCCGAGGCCGCCACCATCGCCGCCGCGCTCAGCCTGCCCGACCGGGTGCTCGGACAGCCGCTCCATACGCTCTCCGGCGGTCAGCGCCGCCGCGTCGAACTGGCCCGCATCCTGTTCTCGGACGCCGACATCCTGCTGCTCGACGAGCCTACGAACCACCTCGACGCCGACTCGATCGTCTGGCTGCGCGACTACCTCAAGACCTACCGCGGCGGCTTCATCGTGATCTCCCACGATGTCGAGCTCGTCGAGACGGTCGTCAACAAGGTCTTCTACCTCGACGCCAACCGCTCGCAGATCGACATCTACAACATGGGCTGGAAGCTCTACCAGCAGCAGCGCGAAGCCGACGAGAAGCGCCGCAAGCGCGAGCGGCAGAACGCCGAGAAGAAGGCCGCGGCCCTCAACTCCCAGGCCGACAAGATGCGCGCGAAGGCCACCAAGACCGTCGCCGCGCAGAACATGGCCAAGCGCGCCGAGCGGCTGCTCTCCGGTCTGGAGGCCGTCCGGGTCTCCGACAAGGTCGCCAAGCTGCGCTTCCCCGAGCCCGCGCCGTGCGGCAGGACCCCCCTGATGGCGGAGGGCCTGTCCAAGTCGTACGGATCCCTCGAAATCTTCACCGATGTGGACCTCGCCATCGACAAGGGCTCCCGGGTCGTCATCCTGGGCCTCAACGGCGCGGGCAAGACCACGCTGCTCCGGCTTCTCGGCGGCGCCGAGAAGCCCGACACCGGCCAGGTCATCGAGGGGCACGGACTCAAGCTCGGCTACTACGCCCAGGAGCACGAGACCCTCGATCCGGAGCGCTCCGTCCTGGAGAACATGCGCTCCGCGGCACCCGACCTCGATCTTGTCGACGTCCGCAAGACCCTGGGCTCGTTCCTCTTCTCCGGTGACGACGTCGACAAGCCGGCCGGCGTCCTCTCCGGCGGTGAGAAGACCCGTCTCGCACTGGCGACCCTGGTGGTCTCCTCCGCCAATGTGCTGCTCCTGGACGAGCCGACGAACAACCTCGACCCGGCCAGTCGCGAGGAGATCCTCGGCGCGCTGCGTACGTACAAGGGCGCCGTCGTCCTCGTCACGCACGACGAGGGGGCGGTCGAGGCGCTTCAGCCGGAGCGCATCATCCTGCTGCCGGACGGTGTCGAGGACCTGTGGGGCGCGGACTACCAGGACCTCGTCGCGCTGGCCTGATCCCGGCCCGGTCACCCCTGATCCACTTCGTCTGGATCATTCGGCCTACGCGTGATCCATCATCTGAGTGAGTACGTCTCGTACCTCGGCGCGGCGCCCGGCAGATACCTGCCGGGCGCACCCATATGGGGCCGCTCACCCCGTGTGGCCCTGACCTGGCGGTTCGTCCCGAGCCTGTCCCCACTTGTCTCCACAGCCCGGCGGAATGCGGGATTCCGGTCGTATCGGCCCGCTCCCGGACGGGAATCCGGTTGCACGGACCTTGCCGAATGGGTGGCCAGGAAGCCGTCGAGGGGTGATCATGAGAGTCCAGAGCGCACTTCCCATGAGGAGGCACGGGTGGCCGAGACTCTGAAGAAGGGCAGCCGGGTTACCGGCGCCGCGCGCGACAAGCTCGCGGCAGACCTGAAGAAGAAGTACGACTCCGGTGCGAGCATCCGGGCGTTGGCCGAAGAGACCGGCCGCTCCTACGGATTCGTCCACCGGATGCTCAGCGAGTCCGGAGTCACGCTGCGTGGACGCGGCGGAGCGACACGAGGCAAGAAGACCGCCACGGCCTGACGGCCTTCGGCGGATCGGGGCGGGCCTTCCGGCCCGCCCCGAGGCTCACCGGTTTCGGCGGTGGCCACCCGGTCGATCGTGATGTCGGTCGGGTGGTTACTGTTCAGTCACTTAGGTTGAAGTGCTGACTGACCCGATCCGGAGGCGCCCCATGACCTCGCTCGACTCTGTGCTCGACAAGGACGGCGTACGACTCACCGTCGATGACGCGGTTGCCACGGTGACCCTCACCAATCCGGCCAAGCGCAACGCTCAGTCCCCCGCTCTGTGGCGGGCGTTGACGGAGGCCGGACGGGCACTGCCCGGCAATGTGCGGGTCGTTGTGCTCCGAGGCGAGGGCAAGTCCTTCTCCGCGGGCCTCGACCGGCAGGCGTTCACCCCCGAGGGGTTCGACGGTGAGCCGTCCTTCCTCGACATGGCGCGCGGCCCGGAGGCCGAGCTCGACGCGACCATCGCCGAGTACCAGGAGGCGTTCACCTGGTGGCGCCGCAACGACATCGTGTCGATCGCGGCCGTCCAGGGGCATGCGATCGGTGCCGGCTTCCAGCTCGCCCTCGCCTGCGATCTGCGGATCGTCGCCGAGGACGTGCAGTTCGCCATGCGCGAGACCAGCCTCGGTCTGGTCCCCGACCTCACCGGCACACACCCTTTGGTCAACCTGATGGGGTACGCCCGGGCGCTCGAAATCTGCGCCACGGGCCGCTTCGTGCACGCCGAGGAGGCCGAGCGCACCGGCCTGGCCAACCTCGTGGTGCCCGCCGACGAGCTGGACGCCGCAGCCCGCGACCTGGCGGGCGCACTGCTGGCCGCCCCGCGCGATGCGGTCGTGGAGACCAAGGCACTGCTGAGCGGTGCCGTCTCCCGCGGTTACGAGGAGCAGCGCGTTGCCGAGCGCGCCGCGCAGGGCCGCCGTCTGCGCGACCTGGCGGGCATCACCGACTGAGACCGACCGGCACATGGGGCGGGAGGGCTGTGCCCTCGACCGCCGGGTGGGCTCGCTCCTCAGGTCCGCCCGGTGGCCGGCTCCGTCCGGTGGTCAGTCCCGCTCCACCACCGCCGTGATCAGGACCGCGACCGAGGGATGCCCCTCCACCGCATCCGTCACCGCGCTCCGCACCGCACGCGCCACATCGAGCGCCCGGCGGCCGGAGTCCGTCGCCAGTTCGACCCGTACGTGATCCGGGCCCAGGCGCACCGCGTTGCCCAGAACCCGGGTCAGCGTCACGACACCGGGAACACCCGCGGCGGCCACCCCCGCCACCCCCTCCGGTCTCGCCGAGCGCACCTCGGCCGGTGCGGGCGCCCGCCGTTCGGGTGGTGTGTCCAGCAGCTCCGTCACCCGGAGATCCACCTCGGCGACCACCAGGCCCAGCCGGTGCCCGGCCGCCGTCAGCAGTGCCGAGCGCAGATCCGCGGCGGCGGCGGGCAGCGGTCGGCCGGACATCGCCGACATGGTCGCCTCGATCCGCAGTGGCCCCGGCGGCAGCGCACTCGGCGGTGGTTCCACCTCCGCGTCCGGGGCCCGGTCCGGATCAGCCACGGCGATTCTGAGCTCTCCCAGCACCGGCCCTGGTCCCGGCCCGCCCACCGCGTCGCGCAGCACCCAGGCAACGGCCCGCTCCGAGATCCAGGCCCCGTCCGCCGGACCGCCCAGCGGCAGCAGCCGGCCGAGGCCGAGCCGTTGACGGACCGCTGCCGCCCATCCGTCGGCCCTGTGCGGGCTGTCAGCCGTCGTCATCTCCCCAGCCTGCCGCATCCACGGCGCGAAACGGGGCAAGCACACTTAATGTGGGCAGCGAGGTTCAACCCGTCCCGAAGGGAAAAGTGGCGATGACCGAGACCCCACAGCGGAACCGTCCCGAGAGCCCCGAGAAGGAACCGAGCCCGCTCACCAAGCGCGGCGGGGGAGCCCCCGCCACCCGTGGCCGTACGACCATCGCCGACGGCGTGGTCGAGAAGATCGCGGGAATGGCGGCACGTGACGTGGTCGGTGTCCATGCGATGGGCAGTGGCTTCGCGCGTACGTTCGGAGCGGTGCGCGAACGGGTACCCGGCGGTGGGAAGTCCGTCACCCGGGGCGTCAAGGCGGAGGTCGGCGAATCGCAGACCGCTCTCGACCTGGAGATCGTCGTCGACTACGGCGTGTCGATCATCGATGTCGCCCGTGATGTACGGGAGAACGTCATCGCGGCGGTCGAGCGGATGACCGGCCTGGAAGTCGTCGAGGTCAATATCGCGGTGAGCGACGTGAAGCTGCCCGACGAGGAAGAAGAAGAGCCCGAGCCACGTCTCCAGTAGACCTCGTGACCGAGGCAGTTGAGGAGCGAGGAGCACAGGATGACCATGGCTGTGATCGGCATGGTGGCCGGCATGGCGCTCGGATTCGCCGGGTACTTCGGCGGATTCGGGGCCTTTCTGCTGGTGGCCGCGTTGGGGGCGATCGGGTTCGTCGTCGGCCGCTTCCTGGAAGGTGACCTGGAGCCCGGCGACTTCTTCCGGAGTCGCGAGCGCGGCGGCCGACGGCGGTGACGGCGTTGCCGGGGGTGAGCGGCCGGGTACCCGCCGGTGAGCGCGGGGGGACCCGGATCGCGGACCGGGTGGTCGCGAAGATCGCCGCGCAGGCGGCGAAGGAGGCGATCGACGAGCCGCCGAAGAAAGGCGTCTCGCCGCGCGCCACGGTCACGGTGCATCGCGACACAGCCCGGGTCCGGGTGAGCCTGGAGCTCGGATACCCCTGCGACATCGGCCGCCAGTGCGGCGGGGTGCGCCGGCATGTCGCCGAGCGGGTGAAGGCGTTGGCGGGGATGGAAGTGCCCGAGGTCGCCGTACAGGTCGAGCGCCTGCATCCGACGGGAGCGGGCATCGCGGCACAGGGGAGGATCCGGTGACCGAGCCCCACGACCCGGAACACCGTACGCAACGGCCGCCCACCACCCGGCCCGTCGAACAGGGGGCCGTGCCCGAACTCGACCGGTCCGCCTCGTCCGCTGCCTGCGACCCGGAGCCCGCCCAGCAGGAGAGCGGTGGCGGGGCGGGCCGTTTCTGGTCCGCGCGCCGTATTCCTGCGGCGGTCCTCGCCCTGGTGATCCTCGTCGGCACCGGTCTGCTGCTCTACGACGTGGCAGCCGTACGGGCCGGCCATCCGGCGATGCAGTGGCGCCGCACGCTGGCCGACGAACTCGCCGGCCGGCCGCTGGACGACGTCCGGGTGCTGTCCGGCGCGGCGGCCGCCGTGGCGATCGGCCTGTGGCTGCTCGTGCTCGCCGTCACCCCCGGACTCCGCGACCTGCTGCCGATGCGCCGCGACCGTCCCGGCGTACGGGCCGGCCTCGACCGGGCCGCGGCCGCACTGGTTCTGCGGGACCGGGCCATCGAGGTGTCCGGTGTGCAGTCGGTACGGGTCCGGATGGGCCGGGGCAAGACCGGGGTTCGTGCGGTGTCGCACTTCCGTGAACTCGACGACGTACGGGCCGATCTGGACACCGTGCTGGGGACCGGCATCAAGGAACTGGGCCTGGCCAGGCCGCCGAGCCTGTCCGTACAAGTCCGCCGTCCGGCCAAGAAGAGGTGAGTCCGTTGCTCGGGACCGTCAACCGGGTACTGCTCGGCCTGGCCGGGCTGGTGCTGATCTGCGGCGGCGGCGCGGTGCTCGCGGCCGGGCTCGGTCTCTCCGTACCGTCCTGGTGGCCCTGGTACGGCAAGGGTGATGTGCTCCTCAGCGAGGCAGAACGGGACCGCTGGCGCGGCGAGGGCTGGTGGTGGCCGACCGTGATCGCGGTCCTCGCCGTCGTGGTCGTGCTCGCCCTGTGGTGGCTGCTGGCCCAGCTGCGCCGCGCCCGCCTCGCCGAGGTGCTGGTGGACAGCGGCGACGGCGAGGGCGCGCTGCTGCGGGGCCGGGCCCTGGAGGGGGTGCTCGCCCATGAGGCGGGGACCTTGGACGGGGTGGCCCGCGCCCACGTCGTGCTGACCGGCCGACGCAGTTCGCCACGCGCCAGGATCCGCCTGCTGATGGAGCCGCACGCGGAGCCGGACGCGGCGCTCGGCCGTCTCACCGACGAGGCGCTGGCCCATGCCCGGGATTCGGCGGGGCTGGCGGAGCTGCCGGCCGAGGTGCGGCTGAGGGCGGTCAGGCACCGTGCGGAAAGGGTGAGTTGACGGTGATTTCCGTGGCGGTCCAGGGCAGAGCGGGCCGGTTCAGAATCCGTGCCGGGAGCCGCCGTCGACCGGCAGCATGATGCCCGTCAGATACGACGCCGCGGGCGAGAGCAGGAACGCCGCGGTCCGGCCGAACTCCTCCGGCGTGCCGTAGCGCCGCAGCGGAATACGTGCCTCATTGGCCGCGCGAGAGGCTTCCGCATCGCCCGAGAGCGCATCCAGCTCACGCACCCGGTCCGTGTCGATCCGGGCCGGCAGCACGCCCACCACGCGGATGCCCCGGGGGCCGAGCTCATCGGCCAGGGACTTGGCGAAACCGGCAAGGCCCGGCCGCAGACCGTTGGAGATCGTCAGCCCGGCGATCGGCTCGTACACGGAACCGGAGAGCACGAAGCCGATGACACCGCCCGCGCCGAGCGTGGCCGCCGCGGCCCTGGCAAGGCGTACCGCCCCCAGGAAGACCGACTCGAAAGCCGACTGCCACTGCTCGTCGGTGTTGTCGGCGACGAGGCCGGGTGCCGGTCCACCGACGCTGATGAGTACGCCGTCGAGCCGCCCGAACCGCTCGTGCGCGCTGTCCACCAGACGCTGCGCGGCGGCGGGGTCGGCATTGTCGGCGGTCAGGCCGACGGCGTCCGGCCCCAGTTCGGCAGCGGCCGCCTCGACGCGCTTCTCGTCCCGGCCGGTGATGATCACCCTTGCGCCGTCCTCGGCCAGCGCCCGCGCCGTGGCGTTGCCCAGCCCCCGGCTCGCTCCGGTGACGATGTACACGCGGTCCTTCAGTCCAAGATCCATGGGCCCTATCCTGCCGCGTCGAGTCCCAGCGCGTCCTCCCCGGCCAGCGCCATGGCGGTGCCCACCAGTCCGATATGGCTGAACGCCTGCGGGAAGTTGCCGACCTGCCGGCGCCCGACGATGTCGTATTCCTCGGAGAGCAGCCCCACATCGTTACGGAGTGCCAGCAGTTGCTCGAAGAGATCCCTGGCCTCATCGATGCGCCCGGTCAGGCGCAGGGCGTCGGCCAGCCAGAACGAACACGCCAGGAAGGCCCCTTCGTTGCCGGGCAGCCCGTCGATCGAGGCGCCGTCCGTGCTGTAGCGGCGGACCAGGCAGCCGCTGCCCAGCTCGTCCCGGACCGCGTCGACCGTCCCGACCAGCCGGGGATCGTCCGGCGGCAGGAAACCGGTCCGGGCGATCAGCAGCGTCGCGGCGTCCAGATTCCGGGAGCCGTAGGACTGCGTGAAGGTGTTCCGTACCGGGTCGAACCCCTTCTCGCACACATCCCGGTGCACGGCGGTCCGCATCGCCCGCCACCGGTCGGCGTCGCCGGCCAGCGAGGGGTCCTTCTCCAGGGTGCGTACGGCACGGTCGGCGGCGACCCAGGCCATCACCTTGGAGTGCACGAAGTGGCGGCGCTGGCCGCGGATCTCCCACAGCCCCTCGTCCGGCTCGCGCCAGGTGGACTCCAGGAAGCCGAGCAGGCTGAGCTGCAGATTCCAGGCGTGCGGCTTGTCGTCCAGGCCCGCCTCGCGCGCGAGCCGCAGCGAGTCGATGACCTCCCCGTACACATCGAGCTGACGCTGGCGGACCGCGGCGTTGCCGATCCGGACCGGGCTGGAGTTCTCGTATCCGCGCAGCCACGGCAGCTCCGACTCGGGCAGTCTGCGTTCGCCCGCCAGGCCGTACATGATCTGCAGGTCGGCAGGGTCCCCGGCGACGGCCCGCAGCAGCCAGTCCCGCCAGGCGGCGGCCTCCTCCAGGTAGCCGGCCGAGATGAGGGCGTCGAGGGTGAGGGTGGAATCCCGCAGCCAACAGAAGCGGTAGTCCCAGTTCCGTACGCCGCCGATCTCCTCGGGCAGCGAGGTGGTGGGAGCCGCCACGATGCCACCGGTCGGGCCGAAGGTGAGCGCCTTCAGCGTGATCAGTGAGCGGACCACCGCCTCCCGGTACGGTCCCCGGTACTTGCACCGCGCGGACCACTCGGCCCAGTCGGACAGGGTGTTCTCCAGCGCCTCGAACGGCTCGACGAGATCGGGGCGGGGCGAGTGCGAGGGGTGCCAGGTCAGGACGAACGCCACCTGCTCGCCCGCGGAGACGGTGAACGACGAGCGGGTGGAGAACTGCTGGCCCCATGTCTTGACCGGCGGCTCGCTGCGCAGCCAGGCCGAGTCCGGTCCCGCGATCGCCACCCGGTGCCCCTGCGAGCGGCGCACCCACGGCACGACCGAGCCGAAGTCGAAGCGCAGCCGGATCACGGAGCTCATCTCGACGGTGCCGCTGATGCCCTCGACGATCCGCATGACATCGGGTTCCCGGTCGCGCTGCGGCATGAAGTCGATGACCTTGACCGTGCCGGTACGGGTCTCCCAGAAGGTCTCCAGGACGAGGGAGTCACCCGCGTAGCCGCGCCGGGTGCAGGTGTCCGCGCCCTTCGGGGCGATCCGCCAGTGGCCGTTCTCCTCGTCGCCGAGCAGGGCCGCGAAGCAGGCGCCCGAGTCGAAGCGGGGCAGACAGAGCCAGTCGACAGAACCGTTCCTGCCGACCAGGGCGGCCGTCTGCAGATCGCCGATGAGGGCGTAGTCCTCGATGCGTGGGGTCACGTTCTGGCGTGTTCCCGAACCTGGGCCCGGCTAACGGCCTCACCCTCGATTGGCAGCGGCGTCGCAGCGCCTGGGGCCTCCGCCTCCCGCGTTGTCGTCAGTCGCGATGTTCCCCGAGCTCTCGGCTTCGCTCGAGCAGGGGAGGCCCCATTCGCCATCACTCCCTCCTCCGCCTTGGATTCGAAGGCTCCAGGCACCGCTCCTTCTCCCACTGCCAATCGTGGGTGAGGCCGTAAGCAGCCTCAGGAGGTCACGAGAGGCGGGGGCACGCCGGCATCCGGGCGGAGACGGGGTCAGGCCGTCGCGGGTTCCGGCTTCTCCGGCTCGGTGGCGTCCCGCTCCCCGGCGGCGGCCTTGGCCGCCGTCTCCATCCGCTCGCGCTTCTCCCTGCGGGCGAGGACGACGTAGCCGACCGGGACACCGGCGGCGAACAGCCACCACTGCACGGCGTACGCCATGTGCGGGCCGATCGAGCTGTCGTCAGGGGCCGCGATCAGTTCCGGGGAGCCGCCGGAGGGCTCGGGTCCGCTCTGCTCGATGTAGCCGCCGAGCACGGGCCGGGAGAGCCGCTCGGCCTCCTGGGCGCTGTTGATCAGCATCACCTGGCGGTCCGGCAGGTCCGAGATGTCCTTGATGCCGCTGGCGCTCGTCGTCTCGTCTGCCTTGAGCCGCCCGGTGATGGTCACTTCGCCCTTGGGCGCGGCCGGTACGTCGGGGTACGCGCGCTGGCTGTCGGCGGAGGGCACCCAGCCGCGGTTGACCAGGACCGTGCCGCCGCCCTTGAGGTCGAGCGGGGTCAGTACATGTACGCCGACCTTGTCGTCGTTGGAGGTCCTGCGGCGTACGACCACCTCGTGCGCGGTGTCGTACGTGCCCGTGGCTGTCACCGTTCGCCAGTAGTCGGAGCGCGGGACCGTGTGACCCGGGGAGGTGAGCGAGGCGACCGGAACCGGTTTCGCCTTGAGGTTGCGGGAGATCAGAGAGTTCTGCGCGACCTTGTTCTCATGCCGGTGCAGCTGCCAGAAGCCCAGCTCGACCATCGTGGGAATCAGGACGAGGGAGATGAGGGCGAGGATCAGCCACTGCCGGGTCAACAGGAAGCGGTACACCCCATGACGGTACAACTGCGTCATGGGGTGCGCTGCGGAGGGGTGGGGGAAGGGGGTGCGGCGGCCGTTGATCAGACTTTGTCGATGATGCCCACCTTCCCCTCGGCGCGGGCGCAGTGACCGCCGCAGAACCAGTGCCCGTCGACCTCGACACCCTGGCCGATGATCTGGACCCTGCAGTGTTCACAGATGGGCGCCATGCGGTGAATGGCGCAGGAGAAGCAGTCGAAGACGTGCACCGCGCCCTGCGCGTGCACCTCGAACGACATGCCGTAGTCGTTTCCGCAAACCTCGCAACGTGCCATGCGCCACAGGGTGGGACGCAAGGGCGGCGGCGGACGAGCGGCGGGCGGGCGAGTCGCCCCCGGTTCACTCCGATGACGGCGCGGCCGCCCGCGTCGACGCCGGTGCCACATCGCGCAGCAGATGGGTGAACGCGCTCTCGTCCAGAACCGGTGTGCCGAACGACTTCGCCTTCACCGTCTTCGACGTCGCCGAGTCCGGGTCATTGGTGACGAGCAGACTGGTCAGCCGGGACACACTGGTCGCCACATGCAGCCCGGCCTCCACGGCCCGGTCCTCCAGCAGCTCGCGATCGACGGAGGTGTCCCCGGAGAACGCCACCCGCATGCCCTGCATGAGGGGTTTGTCCTTCTCGTACCGCCCGGGGTTGGGATACGGGCACGCCGGGCGCTTGCGCGAGGGACGCCAGCTGTTCTGACCGTACGAAGGCTGGTAGCCGACCCGCGGTGTGACCGGGGAGTCCGACCACTCGGTCAGCGGCCGGCACTCCAGCAGCGGCAGCCGCACCCCGCCCCGCGCCGCCGCATGCAGACTCGGCCGGAAGGCCTCGGCCAGCACCCGGGCGTCGTCCAGGGCATGGTGGGCGCGCTGCTGCACGACTCCGAAGTGCGCGGCCAGCGACTCCAGCTTGTGATTGGGCAGCGGCAGCCGCAGTTCCTTGGAGAGCGCGATGGTGCACAGGCGCTGCTCGACGGGGGCGGTGATCGAGGCCCGTGCGTACTCCCGGGCCAGCATCGACCAGTCGAAAGCCGCGTTGTGCGCGACGAGCACGCGGTTCGCGAGCCGCTCGGAGAGCTGGGCGGCGACCTCCGGAAAGAGCGGAGCACCTTCGAGGACATCGCTGGTCAGCCCATGGATCCAGACAGGACCGGGGTCACGCTGAGGGTTGACGAGCGTGTACCAGTGGTCCTCGACATTGCCCTGCGCGTCCAGACGGTAGACGGCAGCGGACACTATCCGGTCGTCCCGTGCGAGTCCGGTGGTCTCCACGTCGACGACCGCGTACCCCTGTGGGTAGGCGGTCGGCCACGGTGCTGCGGTCTGGAGGTCGTCGAGCATGGTCACAGAGAATACGGGCCGCGACTGACAGTCTCCTATTCGGCCGTCTCCCGTTCCTGTATGCCGCTTCCGCCGCGCAACCCCTGTTGTACGGGGTCCGACAGCAGCCCCTTCACCAGGGCCCGGACGGAATCCGTGAACAGCCGGTCCGGGGCGGCGGGCCGGGCCAGTGCGCGGGCCAGTGCCGGGTCGTCGTCCGCGGTGGACGCAGCCCACAGATCGCCCTCGCCGGGGCACTGAACGGGGGACCGCTCCCGGTTGCGTTCGACGAGAAGGAAGCCGACGGTCTGGAACTGCACCGCCCGCACCGCCGCGGCCGCCCGCACCCCGCGCAGCCCCGCGGCGTGCACCTCCTGGACGAGGGCCTGTTGCGCGGGGAGGAACATCCGCTCGGTGAGCCCTCGTTCATGGACCATCGCGATCAGATGCGGCCGGGCCCGCAGTTCGCGCCGCAGGCCGCGGGCGACGGAGACGATACGGGCCGCCGGGGTCCGGCCGGCCGGGCGGAGGGTGCCCATCTCCTGCACGGTGCGCTCGACGAGCGCGTCCAGCAGCGATTCACGATTGCCGACGTGCCAGTAGATCGACGTGACCGCGGTGCCCAGTTCGGCGGCGAGAGCGCGCATGGTGAGGGCCTGCGGGCCGTGCAGCTTCACCAGGGCGGCGGCCGTGTCCAGGACCTCTTCGCGGGTCAGCGACGATCGCGCCACAGCGCTCCTTGATTCTCGAACTCCGTTACGTGCATGCCTATTTACCCTTCATCGGTGTCGGTGTAACTGTGTTACAGAACCCGCACGGAGAACCGGGAAACGGAAGACCGAGAAGGGTGGTACGGCATGGCACGTGTTCGGTACGGCGCGCGCACCGAGGCCGAGATCGCGGCGGCCCGCGCGGCCCGCTCCGCGCTCCCCGACATCTGGTCCACCGGCGTGGTGGCCCTCTGGGAGAGCGACCCCGACGCGGTGGCGGCTGTTATCCCGCCGCCCCTCAAACCCGCGGAGCGCCCGCTCGTCCGGGCCAGCATCAGTACGGTCGAACTCCCCGGCTACCCCCTCGGTGCGGGCTCCGTCGCAGTCGCCGCCGTCCACGACGGGCACGAGGGCTGGTACCCGCTCGTCATGCCGATGACCCATGAACGGGCGCTGACCGGCGGCCGTGAGGTGTTCGGCGAACCGAAGAAGCTCGGCGAGGTGACCGTCGAACGCGACGGCCTCGTCGTCCGGGCCGCGCTCGCCCGGCACGGCATCGCGTTCGTCGAGGTGCGCGGCGCGGTCGGCGAACCGCTCCCGCTGCCCGAGCCGACGGCCAAGCTCGACTTCTACTTCAAATTCCTGCCCGCGGTGGACGGCGAAGGGTTCGACTCCGACCCCGTCCTGATCCACTGCACCCGCCACGAGAAGGTCCGCAGACTGGAACGGATATCGGGCGATGTGGTGCTGCGCGAGTCGATGTACGACCCGGTCGCCGACCTCCCGGTACGACGGCTGGTCGACATCACCATCGGCGAGAAGACCAGCGACCAGCAGGGCAGGGCCGTGGAGCGGGTGAGTGCCGAGGCGCTGCTGCCGTACATCCACCAGCGTTACGACGACCCGCAGCAGATCCATGACGGCCCGCCGGAAGGGAGCGTCCGATGAGGCTGGAGGAGGGCCAGGTCGCCGTCGTCACCGGCGCCGCGAGCGGCATCGGCCTCGCGATGGCGCGCAGGTTCGCGGCCGAGGGGCTGAAAGTCGTCCTCGCCGATGTGGAGGAGGGCGCGCTCGACAAGGCGGCAGGCGAATTGCGCCAGGACGGTGCGCAGGTGCTGGCCCGGGTCGTCGACGTCGGCGAGCGGGAATCCGTACAGGCCCTGGCCGAAGCCGCGTACGACACCTTCGGCGCCGTGCATGTGCTGTGCAACAACGCCGGTGTCGGCTCCGGGGCCGAGGGCCGGATGTGGGAGCACGAGCCGAACGACTGGAAGTGGGCGTTCGCGGTCAATGTGTGGGGTGTCTTCCACGGCATCCAGGCGTTCGTGCCCCGCATGATCGCGGCCGGCGGCCCCGGGCATGTCGTCAACACCTCGTCCGGCGACGGCGGGATCGCCCCGCTGCCGACCGCCTCCGTGTACGCGGTCACCAAGTCCGCCGTCGTCACGATGACCGAGTCGCTGTACGCACATCTGAAGGCGGAGGGCGCACCGGTCGGCGCCTCGGTCCTCTTCCCCGGCCCCCACATGCTCCGTACCGGACTGTGGGAGTCGCACCGCAACCGCCCGGAGCGGTACGCCAAGGAACGCCCGCGCAGGACCCCGTACCGCAGCCTCGACCAGTGGGAGTCCGCCATGCGGGCGGCGGGCCGCGAGGTGGAGTTCACCCCGGTGGAGGACGTCGCGGGGACCGTCGTGGACGGGATACGCGCCGACCGCTTCTGGATGCTGCCGGAGAGCGAGCACAGCGACCGGCAGATCCGCGCCAGGTCGCAGTCGATGCTCGACCGGGCCGACCCGTCGTACCTGGAGAGTTTCATACTCGACTGAGGAGCGAGCGATGACCGACGACCCGTACCTGATCATCTCCTCCGACTGCCACGCCGGGCTGCCGACCGAGGAGTACCGGCCCTATCTGGACCCCCGCTTCCACCGGGACTTCGACGACTTCCTCGCCGGGCGCGACCGCCGCCGCGAGGAGATGACCCGCCTCGGCGTACGCAACGAGGCCTTCGCCGACAAGTGGTTCCAGGACAACGAGGAAGGGCTGAGGGGCGGTTGGGACGCCGCGCAGCGTCTCAAGGAACTCGACGGCGACGGGGTGGCGGCCGAGGTCGTCTTCCCCGACGCGGACGCCGTCGACAGCCGGACCGCCGCCCCCTTCGGAGTGGGCCTCGGGCTCTCCGGCGATCAGGACCCGGAACTGGGCATGGCGGGCGCGCAGGCCCACAACCGCTGGCTCGCCGATTTCGTCTCGCAGAACCCCGAACGCCACTGCGGGGTCGCCCTGTTGCCCGTCACCGGCGAGGTCGACCGGGTTGTCGCGGAGATTTTCCGGGCGAAGGAGTCCGGACTCGGCGCGCTCATGATCCCCTCCATGTGGGTGGACAAGGCCCCGTACCACGACCGCCGCTACGACCCCGTGTGGGCGGCCGCCGCCGAGACGGCCATGCCGGTGGTCACGCACTCCGGTGCTGCTCCGCGCCACGAGTACGGCGACCACCTCGGGATCTACGTCTCCGAGGTCACCTGGTGGCCGTCCCGCCCGCTCTGGTTCCTGCTCTGGTCGGGCGCCTTCGAACGCCACCCCGGGCTGAGGTTCGGCGTCGCCGAGTCAGGCTGCTGGTGGCTGCCGAACCTCCTCTGGTTCATGGACCGGCTCTACCTCGGCGCCCACGGCGGCAAGAAACTCTCCCCGTTCGCCGAACTGAAGCGGCCCCCGCACGAGTACCTCGACCGCCAGGTCTTCATCTGTGCCACCAACACCAAACGCCGCGAACTGGCCCAGCGGTACGAGATCGGCGTCGACAACATCCTGTGGGGCAGCGACTTCCCGCACCCCGAAGGCACCTGGCCGAACACGGCGAACTGGCTGCGCAACACCTTCCACGACATCCCGGTGGCCGAGACCCGCCGGATGCTGGGCCTCGCCGCAGCAGAGGTCTTCGGCTTCGACACGGCGAAGCTCGCGCCGATCGCCGAGCGCATCGGCCCCACACCCGAGGATCTGGGCCAGAGCGCCGACCAGGCGGCGGTCGAGGCGTCCTGGGCGCGCTCGCGGGAGGCCGGCCGGCACTGGCTGACCGACCACGACTTCCCGGTCCTGGGGGTCGGCTGATGTCCCGCGAGCGCTACACCGTCATCTCCGCCGACTGTCACGCGGGCGCCGACCTCCTCGACTACAAGCCGTATCTGGAGACGAAGCACCACGACGACTTCGACGCCTGGGCGGCGGCCTACGTCAACCCGTACGAGGACCTTCTCGCCGACACCGCCGACCGGAACTGGAACTCCGCGCGGCGCGTCGCGGAGCTGGAGGCGGACGGCATCGTCGCGGAGGTCGTCTTTCCCAACACCATCCCGCCCTTCTTCCCCTCTGCCTCCCTGGTGGCGCCCGCGCCGTCGCAGGCGGAGTACGAACAGCGCTGGGCCGGCCTGCGCGCCCACAACCGCTGGCTCGCCGACTTCTGCGCGCAGGTGCCGGGCCGGCGGGCGGGCGTCGCACAGATCCTCCTCAACGACCCGGCGGAGGCGGTCCGCGAGATCCGCCGCACCAAGGAGGCGGGGCTCACCGGCGGCATCCTGCTGCCCGGCACCCCGCCGGGATCCGGCATCCCGGAGCTGTACTCCCAGGTGTACGACCCGCTGTGGGCGGTCTGCGAGGAGCTGGACGTACCGGTGAACCACCATGGCGGCTCGGCCTCCCCGCCACTCGGCGACGAACCGGCGGCGCGTGCCGTCTTCATGGTGGAGACGACGTGGTTCTCCCACCGGGCGCTGTGGCACCTGATCTTCGGCGGGGCTTTCCGCCGCCATCCCGGACTGAAACTGGTCCTTACCGAACAGGGCTCCGGCTGGATCCCGGGCGTCGTGGAGATGCTGGACTACTACCACGGACGGCTGGTCGCGGCGGCAACGAGGGCATCCACCGCCGAGTCCAAATTCGGTGCGGGGCTTGCCGCTTCGATGGGCGCGAGCCCCGGTGAGGTGTGGCGGGACAACTGCTATGTCGGCGCCAGCTTCATGCGGCCGCACGAGGTGCCGCTGCGCGACCGGATCGGCATCGACAAGATCATGTGGGGCAGCGACTACCCGCATGACGAGGGGACCGCCCCGTACTCACGAGAAGGCCTGCGGATCGCGTACGCGGGTCTGCCGCCCGAGGAGATCGCGGCGATGGCCGGCGGCAATGCCGCGCGCGTCTACGGGTTCGACCTGGCGGCGCTGGACCGTGTCGCCGCGACCGTCGGCCCGACGGTCGCGGAGATCGCCGAGCCCCTGAAGGAGATCCCGCCCGACGCGACCAGTCCCGCCTTCGCGCCGGGCGGGTCGGTACGCGTCTGGTGACCGGGCGGAGTGAGACCATCCCCGGGTGACGGATACCCAGGCGCATGACGAAGCGCACGGCAACGGGCTCGGCGCGCGGCTGAACTGGCTGCGCGCCGCGGTGCTCGGTGCCAACGACGGTGTGGTCTCCACCGCGGGCCTGGTCGTCGGAGTGGCCGGCGCCACCGGCGACCGCGGCACCCTGCTCACGGCGGGCCTGGCAGGGCTGCTGGCCGGGTCCATGTCGATGGCGGTGGGCGAGTATGTATCGGTCTCCACCCAGCGCGATTCGGAGCGGGCCGCGCTGGCGATGGAGAAACGCGAGCTGTCGGAGGCCCCCGAGGCGGAACTCGTCGAACTCACCGGCTTGTTGGAGGGCAAGGGGCTGAGCCGGGAAGTCGCCCGCGAGGCCGCTCTCCAGCTGACCGAACGCGATGCGCTGCGCGCCCACGCGGTGGTCGAACTGGGCATCAACCCGGACGAGCTGACGAACCCGTGGCACGCGGCGGGCGCGAGCTTCCTGGCGTTCACTGCGGGAGCGCTGCTGCCCCTGCTGGCGATCGTGCTGCCCCCGTCGTCGCTGCGGCTGATCGTCACCGTGCTGTCAGTACTGGCGGCGCTGGCACTGACGGGCTGGTGGAGCGCACGGCTGGGCGAAGCGAGGGCGGTGCCCGCGGTGCTGCGGAACATGGGTGGAGGGGCGTTGGCGATGGCGGTCACCTATGCGGCGGGGGCGCTGCTGGGGGCTGTGGGCGTGTAGGGCGTGTTTCGAATGTCCCGTCCGGCCGGGGGCGTCCGGGGCCCGGCCGGTGCAGCCGCTCGAGGCGGGCGGCCGCGCTGTCCAGGAGCATCTCCAGGGCTGTCGGGTAGGCGCTGGTGACCATGCGGGTCGCCAGCAGCGGCGCCGCCTCGGCGATCCGGGGGTGGGTGGCGGCCGGCAGGTGCGCGTACGTCGAACGCCACATGTCCTCGTCGGCGCGCAGGGAGGCCAGGGGCAGGGCCAGGGAGGCCGCGTCGAGTGCGGCGAAGGCCAGCGCCTGATCGATGAAGGCGTGGTAGATCCGCACGGTGTCGGGCACCGGGAAGCCGGCCGTGCGCAGCACGTCCAGGACGGCCTCGTCGGCGGCCAGTTCGTGGGCGCGGCCGGTGACCCGGCTCGCGGTCAGCTGCGCAGCCTGCGGGTGGGCCACGTACGCGGCGTGGATGCGCGAGCCGATCGTCTGCAGGTCCGCACGCCACTTCCCCGTAGGCTGCCAGCCCCGCAGGGCCTGCCCCATGAGGGCGTCGCCGATGGCGAGGGTGAGGTCGTCCATGCCGCGGAAGTACCGGTACAGGGCGCTCGGGTCGCAGTCCAGTGCCAGGCCGAGCCGGCGGGTGGTCAGGCCGGCGCTGCCGTGCTCGCGCAGCAGCCGCAGTGCGGCCTCCACGACGAGCCGCTCGGACAGCACGGTGCCGCTCCTGGTGGGACGGCGTCGCTGTCGCTTCTCCTCGGGCACCACTGGTTTCGGCACCGTCGCCACCCTCTTCCTGCACGTCTGTTCCGAGGCTTATGCCAACGCTATTGACCTTACGTGAGCCCAGGGCGTTGTATCTCCGGTCAGGCGCGCCTCGTCTTCGATGTCTTTGACCGAGAGGGAATTCTTGCCATGCGTGTACTGCTCGTGGGAGCCGGCGGTGTGGGCACCGCGATCACCCGGATCGCGGCCCGGCGCACGTTCTTCGACCTGATGGTGGTGGCCGACTACGACCTCGGGCGCGCCGAGGCGGCCGTCACCGCCCTCGGTGCCGCCTCGTCCCGATTCCGCGCCGAGCACGTGGACGCGGGCGACGAGGCGGCGGTGGCGGCGCTGCTGCGGCGGCACGAGTGCGACGTCCTGCTCAACGCAACCGACCCGCGCTTCGTCATGCCCCTGTTCCAGGCGGCGCGGTCGGCCGGCGCCACCTACCTCGACATGGCGATGTCGCTGTCGCAGCCGCACCCCGAGCGGCCGTACGCGGAGTGCGGGGTCAAGCTCGGCGACGCGCAGTTCTCGCAGGCCGAGGACTGGGCGAAGGACGGCGCGCTGGCCCTGGTCGGCATGGGCGTGGAGCCCGGCCTGTCGGACGTGTTCGCACGGTATGCGGCCGATGAACTCTTCGACGAGATCGAGGAGATCGGCGTCCGCGACGGCGCGAATCTCACCGTCGACGGCTACGACTTCGCGCCGTCCTTCAACATCTGGACCACGATCGAGGAGTGCCTGAACCCGCCGGTCGTCTACGAGGCGGACCGGGGGTGGTTCACCACCGCGCCGTTCAGCGAGCCCGAGGTGTTCGACTTCCCGGAGGGCATCGGGGAGGTCGAGTGCGTGAACGTGGAGCACGAGGAGGTGCTGCTGGTCCCGCGCTGGATCGACGCGCGGCGCGTCACCTTCAAGTACGGGCTCGGGCGGGAGTTCATCGAGACGCTGCGGACGCTGCACCTGCTGGGCCTGGACCGCACCGACCCCGTGACTGTGCGGGGCGCCGACGGCCCGGTCGCGGTGTCGCCCCGCGACGTGGTCGCCGCCTGCCTGCCGGATCCGGCGACGCTGGGCGAGCGGATGCGCGGGAAGACCTGCGCGGGCACGTGGGTGCGGGGTGTCAAGGACGGTGCGCCTCGCGAGGTGTACCTCTACCACGTGGTGGACAACGAGTGGTCCATGGCGGAGTACGGTAGCCAGGCGGTGGTGTGGCAGACCGCGGTCAACCCGGTTGTCGCTCTCGAACTCCTCGCCACCGGTGCCTGGTCGGGCTCGGGTGTCCTCGGCCCGGAGGCGTTCCCGGCTCGCGTGTTCTTGGACCTGCTGACCGAGTACGGCTCGCCCTGGGGCATGCGCGAGCACTGAGCAGCCCAGTCGATCCGGACCCGCGAGCTCCACGACCGGCTCCGCGACCGCGTCCGCCGGGCGGAAGGCCGGGACGCGGAGCCGCTCGGGCTCCACCCTGCACAGCAGTTTCTCCCCCGCGCAAGCTCCAGTACAGGGATCGTACGACGCCCGCATTGGCGGAAGTCACCAAATACTGCTGACACCACGTCTCGTATACTTGTTGGTAACTACGTCTGGTCCCGGCGGACCTGCGGCTCTACGGTGCTTGTATGCAGCCGAACCTGCCCGATGTCGTGCTCTGGTCCATACCGGCCTTCGTCCTGCTCACTGTCCTCGAGATGGCTCTCCACCACTTCCATCCCGATGACGAAGCCGCCGGATACGAGGCGAAGGACACCGCCACCAGCATCACCATGGGGCTCGGCAGCCTGGTTTTCGACCTGCTGTGGAAAGTGCCCATCGTCGCGATCTACACCGCGGTCTACGAGCTGACCCCGCTCCGCGTGCCCGTGCTGTGGTGGACCGTACCGCTGATGCTGCTGGCGCAGGACTTCTTCTACTACTGGTCCCACCGCGGCCACCATGTCATCCGGATCCTCTGGGCCTGTCACGTGGTCCATCACTCCAGCCGGAAGTTCAACCTCTCCACCGCGCTGCGCCAGCCCTGGACGTCGCTGACCGTCTGGCCGTTCTATGTGCCGCTCATCGCCTGCGGTGTCCATCCGGCCGCGCTCGCCTTCTGCTCGTCGGCGAACCTCGTCTACCAGTTCTGGGTGCACACGGAGCGCGTCCACAAGCTCCCCAGGCCCTTCGAGTACGTACTGAACACGCCCTCCCACCACCGGGTGCACCATGCGTCGCAGGGCGGCTACCTGGACCGGAACTTCGGCGGCATCCTGATCCTGTGGGACCGGCTCTTCGGGTCCTTCACCGCCGAGGCGGAGCGGCCCGTGTACGGCCTCACCAAGAACATCGACACATTCAATCCGCTCCGTGTCGCCACGCATGAGTACGCAGCCATCGCCCGCGATGTCCGGGCGGCGGTCAGCTGGAGCGAGCGGGCCGGGCGGATCTTCCGCGGGCCCGGCTGGCAGCCGGCCGGAACGGCCGCCCGTACGCCCGTCCCCGCCCAGGAGCGCATCGGATGAGCGCCGCCGCCGTCACGGACCGGCGGGAACGTCTCGTACGCCCGCTGCTCATCGCCTTCCTCGTGGCCTCGGCCGTCGACCTCTTCGGCCTGCTCGCCGGCGTCCCGGCCGCCCACTTCGTCGCCAAGCCCCTGCTGATGCCGCTGCTGGCCGGGTACGCCGCCGCCCGGCGCGGCCCCCGGCTGCTCATCGCGGCGCTCCTGTTCGGCTGGGGCGGCGACGTGTTCCTGCTGTTCGACGCCGATGCCGCCTTCCTCATCGGGATGGGCTCCTTCGCCGCAGGTCATGTCTGCTATCTCTGGCTCTTCGGGCGCGCCCGCGGTTCGCTGCCCGTGGGGGTCGTGTATGCCGCCGTCCTGGTCATCTTCGTCGCGCTGCTCTGGAGCGGGCTGCCGGCGGACATGCGGATTCCGATAGCCGGCTACAGCCTGCTGCTCACGGTGATGGCGTACCGCGCCGGCACCCTCGGCCCTTACGCGGCCGTCGGCGGGGCGCTCTTCCTGCTCTCCGACGCGCTCATCGCCACCGGCATCGCCGACTGGCCGCAGCTGCCCGCCCCCGACTTCTGGATCATGTTCACCTACATCGCGGCGCAGTTCCTGCTGACCGTCGGAGCGCTCGCGCCCGGCGGGAAACGGGCTGGTGCCACCCCCGAGGCGCACCGTGAGCAGAGTAACGGCGTCTGAACTCAGCAGGCGCCCCTCGCATGTGGGTCATATGTGGGCCACCGTCATCCACGCGCCCACGACACGCGTGTGACAGCGCATCGGGCACGGATTCCTCGGCACCGTCGCGGAGGCGAGGTCGTAAGGCGCCGAGGGCGCTCGTCAAGCCGTGAGCCAGGCGGCCGCGTCCGCCCCCAGCGGGCCCGGCGGACGCGACCAGTCAGCGGGCGAACCGTCGAAGGCGACCGGCGGCAGGGCGTGCCGCAGCCGGCCGAGCGGGCTGTCCGTCTCTGTGAGCCACTTCTCCGGGTCGTACGAACCCGTGACCCCGGACCCGGCACCGCACTCGGCCCCGGACTCCGCCCGGGCGGGCAGCTCCTCGAGCAGCCACGCGGCGGTACGGGCGAGCGAGAGCGTGACCAGCCGGGAGCCGCCCGCGTCGTGCTGCTCGGTCAGTGCGCGCAGCACGCCGGCGGCCAGCAGATAGCCCGTGCCGTGGTCGAGCGCCTGGGCGGGCAGCGCACCGGGCAGGTTCTCGGGCCCTGCCGTGGCCTCGACCGAGGCGATGCCGGTGGCCACCTGCACCAGACTGTCGAAGCCGCGCCGCTGTGCCCATGGCCCCTGCCCCCAGGCCGAGAGCCGCCCGATCACCAGCCCAGGCCTGCGCGCGGCCAGGGACTCCGGCATCAGGCCGAACCGTTCGATCGCACCGGGCCGGTAGCCGACGACGACCACATCCGCGTCGGTCAGCAGCTCGTCGAATACGGCCATGCCGGAGCGGCTGCCGAGATCCAGGTCCGCCGACCGCTTCCCGAAACCGGTGTCGCTGTGCGCGTCCTGGCTCTCCGGGAGCTGCGGGGCGTCGATCCGCAGGACGTCCGCGCCGAGCAGCGCGAGCGTACGGGTGGCGACGGGCCCCGCGATGACCCGGGTGAGGTCCAGCACGCGCAACCCGGCGGCGGGCAGCAGCGGTTCACCGGCGAGCGCCGCCGTCCGGCGGACCGGCCCGCTGCCGATGCGGTCCCTGGCCACCAGCGGCGTGGCCGCGACAGCCGCGCCCCGAGGGCCGGCCGCCCACTCCTCGGGCGTACGGGCGACCACGGCCAGGCCGCCCGCGGCGTACACCGTCTGCTCGATCTCCGGTCCCCGGCGCCCGGTGAACGAGGCCGCGACGGCGTCCACGGCGGTGTCGTCCGAGGTGTCCGCGGGCAGCCCCAGCGTGGCGAGCAACCGGGCCCGGTGGTGCGGGTAGTTGGCGTGCGTACGGACCCAGCCGTCCGCCGTGCGCCAGAACCGGGACAGCGGGGCGAAGTTGGTCAGTGCGCGCCTGTCGATCCGCAGATGGCGCTCGCTCGTGAACGCCGTGGCCACCGCGCCGTCGTCGACCCGGACCTGCGGCACGGGGCGTGCGGTGCGGCGCGCGGCCAGTTCGGCAGCGGCCAGTGAGCAGACCGCGACGGCGGAACGCGCCAGTTCCATGACGGGCAGCCGGGCAGGCAGCAGCCCGTCGGGACCGCTCGTCCCGATCCGCGCAAGAAGCGCGGGATCACCGCCGAGCGCCGCCCAGGCCTGCTCCGTACCGGACATTCGTGCATGGGTCATTCCCGCACTATGGCACTGAGTGCCACCTTTCAGGAAGGGGAGCTGGGAGAGGTGCGGGACAGGCAGTGGGCGGGGCCGTCGACTCCAGCCCCGCCCACTGCCTTTGCGCTCCCTACCAGCGGACCGCGTTCAGTGCGTTGACGACGCCGTGGCCGTAGTAGCCGTTCACCTTGCCGCCGCCCTTGCAGGTCGTCGCGTCGATCAGCTGGCCGGCCGAGTTGTAGACCTTGGACGGGCAACCCGGGTTGACGGCCTGGGCCTTCAGCAGCTCCTGCAGTTGCGCAGGCGTGGCCGTCGGGTGCGTGCTCTTCAGCAGGGCCGCGACGCCCGCGACATGCGGGGTGGCCATCGAGGTGCCCTGCTTGTAACCGTACTCGCCGTTCACGACCGTCGAGAGCACACGACCGTTGGCGTCCGGGGTGGCCGGGACCTGCCACCTGTCGCCGCCGGGGGCGGACACGTCGGCGACGCCCAGGCCGAAGCTGGAGTAGTACGACTTGAAGCCCTGAGAGCCGGTCGAGGACACCGTGACGACGCCCGGCAGCTGGGTCGGGATGTCGAAGCACTTGCGCGGGTCCACGGTGCGCGGTCCCGGGGTGGAGTCGTTCGGACTGGACTCGTCGAGGATCTCGTCCGACGCCAGGTCGTAGTTCTCGTTGCCCGCCGCGGCGACATTGAGGACGCCCTTGCGCTCGGCGTACTTCGTGGCGCGGGTGAGGGCGTCGAGCAGACCCTTCTGGTCCGGGTCGTCCTTGCAGTTGAAGTACCAGGGGTCGACGTAGTAGCTGTTGTTGGTGACCTCGATGCCGTGCTCGGCGGCCCAGACGAAGCCGCAGACGACCGCCTCGGTGTAGAAGAGGCCGGTGCCGGGCTCACTGACCTTGATGCCGGCCACCTTGACACCGGGGGCGACACCGGTGACGCCGATGCCGTTGCGGGCGGCGGCGATCGTACCGGCGACATGCGTGCCGTGGTCACTGCCGTTGGTGTACGGACGCCAGGCGCCCTCGGTCGTGTCCGCAACGCCGCCGACGCAGTTGGCCGACTGCTTCCTGGAGAAGTTCGCCTTGAGGTCCTCATGGGTGTCGTCGACACCTGTGTCGATCACGCCGACGGTGACCGAGGCGCTGCCATCGTTGATCTTGCTGGCCTTGTCGGCCTGGATGGCGCGCATGTCCCACTGGTTGGGCTCCAGCGGCTCCTGGCCCGGGCCGGCGGCCTCGGCCGCCTTCGCGGCCTCCTCGGCGGTCAGCAGCTCGGTGCCGCCCTCCTCGGTCGTGGCGACGGACTGGAGCGGGGCGGTGCGGGTGGCACCGGCCGACTCGACGCCCCGGGTCTTGCGAATGGTCTTCGCGAAGTCGGGGTTCGAGGAGTGGGCGACGATGACACCGATCTGCTCATGGGCGACCACCACCGTGCCGCCGGCTGCGGCTATCGCCTTCTTCACCTGCTTGACGGTGCCGTGATTGGCACGGGTGTTGACGACGTAAGACATCTTCGGGCCGTCCGTCGAGACCGCCGCAGTGGGCAGTCCGTCCGACGGGGCAGCCGATGCGGCACTCGTCGGCAGGAAGCCGAGCGAGGCCGTGAGGGCCAATCCGACGGGCAGCGTCAGCACGCGAGTCCGTCTGGATCCCAGATGAGCCATGGTGTCTCCACATCATCCATGTCAGCCGACCGGACACGGAGGTGTGTCCGATCGTGTGTATGAACGGTGAAGTTAGCGCTGATCATTCGTTTCATCAATGAATTGACGTCATTCCGTTCGAAGTGGGCCCTCGATGGGCGAAGCGGAGAAGCGGCAAATCACGGTGAACCGCTTCGTAGTCCTCTCCGTGCCGTTGTCAGGGGAGCAGCACCACCAACCCCCCGACATCGAGGTTCTGTTGTGAAATCCACCGCTCCCACCACCGCACCCGCGTCGCGAGGAGAATCCGTGGCTACCGATGCATCGCCGCCCAAAGCCGGCCCGGACACCGGCCCTGCCCAGCCCACGACCGAGGCGTTCATCGCAACGCAGGAGAGCGAGGAGTTCGGCGAACTGCGCCGCGCTCACCGCTCGTTCGCCTTCCCGCTGACCATCGCGTTCGTGCTCTGGTACCTGCTCTACGTGCTGCTGTCGAACTACGCCGGCGGCTTCATGGGCACCAAGGTGTACAGCAACATCAACGTGGCCTTCGTGCTCGGTCTCGCCCAGTTCGTCACCACCTTCCTCATCGCCTGGCTCTACTCGCGCCACGCCGCGGCGAAGCTCGACCCGAAGGCCGAGGCCATCAAGTCCCGTATGGAGGCCGACGCATGAGCACCGCGTACCACCCGCACCCCGTGATCCAGCTCGCCGCCTCGTCCACCGCCGTGCACCGGCCGCTGATCATCACGCTCTTCGCGGTCTTCGTCGCCGCGACCCTGGGCATCACCGTCTGGGCCGGACGGCAGACCAAGAGCGCCTCCGACTTCTACGCCGGCGGCCGCCAGTTCACCGCATTCCAGAACGGACTCGCCGTCTCCGGCGACTACATGTCGGCGGCCTCGTTCCTCGGGATCGCCGGGGCCATCGCACTCTTCGGCTACGACGGCTTCCTGTACTCCATCGGCTTCCTCGTCGCCTGGTTGGTGGCCCTGCTGCTGGTCGCCGAACCGCTGCGCAACTCGGGCCGCTACACGATGGGCGACGTCCTTGCGTACCGGATGCGGCAGCGCCCGGTACGCACCGCCTCCGGCGTCTCCACCATCATCGTCTCGATCTTCTACCTGCTGGCGCAGATGGCGGGCGCGGGCGTCCTGGTCTCGCTGCTCCTCGGCATCACCAGCGACGCGGGCAAGATCCTCATCGTCGCGCTGGTCGGTGTACTGATGATCGTGTACGTCACCATCGGAGGCATGAAGGGCACCACCTGGGTTCAGATGGTCAAGGCCGTGCTGCTGATCGCCGGCGCCCTCCTGATGACCTTCCTGGTGCTGCTGAAGTTCGACTTCAACATCTCCGACCTGCTGGGCACGGCCGCCTCGAAGAGCGGCCACGGAGCGGCCTTCCTGGAGCCCGGCCTCAAGTACGGCGCCACCGGCACCTCGAAGCTGGACTTCCTCTCCCTCGGTATCGCCCTGGTCCTCGGCACCGCCGGGCTGCCGCACATCCTGATCCGCTTCTACACGGTGCCCACAGCCAAGGCCGCCCGTAAGTCGGTCAACTGGGCCATCGGCATCATCGGCGCCTTCTACCTGATGACGATCGCGCTCGGCTTCGGCGCCGCGGCCCTGATCGGCCCGGACGAGATCAAGGAGAAGAACCCGGCCGGCAACGCGGCCGCCCCACAGCTCGCCGAGTACCTCGGAGGGGTCGGCTCGACCGGTGGCGCCGTGCTGCTCGCTGTGATCTCGGCCGTCGCCTTCGCCACCATCCTCGCCGTCGTCGCGGGACTCACCCTCGCCTCCTCGTCCTCCTTCGCGCACGACATCTACGCCAACGTCATCCGCAAGGGGAAGGCCACCGAGAAGGAGGAGATGCGGGCCGCCCGCTGGGCCACCGTCCTCATCGGTGCGGTCGCGATCGCCCTGGGTGCCTTCGCCCGTGACATGAACGTCGCCGGGCTTGTGGCTCTCGCCTTCGCCGTCGCCGCCTCCGCCAACCTGCCGACGATCCTCTACAGCCTCTTCTGGAAGCGGTTCACCACCCAGGGCGCACTGTGGTCGATCTACGGCGGTCTGGCGAGCTCGGTGTTCCTGGTGCTGTTCTCGCCGGTCGTCTCCGGCAACCCGAAGACGTCCATGTTCAAGGGCGTCGACTTCGCCTGGTTCCCACTGGAGAACCCCGGTCTGATCTCCATCCCGCTGGGCTTCCTGCTCGGCTGGATCGGCTCCCTCCTCTCGAAGGAGGAGCCGGACAAGGGCAAGTACGCCGAGCTGGAGGTCAAGTCGCTCACGGGTGTCGGGGCGCACTGAGAGAGGAACGGTTTCCCGAGGAGTCCGCCCCACGCGTCACTCCGGCTCCGTGGCCGCGTCGTAGCGCCCTACGACGCGGCCGCGTCACTCCTCGTGACAAACGGGGCTCTTCCGATGTCACGGGTCTCGCGTAGTCTCGGAGAAGTCAGCCGGAGGAGCAGGATCCGCGGCCGGGAAGCTGCTGAGGAAGGGGGCGCACATGCTCATCGACACCTACGATCGAGTCGCCACCGACCTCCGTGTCTCGCTGACCGATCGGTGCAATCTGCGGTGCACGTACTGCATGCCGGAAGAAGGCCTGCAATGGCTGGCCAAGCCCGACCTGCTCAGCGACGACGAGATCGTCCGACTGGTCCGTATCGCCGTCACCCGGCTCGGCATCACCGAGGTCCGCTTCACCGGCGGTGAGCCGCTGCTGCGCCCCGGGCTCGTCTCCATCGTCGAGCGGTGTGCGGCCCTGAGCCCGCGCCCCAAGATGTCGCTCACCACCAACGGTATCGGGCTGAAGCGCACAGCGGCCGCGCTCGAGGCCGCCGGCCTGGACCGGGTCAACGTCTCGCTGGACACCCTGCGCCCCGACGTCTTCAAGACACTCACCCGCCGTGACCGCCACCACGACGTACTGGCCGGCCTGGAAGCCGCCCGCGACGCCGGTCTCACCCCGGTCAAGGTCAACAGCGTCCTGATGCCGGGGCTCAACGACGACGAGGCCCCCGACCTGCTCGCCTGGGCCGTCGAGCACGGCTACGAGCTCCGCTTCATCGAGCAGATGCCGCTCGACGCGCAGCACGGCTGGAAGCGCGACGGCATGATCACGGCAGGCGACATACTCCAGTCGCTGCGCACCCGCTTCATCCTCACCGAGGAGGGTGACGCCGAGCGCGGCTCCGCCCCCGCAGAGCGCTGGCTCGTCGACGGCGGGCCCCACCGTGTCGGTGTCATCGCCTCCGTCACCCGCCCCTTCTGCCGGGCCTGCGACCGGACCAGGCTCACCGCAGACGGCCAGGTGCGCACCTGCCTGTTCGCCCGCGAGGAGACCGATCTGCGCGGCGCCCTGCGTTCGGACGCGCCGGACGAGGAGATCGCCAGGATCTGGACGCTCGCGATGTGGGGAAAGAAGGCCGGATCCGGTCTGGACGACCCGTCCTTCCTGCAGCCCGAGCGGCCGATGTCGGCGATCGGCGGCTAACGACCTCACCCACGATTGGCAGTGGGAGAAGGAGCGGCGTCTGGGACCTTCGAATCCAAGGCGGAGGAGGGAGTGATGGCGGAGCCATCGCGACTGACGACAACGCGGGAGGCGGAGGTCCCAGACGCCGCGACGCCGCTGCCAATCGTGGGTGAGGTCGTTAAGGGCTGTCCGCCCCTGATTCGCCGGACTCCCACTCCGTCAGCGTCACGACATCCTTGAGGAAGCCCCGGACACCCAGGAACGAGGAGAGATGCTCCCGGTGTTCCTCGCAGGCCAGCCAGGTCTTGCGGCGCTCCGGGGTGTGCAGCTTCGGGTTGTTCCAGGCGAGCACCCATACGGCGTCGGCCCGGCAGCCCTTGGCGGAACAGATGGGTGCGGCGGCAGTGCTTTCGGCCGCGGATTCAGGGGAGTTCACGGACTCAACCCTAGGCCAGCGCCTGTGTCGGCCATACGGGCCGGCCGCCCGACGCAGCCTTTGCCGAAGAAAAAAATCGACGCCGAGCAGCCACGGGGGGAGCTGCCCGGCGTCGGTCCGTCGCTCCGACGGGGGATGCGGAGCGCTTTCGAAGTATGTCACGCAGACCGGGGTGCGGTGCACCGTAACTTCACGATTGATATGAGATTTTCTTGTGCCTTGGGTGCGGTGCGGCCCCGACTGTGCTTATGCCGATTCCTCGTCGCGCCGGGCCCCGTCGGCCTCCGGTCCGGATTCCGCAGAACCGGCCACGGGTGCCGCGTCGAGCGCCGGACGTATCGGCGCCGGGACGAAGGTCGAAGGGAGCGAAGGGGTGTTCTCACGGCCCGCGTTGGCGATGACCACCGCCACGTACGGGAGGAGAGCTCCGAGCACCAGCGCCACGATCGCGACATACCGCTCGACGTTCCACAGCACGGCGGCCAGGATCACCGAAACCGTCCGTACGGACATCGAGATCACATAGCGCCGCTGCCTGCCGCGCACATCGTCCGCGAGGCCTCGCCGGGCCCCCGTGATCCGGAAGACCTCGGCACCGCTCTGCTTCCGCATCATGTCTCCACCACCCTTCCCCCAGCACCTCGCGGGCCAGGGGACACCTCATTTCCGCGCCGGACGCTCCCCGGACCGGACGGTATCCACGTTACGCCCGGTGCTCGACGGCCTCGAGACCGGGGCACGCCGCATTCGTGCATACCGGCAGCCGTGCCGCACGTACGGACGCGTCAGACATGCGACGTATGGCCCACGGGCCGAGACTGGGCGCACATGCGCGACATGACGTCGCACGAGGAGGCGACATGGGCTGGTTGTGGGCAATCATCGTGGGCCTGGTGCTCGGTCTGATCGCGAAGGCGATCCTGCCCGGCAAACAGAACATCCCACTCTGGCTGACGACGATTTTCGGCATGCTCGGCAGCATCCTCGGTAATGCCGTCGCCACCTGGATCGGCGTCAACGAAACAAAGGGCATCGACTGGACGCGCCATCTGTTCCAGCTGATCGGTGCAGTGGTCATCGTAGGTGTCGGTGACATGCTGTGGGCCTCGTTCCGCGGCTCCAGACAGAAGGCCTGAACCGGCAGCCGGCCTGGGCCACCGACGGGCCACAACGCACTGCGGCCGGACACGCGTCAAGCGTGCCCGGCCGCAGTGCCGACGTTCAGGGATCAGCCGGTGACCTCGACGGCGGCGAGGTTCTTCTTGCCCCGTCGCAGCACCAGCCAGCGCCCGTGCAGCAGCTCCTCGCGGGCCGGGGCGCTCTCGCCATCCGTGACCTTGACGTTGTTCACGTACGCACCGCCCTCCTTCACCGTGCGGCGGGCGCCGGACTTGCTCGGCGCCAGGCCGACCTCCACCAGGAGGTCCACCAGCGGGCCGAGCTCGGTGACCTGCGCGTGCGGCACCTCGGACAGTGCGGCGCTCAGCGTCGCCTCGTCCAGTTCGCCGAGCTCACCCTGGCCGAAGAGCGCCTTCGACGCCGCGATGACCGCAGCGCACTGATCGGCACCGTGCACCAGCGTCGTCAGCTCCTCGGCCAGCGCACGCTGCGCCGTCCGGGCCTGCGGACGCTCCTCGGTGACCTTCTCCAGCTCCGCCAGCTCCGCGGGGCTCTGGAAGCTGAGGACGCGCATGTACCGCGAGATGTCCCGGTCGTCCACATTCAGCCAGAACTGGTAGAAGGCGTACGGCGTCGTCATCGCCGGGTCGAGCCAGACGGCCCCGCCCTCGGACTTGCCGAACTTGGTCCCGTCCGCCTTCGTCATCAGCGGGGTCGCCAGGGCGTGCACCTCGGCGCCCGGCTCCAGGCGGTGGATCAGGTCGAGACCCGCGGTGAGGTTGCCCCACTGGTCGCTGCCGCCCTGCTGGAGTGTGCAACCGTAGCGCCGGTACAGCTCCAGGTAGTCCATGCTCTGGAGCAGCTGGTAGCTGAACTCGGTGTAGCTGATGCCCTCGTCGGACTCCAGCCGCCGGGCGATGGAGTCCTTGGTCAGCATCTTATTGACGCGGAAGTGCTTGCCGATGTCCCGGAGGAACTCGATCGCGGACATGCCCGAGGTCCAGTCCAGGTTGTTCACCATGACCGCCGCGTTCTCGCCCTCGAAGGACAGGAACGGCTCGATCTGGGACCGCAGCCGCGACACCCAGTTGGCGACCGTCTCCGGGTCGTTCAGCGTGCGCTCGGCGGTCGGCCTCGGGTCACCGATCTGACCGGTGGCCCCGCCCACCAGGGCCAGTGGCCGCAGCCCAGCCTGCTGGAGCCGGCGCATGGTGAGCACCTGCACCAGATGGCCGACGTGCAGACTCGCCGCGGTGGGGTCGTAACCGCAATAGAACGTGACGGGACCGTCCGCGAGAGCCTTGCGCAGTGCGTCCTCATCAGTGGACTGGGCGAACAGCCCACGCCACTTCAGCTCGTCGACGATGTCCGTCACGGTTCCGTCTCTCCTCAGCTACGTGTATCGAAAGGCAACAGTCAGTCTAAGGGCTGTCCCGTAACCCCTGGTGGGCGCGCTGATCCACCCCGGCCCCTCAGGCGGGTCACACGCCCAGGCTCACCGAGCTCATATTGAAGTCCGGGATCCGCAGCGCGGGCATGGCGGCCCGGGTGAACCAGTCGCCCCACTCGCGCGGCAGCGTCTTCTCGGTACGGCCCGCCTCCGTGGCCCGCGACAGCAGATCCACCGGCGACTCGTTGAACCGGAAGTTGTTCACCTCGCCGACGACCTCGCCGCCCTCGACGAGATACACCCCGTCGCGGGTCAGTCCGGTCAGCAGGAGTGTGGCCGGATCGACCTCCCGGATGTACCACATGCAGGTCAGCAGCAGCCCGCGGCCGGTCGTCGCGGTCACCATCTCCTCCAGGGACCGCTCACCGCCGCCCTCCAGCACCAGGTTGTCGATCGCCGGCGCGACCGGCAGCCCGGTCAGACCCGCCGTGTGCCGGGTGGTCGTCAGGTGCTCCAGCCTGCCGTCCCGGATCCAGTCGGTCGACGTCAGCGGCAGACCGTTGTCGAAGACGGAAGCGCCGTCCCCGGAGGCATGGGCGATCACGAACGGCGCCGACTCCAGGCCCGGTGCGTGCGGGTCGCTGCGCAGCGACAGCGGCAGCTGGGACAGGGTCTCACCGATCCTCGTCCCACCGCCCGGCTTGGAGAACACCGTCCGGCCCTCCGCGGCGTCCCGTGCCGTCGACGACCACAGCTGGTAGATCAGCAGGTCGGCCACGGCGGTCGGCGGCAGCAGCGTCTCGTACCGCCCGGCGGGCAGTTCGATACGGCGCTCCGCCCAGCGCAGCCGCTGCGCCAGCTCCGCGTCGAGCTCGGCCGGGTCGACATCCTTGAAGTCGCGCGTGGAGCGGCCCGCCCAGGTCGAACGGGTCCGGTCGGGGGACTTGGCGTTGAGCTCCAGCGTGCCGTTCGGCTGGTCGTGGCGCAGCCGCAGCCCCGTCGACGTACCGAGGTACGTCGAGGTCAGCTGGTGGTGGGCGAAGCCGTACAGCTCACGGCCACCGGAGCGGGCACGGGCGAAGGCATCGCCGAGCGCCGGGGCGAACTCCGCGAAGACGTCCGAGCCCGTCTCGGCCGGCGCGTCCGTGAAGTCGGGCGACGCGGGGACCCCGCCGACCAGCGGCTGCGCGTCCTCCGCAGGACCGGCCCCGCGCGCGGCGGCCTCGGCGGCCCGTACCAGCGGTTCCAGATCGTCGGCGGTGACCGCGGACCGCGACACCACCCCGGACGCGGTGCCCTGCGCACCGTCGACGGTCGCGATGACGGTCAGGGTCCGCCCCCGCGTCACCCCGTTTGTGGTGAGCGCGTTGCCGGCCCAGCGCAGATTCGCGGACGACTCCTCGTCGGCGATGACGACACAGCCGTCGGCGGTGGACAGTTCGAGTGCCCGCTCGACGATCTCGTGCGGCTTGCTGACGCTGCTCATCGTCCGGCCTCCTGCGTCGTATTGAGACTGTGCTGTCCCGGGGGGCGACCCCCGGACCCCCAGCCGGTTCCGTGGTGACCGCTCATCGTCCGGCCTCCTGCGTCGTATTGAGGATGTTCACGCCCCGGAAGAGGGCGGAGGGGCAGCCGTGCGAGACGGCCGCGACCTGGCCCGGCTGGGCCTTGCCGCAGTTGAAGGCGCCGCCCAGGACATACGTCTGCGGGCCGCCGACCTTCTCCATCGAGCCCCAGAAATCCGTCGTCGTCGCCTGGTACGCGACGTCGCGCAGCTGTCCGGTCAGCTTCCCGTTCTCGATGCGGAAGAACCGCTGCCCGGTGAACTGGAAGTTGTAGCGCTGCATGTCGATCGACCAGGACCGGTCGCCGACCACATAGATCCCGCGCTCCACCCCGCCGATCAGATCCTCCGTGGACAGCCCGCCCGGATCCGGCTGCAGCGACACGTTCGCCATCCGCTGCACGGGGACATGGCCCGGCGAGTCCGCATACGCGCAGCCGTTGGAACGGCCCAGGCCCGTCAGCTTCGCGATCCGCCGGTCAAGCTGGTACCCGACCAGCGTCCCGTCCTTGATCAGGTCCCAGGACTGTGCCTCGACACCCTCGTCGTCGTACCCGATGGTCGCGAGCCCGTGCTCGGCGGTGCGGTCGCCCGTCACATTCATCACGGGGGAGCCGTAGGCCAGCTTCCCCAGCTGGTCGAACGTGGCGAACGAGGTCCCGGCGTACGCCGCCTCGTACCCCAGCGCCCGGTCCAGCTCGGTGGCATGGCCGATCGACTCATGGATGGTCAGCCAGAGATTGGACGGGTCGACCACCAGGTCGTACGTCCCCGCCTCGACGCTCGGCGCCCGCATCTTCTCGGCGAGCAGCCCGGGGATCCGCTCCAGCTCGGCGTCCCAGTCCCAGCCGGTCCCGGTCAGGTACTCCCAGCCGCGGCCCACCGGCGGGGCGATCGTCCGCATCGAGTCGAACTCACCGGTGGTCCCGTCCACGGCGACCGCGGTGAACTGCGGATGCAGTCGCACCCGCTGCTGGGTGGTGACGGTGCCCGCCGTGTCCGCGTAGAACTTGTTCTCGTGGACGGTGGTCAGCGAGGCATCCACATGTGCGACACCCTCGGCGCCCAGGAGCCGGCTGCTCCATTCGGCGAGCAGCCCCGCCTTCTCCTCGTCCGGTACGTCGAAGGGATCGATGTCGTACGCCGAGACCCAGGTCCGCTCACCGTGCGCCGGCTCGTCCGCCAGCTCGACCTGCTCGTCGGACCCGGCGGCCGCGATCACCTTCGCCGACAGCTTCGCCATGGCGACGGCCTGCGAGGCCACCTTCGCCGCGGCGTCCATCGTCAGATCCACGCCGGACGCGAACCCCCACGCCCCGCCGTGCACGACGCGCACCGCGTACCCGAGATCGGTGGTGTCCGAGGTCCCGGCGGGCCGTGCGTCCCGCAGCCGCCAGGACGCGCTGCGCACCCGCTCGAACCGGAAGTCGGCATGCACGGCCCCCAGCGCACGCGCGCGGGCGAGCGCCGCGTCGGCAAGGGACCGCAGGGGCAGGGCCAGGAATGACTGATCTACCTCGTGGGCCACGAAGGGCTCCCCTCCTCTGATTGGTCCTGGCAGTGAATCACGGAGCGGACCGTCATCGGTCGGCTACAGGTTCCCGGGTTTTGGCTGTGCCGCACGACAGCAGGCTGATCGTGATCGATGGCCGGGGGCCGGTTGCGATACCGGGAGCGAGGAGTAACCGCGCCCCTTGCACATAGCAACGGCCGCCTGCCCCGAACCTCTCCGGGGCAGGCGGCCGTTCGCGTGCCGCAACCTGTCAGAACTCGTCTGCTATCACGCCCGCGCGGAACGCGGCCCACTCCGAGGCTGTGAAGCACAGGGGTGGGCGCTCAGGGTTCTTCGAGTCCCGTAGGGCCCTGGCACCGCCAGGCAGCTCTGCGATCTCGACGCAGTCGTGTTCCGCACCACTCGTGGACGACTTGCGCCATATGGAGTCGGAGAGGTCGTGGGCGTACAGGTCTGCCTTGGGGCGGTTCACGTTCGGAGGCCTTCTTCCATCTCGGCGATACGCACGAGCGAGTCCTCAACCGGCAGGGCAGTGGCCTGAATGTGCTGGAACGCCAGTGCGTAAGGAGCTGTGTCCTCACCTTCAACGTATGCCGCCCCGGTCAGATTCTCCAGAACGACAACCTCCGACAACGGTTTGGCGAAGGTGGCCAGACTGAAGCCACCCAGCAGCCCTGGGTGGGCAGTTGGGGCCATTGGCATGAGCTGAACAGTCACGTTGGGCATCTCCGAGGTATCCAGAAGCCGGCGCAACTGCTCCCGCATCGTGGCGGGCCGGGCGGCGAAGCGTTGGTGGAGTGCCGCCTCGTGGATGATCGTCCATAGCTCCATCGGAGGGCTGGGGCGGGTGAGCACCGACTGCCGAGCCATACGGACTTCGGCCAGTGCGGCTACTTCCTCCGGGCTCCGTGTCGTGGTGATCCCCGAGATGGTTTCCCGGGCGTAGGACGCTGTCTGAAGCAGCCCTGGAATGAGGAGTGGGGACCAGCTGCAGATCTTCTCCGCGTCTGACTCAAGGGAGATGAAGTCGGCGTAGGAGGGCGAGACGATTCCCGAGTAGGTCTGCCACCAGCCACGCCTCCCGGCGTCCCTGGACAGGCTCTCCAGGGCGACACGAGCTTGGGGGTCGTCCACGCTGTAGACGTCGAGCAGTGCCAGCAGATCGTTGGGGCGAATGCCCAGCGTTGCATTCTCGATCTTCGACATCTTCGGGGCTTTCCAGCCCACGGCCGCAGCGGCCTCATCGAGCGTCAGGCCGGCTTGGTTGCGCAGCTTGCGAAGGGTCATACCGAGGCGACGACGGCGGACAGTCGGGACCAGGGGTGCGTTGGGCATGGCCGAAGTGTGCACCTCTCCGGGATCGTTCGGCCTCAACTGGGTAGGCGTGTAACCCGATCGGGTGGAAAGCTTGCACTTGGTTGTGGAAAGCATGCTCCTTGATGGAATCGTCGCCCATGGCGAGATGCTGACCGCATTGCGTCACCGTGATCGGCGCAACGAGGCGCCCCTGTCCGGAGGTTCATGTGCAACTCACTCCCCGATCCACCGCCGCACTCGGCCACTACCTCACCCCCACCCCCGCCGGTTTCGCCCTCCATATGTCCGCGTCCCCGGACAATCTCAGGGCCGCCCGCGGTCTTACCGAGACGGCGCTCCTCGGTGCGGGCGTCGCACCCGAGCTGGTCGACTCCGCCCAGCTCGTTCTCTCCGAGCTCTACGGCAACGCCGTCCACGTCTGCGGCGACTACGTCCCCCTGGTGGCTGAGGTCGAGTCGACAGCTTCCGGTGTCTGGGTCAGGCTCCATGACCCGGATTGACGTCGTTTTCCCGCATCGGGCGGGGGTTCAACTTGACGACCCCGAAGCCGAATCCGGTCGGGGGCTGCCGCTCATGGACTTCCTCGCACCCGGCTGGGACATCACACTGACTCCCGTCGGTAAGCAGATCTGCTGCCTACTCCGGCATGGTCGCGGCTGACCGTACACGCCACCAATTACCGTATTGGCGTGCGATTTCGACGATTGTCAGTCCATCAGGGTAGTCTCCCGGTCACGCCGAGTTGACGGTCAACTTCGCAGACGGCGCCGTGCGTTGGGGAGATGGTGGATGGTCGGGCGCGAGTTGTCACCGGCGGATCACCAGGACAAGGAAATCCGTGTAGTTCTGAAGCGGCTCGTGGCCGTCGGTTGGACGTTGCGCAAGGAAGGGCATTGGGGGCGATTGTACTGCCCCTGCGCCGGAGGGGGCTGTCTCACCATCCCGATACCGGGCACGGCGAGGAATCCGGGGCGCGCGGCGCGCAAAATCGAGTGGCGCGCGAACCTCTGCCCGCTCCCCGAAGGCGACCCGCGCCGTGCCCCCAACGGGGGCGTTGTCGTTTGACAACGCGTGGGGGCTGGGTAAGTCTGCCCTTGCAGGGGTGGCGCGCCCTGGCGCGGAGACTGGTGAGCGCACGCTCGAAGGGGGATGAGGGCGAGATGGAGTACGAGTTTCTCTTTGTCGTGGACGGCGTCGGAGTGGACGACGACCTGGCGGTCGGTGTCATCTTCGACGAGTTCGACGGGCTGCTCACCCGCCATAGGGACAAGCACCTCCTTGATCTGTCCGAGCCCGGGGACGGCGCCATCGACGCCGCTCATCGCCTGGTGGTCCGACTCCGGAAGGCGCTTCCGCAGCTGAGACTGCTGCGGCTGGACCCGGATCTGGTCGGCGTGTCCGACATCGCGGAGCGAACGGGCCGCAGCAGGCAGAACGTTCTGCAATGGGTGAGCGGCGAGCGACGCGCGGACGCTGGAGCATTCCCCGACCCGGAGGGCACGGCCGGGCGCTCACTGATCTGGCGCTGGGCCGAGGTCAACGCCTGGCTGGCACGTATCGGCGAACAGGCCGGGGACAGGGGTGCGACCCGGGAAGACGCCCTGTACATCGACTTCATGCTGCCCCGCTGGCAGCAGACACTGGCCGAGGGCCTGCCGATCGTGCGCTTCGTGCACAGCCAGGAGGACGAGCGCTCGCAGGACCGTGCCGGCGTGGCTCAGCTACTTGAAGGCACCCTCTCCGCACCCGGGCTGCTCGACATGATTTCCGCCTTCCCCCGGGCCGAACGCCAGCGACTGACCGTGGTCTGCGCCGTGCTACCGGACCGGTTGAGCGCCGTGGTCGAGCGGATCCGCGCAGACGAGACCGGGGTGGTGCTCGCCTTCCAGGGTGAGAAGAACGAACTGCACCTCATGCCCGTAGCCGCGCGAGATGTCCCAGGGGCGCGCCCCGTGTCGGAACTGGGCTTGGGCGACGACGCGACCGTCGGTGATCTGCTCCTGGTCGTCGCGAACGGTGCCGTACAGCCGACCACCCGCCTTGCCCTCGTCGACTGAACGCCGCAGCACGCCTTCGTGGGCCAAGGAAAGGAAGCCGTAGCCACCGCCTTCGAGATAAGCGCCCGACCGTACGCCGGGCCGCGACCGCTCTCGCCGAGCACCTGCAGGACGGTTTGCCTTTCCGCGAGCTCCGGCCACTGATCCACGCTGCGGACCCGACGCTTGCGCAGGAGTGGGACGCTCTCGGCGCCGCAGGGCTCGCGATGCCGCTGGAAGTGACGTACGCCGAGCACACCGTCGACATTCCGGAGAACAGGCTGCTGCTCAGCGCGGTCGGCAGGCTACTGCGGGCTCCCGGGGCCGGCCGGGCGTCGTACGTGTACCGGTGCCGGACCGGGAGATCAGGCTGCACCGACACGTCCTGGACCTGACCCTGCCGCATGCGGAACTGAGAGCCCGCATCGACCAGCTCGCGGAAACACTCGCGCGGTCACTGTCGTAAGCGTGATCCCGGCATTGTGGGTACACACTCGGAGTGTAGGTACTTTCTGGGCTGCATGCCGAAGGGAGCCCGTCCCGATGAGCGCAATCTCCGTCCGAGAGTTCTCGTACAACCCCAGTGCCGTCTTCGCCCGCGTGGAGAAGGGGGAGGCGGTCCAGGTCACCCGGCATGGCAAGGTGATCGCCATACTGCTGCCCGGTTCCGGGCCGGTTTCCCGGTACTCGGAACTGGTGGCCCAGGGAAAGATCCGGCTCAAGGCCGCGACCACCTCGGACCTCGACCGCTTTCCGCGATTCGACCTCCCTGCAGGCGCCCCCGATCCGCTGGAGCTTCTCCTGGCCGAGCGTGAGGAGGGCGACCGTTGATCTACATGGATTCCTCGGCGCTCATCACTCTGCTCACGGGCAGGGCGGGTGCCGCCGAGCTCAGGGCCTACCTGTCCGACCGGCCCGGGCTGCCCTTGGCCACCAGCACGATTGGCATCGTCGAGACCGTCCGGCAGCTCGACAAGGTTGGATCGTTCCCCGGCTCGCTGTCGGATCTGGACGGGACGGTCACCGAGATTCTGTTGACCGAAGAGGTCCGGGATCTGGCCACCAGGGTCTCCCGGGCCCTGAGACCCCTTGATGCCATTCACGTCGCGAGTGCGCTCGTCATCGGCGGAGCCCTCGACTCCCTGATCACGTACGACAAGCGAATGCTGGAATCAGCGAGGGAAGAGGGCCTGCCCGCGCATGCGCCAGGGATGGCGGAATGAGGCCGGGCCGGTGCCCACTGTAGGAACCCCACAGTGCCCGGGGTGAGGCGCTGTCAGGGGCCGATTCTCCGTGGGGCGGGTGGTACCGATAGGTTTTCCAGGTACCAGACCGCTATCGAAAGGGTGATCCGTTGAGCCGCTCGGTTCTCGTCACCGGAGGAAACCGGGGCATCGGCCTCGCCATCGCCCGCGCTTTCGCCGACAACGGCGACAAGGTTGCGATCACGTACCGCTCCGGCGAGCCCCCCCAGAGCCTCACCGAGGCGGGTGTTCTGGCCGTCCGGTGCGACATCACGGACGCCGAACAGGTGGAGCAGGCCTACAAGGAGATCGAGGACAAGCACGGTCCCGTCGAGGTGCTGGTGGCCAACGCCGGTATCACCAAGGACCAGTTGCTGATGCGGATGTCCGAGGAGGACTTCACGTCCGTACTCGACACCAACCTCACCGGCACCTTCCGGGTCGTCAAGCGTGCCAACCGCGGCATGCTGCGCGCCAAGAAGGGCCGCGTCGTCCTCATCTCCTCCGTCGTCGGGCTCCTCGGCTCGGCCGGGCAGGCGAACTACGCCGCCTCCAAGGCGGGCCTGGTCGGCTTCGCCCGGTCGCTGGCCCGTGAACTCGGCTCGCGGAACATCACTTTCAACGTCGTCGCACCCGGCTTCGTCGACACCGACATGACCCAGGCGCTCACCGAGGAGCAGCGCAAGGGCATCGTGTCCCAGGTGCCGCTCGGCCGCTACGCGCAGCCCGAGGAGATCGCCGCGGCTGTGCGTTTCCTCGCCTCCGACGACGCGTCGTACATCACTGGAGCCGTCATCCCCGTTGACGGCGGATTGGGCATGGGTCACTGATCACCATGAGCGGAATTCTCGACGGCAAGCGCATCCTCATCACTGGTGTGCTGATGGAGTCGTCCATCGCCTTCCACACCGCCAAGGTGGCCCAGGAGCAGGGTGCCGACGTCATCCTGACCGCCTTCCCCAGGCCCACGCTGACGGAGCGCATCGCCAAGAAGCTGCCGAAGCCGGCCAAGGTCATCGAGCTGGACGTGACCAACACCGAGCACCTGGACCGCCTGGCCGGACTGGTCCGCGACGAGCTCGGCTCGCTCGACGGCGTCGTGCACTCCATCGGCTTCGCGCCGCAGGACGCGCTCGGCGGCAACTTCCTGAACACCCCGTTCGAGTCCGTCTCCACCGCGATGCATGTCTCGGCGTTCTCGCTGAAGTCGCTCGCCATGGCCTGCAAGCCGCTGATGAGCGAGGGCGGCTCGATCGTCGGTCTGACCTTCGACGCGCAGTACGCCTGGCCGCAGTACGACTGGATGGGACCGGCCAAGGCCGCACTGGAGGCCACCTCCCGCTACCTTGCCCGTGACCTGGGCAAGGACGACATCCGCTGCAACCTGATCTCGGCCGGACCGATCGGCTCCATGGCCGCGAAGTCCATCCCGGGCTTCTCCGAGCTCGCGGACGTGTGGAACAGCCGTTCCCCGCTGGCCTGGAACATGGCGGACCCGGAGCCGGCCGGCCGCGGCGTCGTCGCTCTGCTCTCGGACTTCTTCCCGAAGACCACGGGCGAGATCATCCACGTCGATGGTGGCGTGCACATGATGGGTGCCTGACCTCGTACGACAGGCTGTGACTCGGCCGCGTACCGCCTCTGAACAGGCGGTACGCGGCCGTCGTGCGTCTGTGGCCGGCCCCGACCCGCTCAAGTCGAAAAGCCCGACCCGCTCAAGTCGAAAAGATGGTCGATCCGCAGCAGAATATGGTGAAATTGCACTTTTTGGTCAGACTGCGGGGAGGAGGTCGCTGTGCGCTCCATACGTCGCCGAACCTGGGCGCAGCTGGCGGCCTTCATGGTCGGCGCCGCACTTCTCGCCCCCATAGGCATATCCGTGGCGGGGCGGGCAGGAGCCGGGGCGTCCGCGCCCGCCGCTCCGAGCCCCGACCCCGCCGGATCCGAATGTCGTACGTCGGTCCGGGGCTCCCGGGTCGTCGCCTACTGCCACAACCCGTACCCCTCCACCGACCGCGTGCAGCTGCACACCGAGTGCCGCCGCTGGTGGGACATAGACGCGGACGCCACCCCGGTCGACGTGGGACCGGGCCGGACCGTGCGGCTCGACGACCGCTGCTGGAAGGAAGTCGGCTCCGTCTGGATCACGCACCGGGTGCAGGACACGCTCCAGGGCCGTCCGGCCTAGCGCTGGTGCCGCGACGCGCCCTAGGGTCCCCCGGACAGCTCAGCGCATGACTCGCGGCCTCGGCCGCAGCCGCCTCCGCGTCCCCCGCCCGGATCGCCTCGACCAGCCGGCCGTGGTCCATGTGGTTCTCCGGCCGCAGCTCATGGCCGACGTCGCCCCTGAGATAGTCGCGCAGCAGATCGCCCAAGTCGGCGTAGAGGCCGGTGAGCACGTCGTTGTGCGAGGCCGCCACCACGGCCAGATGCAGCGTCGCGTCCGCCGCGACGAACGCCTCGGCGTCACCCGCGGCCCAGGTCTCCTCCCGGCGCGCCATGAGCGCGTCCAGCTGCTTCAGATCCCGCTCGGTGCGCCGGGCAGCGGCCAGCCGCGCCGCCGACGATTCCAGAGTGGAGCGCAGCTCGGCGACATGGCGCGGATCGGCGGTGGCGAAGCGGCGGTGCATCACCCCGGCCAGTTCGCTCGTGGCCACGACATAGGTGCCCGAGCCCTGCCGGATGTCGAGCAGGCCGTTGTGCGCGAGCGCGCGCACGGCCTCGCGGACGGTGTTACGGGCCACCCCCAGCTGCTCCACCAGCTCGGGCTCGGTGGGAATCCGTGAACCCACGGGCCACTCGCCCGAGGTGATCTGATTCCTCAGCTGGGCAATCACCTGGTCGGCGAGTGCCGAACGCCGCGGAGACGTCAGCGCCATGGTGCTCCTTGCTCGGGTTGCTGGGGTGATGGTGGGTGATAGGGGTTGCTCTGCTGCAGCGAATGGTCTCAGACGGGGCCTCGAAGGAGATTGGACAATCAATCATCCCATGATTCTATGATGGGCCTCATGTCTGACGACGAGACCCAGACCCAGACCCGGACCCTGAGCCCCGCCACCACGGCGGACACCCTCACGAAAACCCCGGCCCCGCAAGCCTCACAGGCCCCGCAGGCAGCACCGGCCGCCGCCGGGCCTTCCCCATGGCTGCTGCGGCTCGCCGCCATCGGGCTCGTCCTCGCTGCGCTCAATCTCCGCCCCGCCGTCACCAGCCTCGGCCCCCTCCTCGAAGAGGTGCAGAACGGGCTGCACATGAGCGGCAGCGTCGCCGGTGTCCTCACCTCCGTACCGCCGCTCTGTTTCGCGGTCTTCGGCATCATGGCGCCCCGCCTCGCCCGCCGCTTCGGCCCGGGCGCGGTCGTCTGCGCCGGCATGATTGCCATCACGGCCGGTCTGGTGATCCGGCCCCTCGTCGGCGGCACTGCCGGATTCCTCGCCGCGAGCGCCCTCGCCCTCATGGGCATCGCCGTCAGCAACGTCCTGATGCCAGTGATCGTCAAGCGCTGGTTCCCGGACCGCGTCGGCTCCATGACCGGGCTCTACTCGATGGCCCTGGCGCTCGGCACCTCGCTCGCCGCCGCCGTGACCGTGCCTGTGACCAATGCGCTGGGCGGAAGCTGGAAGGCGGGCCTCGGCATCTGGGCAGTGCTCGCCGCCGCCGCGGTCCTGTCCTGGATCCCGCTGGTACGGGACCGGCGCGCTGCCTCCGGGCAGCCCGCCGCGCACCACCAGGACTCCCCGGCTCTCAGGATCACCCGCAGCCGTACCGCCTGGGGCCTCGCCTGCTTCTTCGGCCTGCAGTCCACCGCCGCCTACATCACCATGGGGTGGATGCCGCAGATCTTCCGCGACGCGGGGGTCTCGGCCGGTACGGCGGGTGTTCTGCTCGCCGTGACCATGGCGATGGGCATCCCGCTCGCCTTCGTCATACCCCGGGTCGCCGCACGCATGAAGAACCAGGGCCCGATCGTCGTCGCCCTGGGCAGCTGCGGCCTCATCGGATACGCGGGCCTCTACCTCGCACCGGCCGAGGGGGCCTGGGCCTGGGCGCTGCTCCTCGGTATCTCGAACTGCGCCTTCCCGCTCGCCCTGACCATGATCGGCATGCGGTCCCGCAGCGGCGCCGGAGTGGTCCGGCTGTCCGCGTTCGCACAGTCCACCGGCTATCTGATGTCGATCCCCGGCCCGCTGCTCGTCGGCGTGATCCACCAGCACAGCGGTGGCTGGGGGCTGCCGATCGCACTGATGGCGGGCCTCATGGTGCCGCAGATGGCGGCCGGAATCCTGGCCGGGCGGGACCGGACGATAGAAGACGAATGCTGAGATGCGAGACTGATTCCATGTCTCCTGTGCTCGACCCGAATCCTCAGAACGGTCAGAAGAAGCTCCTCCTCGTACTCGGGGCGATGATGCTGGTCACCTTGATCATCGCGGTGATCGCCTCGGTCGCTTCCCCCTGAGCCGCCCTGTCCCCCTAGGGGATGGTGGGGCTGGCACCACCATCCCCTAGGGGGACAGGGTCAGGGTCAAGTGGGTGGGTCACCGGATGGGACCGGCATCCCCGCATCCGTAGATTCTGGGTATCAGAACTGATGACTCACGGAGGCGGACATGTCGGCCCGTACGCACACCCGGTCCACCCACCCGGCCACGGGTGGCGCCGAGGTCCGGCTGCCATGGTGGGCCGTCGCACTGCCCGCCATCGCGTTCGCCGCGCTCCTGCTGATGATCGTGGGAACCGGCGAGGCACAGGCGGCGACGACCGACCCCGCGGTCGGCCGGTTGCTTGAGCGAATCATGACCTTGATGAGCCGCTGACGGTGCCCACGCCCACCGCGGGAGCCCTTCAACACCCTGCGCCGGGCGGCACGTTTCATGCGAAGCTGAGGTGTATGAGCGTCGACACACCTCGCAGGATCGTCCTTCTCAGACATGCAAAGGCGGAATGGTCGCAGGATTCCGACCATGAGCGGCCGCTCGCGGAGCGCGGCCGCAAGGATGCCCCCGTCGCAGGCCGCAAACTCGTCGACTCCGGGATCGTCCTCGATCTGGCCCTCTGCTCGACCGCCGTCAGGACGCGCGAGACGTGGAAGCTGGCGGTGCACGAGATGCCGCACCGTCCCAGGACCGTGTACGAGGAGCGACTGTACGAGGCGTCTCCCGGCGAACTGATCGCCCTGATCAACGAGACCCCCGACGATGTGCACGACCTGCTGGTGATCGGCCACAACCCCGGAATGCACGCCGTCGCCGACGCCCTCTCCGAATCGGCCGAGGGTGACGCCCTGGCCCGGATGAACCGCGGCGGCTTCCCGACCGCCGCCTTCGCCGTCGTCGAGTTCTCCGGCTCCTGGAAGGGCGTGGAGCACGGAGTGGGCAAGCTGATCGAGTACTGGACGCCCAACGACTGATCCCGCCGTCGGTACGGGCAGGGCCCCGGTGCGGAACGCACCGGGGCCCTTGTGCGCGTACGGGTCAGTCGACGAGACCGTCGGCGGCCTCGACCTCCTCGCGGGTGATGCCGAGCAGATACAGCACGGTGTCCAGGAACGGCACGTTCACCGCGGTGTGCGCGGCCTCGCGGACCACCGGCTTGGCGTTGAAGGCCACCCCGAGCCCGGCGGTGTTGAGCATGTCGAGGTCGTTCGCACCGTCACCGATCGCGACGGTCTGTGCCAGCGGCACCCCGGCCTGCGCGGCGAAACTGCGCAGCAGCCGGGCCTTGCCGGCCCGGTCGACGATGTCGCCGACGACTCGTCCGGTGAGCTTTCCGTCGACCACTTCCAGGGTGTTGGCAGAGGCGAAGTCGAGCCCGAGCCGCTCCTTCAGATCGTCGGTCACCTGGGTGAACCCGCCCGAAACCACACCCACTTGGTAACCGAGCCGCTTCAGCGTACGGATCAGGGTGCGGGCGCCCGGCGTCAGCCGCACCTCGGCGCGCACCTTGTCCACCACGGACGCATCGAGCCCCGCCAGCAGCGCCACCCGTGCGTGCAGCGACTGCTCGAAGTCGAGCTCGCCACGCATCGCCTGCTCGGTCACCTCGGCGACCTTGTCCTCGCAGCCGGCATGGGCGGCGAAGAGCTCGATGACCTCGTCCTGGATGAGCGTCGAGTCGACGTCCATGACGACCAGCCGCTGCGCCCGGCGGCTCAGCCCGGCCGACACGACCGCCACATCGACACCGATCCCGGCGGACTCCGTCGCCAGCGCCGTCCGCAGCTCCTCGGTCCCGGTGCCGGACACCGCGAACTCGACTGCCGTGACCGGATACTTGGCGAGCCGGAAGATCCGGTCGATGTTCCCGCCGGTCGAGGTGATCGTGGCCGCTATGGCGGCGGTCGACTCCGCAGTCAACGGGTGCCCGAGCACCGTCACATGGGAACGTCCATAGCCACGCGGCCGGTTGTCACCCGTACCGGAGATGATCTCGGCCTGCAGCTTCAGCGAATCGGCCCAGCTGTGCACGGTCGCCCGCAGGTCGCCCTCGGTGGTGCCGCCCGCGGTCGGGGCGGTGACCAGTGCGCACAGGACGATGCGGCCACGGGTGACGACCTGCTCGATGTCGACGACATCGACCGAGTAGGCGGCGAGGGTGTCGAAGAGCCCGGCAGTGATCCCGGGGCGGTCCTTCCCGAAGATCTTCACGAGAAGGGTGGGTGCGTCCGTGCCCTGACGGGACTCAGGGCGCTCAGGAGACGGGGAAGACTGAGGTGGCTGAGATGCGCTCATGGTGCTCCCACCGTATCGGTCCGACTCATCGCACCGGAGGCCCGTCCCGAGGACCGGACAGCGAGTCGTTCCCGTACCCGCACGGAGCACAAGCAGGGCGACGGACGGCACGCATTCGGGCACGCTCGGCGACCGAAGCAGATCCGGGCGGACCGGGATGCCCCGGGGGGAACATGTTCACTCATGGCAGGCACGCACGCACCCGTACGCGTTCGTGGACCTGCCACTCCCGGAGGCCGTTCCTCCTGACTCGACAGCACAACGACGCAGGTCCGGGCAGGGCCTTCACCCCGCCCGACTTTTGGATCGGCGACTGCTCCTGGAATAGTTCCCCACGATGTTCAGCATCCCTAGGCTCCCTGTGACGGGGGTAACTCGGGGGACAACTAGTGGGGCGCGGAGTGCCGGAACTCGTACTGGAATTGAATGGCAGGACCTGGACGCTCGATCCGTCCAGGTCGTACACCCTTGGGCGCGATCCGCAGGGCGACCTGACGCTCGAGGACGCCAGGGTGTCGTGGCGGCATGCCACGATCAGCTGGGGGGGCCACAGTTGGTTCATCGAGGACCACGGCAGCACCAATGGCACCTATGTGCAGGGCCGGCGGATCCAGCAGCTGGAAATCGGGCCCGGCTCCGCCGTACACCTGGGCAATGCCACTGACGGACCGCGGCTGAGCATCGGCGCCGCAGCAGGTGCCGATGTGTACGGCGGGCAGGGCGCGTGTGCGCGGCAGGCCCCTGTGCAGCAGCCCCAGCAGGGTGGTGCCGGCCGGCCCGGCCAGCAAGCACCCGTTCCGCAACAGCCGCAGCACGGCTGGCAGCAGGCACCTCAGGTCCAGCCGCAACAGCAGCCCGCGCAGCCCCAGCAGCCTCAGGTCCCGCACCAGCAGGGCATGGCGCAGACGCCCGGTGCGGCCGGTCCCGGCGGTGTCGCGGGGGCCCCGCCGGTGTACGGCGACCGCAGCCCGACCACGTTCCACCAGCTGGCCCTCGGCCGTGTCATGCGCATCGGTCGTGCGCTCGAGAACGACCTGGTCGTCTCCGACCTCCAGGTCTCGCGCCACCACGCCGAGTTCCACGCGACGCCCGACGGCCGCTTCGAGATCCGTGACCTCGGATCCCACAACGGCACCTACGTCAACGGGCAGCCGCTCTCCAAGTCCGGCTCAGCGCTCATCGGCCCGAACGACATCGTCGGCGTAGGTCACTCGACCTTCCGCCTGGTCGGCGACCGGCTCGAAGAGTTCGTCGACACCGGTGAGGTCTCTTTCTCCGCCCGCCACCTCACAGTGACGGTCGACGGCGGGAAGCAGATCCTCAAGGACGTCTCCTTCGGCGCCCCGGAGAAGTCGCTCATCGCGGTCATCGGCCCGTCCGGCTCCGGCAAGTCCACCCTGCTCAAGGCGCTCACCGGCTACCGGCCCGCCAACCAGGGCGATGTCCTCTACGACAACCGGAACCTGTACAAGCAGTTCGCCGAGCTGCGCCAGCGCATCGGTCTGGTCCCGCAGGACGACATCCTGCACAAGGAACTCACGGTCACCAAGGCCCTGAAGTACGCGGCCAAGCTCCGCTTCCCCGCGGACACCACCGAGGCCGAGCGCCAGGCCCGGATCCTCGAAGTCCTTACCGAGCTCAAGCTCGACATCCACAAGGACAAGAAGGTCACCTCGCTCTCCGGTGGCCAGCGCAAGCGCGTCTCCGTGGCCCTGGAGCTGCTCACCAAGCCGTCGCTGATCTTCCTGGACGAGCCGACCTCCGGTCTCGACCCCGGCATGGACCGCGATGTCATGCAGTTGCTGCGCGGCCTGGCCGACGACGGCCGTACGGTCCTCGTCGTCACGCACTCCGTCGCCGAGCTGGCGATCTGCGACAAGCTGCTGGTCATGGCGCCGGGCGGTTCCGTCGCCTACTTCGGTCCGCCGGAGGAAGCCCTCAACTTCTTCGGCTACACCACCTGGGCCGACGTCTTCTCCGCGTTCGAGAATTACCGCGACTACGACTGGGCCGGCCGCTGGCGCGGATCGCAGCACTACCAGATGTACGCCGCGGACGTCGATGCCATCGCCGCGCAGTCCGTACACATGCAGCCCCCGGAGCAGATACGCCCGCCGAAGCCGCAGAGCTGGACGACGCAGCTGTGGACCTTGATACGCCGCTACATCTCGGTGATCGCGTCCGACAAGGGCTTCATGGGCCTGATGGTGATCCTGCCCGCCGTGCTCGGCGTGGTGAGCGTGGTCATTCCGGCGGAGTTCGGTCTGGCGCCGGCCACGCCGCCGTCCCAGTACAACGGAAAAGCCGGGACGATCATGCTGATCCTCGCGGTCGGCATGTGCCTCTCCGCCGCGGCCAACTCCGTACGAGAGCTGATCAAGGAACGCGTCATCTACGAACGGGAACGGGCCACCGGTCTGTCCCGCTCCGCCTACCTGATGTCCAAGGTGATCGTTCTCGGCGTGATCACGGCCGTGCAGGGGGTCATCATCTGCGGCATCGGCTTGGCCCCCCGCGAGCTGCCGGAGAAGGGCCTGATCATGCCCCCGGCCGTCGAGATATGCCTCTCCATCATCGCCCTCGGCTTCACCTCGATGATGTTCGGTCTGGTGATCTCGTCGCTGGTGAAGACGTCCGAGAAGACCATGCCGCTGCTGGTCATGTTCGCGATCGTCCAGATCGTCTTCACCGGTGTGCTCTTCCAGGTGTACGGGTCGCCCGGCCTGGAGCAGTTCGCCTGGCTGATGCCGTCCCGCTGGGCGATGGCCGCGGCCGGCACCACTCTGGACCTCGCCCACATCATGCCGCCGTGGGACCCGAAGAACCCGACCGACCTCGACCCGCTGTGGGAGCACTCGGCCGGCCAGTGGGGGATCAATCTGACGGTGCTGCTGGCGCTCGGCGTCATCTGCGGATTCGCGGTCGCGCGACTGCTGCGCCGCCACGAGCCGGAGGTCATGCGCAAGTAGGCGCGGGCACCGGCACGGAACGCCGAAGGGCGGCACCCCGCACGGGGTGCCGCCCTTCGGCGTGTGCGCAGGACGTCCGGAGCCGATCAGTACGCGCTGTTGACGTTGTCGATCGAGCCGTAACGGTCGGCGGCGTAGTTGGCCGCGGCGGTGATGTTGGCGACCGGGTCGTAGATGTTCGTCGAGGTACCGGGGACGTGGTACGCGTCGAACGTCGGCGGGATGACCTGCAGCAGACCCTTGGACGGTATGCCGTTCTGGGCGTTGATGTCCCAGCCGTTGATCGCGTTCGGGTTGCCGCTGGACTCCCGCATGATGTTGCGGTGCAGACCGTCGTACGAGCCGGGGATGCCGTGGACCTCCATGATGTCCAGCGCCTGCCTGATCCAGCCGTCCAGGTTGTCGGCGTAGACCGGGGTGCGGGCCTCGGAGCGGCTGGCGGGCTGTGTTTCGGCGCGCTCGGCGGCGGCGGCCTTGGCCTTCGCCTCGGCACGGGCCTTGACCTCGGCATCGGCGGCGGCCTTGGCCTTCGCGGCGGCCTGAGCCTTGGCCTCGGCAGCGGCGGCCTGCTTGGCCCTGCCGAGGTCGGCGGCCTTCACCAGATTCTCGGCGGTGGTGTGCTGCCCGATGATGCTGGCCTGCATGGCCTTGACCTGCGGAGTACCGGCGACCGATGTGAGGACCACGGGAGTGGGCTCGGAGGCCTGCGCCTCGGGCTTGCCTTCGGCATTGGCGGGGACGAGCGAGAACGAGAGCGAGGCGGCGGCGATGGCGCAGATACCAGCGACGGAGAGCTTCTGGGCCTTGTTCAGGCGACGGCGGCGGCCGGGGATGCTGGACACGGACATGCAGGCATACCTCTTCGAATCGCGGGAGTCCTCACGGAGGACGAAGACGGGAAGCTGTTTTGGCATCTCCGTCGGGGACGAGTGCAATTCTTAGCGCCAGCAAAATCCTGTGGCAAAGGTGTGACGTACGACCCCGGGTAGTGGATCTCGGCCGCGCTCGAACGTGACGGCCCGCGCTCATGCCCACTGATGTGGCGCCGGTGTACCCACTAGCCGACTTCGTAAGTGACGTGGGTCCTATGCCGGGCCTCACATCGACCGTGCAGCAAACTCACCAGCCGTTGCTTCAGCAATTCGGAGTGTGAGGTTCCGTCTTGGGAAGGGGCGGATGGTGTCCCCGAACTCATGCCAGAGGTACCCATGGCGCATTGCTCACCAGCAGACCGAGCCTGCCGAGCCCCCGGGGGCCCGCCGCGCAGGACCCGGACCGGTCCTAGTCCCTGCGCCCGAATCAGCACCGACCACAGGCCGATACGGCGCTCCCGCGCCGCCGGTACGGTGAGGCCATGAGCCATCGCCCACAGTCGGGCCTCGCAGCGGTGAGTGCCGCACTCCTCGCCATGAGCCGGCATCTCGAAGTGCGTGATGTCCTGAAGACGATCGTCGCCTCGGCCCGCCGGCTGCTGGACGCCGAGTACGCCGCCCTGGGCGTCCCCGACGACCACGGCGGCTTCGCACAGTTCGTCGTCGACGGCGTCAGCGAAGAGCAGTGGAAGACCATCGGTCCACTGCCCCGGCAGCACGGCATCCTTGCCGCGATGCTCCACGAGGCGAAGCCCGAGCGCCTTGCCGACGTCCGCAAGGACCCCCGCTTCGAGGGCTGGCCCGCCACCCACCCCGACATGTCCGACTTCCTCGGCCTGCCCATCAGGGACGGCGACGAGATCATCGGCGCGCTCTTCCTCGCCAACAAGCGCTGCCCCAAACCCGAGGGCAGTTGCGGCTTCACCGCCGAGGACGAGGAACTGCTGTCGATCCTCGCGCAGCATGCGGCGATCGCCCTCACCAACGCCCGGCTGTACGAACGCAGTCGCGAGCTCACCATCGCCGAGGAGCGTTCCCGGCTCGCCCATGAGCTGCACGACGCGGTCAGCCAGAAGCTGTTCTCGCTGCGGCTGACGGCTCAGGCAGCCACCGCCCTGGTCGACCGCGACCCGGCCCGCGCCAAGGAGGAGCTCCACCAGGTCGCCGCGCTCGCCGCGGAAGCTGTGGACGAGCTGCGCGCAGCCGTCATCGAGCTGCGCCCGGCCGCGCTCGACGAGGACGGCCTCATCGCCACACTCCGTACCCAGATCCAGGTCCTGGACCGTGCGCACACGGCCCGAGTCACCTTCGAGAGCCTGGGCGTACGAGCCTTGCCGGCCGCTCAGGAAGAAGCACTGCTCCGGGTCTCCCAGGAGGCCCTGCACAACGCACTGCGCCACTCGGGCGCCCAGCATGTCGACGTCACCCTGGCCCGGCACGGCAGCGGCACGCTGCTGAGGATCACCGACGACGGCAGTGGCTTCGAACCCGCGGCGACCCGGCAGGCAGGCCGCCACCTGGGCCTGGTGTCGATGCGGGACCGCGCAAGCGGTGTCGGCGGAAGGCTCACCGTTGAATCGGCGCCCGGCAAGGGCACCATGATCAAGATGGAGGTACCCGGTGGCTGACAAGATCATCAGGGTGCTGCTGGTCGACGACCACCAGGTGGTCCGCCGCGGTCTGCGTACGTTCCTGGAGATTCAGGACGACATAGAAGTGGTCGGCGAGGCGTCCGACGGCGCCGAGGGGGTGGCCAGGACCGAGGAGCTCCGCCCCGACGTCGTCCTGATGGACATCAAGATGCCCGGCACCGATGGGATCGAGGCGCTGCGCAGGCTCCGCGAGCTGGAGAACCCGGCGAAGGTCCTCATCGTCACCAGCTTCACCGAGCAGCGCACCGTCGTCCCGGCCCTGCGAGCCGGGGCTTCCGGTTACGTATACAAGGACGTCGACCCGGACGCCCTGGCCGGCGCCATCCGCTCGGTGTACGCGGGCCACGTCCTGCTCCAGCCGGAGGTCGCGGGAGCCCTGCTCGCCCAGGACGACACGGGCAGCGGTACGGGCCGGGGGAGCACCCTCACCGAACGGGAGCGGGAAGTACTGGGCCTGATCGCCGACGGCCGATCCAACCGCGAGATCGCGCGAGCACTGGTCCTCTCCGAGAAGACCGTCAAGACACACGTCTCGAACATTCTGATGAAGCTGGATCTCTCGGACCGGACGCAGGCGGCCCTCTGGGCCGTCCGGCATGGGGCGGCGGGCTGACCGGACCGAAGCGAACCAGCTCCCTCCGGACCGAGATTCATACTGTCGGGTGTATGTCACCCGGACGGCGCAACCTGTTCGGCCCCGAGGCGTTCTCCAGGGTGCTGCGGCGGCTGGCCGCAGCCACGCTAGGAGGATCCTGAAGTGAAGAACCTGAAGAAGGCCGCAGTCGTCACCATGATCGCCGGTGGAATCATCGCCACCGGTGCAGGCGCGGCCTCCGCCGACGGCCACGGCGCCGGAGCCCACGGTGCCGCGACCCACTCCCCGGGCGTGGTCAGCGGCAACGTCGTCCAGGTCCCCGTGCACATCCCGGTGAACGTGGTCGGCAACACCGTCAACGTGATCGGCCTGCTCAACCCGGCCTTCGGCAACCTCGGACTGAACGGCTGACCGACCTCACGGTCCTGTGTCGCCGGCCGGGCGCATCGAGCCCGTCCGGCGACATCCGAAGCCCGTCGCGGGGCACCTCCTAGGCACTCGAGACCGACCGGCAAGGGAAGGGGCCGAGGACAAAACGGCCCCGGACGGCCCCGGGTAACCGCCGCCCTGCGCCCGGCTGCCCAAGGCCTACCGCTCCCGCCCCTCCACATACGCGTTGTACGCGGCAACCTGCGCCCGTCGAGCCACCCGCTCCACCGGCCTCAGTGCCTCCCCCCGAGCCGCGATCTCCGATGCGCTCACCGCCCCGCCGTGCCCGTTCTCGTACGCCACGGAGATCAACAGCCCGACCCGTTGCGCAAGCTCCAGCACCCGCACCGCCCGCGGCGGATACCCCGGAGCCAGCACTTCGCGCCCCCGCTCCGCCCGCGCCCGGTACGCATCCACCGCTGCCTCCGCCACCGGCCCGGAACCGGCCACATCCAACCGCGACAGCACCGCCGTCGCATCCCGCAACGCCTCGGCGAGCTCCCGCTCCGCCTCACCCAGCGACGGCACATCGGCCGGCGGCGCCTCCCGTACCGGCAGACAACGCCACACCACCTCGACGTGCAGATCCCCCTCCGGCCCCACCTCATGCACCTCGGGAACCAGCCCGTACGGCGCACCGCACGCGACCACCGCCTCCTCGGCCTCCAACGCCCGCGCATTGAAGTCCGGCGGACCGCTCAGCCCCAGCGGGTGCCCGGGCGCAGGCAGCGCGACCCGGAAACCGGTCACTCCCAGACTCCGCAACCGTCCGAGCGCCAGCGTGAGCCCGACCGGCCCCGCCTCACCCGGCAGTCCCTCGACGCGGTGCACCGCGTCCTCCCCGACAATGGCGAGCGCCGCGTCGTCCGGCGACACAAGTCCGGCCAGAAGTGCGTTTCCCCAAGCGGCCAGCAGTCCTGAGCGTGGTTCCGAAAGCATGGCAACAGCCTAGGGAACATCTCCGAGGCCCGTCGTCACATGGGCCCAGCGCCTGGAGCTCTCCCGTGGTGGCGTAGATTTCCCTGGGAGCTGTGCCCACAGGCACGCGAGGATCTCGACACTGCATGGGGAGACAACGCGCCATGAGCGAAGTACTTGAGCTGGTGGACGTATCCGTGGTCCGCGACGGACACGCTCTGGTGGACGAGGTCTCCTGGCAGGTCAAGGAGGGGGAGCGCTGGGTCATCCTCGGCCCGAACGGCGCCGGCAAGACCACCCTCCTCAACATCGCGTCCAGCTACCTCTTCCCGAGCACGGGCACCGCCAAGATCCTCGGCGCGCAGCTGGGTGGGGTCGGCACCGATGTCTTCGACCTCCGCCCACGCATCGGTATCGCGGGCATCGCCATGGCCGAGAAGCTGCCCAGGCGCCAGACCGTTCTGCAGACGGTGCTCACCGCTGCCTACGGCATGACCGCCACCTGGCACGAGAACTACGAAGCCGTCGACGAGGAGCGCGCCCGCGCCTTCCTCGACCGGCTCGGCATGACCGAGTACCTCGACCGCAAGTTCGGTACCCTGTCCGAGGGCGAGCGCAAGCGCACCCTGATCGCCCGCGCCATGATGACCGACCCCGAGCTGCTGCTCCTCGACGAGCCCGCCGCGGGCCTCGACCTCGGTGGCCGCGAGGACCTGGTCCGCCGCCTCGGCCGACTGGCCCGCGACCCGTACGCCCCCTCCATGATCATGGTCACCCACCATGTCGAGGAGATCGCGCCCGGCTTCACCCACGTCCTGATGATCCGCCAGGGCAAGGTGCTCGCCGCGGGCCCCATGGAGACCGAGCTCAGCTCCCGCAACCTCTCCCTCTGCTTCGGTCTGCCGCTCGTCGTCGAGCACACCGGCGACCGCTACACGGCCCACGGACTGCCGCTCTCGTAGGCACAGCCGGACGACGGTCTCCGCAGCCGCCCGCCCGCGCCCTGTCCGCGAGGGCACCCGCAGCCCTACCATGACCACGTGGACATCGATGCGTGGGTGTGGTGGCTGATCGGCGCGGTGGGACTGGGCATCCCACTCGTCCTGACCGCGATGCCCGAGTTCGGCATGTTCGCCGTCGGAGCAGTCGTCGCGGCAGTCGTCGCGGCACTCGGCGGCGGCATCGTGGCCCAAGTACTGGTATGCGTCGCGGTATCCGTGGCCCTCATCGCCGTGGTCCGCCCGATCGCCGCAAGGCACCGTGCCGACCGGCCCCAACTCGCCACCGGCATCGATGCGCTGAAAGGCCGTCAGGCCGTCGTCCTGGAGCGGGTCGATGGCAGCGGCGGCCGTATCAAGCTGGCCGGAGAGATCTGGTCCGCCCGCGCACTCGACGAGGACCAGAGCTTCGATCCGGGCCAACACGTCGATGTCGTCGACATCGACGGAGCTACGGCCGTCGTCATGTGACCGAACCACCCACATAACAGAGCGCGTTCTGTCAGACTCGATGTCGATCATCATGAGACCGGGGCCGTCGAGGCATACGGTCCCTCCCACGATTCGACCTCGATCACCGCGATCCGTCGGCAACCGAAGGGCAACGAGGAACACGATGCAACCGATCATCATCGTCCTGATAATTCTGGTGGTGCTCGTCTTCATCGCCCTGATCAAGACGATCCAGGTCATCCCGCAGGCCAGCGCCGCCATCGTGGAGCGCTTCGGCCGCTACACCCGCACGCTCAACGCAGGCCTGAACATCGTCGTTCCATTCATCGACTCCATCAGGAATCGCATCGACCTCCGTGAACAGGTCGTGCCGTTCCCGCCCCAGCCGGTGATCACCCAGGACAACCTGGTCGTCAACATCGACACCGTCATCTACTACCAGGTGACCGATGCAAGGGCCGCGACCTACGAAGTCGCCAGTTACATCCAGGCGATCGAGCAGCTCACCGTCACCACCCTTCGCAACATCATCGGTGGCATGGATCTGGAGCGGACCCTGACCTCCCGCGAGGACATCAACGCCGCCCTGCGCGGAGTCCTCGACGAGGCGACCGGCAAGTGGGGCATCCGCGTCAACCGCGTCGAGCTCAAGGCGATCGAACCGCCCACCTCCATCCAGGACTCGATGGAGAAGCAGATGCGCGCCGACCGTGACAAGCGCGCCGCGATCCTCCAGGCTGAAGGAACCCGGCAGTCCGCGATCCTCACCGCGGAGGGCGAGAAGCAGTCCGCGATCCTGCGCGCCGAAGGTGAGGCCAAGGCCTCAGCCCTGCGCGCCGAGGGCGAGGCCCAGGCCATCCGCACGGTCTTCGAGTCCATCCACGCCGGCGACCCGGACCAGAAGCTCCTCTCGTACCAGTACCTCCAGATGCTCCCGAAGATCGCCGAGGGCGACGCAAACAAGCTCTGGATCGTGCCCAGCGAGATCGGCGACGCACTCAAGGGCCTCAGCGGAGCCTTCGGTAACCTCGGTAACGGCGCCCCCGGATTCGACACCGGCAAGGAACGCCGGGAGCAGCCCCCGGTCGACTGACGTGTACACGCCCTCGTGCATGATCAGTGCGCCAAGCACCGATCACGCACGAGGGATTCGCCATGACAACCTGGGAGATGCTCGCCGTCTTCGTCGCGGGCATCAGCGCCGGCACGATCAACACGATCGTCGGATCGGGAACGCTGATCACTTTCCCGGTGCTGCTCGCCACCGGCCTGCCCCCGGTCACCGCAACCGTCTCCAACGCCCTCGGTCTGATCCCCGGTTCCGTCAGCGGTGCCATCGGCTACCGCAAGGAACTCGCAGGACAGGCTCGCCGCGTCCTCAAGTTCGCTGTCGGCGCCCTGATCGGCGGCCTCACCGGCGCCACCCTCCTGCTGGCCCTGCCCTCCACGGCCTTCGAGATGATCGTGCCGATCCTGGTGGCCCTGGCCCTCGTCCTGGTCATCCTGCAACCGCGCATCAGCAAAGCCGTCCAGCGCCGACGCGAACATACCGGCACCCCCGCCCGCCACGACGGCGGCCCGCTTCTCTTCGTCGGACTGATGCTCGCCAGCGTCTACGGCGGCTACTTCACCGCCGCCCAGGGGATCATCTATCTCTCCCTGATGGGCATGCTGCTCGACGACACGATGCAGCGCCTCAACGCCGTCAAGAACGTACTGGCCGCCGTCGTCAACAGCATCGCCGCGCTCTTCTTCCTCTTCGTCGCGGACTTCGACTGGACGGCCGTCGTACTGATCGCCGTCGGCTCCGCACTCGGGGGCCAGATCGGTGCCAGGGTCGGCCGCCACCTCAGCCCCGCCGTCCTGCGCATACTCATCGTCGCGGTCGGCACGGTCGCCATCGTCCAGCTGCTGCTCCGCTGACACACGGATGCCCGCCCTCCAAGAAGGCAGGCATGCGATACGACGACGCGCGTACGCCGCCTACGCGGCGGTGCGGTCCAGCCACTCCGGCAGCGCCGACCGCTCACCGGCCCCCAGAGCCAGCAGCATCGCCTCCGCCGGCGATGGTACGAACGGCTGCCGCAGCAGCGGCATCCCCGCCTGCTCCGGCGTCCGGGCCGCCTTGCGGTGATTATCCTCGGCGCAGGACGCCACCGTGTTCAGCCAGGTGTCCTGACCGCCCTGGGCACGCGGCACCACATGGTCGACGGTGCTCGCCCGCCGCCCGCAGTACGCGCACCGGTGCTGGTCCCGTATCAGCACGCCCCTTCTGGACCACGGAGCCTGTCTTCGGAACGGCACCCGTACGTACCGGCAGAGCCTGATCACCCGGGGCACCGGAATGTCCACGGCGGCGCCACGCATACGGAGATCAGGGTGCGACTGCTCGACGACAGCCTTGTCCTGCAGAATCAGCACCACCGCACGGTTCAGCGTCACCGTCGACAGCGGCTCGAAGCTCGCGTTCAGTACCAGTGTGTCCCGCATCTCGCCCACCTCCCGTGTGCCGCCCACCCGCTGGCAGGCCCGGATCAACTCTGGCTGGGCAGGCCGTGATGGACAACGCAATAAAAAATGCCCTGCCCCGATCTCTCCAGGACCAGGGCAGGGCAAACAGCAGGCGAACTCTCGGTTCACCGGGTTCTAGGGCGCCGTGTACTCACCGATCAGCTGAGCACGGCCCAGCGTGTGGAACCGCAGATTGAATCCGACGACCGCGGGCGACACATCGCTGTCGACACCCAGCTTCTCGCTGTCCACCGCGTACACGGTGAAGACATAGCGGTGGTTCTCACCGGCCGGCGGCGCGGCACCGCCGAAGTCCTTCGACCCGTAGTCGTTACGGACGTGTACGGCACCGGCCGGCAGCCCCTTGAAATTTCCGCTCCCCGCACCGGCCGGCAGCTCCGTGACCGACGCCGGGATGTCGAAGAGCACCCAGTGCCAGAATCCGCTGCCTGTTGGAGCATCGGGATCGAAGCAGGTCACGGCGAAGCTCTTGGTCCGATCCGGGAACCCCTCCCACCGCAGCTGCGGCGAAGTGTTCCCGGCCGCGAACACCTGGGCATCCGCCAGCACAGCCCCGGGCGCGAGATCCTCGCTCACCACCGTGAACGACGGCACCTCGGGATGAAAGTCGTGCGGCAGCGGCGCCCTCTTCGGCTCGGTCACGTCAGCACCTTTCCTGATCGCTCTACTGCTGTCAGCAGGTCTTCCCCGACCCTAGAGCCAGTTGCGCTGACCGCCGACCTGGGCGAGCCACTGATTGAGGTACGCCGCCCAGTCGGTCCCCTGGAAGTCGTTCAGTCCGACCTTGAACGCGCGGTACGAGTCGCTGCCCTCGCTGAAGAGCCCCGGCTTCTTGTCCATCTCCAGGACGACGTCCATCTCGCGGTCGTCCGCGACGAACGTCAGCTCCACCTGGTTCAGGCCGCGGTACTGCTGCGGCGGGAAGAACTCGATCTCCTGGTAGAACGGCAGCCGCTGGCGCGTACCGCGAATGTGGCCGCGCTCCATGTCCGCGCTGCGGAAGCCGAAGCCGAGCTGCCCGAAGGCGTCGAGAATGGCCTGCTGGGCCGGGAGCGGGTGCACATTGATCGGGTCCAGGTCGCCCGAGTCCAGCGCCCGCGCGATCTCCAGTTCCGTGGTCACGCCGATGTTCATGCCGTGCAGATGCTGACCGGCGAACATCGTGATCGGCGTCTCCCACGGAATTTCGAGCCCGAACGGTACGACGTGCACGGCACCGGCCCGCACCTCGAACGCGCCACCGAGCCGAAGCTTGGCGAACTCGATGTTCTGCTTGATCTCCGTGTCCTGGCCCTCGACCTCGACCCGGGCCTGCAGGCCGACGGAGAGCCCCTCGATCTGCTGATCCACGGATCCGCCCTGGACCCGCACCTCACCCTGGACGATCCCACCCGGTACGACATTGAGTTCGGTCAGCTCGGTCTCCACCGAAGCACCGCCTGCACCCAAGCTCGCGAGCAGCCGCTTGAAGCCCATGTTTACTCCTCCTTGGTCCTGACCTCTAGATACGTGTCACGACCGCAGTCAGTTCCCGGTAACCTCGACCGCCATGATCGAGGGCCTGGACCGTACGCCACTGACACGCGACTTCTTCGACCGCCCCGTACTGGACGTGGCGCCCGACCTCCTGGGCCGGACCCTGGTGCGTGCCACCCCCGACGGCCCCATCGAACTCCGCCTCACCGAGGTCGAGGCCTACGCCGGCGAGATCGACCCCGGATCCCATGCGTTCAGAGGCCGCACCCCGCGCAACAGCGTCATGTACGGACCACCCGGCCACGCGTACGTCTACTTCACGTACGGCATGTGGCACTGCCTTAACCTGGTATGCGGCCCGGAGGGAAAGGCCAGCGGTGTGCTGCTCCGTGCCGGCGACATCCAGGTCGGCGCCGACCTCAGCCGCAAACGTCGAATCTCGGCCCGTAACGATATGGAACTGGCCAAAGGCCCGGCCCGACTGGCCACTGCCCTCGACGTCGACCGCGGACTGAACGGCACCGACGCCATCGCCCACCCCGGCGCCCCGCTGTCGGTACTGCACGGCACCCCACCACCCCGCGACCAGGTACGCAACGGTCCGCGCACCGGAGTGGGCGGCGACGGAGCCACACATCCGTGGCGCTTCTGGATCGAGGGAGACCCCACAGTGAGCCCCTACAGAGCCCATGTGCCGCGTCGCCGAGCAACTTGACTCGTCCTTGGGGGCCGCCTACTGTAGCCCGAGCCACTTGAACGGGCACTGCTCTCGGTACGGTCCATCGGACCGCCTCGAGCATCCGGAAGCGGCCAACCACTACCTACGAATCACCCTGGCGGGTGCGAATTCGGCATGCCGTAATTCGATCCCGTCGACTCGATTATGAGTCGCCAAGGAAATCGGTTAACGTAGTGGACACGCCGAAAGGCAAAGGCCACTCCAACGGCCACCGGAATTCAAATTCGGACCGGAAACGGGACGAAAAAGAATCTGGTAAGGTTGGAACCGCCGGAAAGGGAAACGCGAAAGCGAAGAACTGGAAAGCGGCCCCGCTTCGACCGGGAATCGGACACGAA
>NZ_JBIRGM010000019.1:0-91705 GCF_044328025.1 Streptomyces sp. NPDC018000
CCCGCGGAGCGGGTACCACATCGCTGCGCGATGTGCAAGCGAACCCCCCTGCTTCGCAGGGGGGTTGCCCAACTCCGGTGCTTCGCACTGGAGTTGGGATGCGGTGCGCTTCGCTCACCGCGCCGGCGGTGCCGGGCCAACTCCTTCCGCTCTGCTCCAGGAGTTGAGGGGGTCGGCCCGCGTTGCGGGCCGGGTGGGCCCCGCTACCGCGGGGTCTGAGTGGCGAGGTGTCAGGTGTCACTGACTAGGCTTAATTGACGGGTGCTTCGCACCCGTCTGAGGGTGAGTCCGCTGCGCTCCCCCACCCTGGGCCCTTCCGGCTGCGCCTCCAGGGTCTGAGGCCCGCTGTGCGGGCCGGGCTGGCTACGAGGGGTGAGGGTCGCTCGTTCGTGTGGGTTCCAGTGTAGCGGGTGCATCAAGTTGATGCACCATGTACTGTTGGCGGAAAGACGGGACACCTCCAGTCACCTGATGCGGGCCCAGGTGCTCACGCTTCCGGAAAAGGGAAAACGCATGTGGAGTTCTCAGGACGTGGCGCGGGATCAGGTCCGGCGTGAGGCGGATGGCCTGGACGTGCCCGCCGTTGCGGAAAAGGTCGCGGAGGCTGCTGTCCGTGAGCGGGAAACCGCGGATCAGTTGAGGGGAAACGGTTCCTTCTACGAGTTCGCGATGGACCGGGAGCGGTTGGCTGCCATCTGGCTGTCCAAACATGCTGAGTGGCGGCGCGTCAGGGACTTGATGGCTGTGGCCGGTTGGAGCGTGTACGAGCCGGAACAGGACGCGCAAGGCTCAGTGTGGGCTCGCGGGCGTGAGGAACGGTTTGCTGGTGCTCTTGCAGCACAGGCCGCCTTCGGGGAACGGCAGGAGGAGGAAGCGGATGAACTGCGAGCGGAGGTCTGGCTGTCCGTCGCGCCCAGTCGGCTGATCCGGGTGGTGGCCGGCCGGACGGGGCTGCTCCCCTCTCAGGTCCTGGCCCAGCTTGCCGAGCGGATCGTCGTGGCTGAGGACGGTACGGTCTCCGTCCCGCCCTTCACCCCGTCCCAGTGATTTCCGAAGCGAGTGGAAAAGAAGGCAGAGGAGGAGCGTGGAAATGCTGGGTATTCAGCTTCGGGAACACCAGGTAGCCCAGAAAGCAAGTTTCCGTAAGTGGGTGGGATTCCCTGCAAGATCATCTGTGCCCCCGCAGGGTGCCCGGGGCACGATCGTGTCAGCGACCGGCTCGGGCAAGACGATCACGGCCGCCGCGTGCGCGCTGGAGTGCTTCCCAGGCGGCCGGACCCTCGTCACCGTGCCCACCCTGGACCTGCTCGCGCAGACCGCCCAGGCGTGGCGCCTGGTGGGCCACCGGGCCCCGATGGTCGCGGTGTGCTCGCTGGAGAACGACCCGGTGCTCGACTCGCTGGGGGTACGCACCACCACCAACCCGATCCAGTTGGCCTTGTGGGCCGGGTCCGGGCCGGTCGTCGTGTTCGCTACGTACGCCTCCCTGGTAGACCGCGAGGACATCGACGCATCCGAGGTCCAGCGGAACGTTCGCGGGCCGCTGGAAGCCGCCCTGGCGGGCGGAGAGCGGCTGTACGGGCAGCAGATGAGCGGATTCGACCTCGCCATCGTGGACGAAGCCCACTCAACCGCAGGTGATCTTGGCAGGCCCTGGGCCGCGATCCACGACAACGCCCGCATCCCCGCCGACTTCCGGCTCTACCTGACCGCGACCCCGCGCATCCTCGCCTCGCCCCGGCCGCAGAAGGGCAAGGGCAGCCAGGAGCTAGAGCTCGCGTCGATGGGCCAGGACTCCGAGACGTACGGGCCGTGGCTGGCCGAACTGGGGCTCTCGGAGGCGATCGAGCGGGGCATCCTCGCCGGATTCGAGATCGACGTACTCGAGATCCGCGACCCCTCCCCCATGCTCGGGCTGTCGGAGGAGGCGCAGCGAGGCCGGCGCCTGGCCCTGTTGCAGACCGCACTTTTGGAGCACGCGGCGGCGTACAACCTGCGGACGGTCATGACGTTCCACCAGAAGGTGGAGGAGGCCGCCGCGTTCGCGGAGAAGCTGCCGCAGACCGCTGCCGAGATGTACGTCAACGACGCCTCAGACGAGGACCTGGCCGCCGCGGACAAGCTGCCGAAGTCCTCCATCGACGCGGAGTTCTACGAGCTGGAGGCCGGCCGCCACGTCCCGCCGGACCGGGTGTGGTCGGCGTGGCTGTGCGGCGACCACCTCGTGGCCGAACGCCGGGAGGTGCTCAGGCAGTTCGCCAACGGCATCGACGCGGACGGGCGCCGGGTGCACCGCGCCTTCCTCGCCTCGGTTCGCGTGCTCGGTGAGGGCGTGGACATCACCGGCGAGCGGGGAGTCGAAGCCGTCTGCTTCGCCGACACCCGCGGCTCCCAGGTGGAGATCGTCCAGAACATCGGCCGCGCACTCCGGCTCAACAAGGACGGCTCCACCAAGATCGCCAGGATCATCGTGCCGGTGTTCCTGGAGCCCGGCGAGGACCCGACGGACATGGTCGCCAGCGCCTCGTTCCGCCCCCTTGTAGCGGTCCTCCAGGGCCTCCGCAGTCATGATGAACGTCTGGTCGAGCAGCTCGCCTCCCGCGCGCTCACCAGCGGCAAGCGCAAGGTGCACGTCCGTCGTGACGAGAACGGGCAGATCGTCGGGGCCGGCGGCGAGGGCGACGGCGAGGACCAGGAGCAGGACGACACCCAGGCCGCCGCCGAAGCGGCGCTGCTGCACTTCTCCTCTCCGCGCGACGCGGCGACGATCGCGGCGTTCTTGCGCACCCGGGTCTACCGGCCGGAGTCGCTGGTGTGGCTGGAGGGCTACCAAGCCCTGCTGCTCTGGCGGGCGGAGAACGAGATCACCGGCGTCTACGCCGTGCCCTATGACGTTGAGGTCGAGGTCGGCGTCACGAAGGACTTCCCCCTCGGGCGGTGGGTGCACCAGCAGCGCAAGGCGCTGCGGGCGGGTGAGCTGGAGGAGCGGCGCAAGGTCCTCCTGGACGCGCCGGAGGCCGGGATGGTCTGGGAGCCGGGCGAAGAAGCCTGGGAGAACAAGCTCGCCGCGCTCCGCTCCTACCACCGGGCCACCGGACACCTCGCACCCCGACAGGACGCCGTCTGGGGCGAAGACGAAGCGATGGTGCCCATCGGGCAACACATGGCCAACCTCCGCAGGAAAGGGCAGAAGAACGGCCTGGGCAAGGACCCCGAGCGGGCCGCCGTACGCGCGGCGCAGCTCACCGCGATCGACCCCGACTGGAACTGCCCCTGGCCACTCGACTGGCAACGCCACTACCGCGTCCTCGCCGACCTCGCCGACGACGAACCAGGCGGCCACCTCCCCGACATCCAACCCGGCGTACTCATGGACCGCGACGACATCGGCAAGTGGCTGGAGCGGCAGGCCAGCAACTGGGCGCAGCTGAGCACCGAGCAGCAGGGGCGACTGTCCGGCTTGGGCGTGAAGCCCGCTGAGCGGCCCGCTGTGGCCCCGGCCAAGAAGAGCGCGGCTGGCGGTCCGGCCAAGGCGTCGGCGGCCTTCACACGGGGCGTGGCGGCCCTGGCGCAGTACATCGCGCGGGAGGGCGCGGGCAAGCCGGTACCCCGAGCGCACAGCGAAGAAATCGCGGTCGACGGCGAGGCCGAACCGGTGTCCGTACGGCTTGGCGTATTTCTGAGCAACACCAAGGCGAGGCGGGACAAGCTGACCGACCCGCAGCGCGCCGCGCTCGCGGAGCTGGGCATGGAATGGGCATAGAGGGCGAAATCGAAGGGGTGGAGACGGAGACGAGCTTCGCCCACACTGCTACTTCTTCCATTTGAGCGCCCCGGTGACCGTGCTTCAGAACTCCGCCGGCGGGGTCCTGGTGCTCACCGTCACTGGCCACACCGATGTCATCCCTGTTGCCGCCGGGCTCGGGGCCGCTGGCGTTGCCAGAGCCGCGCCAATCACGATCAACATCATCAGGAACACCAAGTAGCGCCGACGACTCCAGCCCCTCGGAGAATCCTTCTCCGAGGGGCTGCTCGGGCACACGGGGCGGGCGCTCTCCGTTCCGCTCTACGCCATGAGCTGGTTCAGTCCCATGGTGGTCGCGCCAGCGGCTCCAAGGGCGGCCAACGGGCCGCCGAGGGGGAGGACGGCGGCACCGGCTACAAAACCGGCAATGAGGATGATGGCCCATCGCTGGGGCAATGGCTCGGGGCCGTTCTGGTTGGTGTTGGGTTCCACTAGTCTCCTTGGTGAGGTCAGAACTGAGACGGCCCCGGGTTGCACCCCGGGGCCGTTCGCGTCAGCTGCGAACGGCGAGCCACCGAGACCTCTCTGACGAGGCCTCACCTCTATGATCCTGGGCGTGGAGGCCCAACTTCAGGGCATCGCTCAACGTTTTGATCCGCACTAAGTTATCTATATAACTATTGACTATCTAAATAGTGCGGATCAAAACGTTGGGAGTGAAACGTGGTGCGGGGGATGCGTGGCTGACGCAAGAGAATCGAACCAGCGGCGGCTGCGCCGACTGGAGCAGATGGACAAGATCCGTTCTGTCGAGGGGGCGAACAGGGCTCTGAAGGGCCTCTGGGCGGACGGGAGGAAGCCGGATTCCATCGTTCTGCGCAGCGCTTTGCTGGCGCCCCGTGGCGGTGGTGATGCCCCCTCCTTGCTGTCCCGGCTGGTTCTTCCCAAGGGGATTGCGCTGCGCTTCTATCTACTCGCGGTCTTCGAGGCTCAGTGCCGACTTGAGGCGGGGAAACAGTGGACGAATGTGCTGCCGTTGTCCGGTCGGGGGTCCTGGTCGGATCTCTTTGCTGCAGACGGCGCGTACGACGCCAAGTCGGCGACGTACATGCACTACACCGCCAACGGCAGGACGGCCGAGGACTTGCGCCTGCGGCAGGTTCAAGGGGCTCTGCGGACCCTGGAAGGGCTTGGCAGCAAGCAGTACGACCAGGCCCTGGTCGATGTCCCCCGGGGGAAGCGGGAACAGAGGCTGTACCAGTCGTTCCGGCTCATGAAGGAGTCCGGCCGCGGCGGCAACCAGAGCCCGGACACCTACGTGGTGCCCAAGGATCACTGGCGCGCTGGCGCAACGATCAAGATCCCGGCGCACTTCTTCCTGAATGGCTGGGCCCAGGTGCTCAATCCTTCAGAGGTCGCCACCTGGCTCGCGTTCAGGGTGCTCAGTAAGTGGGCCCCGGACAAGCATCTGACATCCGGTGTCTACGTCCACGGCGAGATGCGGACGGACACTTTCGGACTCCGCCGCGACGCCTGGGAGGACGGCTGTCAGCGGCTGCGCGACTTTGGGTTGATCCGCTTCGCCCGTGCCGTGGGCGAAGCGGAGGTCAGCCAGCCTCTGAGTGCCGATAACGGGGACGTGTGGGACTTCCTTGTGTCCTCCTCCCGGAAGCGGTACGAGCCGTATCGCTATCAGGTGACAGACCGAGGGCTTGAACAGGACGCCGTGAAGGTGTGCAGGAAGGAACTCATCCTTCGGCAGAAGCGGCTCGATCAGGCGGCGGCCAAGCGCCGTGGTGCTTCCACTGGATGAGGCGCGATGTCGGCTGACGACTGCACTCCGGCCTCGGTCACGCCTGCTGGGGGTCCGTGTGGTGAGTGCGGGTGCTGCCCGGCTACCTCAGCTTGCCGTCGAGGCCCCGTAGGACCGACCGGTTGAAGAACGGCTTCACGAACGGGTCGGTCCGCCGGTCGATGACCATGTCCGCGAAACGGGTCTCCCACTCGTTGGCAAAATGACCGTCCAGCGCGCCCCGGACCGCATCATGCAACGTCCGGGCGCCCTCCGCGGACAGGCTGGGGCACATCCGCATCACGGCGTTCACGTAGTCGTCCGGGCTTAGCTGCGGCACCGGAGTCATGCCCGCCCCGCCCAACGACCCGGCCGCGGCCCCGGCAACGGTCTGCGTCTCCAGAGCGCGAAGCCCTTCAGGCGGTGGCGAAGCAGGCCTGCATGGTGCGTGTGCGTCGGGCTCCTTACGTGAATCCGGTCGGCCGGTTCGAGAACACCCAGCCGAGGAGCGGCTGGTGCTCCGAACAGCACCCAGCGCGGCCGAGGCGCTACGCGCCCCTGCGGGCGCAGCACGGTGGGGGCCCAGCCGACCCCCGGCCCTCCCAGCGGCGGCCCACGGGCCGACGTGGCCTGTCCACGGCCGGCGCAGCGCCCGCCGGGATCCCCGAGGCCGCTGGGCGCCCAGCGTGCGCCCAGCCCTCCACCCGGCGGCCTGTCAGTCGCTCATGTTCTTGGCGGCACGGAAACGGCGTCTCCGGGTGTCGCCGGCGTCTGCGGATCTGTGCCCCCTCCGAGAAGGAGGACCAGTGCGGTGAGCACCGCGACCCCGCAGGTGATGGCGCCGACCAGATCGCCTTTGCTGGCCGGGCCGGGCGTGGCCTGGCTGTGCTTGTACACGAGGTACCCCACGACGCTGGCGACCACAAGGATCGCAGCTCCCACATCGGTGATGTGTACGGTCATAACGGGCCTCCCGGCTCAGGGGGCCTGTCCGTTTGACCGCCAGATCCGGCGGACAGGCCCCTTCCTGGGCCCAGCGCGGATGCGCGGGACCCTGCACCCCTTCAGTGGAGCCACAGGGCCTTGAACAGCAAAAAGGCCAGAACTCCCCTTAAGAGGGGCCTTCCGGCAGGGACCAACGGAAAGACATTGGCTGCCCGGCATAGGGTTAATCAAGTTGGGATCTACGGGAAGAAAGCCCACTAAAGCGGGCCCTCGGTAGGGGCATTTCTGCTGGTCAGACCCCTTAGCGGCGGGTTTCCGTTACCAAGAACAAAGCGTGAGTGAGATCACATTTCACCCAGCGGTCACCGCTGTCTGGCCGCAGTATCCGACCGTCAAGAACCGCAGGTCAGCGGCCTTTTGACGGTCAGTTCAGATCCTGGGCCTCATCCCCGCAGATAGGGAGGGGGCGCCTGGCGAGTCTCGGTGAACTCGCCAGGCGCGAGCAGGGGTTCGCCGCCGAGGAAGATGAGCGATACCTCGTGCGCACCGGTCTACGGCGTCTCGTACGGTCCCGTCCCTGGCGCAGTCTCTACTCAGCCTTCCGGAAGAGATGTCGGCGTCGATCTCGCACTGGTACGCATAGCCGATCTCGTCATCGGCGTGCGTCTGCTTCATCTGGTTGGTGGAGTCGTCGAACTTCACGTCGATGGACAAGGAGAAGGGCCCGTCACCATGACGGGCCCTTCTCCTTGTCCACGTCGCGGTCGGAGACGTACTTGATGTCCTCGGTGAACTCCACGATCCGCCCCCTCGCCGTGGGGGTTACTCCTTCAGGTACATGTACATCCCCACCCACACCGCGACCGCAAGGGTGAGTGCCGGCACCGCGCTCGGATGGATGTAGCCGATGTAGCAGGCGACCGCTGCCACCAGCACGGACAGAACGCCGCCCTGCTTCTCACTGGGCACTGACTGCTCCTTTTCGGGCGCACGGAACCACAGCCGGGCGCGTTGATGGGTCCAGACTCCGCAGATGAGCGGGCCAACGTCAGTCCAGTGAGTTACCTTCGTAGTGCGTCATGAGGCTCCGTTCTCTCGACAGGGATGGGCATCAGCTGTACGCGAACCGTGAGAGAGATCCGCCGCCAGGCCTGCCCGCCAAAGCAACGGCCTTGCAGTGGGTCTCTCTTCGTATTTCTCGACGGCAATGAGCTTACGTCTCCGAGGTGACAACCGACGGGCACTCCGCGACACGGTCGCGCGCCAGAAGGGCGAGGACGCCCGTCCGTCTTCCCCTGTACGACGCTGGTCCGTCCGGGTGAGCGAGCAGCCCATTGAATTCGGCAACCGCCCGGACGTTCGCCTTCACGTACTCGGGATTCCGGGCAGCGGTCATGCCGCCGATCCTCACATGCGCCGGGGAGCTTCCCGGCCGTACCGGATAGCGATAGTTGCTGTCAGCCGTACGCCGATACCGGTCAGCTGAATGCCGAACACCTGGCATACCTGGGGCCAGGGCGGCAGAGCGTGCCGTCGGTGCTCGTGGGAAGGGGCCATGATGCCGGAAAGGCGTGGCGGTGATCCTGAAGGCGGTCCGGCGGCCGTGTTCGAGTCCCGGTCGGGGCGGGCTGCGGCGATGCCCCGGCTGCTGGACCTCGACAGCCGCGGTGAGTTAAGAGCCGCGCATGTGCGCCTGGTGGCACAGGCGTTGGGGAAGTCGGAGCGGACGGTGTGGCGGTGGTTGGCCGCTGCCCGGGAGGATCATCGCCTCGCTCGGGTGGAGTCGTCCCATTTCACGGTCACCACGGAAGTTCGGCGGTTGCTGGCGCTGTGGGGCGGTAATGCCTCCCGGGTCCACGCCGAGCTGATGCAGCGGGCGGCCGAGGATGCGGACGCGCCTGTGGTGCCGTCGCTGTCGACGTTGCACCGGGCGATCCGCCGGGACCTGACCCGCGGCGAGCGGGCCGGGCTGAAGAGCGGGGAAGCCGCCCGGCGCGCGCATGACGTGTTCGGGCAACGGCCGGCCACGCACCGCAATGCGGCGTGGGAGGGCGACCACAAGCACGTGCCCGTCGAGGTGGACGTGGAAGGTGAGCTGGCCACGCCGTGGGTGACCTGGTTCATCGACTGCGCCACCAAGGCGATCACCGGGGTGGCGGTCACCGCGCACGCGCCGAGCCGGGACGCGGTGCTGGCGTCCCTGCGGATCGCGATCACCCGCAGCGAGCCGTTCGGCCCGGTGGGCGGGCTGCCCAGTCAGATCCGGGTCGACCGCGGCAAGGAGTTCTTGTGCGCGACGGTCACCACGGCGATGGGCGCGCTCGCCGTCCCCGTCACCGATCTCCCCGCCTACACCCCGCATCTGAAGGGAACGATCGAGGCGCTGAACGACGCGGTGGAAGAGATGTTCCTCGTCTCGCTCCCCCGCTACACCGGCCGCCAAAAACTCACCGGCGGCCGGCTCTGCGACCCCGAAGCCCCGCCCCTGACGTACGAGGCGTTCGTGGAGCTGCTGCTGGACTGGGTGACCTGGTGGAACACCCGCCACCAGCCGTCCGCGCTGAACGGGAAGACTCCTCTCCAGGCGTGGCAGGCCGACGCGACGCCGCTCACGGATGTGTCCGCGGGGCAGCTGGCGACGTTCGCTCTGGAGGACAACGGACGTACGTACACGATCAGTACCAGCGGGGTGCGGTGGCGCCGCCGCGACTACCTCGCCCCGTGGATGAACGGCCGGACCGGCACCAAGGTGTCGGTCCGGCACCTGCCCCACCACGACGACACCATCGAAGTCTTCGACGCCACGACCGGCCGCCATCTCGGTTCGGCGTTCCTGGCCGCCGCGGCGAGCCGTGAGCAGATCCGCTCCGTCCAGGCCGCGCGCACCGCGGCAGCCCGGCGGCTCAAGGCTGATCTGAAAGCCGCGGAGAAGCTGCGTCGCCGGCGCTTCGAAGCCTCCACCACCGCGGCCCCGCCCAGGCCTCTCACCTTCTTCGACCGCCACGCAGGCCGAAGAGGAGCTCGGTGCGGCGGCGCAGACGGACCGCCGTGCGCTGGCTCGTCCCGATTTCGTTCCGCACGGCCCAGCGCCCGACACCTGGGCCCGTCCGAGGCCACCGCGCATACCTACTCCTGATGAGGACCACAGCTGATGATCACTGATCTGGACTACGGGCTGCTGCCCAAGGAGAGCGAAGACCACTTCCTGGGCCTGGAGCAGGCGCAGTTGGTGGGCACCGACACGCTGCTGACCACCCGGGACAACATCGAGGCCGTCATCGAGGCCAAGGCCATGATGTGTGTCTACGGGCCGGCCGGATCGGGCAAGACAATGTCGGTGAACCCGGCGCTGCGTCACCTCGCCCCGGACATCACCCACCGCCTGGAACTGCGGGCCGGACCGACACCGAGGGACATCCGCCACGGTCTCTTCCAGGCGCTGGGACTGCCCGGTGAGCCACCGGCCCGCCCGATCGAGTTCGACACCCTCCTCAAGGAAGCACTCGCCGAGAAGTTCCGGGTCCTGGTCTGTGACGAGGCTCAGTGGATGAAGAAGACCGGGTTCGAGTTCTGGCGCCATTTGTGGGACGACAAACGCACCAACATCGCGGTGATCTTCGCCGGAGGCGACGGCTGCTACAAGGTCCTGCGCCGCGAGCCCATGCTGGCCTCCAGGATCTTCATCTGGCAGGAGTTCACCCGCATGTCCAAGGACGAAGTGAGGGAGACTATCCCTGCCTTCCACCCCGTCTGGGCAGACGTGGACACCGCGCTGATCGACGCGATCGACAAACAGGCCGCCCACGGCAGCTTCCGCAACTGGGCCAACATCACCACCCACATCCTCGCCGGGATGAAGAAACTGAACCTCAAGAAGGTCGACGAAGACCTCGTGCGCTGGGTCTACAGCAAAATCGGCGGCATGTAATGACGGCCGGCGGTCTCCCAGCCGTCACTGTCGTCATCGACAAGGACGACCACCCCGACTGGACGACCGCCGCTCACCGTGCGCACGACCCGGACCTGGGACGTCTGACCGTCGACCCCAGCCCCGCCAACGGCGCACCCGCCGCCCTCGCCCACGACCTCCTCTACGCCCTGGGCAAACGACTCCCCCCAAGGCGGCGAGACATACGGGACCTGGGCCGACTCCCAGCGCCCCGCCTGGGACGCGGTCGCCGCCTGGATACTCACCCACCACATCGGGCATCTCATCGTCTGCCGCACCGACCGCCTCACACACGCCCGCCAGAAACAACTGCTCGCCCTGCGCGAGCGCAGCAGTATCCGCCTCACCCTCCTCTGGCACCGGCCGGTCACCCCCGCCCTGAGGACGCTCCTCGAACAAACCCCACACCACATCATCGACACCCTCCCCCAAGCCCGGATCGCTCTGAGCCAGACGAGACACCCACCAACCGGCACGAGAAGCACCGGGCCGCAGCGGCCCCCACAACCGCCACCCCGCCAAGACGACGGGCACTGGATCACCCCTCAGACACCGCCCGCCGGCATGGTCATAGACCGTCCCGCACGTGCCCGGTGCCAAGACGCACCCGAACTCGCCTCCACGACAAGCGGAGCACCGCCCACGCGAGGACATCACCGCACACCAGCAGACGTCCTCGCCGCCCGACTGACCACGGTGGCGCACCCACTGCACGCGACAGCCCTGACCATCCACGCAGTCACCGGAACAGGCATCGGCCAGCTCGCGCTGATCCGCGGCATCGACATCAACGAAACGGCAACCGCCGTCAAAGTCCACGACCACGCAGCCCACCGCAAATGCCAGGTCTACCCTCTCCCCACCTGGACACGCCCCCTCATCACCGCAGCCGGCATCCACGGACAGCTCAAGGACCGCGCCCCGGACAGCCTGCTCTTCCCCCTCATCACGGCTCAGAACGGCGAACAACTCCGCCTCACCGCAACAAGCATCCGCTACAACCTGAAGCCCACACCGTAGAAGGCGACACCAGCGGCCCCCGTCCCCAACTGTCAACACCCAACCCCTGCCATCACAAGCCCTGACCAGCGACAACACATCTCACGCTATACCGACCGGCAACCAACCGACCCGCACCACCACCAAAAACGTCAGCACCAGACCAGCATCCCTGACAGAAACCGAATCACCCACAACAACCCACTGAACTGCACAGAGCCCGCTACCTACCCACTGACATCACAACGCCGAACCACCACCGACAAAAACCTGCGCATCATCACCGACACTCGGAGGAGGTCCGCGGACAGCGCCTCGGAGCCCTCCAGGCAGCGCTCCTGCACACCATGGCGCAGCACAACCTGTCGACCTGCATCACCTTCCACCACCGGACCATAGAGGCCGCGGCGTACGCGGAGGGCCTGGAGCGCGTGGCGGCGAAGCTGCACGCCAACGAGCCCGAGAAGTACCCGGCGAAGATCTGGGCGGACTGGCTGTGCGGTGAGCACGTCCCGGAGCGCCGGCGGGAGGTGCTGGGCGGCTTCGGTACGACGGCGCGGCGGGCGGTGCTTTCGAATTGTCGCGTTTTGGGGGAAGGCGTCGACATCAGAGCGGTGAATAGTGTCGCTCTTTTGGACCCCAAGGGCGCACCGCATGACATCGTTCAGGCCATCGACCGGGCTCTCCGTCAAAAGCCGGGAGAGGGAAAACTTGCCTCTTTGATCGTGCCGGTGTTCCTTCAGCCCGGTGAGAAGCCGGAAGACATGTTCACCTCGGGATCGTACCGGCCCTTTGGTGAAGGTCCTTGAAGGTCTGCGTGCTCACGATGAAGAGGCCATCGAGCTGCTGGCGATTCCGCAGGAGCCGCAGAAGGACGTCGCGCAGCCGTCCATCCATATCGGTCCGCCGCCCGAGGAAGGCGAGGACGAATCCCGTCTACTGCTGCGTTTTGCCGCTCCGCGTGATCCGGTGATGGTCGCGGACTGGGTGAGCTTCAACGTGATCGACACGGAGCGGCAGGACTGGGCGCGTGGCTGGGCGAAGCTGAAGGCGTACGTCGAGCGGGTCGGGAACGCGAGAGTGCCGTACGGACACCGGGAGGATGCGACACCCCTTGGTCAGTGGCTGGCAGAGCAGCGGCGGGCGTACGGGGCCGGGGAGATGAGCGGGCAGCGCGCGCAGCGGCTGGAACAGCTCGGCATGGTGTGGTCGGTCGCGGATGAGCGGTTCCAGGAGAACCTTCAGGCCGCGAAGGCGTACTACGAGGAGCACTGGACGCTCTGCGCGCCCCGGACCGCGACAGCGCTGGACCGGCCGATCGGGCAGTGGCTGTCCAACCTGCGCCGCCCCGGCACCCTGGATGACCGTCCGGAGTGGAAAGCCGCGCTGGAAGCGGTCGACGAGCACTGGAACCCGGCATGGCCGACCGACTGGCAACGCCACTACGCCGCGCTACGCAAGCTGGTACGCGACGAAGAAGGCCCGGCCGACGTCCTGCCCGGCGTCACTGTGCACGGGATGGACGTAGGGCGGTTTCTCGTAAAGAACCGTCAGCACACGGTCTGGCAGGGGCTGATGGACGGGCAGCGTGAGCTCCTCGAGGCGATCGGCGTCATGCCGCTGCCACCGGAACAGGAGAAGCTTGCCAAGGCTCCCAAGGCCGCTTCTGGCGCCTTCGAGCGGGGCGTTGCAGCCCTCGCACAGTACAAGGCCCGCACGGGCTCTCTGACAGTTTCCAGGGGGCACGTAGAAACGATCATGGTCGCCGGTCAGGAGCACGCTGTGAAACTCGGAGTGTTTCTCTCGAACACCAAGACCAGGCGCGCCAAACTCACCCCCGACAAGCTCCAACAACTCGCCGCCCTCGGACTCGACTGGGCAGCCGCGTAACGCTGTCAGACGGGACCCCGGGCGCGCTATGCGGCCCGGGGGTGGGGTGTACCGCCCCATGACAGCCGCGCCGACTGCCGATACCGCCCCAGTGACCCTGCCCATCCTCAGCACCCCACCAGAGGAAACACCCAGGCCTGACATGCCGTCACTGACACCCACCCACCGACACCAAACCGGCACATCGCACCAAGCCGAGAGGCCGCACGCAGCGATTCACCTGCTCCCATCGCTCGGCGGCGATGGCCCGCCTTTGTGCCTGGTCCAACGCCCTCCTGTGCAGCAGCCTCATGTCGCGGCCCGGGAGCAACCGACCTAATCTGTCAGGAGGGCTTTCCTGCCCAGGCGTGCTGGGCGTGGCCTGCGGGGGTATCGGCCCTGAGCCGCAGTCTCACAACTGGCCCGGCGACACAGCGCACAGATCGTCAGCACGGCTGCTGTCGGATGCCTCGGAGCGGCAGAAGCCGGATTTCCCCCGCGTGGGCAAGTCTCCCGATCAAGGAGGAAGCCATGCATACGAAGCGACTCCGAGTTCTCCTCGCAGCCCCGCTGGCTGCCACCGCACTTCTGCTCCCACTGACCACGAACGCGCAAGCTGTCGGAGCACAGCCTGTGCCAAAGGCAGCGACCGCCTACTCCGGCGCTCTGAGAGTCGCCCCATACGACCAGGGCTACAAGGACGGCTACCGGGATGGGCTGACGTACGCCCGCGACTGCATTCGCGGTGACTCCCGTGGACGGAGCGGCAAGCCCGGGGCTTCCGCCGAGTACAACCGCGGCTATGTCGCCGGCGTCATCGCCGCCTACCGCCACGTCCACCGGACCTACTGTGGATTCGGGCGCTCCTGACCGGTAGCGCTCCGTCTGCCGTTGGTCAGGAGCGCCGCCCAGTGGCCCCTGGTGGGGAGACCCCCACGCCGTTCCGGTGAAACGTGCCAGAACAAGTCACGGGCAGAGTGGAGTCCACCGGTTCCTATTCGGTCGGAGGGCGGCGGGCAGACGGCCTGCTCGCCGCCACCCACCGGATGCACCAAGCAGGTTGAGCACCAGGAGAACGACGCCCCGATCGTTCCCGAAGGGATCACTGCCATGGCCACACGCGAGCATTCTCACCGGGGCCGGCTCTTCCCTTGGCCGGCCTTCCACCGGCACCGTGATTCCGCCTCCACGTCCGACATGTCGGCACATGTCGACAGACCTACTGCGGGACGTCATGCTCTGGCATCCCTGCGCATTCTGACCGGATTCGTCTTCTTGTGGGCATTCCTGGACAAGACCTTCGGCCTCGGCTACGCCACGGCATCCGGAAAGGGCTGGATCGACGGCGGGTCGCCCACCAAGGGCTACCTCAGCCGCGTTGCGGCCGGACCGATGGAGTCGACGTTCCACTCGTGGGCTGGGGCCGGGTGGGCGGACTGGCTGTTCATGCTCGGTCTGCTCGGTGTCGGCGTTGCCGTCATGGCGGGCGTGGCGTTGCGCTTGGCCGCGTTGGCGGGTACCGCGATGCTGGCACTAATGTGGATCGCCGACTGGCCACCTGCCAGGCACCAGTCGGACGGTTCGCCGACCATGTCGACGAACCCGTTCGCCGACTACCACCTGATCTACGCGGTGGCGCTGATCGCGGTGGCGGCCGCGGGCGCGGGCGCGACCTGGGGCCTGGGCCGGCTGTGGGAGCGGCTGCCGTTCGTCCGTGATCACGCCTGGCTGCGCTGACCTGCATGGCGGGTCGGGCCTTGCCCGGCATCCTTGCCTCAGGCGAAAGGTGCTGCGGCCTGGGGCCGAAGACTGTCGGAGTCAATCGGTGACCTGGGCCGGTTGTCAGCCTGCCGATGGAATTCAGGGCGTGCTGCTGGCCAGCATGGTGCGCATCTGGGTGATCTGTGTCGTTTGTGTCGCGACGATCTCGTTGGCCATTTCCTTGGCCGGCCCGTAGGCGCCCTGTTGTTTCTCTGCGCCGTTCAGCGATGATGCCACGCATCTGCCGGTCGCTGACACCCTGATCGCGGGCATCGAACAGGCGCTGCGCGTACTCCGCGGGAAGGCGCACGGTGAGGCGGCGGAACCGGCCGTCGTCGGTCGTGCCGACCGGGGCTGTGTACCCGAACCGCGCCCGCGTCTCCACCGTCGTTGCCGTGGTTCGTGGTGCGCTGCTGCACCACGCTGTGGAGCCCCGAAGTACGGCGTCACCCGAGGCGAGGCCGGCGGAGACGGATGCTTCGCGGCCACCCAGGCATGGGCCCGTGCTGACCGGCATGGGCCACTTCCGGCCTCCCCGCTCGCGCCCCCCTGCGGACCACGAGCCGGTGTTCGCGCCGCGGCAGCCCGGCTAAGATCTGCCCGCCCCGCGATTCGCGCGAGGGTCGGCACCTGGGGGTGGCAGGGATGGCGCAATCCTTGATCGGTGAACGGTACGTCGTGGGCCTCGGCTGCAGGGTGAGCATCAAGGGGGTAGCTGTTACGACCGTCAAGTGGAGCATCTCGCACCTGCCGACCGGCGGCGCGGACCGGCCGACCAGCCGTGAACAGAGCGTGGGGATAACCTGCCCCCGCTGCTCGCGGAAGTTCTCTGTCCAGGTGGAGAGCGTGGCCAAGGCGCGGCGCAAACAGCTGATCAATCGGGCAGTGGGCTGGCTGCTGCTCCTCTCTCTCCTCGTCACCGTCCCCATGCTCTTCCACCTCGGCGGCCAGACCGTCGAGGAGGGCGACACGCAATCGTCCGACCTCGTGGGCATCCTCTTCGGACTGGTCGCCCTGGCCGTGATCGCCGGCCCATCCTTCCTCGTCGCCGCGAACCGCAACGGCGTCAAAAAGCTCCGGCTCGTCCGGAACGACGGCACCAGAACCGCCCTGGTCCAGGGCCACCGGCTGTTCTGAGCCCGTCCGAGCCCCGACGACCGGTGAGCGGCCATCGTGGTGATCGAATCCGGGGCGTGACCACTGTGGCGATCTTGGCCAAGTGGCGCGTCCCGATTGGCCATCAAGCCTGTCATCCGTGGCCATCTGTTGTGTCACTTGGACACCTACGGAGTCCAGGCACACGAGTGGGGACCCGGCCGCCCGGCTTGCCCTACAACTTGCCGTACAACCTGCTCTACAACTTGCCGTACAACCTGCCCTACAACCTGCCTCCACCTGACCGGCCCCGCACTAGAACGCGCACGTCACGGACCTGGTCAAGGGGGGCGCCGGGCGCCGACTACTTCCGTACGGTACCCACCCGCCGGCGCCGCGCCCGGCTCCGTGCTCCTGGTGGTGCTCGTCGACGGTCCGGTGCCCAGCGTGCGGCGGTGCGTGGTCGGGGACGGCACCGGCATCGCAGCCGCAGATACCTTCTGGGATCAATCCGCGTAGTGCGTGGTGGCGGCGAGCTCGTCTGGATACTGACGAGTTGAACCTACCCGTGAGGAGACCAAAGCGATGACCACGGCAGAGACCACGGCGACCCTGATAGACGGCGCCTACGAGGGATTCAGACTGCAGCTCGGGGACACCGTGATCGATGTACAGCCCGTTGCCGGGCAGAGTCTCGCCGAGCTCGACGCGGAGATCCAGATCGACGTCTACATGGCGGACGGGGACGGAACTGGACGGTGCGCACTAACCGAACGAGTCAAGGGCGCACAGCAGTTGAGAGCCGCCCTTGCCGAGTGGAAAGCGATTCTGTCCTGACAGAAGCAGCAGCACCCGGCGGGCGGGTCCCTGAACGCCCCGCTGCGCCCCGAGCGCGGACCGCCCCGGGCTGGGAGACCCGGAGCGGCCCTGTACGAGGCGAATGGGACGGCCCCGGCCCTCCGCACGCCCCGTACAACCGCTTCACCTCAATCGAGCTGCGCCTCGCCTCAGAAAAACCCTGACCACGAACCACCCCGCCGCCCCTGCCCCGGCCGTGTCAGAGCAGGGGCGGCTTCGCGCGCCCGAGACATCCCCACAGCCCGAGCGGGTGGTTTTTTCCTCGCGTACGCGGGCGCGGATCTGATCGAGCACGCCCAACTAGCCCAGGAATACCGCTCGTTGACATACTTTGTAGTGGTCTGTCACGGTTCCGTGCGTCGAGTCGGGCCGACCGGACGCCCGAAGGACCGTGAGGAGACCGCTGTGAAGAACCGATCGCCGCTCGCCCGCGCCGAGGAAGCCAAACGCCGCCGCGACCTGGTCGGGGAAGTCGACGCGCTGGTCGGCGGGCACCGCGCGCTGACCGAGACACCGTGGTACCCGTCCCGCCCCGGTGACCAGCTCCTGATCACGCTGGAAGCCAGCGAACACGCCCCGCGCTCAACGGAGCTGTACGGGTGATCTCGGGCCGGGACGGCCTGGAGCTGCGCCTGGTCGAGGTGACGCCCGAGGGGGCTGCGGGAGGGTGGTACGCCGGGCCGCCCGAGCTGTACGGGTCCGACCCGGTCGAGGCGCCGTGGATGGAGGCCGGCCCCGACCGGCTCACCATCACCCGCGACGGCGTCATCGTCCACCAGGGCCACCACGCGCTGCCCCGACCCGACACCACCGAGCCGCGGCTGACGACCACCGTCGGCCCGGACGGCACGGTCGGCTGGGCCATCGTCCGCGAACGCGAATACACACCGGCCGAGATGAGCGACCTGGAACAGAAGGCCCTCGCCCGGGGCGCAGATCGCCGGCCGTTTCAAGATCTTCCGCCACCGCCCGCTGGCGTATGCGACCGAGCAGGACCGGGCGGTCTGGGACGACCTCGTGCGGGCCGTGGAGGGCCTGCTGAGGCTGCGCGCGCACCGCCCCGGAACGCTGGTCAAGCACGCCGCCTACCTCCACGCCCGCACCGCAGGGCGGATCGGCAGCCTCTCCCACCTCATCCGCGAAGCCGCCCTGGTCGCCATCACCGAAGGTACTGAGCGGATCACCAAGCAGCTGCTGGGCGAGGTGGAGCTCGACGCGGCAGCCGAAACCCAGGCCCGGCCGACCCGGCCCGTACGGCGGAAGTAGGGGCATCCGGAGTGGCACAGCAGCGCAGCACGACCGCACACGGCCGCATGCCCGGGAGCGGGAGTGCGGGATGCAAGCCGCGAGCGTCCGGCGGGGTCGTGCCCGCCATCGGCTGCGGCGCGGCAGGACGGGTGGCTCCGCTGCAGGGAGAGCTGACGCTGTCGTTCCTGACCAGGCTCGCCGCCCGCTACCACCTCGGCATCCGCTACCTGCTCGCCGCCGTCACCGACGTCGGCGGCCTGCAGAACCTCACCGGCATGCTGTACCCGGACAGCGAGATCCACCTCAACGCGCAGGCTCGCGCACGTGTTTCCGTGCTCTGCCGTGTTGCGCCGCACGTGCTCGAGCGTGCCCTGCCTGCATGGACACGGGAAGAGCCGTGCGGCAAGTACGGGGCCGGCCCGGTCGGGCGGCTGATGCGCGGTGAGGAGGCCGTCGCTGCCTGGGGCCCGGCCTGCCCCGCCTGCACTGCCGCCCGCACCGGACGCGACGTGCCCGCACGCCGGTACCTGGCCCCCGAGCAGCGGGTCTGCGCACGCCACCGCTACTGGCTCCAGTACGTGCCCGGCACCAGCGGCCTGCCCGTGCCCCTCGGCCGGTGCCCGGAGGTGATCGAGGCCCGTCGGCGGCATATCCAGCTGCTGCACCGCTCACCCGCCGGGGCGCCAGTTTTCGAGGTCGCACGCGCCGTCACCAGTTTCTGGTGGGAGCAGCCCTGGCCGGGCAAGGAACAGTGGTGGCCGGCCCGTCTCAAGGCCACGCGTCCGGATGATGCCGATCCTGGCTGGTGGAAGGTAGCGGCACGCGACCTGATCACCTATCCCGAAACCGTCGCTGTGGCGCGTACCCTGGCCAGCTCCCACTGGCAGCAGCAGACCGTCGCCCAAGCGCGCGGCCATCTTCCCTACCGGCTGGGCGAGTTGCCCCAACTACTGGCCGAACTCGCTAGCCAGCTCAGGCGGCCGTGGCTCGCCCACCACCTCGCCACCGTCACCCACGGGCCGCTGTTCACCTGGGCCCATTCCTGCGTGAAAACCCGTGCCGCGTCGGGGACCGCCGTGCAGAAGGCGCTGTGGAGGGTGCACTCGTCTCACCGGCCGCGCCCCCTCAGCGACCTTCTCCCCCATCCGCAGTCCGCCGGCGCTATCCAGCCTGCGCGGGTACCGACCAAACGGCTTCGCGGCCACAGCCTGCAGGCCGAGCGCGCCTTCACTCAAGGACTCGTCCACGCCCGCTCCTACCACAAGCAGCACGGGCATCTCGCCGTGCCCAAGGAAGACACCTTCGCCGGCTATCCACTGGGTCAGTGGGTCGCCAACCTGCGTACGAGCCACACCCGAATGCCAGCCCACCAAGCCGCTGCCCTGAAGAGCATCTACCCCTGGTGGAACGCACCGTGGAGCACCTTGTGGCAGCGCACCTGGCACCAGGCCCGCGATCACTCCGAAGCCCACGGCCCGCTCGAGCCCGTCAGCGGCTTTCCCACCACCAGCTACAGCCTGGGCGAATGGCTGTACCTGCAGTGCACCCGCTACCCCGCCCTCCACCCCGAACAACAGCACCTCCTCACCGAGATCGGCATCGACACAACCGCGGCGGCGGCCGCCCGACCCAGACGACGCAACATGAGGGCCGGCGCCGAAGAAGCCCTCGCCCACGCCCGCACCTACACCGCCGAACACGGACACCTCGCCCAGGTCAGCGTGACCACCGTGCATCACGGATACCCGCTGGGCCGATGGCTCGCCGGCCAGCGAAGCCAGCAACAACGCAAAGTCCTTTCCCCCGAACGGCAACAGGCCCTCAACGCCATCGCCCCCTGGTGGTGCCCGCCCTGGAACCTGCGCTGGCAACGCAACTACTACCGCGCCCGCGACGCCGCAGACAGCCGCCTCCTCCAGGCCGAGAACGGCTTTGATGACCTCGACGGCTCCGGTGCCGCCGACTGGCTGTGGCGCCAGTGCGTCATGTACGACGAGCTCCACCCCGAGCAGCGGCAACTCCTCACCGACATAGGCATCACCACCGAGGTAGCGCGCACGTACGGCCCTGAAAACACCAGTTGCAACCCCCGTGCCGGAGGCGAAAGGCAAGACCAGCCAAACCATAAGGGCTGCGGATCCTGCGGCTCTTCCCGGTCAGCGGCGCACACGGCGTGCCGCCGAGCCGAAGCGTCCCCGCCAGCCCCGCAGCCGCCTTGGGCACCGCCCCGATCTGAGGCCGGGTTTCGAGATGGCCCTGGCACACGCCCGGGCCTGGCACGCTGAACACGGCCACCTCGCAGCTCCCCGGGACATCCGGCACGACGGGTATCCGCTGGGATGGTGGCTGTTCAGCCAGCGCAACCGAGCCAAGGACCGAGCACGCCGCGGTTTGCCGCCCTCACCCCACCTGGCCGAGCTCGCCGCGATCGACCCCTGGTGGAACCCGCCCTGGAACGCTGAATGGCACCGCAACTACCACCACGCCCGCGGTCACGTCGAAGCGGGCCATCCCTTCGATCCTGCCGCACTGATCCCCTCCCCCAGCACCGCACTCGGCAGCTGGATTACCCGAACTTGCCTGGATTACCACCGCCTCCATCCCGAACAACAACACCTCCTGACGCTGATCGGAATTACGTCCGAGGTCGCCCACGCACGTACCCGGCGCGCGCACCCCTGGCGCACCGCCGTCGAACACGCCCGGACCTTCGCCAAGACCCACGGCCACCTCGCCGTACCCCGCGACACCACCCAGGACGGCTTCCCACTCGGCCAATGGCTCAACCGACAGCTCTACCGCATGAAAACGAAATGAGCTGCCCTGAGATTTGTGGAGTCCGATCTTGATTGGTTCAGGCGGACCGCGGGATGAAGCACGGCCTGGGCCTGGACCACTTCGAGGGCCGCACCTGGCGAGGCTGGCACCACCACGTCACCCTGGTCACCGCCGCCCACGCCTTCCTCACCCTCCGGCGCCTCGACCCAAAAGTCGAGACGCCGACCTGACCTTCTACCGAGTCCTCGACGCCATCCAGGACCTGATACGGGCCTGGACCGGCGAATGCCCCACCTGCCACCGCGAGTTACCCACCACACGCCAACCAGGGCGCACCGGACCACTTCAGACCCAACGAAGTACTACTAGGGGAAGGAATGCAACCCCATCCCGATCACAGCAGCGCAAGTCAGCGCTCCGGCCGGCCCGGCAGTTCCGGCACCCGCCAGGCCCCGTCCCAGCGCCAGGCAGGCCAGGGCTCGGTGTCCGAGAACGGCCCGGTACGGTGGTCGAGCATGGCGAGCACCTGGGCACGGGCGTGTTCCAGGGCCCGGTGTTCGCCGTCGGACACGATACCCAGACGCCGCACGTGGGCGTACTCGTCCTCGTCCTTCCAGGTCCAGTCGGCCAAGTCGGGGGCGATGACCAGGTCGAGGACGAGGTCGAGGCTGTCGAAGCCGTTCCCGGTGCGGCGGATCGGGTGCTCAAAGTTCACGTACCAGTTCCGCAACCGGTGGCCTGCAGCGTCGTAGAAGGCGTTAACGCTGAACCACTCCACCGGCGGCTTCCAGACCAGCATCACGGTCTCCTGCCACACACCCGACGTGAGGTCCCAGTTGCCGGTCACCATCGCATCGAACGCCTCGGTGCGCAGGGAGCGGTCTCCGTCGATGCTGGCCCTGGCGTAAAGCGACGGCCAGCGCCGGCCCGCTCCCGGGCAACAGGCAGTCACCAGAGCCTCGTCCGTATCGGCGACGACCCTCATCGCCTGCTCACTCCACACCCGGCCCCGGTACACGTCACGCCGCACCACCGTCTCGCCGATGCCGAACCGCCGCACGGCCCCTCCTCTCCCCGACACCGCAACACCTCACGACCCGCGATCCTGAGGACCGGGCCTCAGGACCACCCGCGCCCAGGACACCCCACAGCCTGGACAGCACCGCGCCTCACAGCGCCATATCGAGCGCCAGGCTCGTCTCGTAGTCCGGCAGAATGCCCAGCCGAGCAGCTTCCGCCAGCGTCGGAGCGTCGCGGTCACGCGGCGACATCACCGGCTCGCCGTCGAGATCGAACGGCAGCGCGATCTCCGGGTCCAGGGCGGACACCGCGTGCTCGTTGCCCGGGACGTAGCCGCCGGACATCAGGTACACCATCGTGGTGTCATCCTCCAGCGCGACGAACGCATGCCCGACACCGACCGGCAGATACGTCGAGCGCAGATGCTCCTGGTCGAGCACGACCGAGTCCCACTGACCGAAAGTCGGCGAGCCCACGCGCAGATCCACCGCGAAGTCCAGCGCCCGCCCGCTCGTGCAGTGCACGTACTTGGCCATGCCGGGAGGCGCCACGGTGAAGTGCACACCCCGCACCACACCCCGGCGCGAGACGCTGTGACTGGCCTGGACAAGGGGGAACGGATGCCCGACCGCCCCGGCGAAGGCCGGTAGCTGGAAGAAGTCGGCGAACATCCCACGGTTGTCGGGGAACACCGTGGGCGTGAACTCGAAGGCGCCCCTGATCCTCAGCTCGCGGACGGTCGCGGCGGTCGAAAATGCCGCCGCGTGCGCCGGGGTGTCCCCGGCCTTCTCTGCCTGCAGTCCTGTCATACTCCACGCTTCCAAGTCGGTGTATCCCGCTGGCACTGCCCGGCGGCACGGCCGCCGGGCACCACGGGTCGCGGGGCGGGACCGGTCCCGGTCCCGCGCTCCCCCGGCGGGTGGCGCCGCGCTCCGGGGGCCTGTTGCGTCCCCTCCGCTCACTCCCCCCATTTCATGTAGATCACCGGCGGCTCGCGGCCGGGGATCTGGCGCAGTGTGGCGTGGTCGAGGCCGAGTACCTCGCGCAGGGCCGTGGTCTCCCCCGGCCACTTCGGGTGCGCCAGCTCGTCGAAGGCGAGGATGCTGCCCTTGGTCAGGTGCGGCCGGATCGCCTCCAGCAGTTCCTTGGTGGGCTGGTAGAGGTCCAGGTCGAAGTACGCGAGAGCAATGATCGTCTCGGGGTTCTCTTCCAGGTACTGGGGCACCGTTTCGCGGACGTCGCCCTCCACCACGAACGAGCGCTGGGTGTGGCCGAACGGCTCGCTCACCTCGTGGGCCGCGAGGACTTCCCGCAGGTGCTCCACCTCGCCCTCCGGCACGGCGAACCGGCCGGGGACGGCACTGGTGCTCACCTTGTCCACCGTCGCGACGTCCGGGAAGCCGCTGAAGGTGTCGAAGCCGATGATGCGCCGCAGCGAGTTGTACGGTTCGTAGATGCTGCGCAGCGCCGTCAGCGTCGCCAGATGCCGTCCGTGCAGGACGCCGAACTCCATGATGACGCCCGGCACTTCCGGCAGCATGCGGTACAGCGCGTCCATCGACAGCAGGTCCGCGAGCTGGAACCGGCGCAGGTACACGGGTAGGTTGTCGATCAGGTACTCGGGCGGGATGGGAGTCTCAACGAGCAGCTTCGTCAGCCGCTCGCGCGCGTCGCGCTCCTGGGCTGACTCATGCGGAACGATCAGGGGATTGGTGAATCCGTCTTTGGCCATAGAGCCGGCTCCAATCGGTAGCCATCCGTGCGCCGGAGGAACGGCGCATGTCAGCGGGGTTCACGACAACCAGGCGTCGGGGGCGGGACCTCCTCGTCCAATCGGTGGGAAGAGTTCATCGAGGCTCGCGAGGAGCGTTCCGGGCAGCGGCGACCGCAGCGCCGAGAGCGCGCCGTCGACGTGTGTCTCGGTACGGGGCCCGATCACCACGCCCGTCACGCCGGGCCGGGACAGTGTCCAGGCCATGCCCACCTGGGCGGGGTCCAGCCCGTGGTCGGCACAGAGTTCCTCGTAGGCCGCGATGCTGTGGTGGTGCTTCTTGAGGCCTTCCGCCGCACGGCCCTGTGCGGACTTCACGGCGCGGTTCTCCCGGGTCTTGCGCAGGACGCCGCTGAGCAGGCCCCCGTGCAGCGGGGACCAGACGAGCACTCCGAGGCCGTACGCGCGTGCTGCGGGAATCACCTCCAGCTCCGCGTGCCTGGATACGAGGTTGTAGACGCACTGCTCGGAAACGAGGCCGAGCAGGTTGCGCCGCTCGGCGGCCTCCTGGGCGGACGCGATGTTCCAGCCCGCGAAGTTGGAGGAGCCGGCGTAGCGAACCTTGCCCTGGGTGATGAGCACGTCCAGGGCCTGCCAGACCTCGTCCCAGCCGACGCGGCGGTCGAGATGGTGGAACTGGTACAGGTCGATCCAGTCCGTCCTCAGCCGCCGCAGGGACGCCTCGCACGCGGCGATGATGTTGCGGGCGGACAGGCCCTCGGCGTTGGGATCGTCGCCCATCGGGTCGCCGACCTTGGTCGCCAAGACCACCCGGTCGCGCCGTTCGGGACGGCCGGCCAGCCAGCGGCCGATGGATTCCTCGGTGTGTCCCTTGTGAACCCGCCAGCCATAGGTGTTGGCCGTGTCGAACAGGTTGATTCCCTGCGCGAGGGCGTGGTCCATGAGCCGGTGGGCCTCGTCCTCCTCCACCCGGCCGCCGAAGTTCACCGTGCCCAGGGCCAGCCTGCTGACGCGCAGACCGGTCCGGCCCAGCTGGGTGTGGAGTGTGTCGCCGCCGGTGTCCGGCGCGTAGGCGGTTCCGACAGCAGGCAGCTGCATCAAGGCGGCACTTCCTTTCTCGTCGCTGCCTTCCGTGCCGCTCCAGCATGGAGAAGGTCTCTGGAGCGAAGGTGGTGCCCAAATGAAGTCGCGCTGGTCCGGAACCGGGCAGGGCCAACACCGCTGCCCGGCATCCCCGGGGTGGGCGGTGACTCAGGCCGATCGTCCCCTCACGTACCGGAACCGAGCCGCTGTACGATCTCGCGTGCGCCGATGACCGCCAGCGCGACGCTGGTGAGAGTGGGGTTGCAGGCCGTCCGAGTCGGGATGACGCCGTTGCCGGCCACGTAAAGGTTGTCGAGGCCCCACACCCGGCTCGTCGGGTCGCAGACGCTGGTGCCGTCGTCAACGGCTCCCATCCGTACGGTGCCCTGGTAGTGCAGGGAGCTGCCCGAGGGGAGGATCCAGGATGTCTCGCCGTCGGCCGGGCCACCGAGGATCTTGCCGAGCCGAAGCGCCTCGATCTCGGCGTAGGCAAGGGTCTCGCGGTCCCGCTCGCTCAGCGTGTGATGGATCGTCATCGCAGGCATCCCAATCCAGTCCGTCTCGGTGTCGCTGAACTCCAGGCGGTTGTCGGGCCGGGTGTCCTGCGCGGTGAAGAGGTGGACCGAGATCAGGGGCTTCGTGCGGGGACGGTCCTGCGTGGCAGGCGGGAGGGTGGCCGGGTCGATCCGGACCAGCATTCCGTGGAACGGGTACTCCTCCCCCTGGTAGGGAAGCCAGGTGACGCCGCTGGCCGCCACGATGCTCGCCGTCGCGCCGGACATCGCGGCCGTGGCGTGGTCACCCTTACCGTGCTCTTCCCCACCGGAACGGTCGTTCTCGTCGCCGAGTCCGTCGACCACGGCCAGGAGCGACACCTGGGAGTGTTCGTTGAGGTAGCGGCCCAGTGCGGCCGGGCGGACGCCCGAGGCGAAGAGGAGCTGCGGGGTGCGCAGCGGGTCGCCCGCGACCACGACGTGGCCAGCCCGTACAGCGGTCACGGTGCCCGTGGGGCGGTCCCGCAGCCGCACGCCAGCCGCGTGGCCGTTCCTGACGACGACCTTCTCGCAGAGCGTCCCCGTCCGCAGTTCGAAACCGCTGTTCCGGCCGGTCAGGAGATCCCCGAGGACGACGTCCGGGCCGTGCCGCCGGACTCCATCAGGCGTGCGGGTGACAGCCATGGGCATGGCCTGGACACGGCGGTCCGGCGCGCGGCCGTCGTCGAGCGCGTCGCCGAGCACTCGCTCGACGTGGGCAGCGAAGGTCGAGTCGGCGAACTGCGTGGAGGAGACCTGGAGGAGGCCCTCGGCAACGGTGAGGGCTTCGTCGAGGATGTCCGGAGCGATGGCGTCGATGCGCTCTTCCCCACCAGGACGGGGACAGGCCCCGAACCAGTGGGCGCCCATACCGCCCGCGTTGCAGGACTCCTGGGCGGTGGGCAGGCCGCCGTCCGGCCGGCCCACCGGGTAGAGGCCGGCCCGGGTGCCGAGCGCCCGGCGTCTCTCCTCCCTGGTGGCGTTGTGGGCCGTGCCCGATGCCGCCGAGAGCTCGTACGGGTACTGGTTCGGCCCCTGCGACGCGACTCGGGCGCGCGCGCGCTCCTCCGGGTCGGTGATACAGCTCATGTGCACACTGGGCTGGTCCGCCAGGATGGGCCCCGCCTCGACCACCAGCACCGTGGCCGATGGTCTTGCATCGGTGATCAGGCGGGCGTACGCCGCGCCCGTCGGACCACTGCCGACGATGACGACATCGAATTCCTCGGTGAACTCCGGTGCGGGCACAGCTTCTCCTCGGTGAGGCGGTAGGTGCGGTCGGTCTGCCCGCACGTGCGGGCAGACCCGGGTCGGTCCTGTCCGTACGGCGGTGGGGTCGCGGGCCCGGTCCGGTCACGCGGCATGGCTGGCGTCGAGGGGAGGAACGGCAACGGGGCCAGCCGAGGCCAGCACCGGGTCGATGGCCAGCGAGCTGATGCCCAGCGGCTCCAGGAGGATCCGCAGTGCCGGGAGGGCGATCCTGACCATGGCGTGGTCCGGCCCCAATTCCGCGTCGAGGGCGGTGGGGGTGGTGAAGGCGACCGCGATCCGTGCCCCGTCGGGGGCCCGGAACAGCCGGATGCTGTATCCGTGCGGCGAGAACCGCCGGACCGCCACGAAGACGAGTCCGGAGGGGCCGGGCGGCGGCCCGGTGCGGTCGCCCGGGTCGGCGGCGGTGTCCGCAGCCGTTTCCTGTCCGCACCGATGCGCGTTCACAGCGACCGGGCGAGGACGACGCGCTGAATCTGGTTGGTGCCCTCGATGATCTGCAGGAGCTTCGCCTCGCGCATCCAACGCTCGACGGGGTGGTCCTGGACCAGTCCATAGGCTCCCAGTGCCTGCACGGCGTCGGTGGTCACGCGCATGGCCGTGTCGGTGGCGAAGAGCTTGGCACGCGCCGCCGCGACCGTGACGGCGGAGTCACGGGCGCCGCTGTCCAGAGTCCGGGCGGCCTCCCGGACCAGTGCCCGGGCGGCGGCCACTTGCGTCGACATGTCCGCCAGCATGAAGCCGACGCCCTGGAAGTCGATGACCGGACGACCGAACTGACGCCTGGTTTTGGTGTAGGCGACCGCGTAATCCACGGCGGCGGAGGCCAGCCCCACCGCACAGGCGGCTATGCCCAGGCGGCCCCGGTCGAACAGGCCCGTCGCGATCAGGAAGCCCTTGCCTCTGCGGCCGATCAAGTGGTCAGCCTGTACACGGGCATCGTCCAGGACGACCGCCGCCGTGGGCGAGGACCGCGCGCCCATCTTCTTCTCCGGGCGCTGTACGTGCAGCCCGGGGGTCTGGTCGGGGGCGAGCAGCACCGACAGTCCGCGGACACCGGTCCCTCCGGTGCGGCAGAAGAGGTTGTAGTAGTCGGCCTGTCCGGCATGGCTGGTCCATGCCTTGATGCCGTTGACCGTGTAGGACCGGCCGTCCGGGTCCGCGCGTGCCGCGCAGCTCATAGCGGAGATGTCCGAGCCCGCCTCGGGCTCGGAAATGCAGTTGGCGCCAAGCTGCTCTCCGCCGAGCATGCCATGCAGCCACCGCTCACGCTGCTCGTCGGTACCGTGGGCCGCCAGCGGGTAGCACGACAGCACATGGATGTTGACGGATTGGGCAACCACCAGCCACCGCTTGGCCAGGATCTCCAGCACGGTGAGGTAGGCCTCGTAGCCAAGACCGCCCCCGCCATAGCGGGTGGGGTAGGGCAGGCCAAGGAGTCCGGCCCGGCCCAGGGTCCGCAGGATCTCCCGGGGGAACTCTGCGCGGTCCTCGAAGTCGTCGGCGTGGGGGGCGAGTTCCTTGTTCGCCAGCTCCTGGGTCAGCGTCAGCAGGTCACGGACCTCGTCGGGCCGCTGGGATGCTGTGGTGCCGAGCAGGATGGAATCACGGTCGGTCATCTCGTTCTGCCTTCGTCTGTTGGCTGAACCGGTCATGGCGAGGTCAACCGGCTTTTCCTGGCCCGCCGGTGACGGTCGCTGTGCCTGGCGTGCCTGGCCGCCATGGCACCGCCGGCCGGGGCGTGCGTCCGCTGTCGTTGCGTGCGTGTGGCATGCCCCGGCTCGTTGTCCACGGCTCGCGGTCTGCCGTTCGCTGTTTACGGTTCGTGGTCCAGGTCGTTCACGAGGAGCCGACGCACCACGGCTCCTTCGGCGGGACCGCTGAACGCGACGGCGACCGCGCACACGCCGTAGGACGGCAGGACCCGCCACCCAAAGGCCCGACACCGGCCCACGCTCGCAAACAGTGGTCCGGGGCAGATCTCGCCGCGCCGGGACAGCCCCTCACCGGTCGCCTTCACGCATGCCTCGTGGATCGTCCACCGCCGGGCCAGCGCCGACGCCTGCTGCGCGGCCGGCAGCGCGAACAGCTCCCGCTGCTGCTCGGGCGAACAGCAGCGGCGCAGCAGTCCTGGTGTCGGCGGCACGGGTGCCTGGATGTCGACTCCCACGGCCCGGTCCGTGCTCACGGCGACGGCGACCATGCCGCCGCTGTGGGAGATGCTCACGCCGGTTGACGGAAGGTCCTCCACCATCGGCCTGCCCTTCCCCGTCACGCCGATGCGGCAAGCGCGCGCCCCGCTGCCGAAGAGGTAGCCGAGCGCCCACCGCAGCAGAGCCCGGCCGGCGGCGAACTCCCGCGCTCTGACCGGCGGGAAGGAGGCGGCCCGGACCGCCTCCTTCCCGCTGAGCAGTTCGCGTCGCGATGCCGCCGCAAACGGTGCGCAGGCCACGAGGACGTCGTAGCCGCCGTCGTGGTCGCCGCTGCGAGGGCCATAGAACCTCACCATGGCGCGGTCTCTGGCCAGACCCGGCCCACGCGGCGTACGGCGTAGTCCCAGTAGGAACGCACCGACAGGTCCGCGTAGATGAAGTCCCGCTTGAGCGCGATGTCCTCCTCGGTGGCCCAGATGTAGGGGACGCCGCTCTGCTCGGCCAGCAGTTGCAGCTGGCAGGCCCGTTCCAGGACCTGGGCGAAGACGGCCGCGTGGCGAACGCTCTTGCCTACGACGACACCGCCGTGGTTACGGAGCAGCACGCCCTCGCCGGTGCCGAGCGCCTCGGCGATGGCATCGCCGGTCTCCTGGTCGAGGACCGTGTTGCTGGTCAGGGTGAACAGTCCGAGCCGCCCGGCGAAGTGGGCGCCGTCGTGCGACACCGGCCGGATGGCGAGGTCTGTCGCACCGAAGACCAGGGTGTGCGGAGCGTGACTGTGCACGATGCCGTTCACGTCCGGCCGGGCCCGGTAGATCGCCTGGTGCAGCGGGAGTTCGGGGGGCGCGAGCGGATCGACCGGCGCATCCGGGTCGAGCGACGCCGCTACCACCTGGTCCGGGGTTGCCTCGTCGAAGCCGCATAGGGCGTTCTTGATGAAGAAGGTGGAGGAGCCGGGCATCCGCGCCGAGATCTGGCCCTGGTTAAAGTCGTCGTGACCATCCAGCGACAGCATGCGGGCGCCGATGGCGATCTGTCCGGCGAGCCGTGCGCGCATCTTCGGCGCGGTGCGCTGCCGTTGGTCCGTGGATGTCGTCATGGCCGCTCCCCGACCGCTGCGTGTGCTTCTGCCTGTGCCGCCGTGTGGGCTGCCTTGTGTTCTTCCGCGTGCCCTCCTGCGGATGGCCGGGAAGCCATCGCGGCCATCATGTGGTCGAAGACCTCGTGGACCGTGTACGTGCCGTGGGACCGGCCCGCCGCCCAGTCCGCGACGCCGATCGCTCCGGCCGCCGCCGCGTCCAGGGAGTGCACAGCATGGGCCACGGTGAGGGCCTGTCCGGCCCACACGAGCCGGACCTCGTGGTCGCTGACAGCTGGGCCCGAGCGCAGCGAGGCGACATCGGCCGCCGGGCTGCCGGTGTACTGCGACCACTCCCGTGCGAGGGTCTGCGCAGTGGCACTGGGCCGGTGCGCCTTGGTGACCGGGTGCCGTTCCAGGATAGCGGCTTCGGGCACGACACCTTTGAGACCGGCGCGTTCCATGGTCACCAGCACGTCCGCGACGCAGCGCAGGGCGCGGGTCTGCAGGTAGTTACCCAGCGAGAGGTTGTGCGCAAGGACCACGGTCGTCCTCCCGCCGAGTGCAGACAGCCGCTCCAACTGCTCGCCGGAGTGGCCGGAGACGCACTCCACCAGTGGCAAGGCCAGGTCGCGGCACAGGTCGGCCACCGGTCCGGTCAACGCTGGGGCCGAGCAGTCGAGAATGACGTCGGGGGCGGGCACGGCGTGCCAACTACCGGTGTCCCGCGGGTCGTACAGCCGTACGACGCGGGCTTCGGCGGTAGCCAGAGTCCGGACGGCCCGGCCGAGCCGACCCGCTCCGACGACGCCGATCACGGGCTCAGGCATCGGCGGATTCCCGCAGGTGCTGACAGACCAGGTCGACGATGCTGTCGAGGGTCTCGAAGCGTTCGCTCTCCTCCTCGGGATCCAGGTACACACCGAGTTCGTTCTCCACAGTGTCGATCATGCGGATATACGCGAGCGATGAGTAACTCACGCCAGCCAGTGACCAGTTGGCGGCGGCGAGGTCCTGCTCCGTAAGGTCTCCCTCGGCTGAGCCGAGCACGATCCTGACGATGCGTGAGCGGATGTCGTTCGGGGGGTTCACCATGGCGTTCTCCTTCGGGGTCCGTCACTCGGGGTTGTCGGGCAGGCGACGCGGGGAGTCACCCGGCGGCATCGGGGGCTTCGAACAGGCTGCGCAGTACCGCCGTGGCGGGCTTGCCGGCGGAGCCGCGTGGGATCTCGGATACGACGCGTATCAGGCTCGGGGTCTTGTACGGGGCGAGTGACGCGGCCAGGTGCCGGCGCGGTCCGGCGAGGTCGAGTCCGGGGGCGGCGACGAGGACCGCGGCGAGCGCGGAACCGCCGTGCCGGTCGGTGACCTCCAGCACCACGGCGTCCAGGACGCCGTCGGCGCCGCGCAAGACCTCGGCGACCTCGATCGCGTCCACTTTGCGCCCGCCGATGTTGATCACCTGGCTGGCGCGGCCGGTCAGCACGAGGCTGCCGTCTACCAGGTGGCCGAGGTCGCCGGTGCGGTAGTAGCCATCCTTCCCCGTACGGCTCTCCAGCAGTCCCGGTGCGTTGAGATAGCGGGTGCCCATGGACTCGCTGAGCACCTCGACGGGGCCAGGTTCCCCTGCGGTCCCGGCCCTCAGAAAGACGCCCGGCAGCGGCTTACCGAGACCGGGGTCCGTCAGCGGGTCGGTGGCGAAGGTGAGTGGTCCGGCCTCGGCCACGCCGAAGTAGTTCTGGAGTGCCACCCCAGTGCGGTCGGTGAACTCCTGCTTGGTCTGCGGACGCAGCGGCGCGGCGGAGGAGATCGCGGTCCGCAGGTGCCTGAACGGCGCCGGGTCCACGGGCCGCCGAACCAGCGATTCGTAGAGCGCCGGGAAGCCGACCAGGCGGGTCGCCCCGCTCATGGCGAGCAGCCGGGTCACCGCTCCCGCGGTGGGCAGGCCGCCGGCCAGGTGCAGCCGGGCCCCGACGGCGAAGGCGGACAGCAGGGAGGTGTTGAAGGCCAGTCCGTTGGACAGGGCGGCAAAGCACATGATCGTGTCGTCGCCGGACAGGCCGCTGCCTTCCGCCCAATTCACTGCTGCTCGCTCCACCGCGCGGCCGCTGAACTCGATGCAGCTGGGACGGCCTGTCGACCCAGAGGTGAAACGGCACACCTCGGTCGCGTCATGGAGGTCCGGGCGGTCCCCGGCAGCGAACCGGGACAGGTGAAGCGGTCCCAGCGTGCCGCACCTCGCGGCGTACTCCGGCACCGGGGTGTTCTCTTCGTGCACCAGCAGGTCGAACCCGCAGTCCTGCTGGATGACGGCCGTTTCCCGGGGCCCGCTGAGCCGGTCGACCAGGAACGGCACGGAACCTGCCTTGAGGACGGCCAGGTACGCCACTACGTAGGCGACCGAGTTGCCGGCCTGGATCCCGACCCTGTGCCGGTCGCTGCCAGGCAGCACGGCGCGCAGGGCCTCGGACTGGTCGGCGCTCGCCTGGTCCAGTTCCCGGTAGGTGAGGCGTGTGTGGCGGTCCGCCACTGCGAGGCTGTCGCCGTGTTCCCGCAGAGCCCCGGTCATGACGTCGACGAGCACGGTGTCACCTCTCGTCGTGGGCGTAGGCGCGCTGGAGACGGTCGAGCTTGACCGCCGAGGTGCCGGCGGTCCCGAGCATCGCCACATAGAGGACCTCTTCCTCCTCGGGGACTGCGGCCAGGGCATGCCAGCGCACGGTGTCGAATCCGCCGATGGTGGTGACGGCGGCTCCGGCGCCGGTGGCGCCGAGACAGAGCAGGTGAGCCAGGGCGGCGGCCCGGGCCAGTGCCTGGTCGATCCCCGTCATACCGAGCGGGAAGATCTCCTGGCGCCGGGCGTGGAAGACAACGGCGGCCGCGGTGTGCCGCAGGTGTTCCTGCCCCATACAGATGCGGACGATCTCGTCGTCGGCAGCAACGGTGGTCCCGGACGGCTCCGGCGCGATGCCGCCGGCACGCACGCGGTAGGCGCCGGGGGCAAGCCCGGCCACGCGGCGGACGACCAGCGTGGCGCCGAACCCGTCGCCGACGGACAGGTCAGTCGTAAGCGGGGTGACCATCGCGGCGAGCGCGTCCCGTACGGCGTCGGCCGGGAGGACTTCGGCAGCGAAATCCTTGGCGGAACGCCGCCGGGCCGTGAGGCCGGCTAGATCGGTGCCCGCCGCGGCAGAGCCGCCTTGTCCGGTGGCCGGAGCGCCGGTCAGCAGGGGGCCGCGTCTGGGAGCGGCGGAGTGCTCGGGGGGGTCCGGGCGGTAAGCGGCCAGTCTGCGCCAGTACTGCGCCTCGGGGAGATCGGTGGGCAAGGGTTGTGGTGCTCCGCCGCGTGCGTCGGTACAGGACCAGGTCCCCTGCGGCGGGGTGCGGGTACAGCCGTGGACGGGGTCGTCGAGCAGCAGCACGCTGTGCAGGAAGCGGCAGTTGTCGCTGAGGCCGAGCAGCGCGGTCAGCGGTCCGGTGGCCGCCTGGGTCAGCCATTGGGCGCGGCGGTGGCTGCGGGATCCGAGGCACAGTAGGTGCACTCCGAGGTGTGCGGCGTCCATCTGCGCGTACAGGTAGCCGCGGTCGCCGTACTTGCGCATTGACAGCCAGGGGCGCACGACGGTCAGCACCAGGAAGGCGTCGAGGGCCGTGGGGTCAGAGTGCGTGGAAGCGAATCCGCTGTGCTCCAGCACCTGGGCCACCTGCTCACCACGGTGCAGCAGCCGACAGGAGCGCCGCGCGACATCCACGGCGAAGACGGCCGGTCCCTGGGGGTCGCCGGTCACCACGAAGTGCTCGTACGGGTAGAGGGCGCCTGCCGACGGCGCGGAGGGACTGCCCTTGACGGGCCCTTTGGTGGCGGCCTCGAACAGCCGGAGCGCCGCGCGCAATTCGACGGGGACGGAGATGCGCTGCGGCTGCTGGGCCCCGTCGGTGGTGGCTTCGAGCGCCATCCGGCGCCATAGGCGCAGAGCGTCGCGCTCCGCCTCGGAGACGGGGGCGGCAGGGGGCTCCGGTCCGGTGGCGGTGTCCGCCGCCCTGGCCGCGAGACGGGTGACAGACCGGTCGTACACAGCAGAAGCGTGTTTCTGCACCGGTATCCTTTCTCCTTTCACCGGAGGTGACTCGATCCCGACGGTGGGCCATCACCCGGGTATTGGACGGAAAACCCGTGGGAGTCACGGAACGTGCTACCTCGAATTGAGCACACGCCTTCCGGACGGTGGCTCGAACAGATCTTCCCAGAACGCTTCTCGTACGTGTAGACCATTTAGTGGCCTATGGCGGTCGTTACCGTCGTCGGACACAAACGGGGAGGGACTTCAGCGATGCTCCAGCGGCTGAGCTCAAATGCGGAGAGCAGTACTCTCGAAAAACTCTCCGAACTTCTGGGAAAGCAGCAAGAGGCTCTGGTGGAGGCCACGGACCACGCCCGCCGCCTGCAGACGCAACTGTCCGCCCTCGCCCCGCACTGCAGCACAGCCCCGGAGGGCGGAGTGCCGGACGTCGAGGAGATCACCGATCCCAACCGGGGCCGCGACCTGCTGAGCTCCGTGGCCGCCATGGTCAGGCAGCAGATCCGGGTCATCCAGCCATCGTTCGTCGCCCGCCACCTGATCACCGACTGGCTGAGCGACGAGCATCACTGCCGTGACGAGGGGGTCAGGATCCGCACGATCCACCAGAGCTCCCTGCTGCAGAGCGCGCGGGCCGTGTCGTACCTGGAGTCGCTCACCCGGCACCGAGTCCAGGTCCGGGTCGCGCCCCTGCTGCCGTTCCGGCTCATCGTGGTGGACGAGACGTTCGGACTGGTCTGCCCGCCGGACACGATGCTGCTGATACGCCAGCCAGCACTGCTCGGGCTGCTGTGCCGCATGTTCGAGTTCTGCTGGGACGACGCGTGCGACCTGCAGACCGCGCTGTCCGCCGAGCGGCCGCACGGGCCGGTCGGCGCGGCCGGCGGCGGGCTGCCGGACCTCGCCTTGAGCGAGCAGCAGCTGGTGATCCTGCGGCTGTGGGCCAAGGGCCGGCAGGACGCCGCCATCGCCCGCGAACTCCAGGTCTCGCCGCGCACGCTGCGCCGCATGGTGTCCGCGCTGCTGCGCCAGCTGGACGTGAACAGCCGTTTCGAGGCCGGCATGGTGGCCGCCCGCGCCCACCGGCTGCTGGATTCCCGGGGATCTGGCGCCCGTGCCTCCCATGGCGCGCCGCCCTAGCCCGGTGGCTCTTCCCGGCCACGGCCGACCTGGGCCAATTCCGGCCTGTCCGGCCGGGTTCCCGTTCTGCCAGAATCGGGCGGTGTCCGCCCTCCCGCGGACCAGCGGCCCATGGCATACCGACACGGCCGGCCTCCGGAAGCTTCCTCCGCCCCGGGCGGCCTCCCGGCCCGCCGCTCCCGCGCGCAGGACCTGCGGAACGCTCCTCTTCCTCCTCCGAACCGGAGTCTGCCATGCCTGTTCGCCCTACCCCGCCAGCCGCCGACGCGGCGCTCGCGGCTCCTCTCCCAGTACTGGGGACCGATGTCATGGTGCCGCTCGTCACGGGCGGCAAGGTGCCCTACGCGGCCCTCGACCACGCAGCCAGTACCCCGGCGCTGCAGCGCGTCTGGGATGACGTGTCCGCCTATCTGCCGTACTACGGCAGCGTCCACCGCGGGGCTGGTTACCTCTCGCAGCTGTCCACCGACCTGTTCGAGCAGAGCCGGCTCACCTTACGGGACTTCGTCGGCTGCCGCCCGGACGACCACGTCGTCTTCACCCGGTCGACCACGGATTCCATGAACCTTATGGCGGCCACGGTCCCGGTCGGAACCCAGGTCCACGTCTTCGAGACCGAGCACCACGCCACGCTGCTGCCGTGGCGGGGTGCCGAGGTCACTGTCCTGCCGGCGCCCCGTTCGCCGTACGAGGCGGTGGAGACCCTGGCCGAGTCGCTGACGGGCCGCGACCCGGGGCACCCCGGGCTGGTGTGCGTCACCGGGGCCTCGAACGTCACGGGAGAGCTGTGGCCGGTGGCGGAGATCGTGCAGGTCGCCCATGCCGCCGGGGCGCGCGTGCTGCTGGACGCCGCCCAACTGGTGCCGCACCGGCCTGTCGATGTGCGTGCGCTGGACATCGACTACATCGCCTTCTCGGGGCACAAGCTGTACGCCCCGTTCGGGGCCGGTGTACTGGCTGGGCGTCCGGACTGGCTACGGGACGCGGAACCGTACCTGGCCGGGGGCGGGGCCACCAGGCGGGTCACGCGCACCCCGGCGGGCGTGGCGGTCGAGTGGCACGAGGACAGCACCCGGCACGAGGCCGGTTCGCCCAACGTCATCGGCGCTTACGCCATGGCATCCGCCTGCCAGGCGCTGAGCGAGGCGGGGCCGGACGCCTTGGTGGCCCGTGAGGAGGCACTGCTGCGTCGGACACTGCGGGGGCTGGCCGAGGTGCCGCAGGTCAGCGTCCTGTCCCTGCTGGGGCAGGACAGCCCGCGCGTGGGGGTCGTGAGCTTCGTCCTTGACGGGTGGAACAGCTCCCACCTAGCCGCCGCCCTGTCCGCCGAACACGGGATAGGGGTGCGCGACGGCATGTTCTGCGCCCATCCGCTGGTCCGACTGCTGCTCGGCAGCTCTCCCGACCAGCCCGACCAGTGCGGGGCCCCGGAACCCCTGGCACCGGGTGAGCGGCCCGTCAACGCCGTGCGGATGAGCTTCGGGGTGGGCACACCGGTCGAGCACGTCGACCGTTTCGTTGAGGCGGTCGCGAAACTGGCCCGGGACGGTGCGCAGTGGCGCTACCGCATCGAGGCGGGGCGCTGCGTCCCCGTCCGTTGACGCGGTCGCCGGCTGGGACAAGGACACCGGGAAAGGCCGAGACAGCCGCGTGAGGGCAGCTGTCTCGGCCTTTCTGCCGCAAGTCATACATTTCGCATTACGGGAAAGTGGATACGGTTACCCAAATATTGCGCGCGAGAGCGAATAATGGGGGGCGGAGCATCGCGAACGGCCTGGTACTCGATTGGGAGAATCTGCTCTCTTGTCGCCCCCCGATCGAATGGAAAATTTCCCGGGAGCCGTCCTACGGAGGCACCAAAAAATCCGTCAACCGACCGGGGGACGGTCCGTGCACGCGGAAAAATCAATAGGTGGGTATCGACGGATCAATCCGTTCGGCCCACTTGATGATTCCGCCGCCGAGGTGAACCGCGTCCGGGTGGCCGCTCTTCTTGACCACGGCAAGCACCTCGGCCGACCGGATCCCCATGCGGCACAGCAGGACGGCCCTGCGGTCCCGCGGCAGCCGCTCGGCGGCGTCGCCGTCGAGGAACTCGCTCTTAGGGATGAGCAGGGAGCCGGGCAGGTGGGCGAAGGCGTACTCGTCGGGCTCCCGGACGTCGACGAGGGTGATCGGGACCTTGCTGTCCAGCAGGTGCTTCAGCTCCTCCACCGAAATGGTGGACTCACGCGCCGCCTCGGCCGCCTGCAGCGACAGCAGTCCGAAAAAGGGCTGCGCGGCGGTGAGCGCGGCGGGCCGTACGGTCCGGGGATCGCGGCTCAGCGGTACGAGGACGCAGGTGCCCGTCATCGCGTCGTACTTCATCACCCGGCCGACCAGGGGGGTACCGGTGCCCGTGAGCAGCTTGACCACCTCGGTGGCCATCGCCACCGCAAGCCACGCCCCGACCAGCCGAAGCGTCCCCGCCATGCCCCGGAAGTAGGGCGCCGGGGGCTCCGGGTAAAGGTCGCGGAATCCGGGGCCGTGCGGTTCCCAGAAGACCGAGACCCGGCCACGTACGCCGTCCATGCAGCCCCACACGTAAGGTATGCCGGTCTGCGCGCAGACGTCGTCGACGAGCCGGCACCGCGCCGGATCCTCGCTCGCGCACACCACAAGGTCGTACCCGGCGACCATGTCCGGCCCGCTGTCCACGTCGAACCGGGCCTCGATGGGCACGATCCGCAGTTCCGGGTGGCTGCGGCGCAGGGCTCGCGCCCACGCGTGGGCGCGGCTCGACGCCTCGTCCGGGATGCCCAGGTAGCGGTCCCACTCGTTCAGCGGCGATCCGTCGGCGACGGCGATCGTGCCGACGCCCGAATCGGCGAGGTGGCCGATGAGCGGCGCGCCGATCTCGTCGGCGCCGACGACCAAGACCCGTCCGGCGGCCAGCCTGCGCTGGCCCTCGGATCCGTGGCCCGCCAGGATCAACTGGTGTGCCTGGCGTCGGACTTCCCCGGCAGGCAGTTCGGTCACCGGTTTCACGAGCGGTGGAAAGGACATGGTGTACTCCTCTTGGCGTGGCCGGGACGGATCGGTGTGGGGGTGCCGTGCGCCTACGCCGCCGCGGCTGCCGTGGCCCAGTCGGGGACGCGCAGGATCTCCAGCACTGCGGCGCCCCAGTTGAAGCCGTATCCCGTGCCGGCCACGACGACTCTGTCACCCGCCGACAGCTGACCAGTGGTCAGCAGGTGGTCGAGCCCGGCCGCCTGGTCGCCCGCGCCAAGGTGGCTGACGCCGCGTCCGAACTCCCAGGTGGTGCGGTCCAGTCCGACGCCCATCTCGGCCAGCATGCTCCACCAGCGCACAGTCTGACCGTTGTTGGGCATGACGAAGCGGCGGACGTCGTCGACGTCGGTCTTCGCCTCGTCCAGGGCCTGCCGGATGCACGCGCCGATACCGCCGGCGATCCGCAGGGAGATCCCCTCCAGGTCGTTGAGGTGCCGACGCATGAAGTCGGCCTTGCGCCCGCGCATGTCGAGCGGCTTGTCACCGGACGCCGGAGCGTCCTTGAGGCGCCGGCCGCGGTACAGGCCCTCCAGCGACGGGTCGGACAGCAGCGTGCAGGAGACGACCCGGGCGAACCCGGGCCGCCGACCGAGCACCAGAGCGGTCCCGCCGTCCGCCATCACCGTGCCGCTCTCGGTGCGGAAGCGGTCGAAGCCGGGGAGACAGAACCGCTCGCCGGTCGTAATCATGACAAGCTCATCGTCGTCGCAGCCGGCGAGGAAGCCGGCCGCGAGCGACAGCGCCGCCAGTCCCCCGTTCGACTTCTGGTCCACCTCGACGGCCGGGGCGCCGCCCCCGATGGTGCTGTGCTGAATGTACGAGGCGGGCGTCCACATGTCCTGGCCCTGGAAGTAGGTGCTGGCGTGCAGGAGCAGCTGGATGCGGTCCGGGTCGACCGCGCCGCGTTCGACGGCCTGCCGCACCGCCGCGACCGCGAGGTCGGGGGCGAACTCGTCGTCCGACACGGTCACCCCGAGCAGCGCGTTGGCGACGTACTCGGCGGAGGGGTAGCGCCCGTCGGCGACGGCGTCGTTCAGATCGACCCGCCGGCCGAGCCGTACGCCGAGCGATTCGAGGTAGATGTCGTTCAAGAGCATGTCCGGCCTTCCTTCGGCGACGCCCCAGGCGAGGTCGGTCGCGACGGGAACCCTGCGGTCAGGACTGACAACAACTCACTGCCCCGGGCACGGCCGCGCCGACAGGGCCCGGCCCGGCGTTCACAGGTAGGCCCCTCCTGTGGTCTCCACCCGTTCCCCGGTCATCCAGCGCGCCTCCTCGGAGGCGAGGAAGGCCACCACACCGGCGACGTCGTCGGCCTGGCCGAGTCGGCCGAAGACGGTCATCGCGGCGGCCTGCGCGGCATCCTCGGGGTACGCACGCATCCGTTCGCGGTGCAGGTCTGTCTCGATCAGTCCAGGGGCGACCGTGTTGACCGTGATACCGCGCGACCCGAGCTGCGCCGCCAGTGAACGGCTGAACGCCTCCAGAGCGCCCTTGCTCATGGCATAGCCGAGCACATGCGGGTGGGCGATCCGGTTGGCAACAGAGGAGACGTTGACGATCCGCCCGCCGTCCCGCATCAGAGGCAGCAGCCGCTGGACGACGAAGACCGGAGCCTTCACGTTGATCTCGAAGACCCGGTCGAGGTCCTCCCGGGTGATGGTGGTGATGTCGGCGCGGCATCCGATGCCCGCGTTGTTCACCAGGATGTCGAGCCCGGTGGAGCCGGTGCGCTCGCGCAGACCGTCCTCCACGCCGGCCGCCAGCAAGTCGACCGCGCCCGGCGCGGTCAGTTCGGCGCGGACCGGGAACGCCTCGCCGCCGGCGGCGCGCACGTTCTTCACGGTCTGCGCGGCCGAGGCGTCGTCGCGGCCGTAGTGCACGGCGACCACCGTGCCGGCACGCCCCAGATGTTCGGCGATCGCCCGTCCGATGCCCCTGCCAGCACCGGTGACCAGAGCGGTGCGCGGCGCGCCGCCTGTCATGATCCCTCCCTGGAGTCGTCCGCGATATCGCGTCCCGTGGTCATCAACGGCTTTCCCCATGCCTCCAGCGAGACCGGCCGGGGCGCGTTTCCGGGGAGCAGAGCCCCACGCCCGGCGGGCTACCGGCGTAACCTTTCCCCAGCATGCCACAACCCGACATCACTTTACCTTTTCTTTGGTAATTCTTGAACCGGAAACTTCTTCGAATGATCTGCACGGATCCCGGGAAAGCTCGTACAGAAAAAGCAGAGGAAAGGGAAGATCAATTCCCTCGCCACCGGATTAAGAATCCCGGCCCCGGGAACCGCGACGACGAAAGGAACGACATGCCGGACAGGAACCCTGAGGTCCTGGTCGTGGGGGGCAGCACTGTCGGGCTCCTCACCGCCGTATTCCTCTCCCGCGCCGGGGTGCCGACCCTGGTCGCCGAGCGGCACCCGGCGCCGCCGGAGCATCCGCGGGCCATGGGTGTCGGACCGCGCACCGTCGAGCTGCTGCGCGCCGCCGGCATGGCCGACGAAGTGGACGCAGTATGCATGGACATGTCCCGTGGCAACCTCCGGATGTTCAGCACCCCCACCCTCGCGGAGGCCGACCTGGCCGCGCTGTCCCGAAGGGCGCCGGCGCGCGACGACGAGTACCGCCGCCTGACCCCGCAGACGCTGCGCGGCACGTGTCCCCAGGGGCGCCTGGACAAGGTGGCCGTCGCACGGGCGTCGGCCTCGGGCGCGGAGACGGCCTTCGGTACCGAACTCCTCTCCTTCGAACACGACGAGGAGGGGGTCACCGCGCAGCTGGCCGGTCCGGGGGGGCGCTTCGAGGTCCGCTCCCGGTACCTGGTGGCCGCCGACGGCGCCCGCAGCGGCGTGCGGCAGGCGCTGGGGATCGGCACCTCCGGGCCGGGCGACCTGGGCGATCCGCTGATCAGCGTGCTCTTCCGCGCGGACCTCGACGACCTCACCGGCGGATGGCCGTTCATGGTCTGCGACATCACCACGCCGCAGGCACCGGGCGGGCTGCTGCCGGTCGACGGCAGGCGGGAGTGGATCTACCACACGCGCTACTCCCCCGCCGCCGGCCAGGTTGCCGGGGACTTCACCGCGGACAGGTGCCGCGCCCTGATCCGGGCGGCGCTCGGCCGCCGCGAGGTGCCGGTCGAGGTGGTGAGCATCCTGCCCTGGCAGGTCCGCGGCGCGGTGGCCGACCGGTTCCGGGCCGGCCGGGTCTTCCTGGCGGGCGACGCGGCGCACGTCATCCCGCCGGTCGGAGCCTTCGGCATGAACACCGGCGTCGCCGACGCCCACAATCTGGCGTGGAAGCTGGCCCACGTCCTGCGCGGGCACGCCGGCGACGGGCTGCTCGACACCTACGAGGCCGAGCGCCTGCCGGTGGCCCGGACCGCGCTGGAACAATCGATGCTCCGGCTGGCCGACCCGTCCCTGCACTGGGCCACCGGGCCGGAGGGCGCGCGGATCAGAGCAGCAGCGGGCGCGCTCAACGCACCTGTGGTGCACCTCGGTTACCGCTACGACTCCGCCGCTGTACTGGACGCGGACCCCCGCCTTCCCTCCCCGGAAGACGTCGCGCTGGACCTCGACGGCTCCCCCGGCTCCCGCCTGCCGCACCAGTGGCTCGACCGGGACGGTGAGCGGATCTCGGCCCTGGACCTGATCGACTACCGGTTCGCCCTGCTGGCCGGCCCGCAGGGCGGTGCGTGGATGGGGGCGGTCGGCCACGCCGCGCGGGGGCTCGGCGTACCCGTCGACGCCCACCTCATCGGGGAGGGCGGCTCGCCGACCGTCCGTGACGGCTCGTGGTTCCACGAGGGCTCCTGGTTCAAGGACGTGGGCATCGACGCGTCGGGAGCGCTGCTGGTGCGCCCCGACGGCTTCGTGGGCTGGCGTGCGCACTCCCTGGACGCTCTGGAGGACGACCCCGCGACCGTGCTGGAGGAAGCGCTCAGCAGGCTCCTGGCACGCACCGTCCGGCGCCCCTGACGGGCCGGAAAGAGGTGCGCACAGCAAACGTACCGGCCGCGACCGACTCACGGCCGGTACCTTTTTGCGTGGCGCCCGGGTCAGCCGTCAAAGGCGGACATCGGCTCCGCTCCCGGATCCCATGTATCCAGAAATTTCTCCTGCCTCGTTATGTCCATCAGTTCCAGACTGACACCGATACTCTTTACCATGTGATAGACATAAGGGCGCCCTAGAGGGCAGGCGCTGAATTCTCTTTCGAATCCCTCTTTCGATAAACGGAGGGAGCTTTCCATCACGTTCTCTGTCCAGAATCCGAGATGATGACAGCGGGCTCCCCGGGAGGAGTCCCAGGGGCTTCCGGGCGGTCCCTGGACCAGTTCGAGGTACGGAGGCCCGCCGCGGGAGAACGCCAGCCGGTAGTCCCACTCTCCGAGGGAGTCCTCCAGGATCCCGGACCACTCGACATCGACGGCGCCGCCCAGGTCCTCCATGGCCTTCTCGATGTCCGGCACGACGAAACACACGTGGTAGAACACAGAGCGCGTCTTCCTCTCGATGTCGTCCTCGGTCGGTGCAGCTGCCGGCCGCCCCGTCATGCCAGTTCCTCGACCAGGCGCACCACCTCGGCCGGCGCGGGCATCGCGGCCACCTCCCCGGCGAGAGCGCGGGCACGCTCGCGGTACGACGGGACGGTCAGCAGCTCCTCCGCAGCGACGGCGACGGCATCCGGCGTGTCGTCGCCCGGCAGGAGCGTGCGCGCCGCGCCGAAGGCGGCCAGCCGCTCCGACGGTGCCACCAGTTTGGGCATGTTCGGGATGAGCAGCTGTGGTACGGCGTAGGCCATGGCGGTCAGCGCGGTGCCGCCCCCGGCATGGTGGACCAGCAGGTCACAGGTGCGGGCCACTACGTCGAAGGGCAGCCAGCCGACGTGCATCCCCGTCGCCTCGCCCAGTTCCGCCGCGACCGCCTCGGGCGCGCTGACGAGGATCTCCGCGTCCAGCCCCTTCAGCTTGGCGACCACGTCGACCAGGTAGTCGAAGAAGTAGCCGGGGGCGGTCTTCGTGCCGGCCGTGACGGCCACCCGGCGGGCTCGGCCCCTGGTGTACATCCACGGCTTCAGCGGCGGCTGGAGGTTGCACGGAATCCACCGCATGGGGGCAGCGTCCCAGGCGTCGGCGGGGCGGACGCTCGGCGGGCAGACGTCGATCAGCAAATCCGAGGCCGGAATGCCGTCCAGCCCCAGCGCGTCCAGTTCGGGGCGCATCTCCTCCTCGGCGACCACGTCCACGACGGCGGGTTCGCCCGAGTCCCAGGCGTGCCGCACGTGCGGGATCCCGAGCCGTGCCGCGAGCACCGGCGCGGAGAAGGTCAGGGTGCCGCCGATGACGACGTCGGGCCGCCAGGCGCGGGCCAGTTCGTACAACGGCTCCTGGTAGACGGCGGCCATCCTGCCGAAGGCATTGCCGATGGAGCGCAGCTGCTGCTCGGCGTCGTCGGACTTCCGCAGCGGGGTGCCCGCGCGGTCGTGGGTGATGTGGTGCCGGATCGCCACCGTGGAGACGCATACCCCGGGCAGCCCGGCCCCGGCGATCGCCGCCATCGTCTCCTCGTTGGAGGCGACCAGCACGTCGTGGCCGGCATTGCGGGCGGCGGTGGCCAGCGGCGTGAGCGCGAAGACCGTTGCCGGGCTGCCGCCGGTGACGAAGAGAAAACGCATGGAACCTCACTTGGCGTGTGGGACTGGCAGGGAAACAGGAGGGACGCTCGGTCACACGGGGGCGGAGGTGTTTTCCTCACCACTGCCCGTCTGCGGCTCCGGCACGGGGCTCGGCCCGGGTACGGAGGGCGGTGCGGGACGGCGGGGCCGTCCCCACCGGCGCACGGCCGGCGTCTCGATCCAGCGGTGCATCGCCAGCGCCAGCGCCAGGCTCAGCACGAAGCAGCCCAGCGCGAAGAGCACACCTTGGGCGGTCGTCAGTACGTGGTCGTAGCCGATCCGTTCGCGCAGATACGTCAGGACGATGCCGTGCACGAGGTAGAACGCGAACGAGGCCTCCCCGAGCAGGAGCATGGGCCTGCTCGCCATCGGGGTGCGGGCACCGGCGTCGTCGGCGGAGGCCAGCGCGGCGACGAGCAGCGCGAGCGGCACGATAGTCACGGCGTCGATCGTGAACAGCATCGGGGTGAAGACGCCGAACGCGTAGCCCGCGAGGGCCAGCAGCGCGCTCCAGCCGGCGCCGAGGCGGATCCACCGGCCGGAGAGCACGATGCGGGCCATCAGCATGCCGAGCGCGAAGTCCAGCAGGCGGGATAGCGGGAAGATGTAGAGGAACCACAAGCGGTCGAAGGACACGCCGTCCAGTGCCGCTCCGGTCGCCGGGATGGCCGGGGTGGCCGGCAGCAGGTAGGAGACGACGGGCAGTACGACGACGGCCGCCGCGACACCGCCGGCCCACCACCACAGTCTCGGCGTGCCGATACGGCGCACGAGGATCAGGAGCAGCGGGAAGAGGGCATAGAAGAGCAGCTCGCACGACAGCGACCAACTCGCCCCATTCACCCCAAGGTAGACCGACGGATCGCTGGACCATGCCTGGAGCAGCAGCAGGTTGAGGACCGCGGTCCCGGCCGGGGTCTCGGACGCCGCGAAAAGGATCATCGCCAGGGCGAAGGTGACCAGGTGGTTCGGGTAGATCTTGACCAGCCGGCGCCGCAGAAATCCGGTGTACCCGTCGCCCGGCCGGGCCGACCACGTCAGCACGAATCCGCTGAGCACGAAAAAGAACGAGACGCCGATCGTGGAGGCGGTTTTTGTGACCGTATTGAGTGTGTGTGCCGTTCCGGACCCGGCAGCGAAAATCCCGCCCGTGGCGACATGGGAGAGGAACACCATCCCCGCCGCCACGAAGCGCATTCCCGTGACGGAATCCAGCCGTCTCCCACGCCGAGTGTCCATCGTACTCGTCACGAGTCTCCCAAGTGATTGCGGCCGCTGTGAATCTCTGTGAACAAACCGAGAATCAAGTATTACGGAATATGTGATTCCGCATGGAGAATACTGTGCGCATTCTTCCGGACAGCCCCCGGACAACCGGAACAACAGTCCATAACAACAGGCGAAAACAACCGTCCGGAACAGCGGCCCGGAAGACGGACCCGCTGGATCTCCGACGCGGAACACCGTGCCGGTATGCCGGCCCGTAATTTCTCGTACCATCGATTCGCAGCCCGAGGCCGCACGGTGCACACCGCGAAAGCGTCACGGCGCCGGCCCCGCGGCCGCAGTCAGACCCGCACCAGCGACCGGACGTGCCTGCCGTACTCCGACCCCGCGGACAGTTCCTCGGCGAGTCTGCCGAGCTGCCTCATGCTGATGTACCCCATGCGGAACGCCGTCTCCTCCAGGCAGGCGATCTGAAGGCCTTGGCGCTTCTGCAGCACCTGCACGTACTGGCTGGCCTCCAGCAGGCTGTCGTGGGTGCCCGCGTCCAGCCAGGCAACCCCACGTCCCAGCCGCACCAGGCGGGCTCGTCCCTCCTTGATGAGCAGCCGGTTGACGTCGGTGATCTCCAGTTCGCCGCGCGCGGACGGGGCGATCTGCCGGACGTGGCCGAGGGCGTCGTTGCTGTACAGGTAGAGCCCGGTGACGGCCAGGTTGGAGGACGGCGCGGCCGGCTTCTCCTCGATGCCGGTCAGTCTGCCCTCCTCGTCGAGGGCCGCGACGCCGTAGCGCTCCGGGTCGGAGACGGGGTAGCCGAAGACGGTGCAGCCGTCGACCGTCGCGGCGGCCTCGCGCAAAACGGCCGGCAGACCGTGGCCATAGAAGATGTTGTCTCCCAGGATCAGGCACACGTCCTCGTCACCGGCGAACTCCCGCCCGATGAGCAGGGCTTCGGCGATGCCGCGCGGTTCGTTCTGGGCCGCGTAGCGGATGTCGAGGCCGAGGCGGCTGCCGTCCCCCAGCAGGGCGCGGAAGGAGTCGAGGTGCGCGCTGCCGGTGATGATCAGGATCTCCCGTATACCGGCCAGCATCAGGACCGACAGCGGGTAGTAGACGAGGGGTTTGTCGTACACGGGCAGGAGCTGTTTGGAGCTGATCGTGGTCAGGGGGAGCAGCCGGCTGCCTGATCCGCCTGCCAGGAGTATTCCGCGCATCGGATGGGTTTCCTCGCCTAGGTGAGGTGGTCAGTCGGAACCGGTCAGGCAGCGGAACGGTCCGATTCCGACCGGGAGTGCCGGCCGAGCGGCCGCCACCAGCCGGGGTTGTCCCGGTACCACCGCACTGTCGCCGCGAGGCCGGAGTCCAGGTCGCGCACGGGCCGGTAGCCGAGTTCGTCGCGCGCCTTGCTCCAGTCGACCGAGTACCGCAGGTCGTGGCTCTTGCGGTCGGGGACCTGCCGGACGGCCGACCGGTCGGCGCCGGCAGCGGCCAGCAGGCGTGCGGGCAGCTCACGGTTGGAGAGCTCCGTACCGCCGCCGATGTTGTAGACCTCGCCGATGAAGCCCGCACCGCCCGTGACCAGTGCATGCATCGCGTCAGTCCAACTAGTCGGGGCGACAGCGAGCCCCGGTCCAGGCACTCCCGTCGGCGAGCCGCCCCGGCGGTCTTGCAGGCATGGGCATGTTCTGCACGTGGTCCCCCTTAGAGGCTGAGCTCCGAACCCGTAGCAACTGCACGCGCTCCCATCGGGAGGCAGCCGCAGCACATATGATCACAGGTTATCTCCCTGGACAAGCCCGACCCTAATACATCTAGGCACGCACCGTAAAGAGGCACTAAGGGAGCGCCCTACCCGCTCAGCCCCAGAATCACACCGCTCAACACCTGTACAGAGCACCAATTAACTCGATGCGCAATATAACGGACAATCCGGCAACCGGTCGGTTTAGACTGACTCATTCAATCGCCTAATTGGCTGATTTACTTCAATGAACTCGACTCCGATCTGCCAGCCATACAGCCTCAAAGCCGCAAGCGGGCGAAGCGAAGGAACGCGCCTCCGATATCCGCGGCAGCAAAAAGGCACTTGACGCCCCGGATGGCGAGATCATATGCTCCCGGACTGCGCCCTGATCACATTGAGGTTTGTCGCCGTTCTCTCATCGGCATCTCCGACTCTTAAATTAAAGATCCGGGCAATATGCCGACCTTTCCACCGGCCGCTAAGAGGAGAATTACGTGGGGGAGACATGGCCATTGCTGCTGCCGTGGACGAGGAAGAGATCGACCCCTCCGTTTCACCCGGTGCCGTGGCGCCCCGGCCGGTCCTGCCGGCCGAGCAACAACCAGACTGGCGCGACACTCGGTTGCTGGACCGGGTCCGTGGCGATCTGCTGACACGTCCCGGCCTGGTCAGCGCCCCGGCCACGGCCCTTCTGCGGGAGCAGCTCGCGCAGGTCGTCGCCGGGCGGATGCGGATCGTGCAGGCAGGCGACTGCGCCGAGGATCCCTCCGAGTGCACCACAGACCATGTCCGCGACAAGATCGCCCTGCTGGACAGCCTGGCGCAGGCCGTACAGCAGGGCTCCGGCCACACAGTGCTGAGGATCGGACGAATGGCCGGCCAGTTCGCCAAACCCCGCTCCCAGCTCGTCGAACGCGTCGGCAGCCTCGATCTCCCCGTTTACCGCGGTCCGATGGTCAACGCACCCGAACCCGACCCGGCTGCGCGGGAACCCGACCCACGGCGGCTGCTCACCGGCTACGAACTCTCCTCCTCGGTCATGACCGCGGTGACCGCGCACGGGCGCGGACCGGTCACGTCCGACGACACCGCAGTGTGGACCAGCCACGAAGCCCTGCTACTCGACTACGAACTCTCCCTGGTACGCGCACACGGGAACAACGGCCCGCTGTTGGCCTCCACCCATCTGCCGTGGGTCGGAGATCGCACCCGGCAGCCGAACGGCGCCCACGTGCACTTGCTCGCTCAAGTGGTCAACCCCGTGGCCTGCAAGGTCGGCCCTGGCGTCACCGTCGACGAGTTGCTGGCGCTGTGCGCAGCGCTGGATCCGCATCGGGACCCGGGCCGACTGATCCTGATCGCCCGGATGGGTGCCACACGTGTCCACAAGAAGCTGCCTCCGCTGGTCCGGGCCGTACGGGACGCAGGGCATCCCGTCATATGGCTGTGCGATCCGATGCACGGCAACACCGTGCGATCGGCGGACGGGCGCAAGACCCGGACCGTCGCGTCGATCATCAGGGAACTCGACGGCTTCCAGGACGCCGTACTCGCGGAACACGGCGTCGCGGGCGGTCTGCACCTTGAGGCCACCCCGTACCCCGTCGCCGAGTGCGTCTGGGAGCCCGGTGACGAGCCCGGCACTCCCTATACGACCCTTTGCGACCCTCGGCTCAACCCGGCGCAGGCCCTCCAGGCCGCCTCGGCCTGGAGGGCCTGACAGAACCAGCCCCGCAGCGACACGATGAGGAGGAGCACGATGGGCACAGCGAACTGCGACGAGGTCGCGCTGGTGACCGGGGCCGCTGGAGCCATAGGCCAGGCGGTCGTCCTCGCGCTTGCCGGGGCCGGTGCCCCGGTGGCCGCCGTCGACGTCAACGCGGAGGCTTTGCGCGAACTGGAGCGGCAGGCCGTGGGCAAGGGCCTGGCGGTCACCGGCTTCGCTGCGGACGTCACATCCACAGGGCAGGTGGAGGCGGCCGTCGCCGCAGCCGAGGAGCGCGTCGGCCCGATCGACCGCCTCGTCAACACCGCCGGGGTGCTGCGTGCCGCCCCCGCCCTGGCGCTCACCGACGACGACTGGGAACAGACCTTCGCGGTCAACACCACCGGGGTCTTCAGGGTCTCCTCCGCGGTCACTCGCCGCATGGTCGAGCGCGGAACCCGCGGGGCAGTCGTCACCGTGACGTCCAACGCCGCGGCCGTACCCCGCATGCACATGGCCGCGTACGGCGCTTCGAAGGCCGCTGCCGCCGCCTACACCAAGAACCTCGGGCTGGAGCTGGCCCGTTACGGTATCCGTTGCAATGTGGTGGGCCCCGGCTCGACCGACACCCCCATGTTGCGCTCCCTGTGGCACGACGAGTCCGGGCCGGCCAACACCCTCAACGGTGTGCCGTCGGAGTACCGCGTCGGCATTCCGCTCGGAAGGTTCGCCACACCTGCCGATATCGCGGACGCCGTCGAGTTCCTGCTCTCCGAACGTGCTTCGCACATCACCATGCACGACCTGCTCGTCGACGGTGGTGCCACCCTGGGCCGCTAGGAGACCGGGGTCGCCGCACTCCGCACCGGCAGGCTTCCGCCGGCCCGCCCCCGAGCGAGCCGCCCTTGCACCGGCTCACCTGGGCTCATCCCTAGGACGAACGGACCGGGCGCACAGACTCCGGCACCGCTTTCGCCTCGGATCGATCGTTCACCGGCCCCGCTGGCGCACCAACGCCACACGCGGACAGGGGTCTGGCACGAAACGGACACACCGCCCTCTACCGCACAGGAGGACATCGGCCATGGCCATTCCCGGCATCGCGCCGTATCCCATGCCTGCCGAGCACACTCTGCCCGTCAACATCGCCCCCTGGACGCCGGACCCGGAGCGGGCCATGCTGCTCGTGCACGACATGCAGCGCTACTTCGTGGAGCCTTTCCCCACTCTGGAGCAACCCGCCCGAAGCCTGCTCGCCAACACCGCGAAGCTGGTAGAGCACTGCAGAGCGCTGGGCATACCAGTCTCCTACACTGCCCAGCCGGGTGACATGACCCAAGAACAGCGCGGCCTCCTCAAGGATTTCTGGGGGCCTGGCATGAAGACGTCGCCGGAGCACCAGCGCATCATCGACGAGGTGGCACCCGACGAAGAGAGCGCAGTCTTTACCAAGTGGCGCTACAGCGCCTTCCACAACAACGGGCTGTTGGAACACCTGCGTTCCAGCCGCCGCGACCAGTTGATCGTCTGCGGGGTCTACGCCTACGTCGGCTGTCTGATGACAGCCGTCGAAGCCTTCGCCAATGACATCGAAACTTTCTTCGTGGCAGACGCCGTCGCCGACTTCTCCGAGGTCCACCACCACTCGGCCCTGGAGTACGCCGCCGCCAGGTGCGCAGTCGTGCTCACCACCGACACGGTACTGGCCTGGCTGGAGGAGCGCGACCGGGCCGCGTGCATCTGACCCGGTCCCCAACAGCCCTGCACAGCCCGCTGTCACCAACGCGATCCATGTCTTCGGCGATCTCGGCCTGTCCAGCCTGTTCGGCGCCCCGGCGTTCCCCGGCCCTACGAGCGCCGTTCTTGCCGCCCGGCTCCTATCCGTCCGAGCACTCCAGGAAGAGAGCATCATGACCGACGACGAGGCCCAGTTCGCCCGGCTCCTCGACCGCGTTCTCGGCGAGCGGCCACCCGCCTTCGCGCTGCTCCACCGGCCCGAGGCAACCGGTCGCCGCATAGAACTGCTGCTCGGTGATGTGTCCACGGCGCGCCGGCTGGCCGACCTGCCGCTCCCCAGTCTCGAGGACGATCTGCCCGGGCCAAAGCACGAGATGCTGGCGATGGTGCCATACCGGCAGATGTCCGAACGGGGGTTCAGCTGTCACGACGACGGCGCCCCTCTTCTGGCACTGTCCGTCACCGAGCAGAGTTCGTGTCCGCTGGACGTGGCCCTGGCCCGACTGCCCGACACGCGCGTCGACCTCGCGGACACCGGGTTTGACGTTGACGACGAGGAGTACGCCGCCATCGTGCGCCGGGTGTTGGAGCAGGAGATCGGCCACGGTGCCGGCTCCAACTTCGTCATCAAGCGGTCCTTCACCGCCGAGATCGCCGACTGGTCCGTGGCGACCGCGCTGGGTCTGTTCCGCCGGCTGCTCAGCGGTGAGCGTGGTGTCTACTGGACCTTCGTGGTGCACGCCGGTGACCGGACCTTCGTGGGCGCCACTCCGGAACGGCACGTCAGTCTCTTCGACGGGACGGCGGTGATGAACCCGATCAGCGGGACCCTGCGCTATCCGCCCGAGGGTCCCGTGCTGCCCGACGTGATGCGCTTCCTCGCTGACCCCAAGGAGGCGGGGGAACTGCACATGGTGGTCGACGAGGAACTGAAGATGATGGCCCGGATCTGCGATGAGGGGGGCCAGATCGTGGGTCCCTACCTCAAGGAGATGGCAACCCTCGCGCACACCGAGTACCTCATCAAGGGCTCAACCTCTCGCGATGTGCGGGAGATCCTGCGGGAGACGATGTTCGCCCCCACGGTCACCGGCAGCCCGCTGGAGAGCGCCTGCCGGGTGATCCGCAAGTACGAACCCCGGGGCCGCAGTTACTACAGCGGCGTCGCCGCGCTGGTCAGCCGCGACATAAACGGCGGTCGGTCACTCGACTCGGCGATCCTGCTGCGGACGGCGGAAGTCGTCGACGGCCGGCTCGAACTGTCGGTGGGCGCCACCCTGGTGCGCGACTCGGACCCCCGGTCCGAAGTGGCGGAGACGCGTGCCAAGGCCCTGGGCATGCTGCGCGCCCTGGGCACGGTCGGTTCCGTGTCCGGCTCCGCGGCGACCCCGCCCGGGCTGGGCAGCCATCCGGAGGTCCGCCGGGTCCTGGAGGCACGCAACGACAGCCTCGCGCCGTTCTGGTTCGACCGCTCGCGTGACGGTGCGTACGGGGCCGTCCTCGCCGGCGAACGCGTCCTGGTCCTCGACGCCGAGGACACCTTCACCGCGATGATCGCCCAGCAGTTGCACGCACTGGGGCTGACCGTCGACGTCAGCCGTTTCGACGCGCCGCACAACACGGACGCGTACGACCTCGTGGTCATGGGCCCCGGCCCAGGTGACCCGCGGTCGGTCGACGACCCCAAGGTCGCGTTCCTGCACACCACGATCCGCCGTCTCCTGGACACCTCGACCCCCTTTCTCGCGGTGTGCCTCAGCCACCAGGTGCTGGGCATCCTCCTCGGCTTCGACATCGTCCGGCGCGAGCGGCCCAACCAGGGCGTGCAGAAGGAGATCGACCTCTTCGGACGCCGGTGCGTGGTGGGCTTCTACAACACCTTCGCGCTGCACAGCGCCGTCGACGAACGGGAGTGCCCGGACGTCGTGAGGAAGGTCGCTGTGTGCCGGGATGCGCGCAGCGGCCAGGTCCACAGCCTGCGCGGACCAGGCTTCCGCTCCTTCCAGTTCCACGCGGAGTCCGTCCTGAGCCGCGACGGCATGGGGGTACTCGCGGAGACGGTAACCGAGCTGCTCGTGCCCTCCTTGGCACCCGGCGCCGACGCCGTCCCCGTCATCTGAAAACCGCCCGCGACACCGGAGGCCGGACAATGGCAAAGTTCATCATCGCGGGTGGCGGCATCGGCGGCCTGGCCACGGCGCTGAGCATCGCCCGGCGCGGCCACGCTGTGGAGGTCCTGGAGCGCAAGGCTCGCTTCGTGGAGTTGGGGGCTGGCATCCAGATCGCCCCCAATGGTTTTCACGCGCTCGACCGGCTCGGCGTGGGAAGTGAGGTGAAGTCCGGGGCAGTCCACATCGACGCCCTGCAACTTCTGGACGCCGTCTCCGCTGAGCGCCTGGCCGTGCTCCCTCTCGGGACGGAGTACCGACGGCGGTTCGGGAACCCGTACGCCGTCGTGCACCGGAGCGACCTCTACGCGCCACTGCTGGGTGCCTGCCAGAAGCACGAGGGGATCACGCTGCGCGCGGGAGTGGCGGTCGCCGGATACGAGCACACCGCCTCGGGGGTTCGTGTTTTGCCGGTGGCCGGCGCGGCCGCCGAGGCCGACGCCCTGATCGGCGCGGACGGCCTCCGCTCGATGGTCCGCGCACAGCTCATCGGCGACGGCGCGCCCCGCGTGTCGGGCCACACCATTTACCGCGCCGTCGTACCGATGGACCGTGTGCCACGCTCGCTGCGGTGGAACTCGGTAACCCTGTGGGTCGGCCCGCACTGGCACTTCGTGCACTACCCCATCGCCGACGGCAGCAAGCTCAACCTCGCCATCACCCGGGACGACGGCTCCCGGGTGGCCGTGTCCGGTGTCCCGGCGGACCGTGAGCACGTCCTGTCGGCGTTCCCCGGCATGCACGGCACGGCCCGCCGTTTCCTCGAACTCGGCGAGAGCTGGCGGACCTGGGTGCTGTGCGACCGTCCCCCGACGCCGAACTGGACCGACGGTCGGGTCGTCCTGACCGGCGACGCCGCACACCCCATGCTCCAGTACTCCGCCCAGGGCGCGTGCATGGCCCTGGAGGACGCCGTCGTGCTCGGTGACCTGCTCGACTGTCCGACGCACCGGATCGCCGAGCGGTTCGCACAATTCAACGCAGCGCGGCGGGAGCGTACGGCTCGCGCTCAGGACGCGGCCCTGTGGATGGGTGAGAACATCTACCACCCGTCGGGGACCGAGGCCAAGGCTCGGGACGTAATGCTCGCGGAGATGTCCGCCGACGACATCATGGGCGCGGTGTCCTGGCTCCACCGTCACCGCGTCTGAAACAACAGCGAGGGCCGGGCGGCCTCCCCTGACTGCCCTCCAGGGAGGCCGCTCATGGTGCCGGCACCGGCGGCGCCGGACGCGCTCAGGCGACGCTGTGGAGGCAGGCGAACAGGCTGCGGGCCTCCACGTTGAGGTAGTAGCTGTGCTGCAGCAGGTCGGCCAGCTGGTGGACGGACACCCAGCGGAAGTCGGGGTGTCCGACCGGCCGGTCCAGTGCGTCCAGGTCTGCCTCGACCACGATGTAGCGACTGCGGGTGTGGTAGAAACGGCCGCCCTCCTCCGAGAGGACGGTGTCGAACCGTATCCGGCGGGCGTCGGCGTGCAGCACCTCGTCCAGGAAGGGCGGGCGGGCGCTGGCCGGTAGGACGTCGTAGTTCTCCGGAGTGCACTGCACGGTCGGGGCGAGTTCGATGCCATCGACGTATCCCGGCTTGGCCTTCGCCTGTACCAAAACGTGCAGGACGCCGCCGATGGTGCGCACCAGGAAGCCGACCACACCGGGCGTTCCGGCTTCGATCATTGGCTGGGTCCACTGCTCCACCTCGCGGCCCCGGGCAAGGACCCGGACGCCCATGACGTCGAAGAAGAGGCCGGTTTCGTGGCTGAGGCGGCCGTTCGCGCGGTGCCAGCCGGTCATGCGGTCGAGCGGGATGGGACGCACCCGCATGTCGAGGCCGCTGCGCACGTCGGTGATCCAGCTGAGGATCTCGCCGGTGGTGTACAGACTGCCGCCGGGCTTCTCGGGGCCGGCGAACGGCAGGCACGACAGCACCGTCCGGGAGTCCATGTTCACCAGGTCGTCCAGGCCGAGCAGTGCGTGGATCTGCCCCAGGGTCAGCCAGCAGAAGCCGTCAAGGACCTTGATGGGTTCGGTCACCTCGATGATCATGTTGCGGTTGCGCTTGCGGTAGAACCACGAGCCCTGTTCGGACTGGCGCACGTCCGCGATGACCGTGCGCCGAGTGACGTCCTGGAAGTATTCGAGGTACGGAACGGCGCGGCCGCCGTGCACCCGGGTGTAGTTGCTGCGGGTGGCCTGCACGGTCGGCGAAAGCTGGAGCCCGTTGTAGTTGCCCGGCTCCACCTTTGCCTGCATCAGGAAGTGCAGGACCCCGTCGAACTCGGTCGCTAGGATGCCCAGGATCCCGATCTCCGGCTGGTTGATGATCGGCTGTTGCCACTGTGCCACCGCCGTGCCCGGGCTGTGCACTTCGAGGCCCTGGACGGAGAAGAAGCGTCCGCTGTCGTGCACGAGGCTGCCGGTCTCCGGGTCGGCGCCCCAGCCGACCAGCTTCTCCAGCGCCACGGGCTCGACTTCGGCGTAGGACTGTTCGGCGTATCCGGCGAACCACTGATGGAACTCAGAAAGCGTCGTCATCAGGCCGTCGCGGGCCTCGGCCGAGCGGGCGATGCGTACGGCGAGCGGTTCGGCGACGGCTGGCCAGGTGCGGTGGCTCATGGTTAACGGACCGCCCCCGCGAACTCGGCGACGATACGCTCCAGCATGGGCACAACCTCGGCCGGTGACGGCTGCGCCAGCAGGTCGGCCCGGATCCTGGCAGCGCCGGCGGCGAGGGCCGGCTCGTCCAGCAGACGGACGACGCACTCCCTGATCGCCTCCGGTGTGGCGTTGTCGGCCGGCAGGCATAGTCCGGCGCCCAGCTTCTCCTGCCGCTGCCCCGCCATCAGGGTGTCGTAGCCGTGGCCGAGGATCAATTGGGGCACCCCGTGGTAGGCGGATGTCAGGCGTGAGCCGAAGCCCCCGTGGTGCACGATCGCGGAACAGGTGGGGAGGAGGTCGTGCAGCGGGACGAAGCCCGCCGCACGCACGTTCTGAGGCAGGGGCCCCATCCGGGCCGCCTCGTCGGCGGCGAGCGTGACCACCACCTGCACGTCGAGGTCGGCGAGAGCCCCGAGGATCTCCCCCGACGTGGTGGCCGTGTTCGCGATTTCGTTGGACATCCCGAGAGTGAGGCAGACGCGCCGACGTTCGGCGGGCACGCGCAGCCAGTCGGGGACCACGCAGCGGCCGTTGTAGGGCACATAGCGCATGTCGATGGTGCGGCCGTCGACGTCCAGTTCGGTGCCGGGCACCGAAGTGGCGATGGTGAACCCGCCGACGCGCAGGCGCTCGGTCCACGCCCCGCCGAAGCGGCGCACGGTCTCCTCCAGCCATTCGCGGGTGGGGTCCTCCCGGTGCTCGGGGTGCTGTCGCCCGTACAGCCGCAGGAATTCCTGGCGCGCCCGCCCGATGAAGTCGAGACCGTACAGGAACCGCGCGTGCGGAACGCCCAGGGCTTCGCCTACCACGGCTCCGGCAAGGGTGAGCTGTTCCCAGATCACCAGGTCGGGTTGCCAGTGGCGGGCGTAGGCGATCAGGTCGTCGATGAACGGGTCGTTGCTGATGCCGGCCAGCAGAGAGGAGACCAGGATCTTCTCCAGGCCGAGCAGCCCCTGCCAGCTCCACGCCTCCGGGTCCGTCCAGCCCCAGTCGAAGGTGCGCAGGTAATCGGACGCGCCCCGGTCCATCAGCTGCCCATAGAGCTCCGGCTCGTAGGGGTCGTTGCGGTACCACTCGGTGTTGCCGACCGGCACGACGGTCATCCCGCCGCCGGTGGCCGTGTCGTTGAGGTCCGGGTGGCCGGCGACACGCACCTCGTGCCCGGCGGCGCGCAGGGCCCAGGCTAGCGGCAGCATGGGGTGAAAGTGCGTGGGATGCGGCATGCTCACGAAGAGGATCTTCATGTCTGGCTTACCTGCCTCACGACGTTGCGACCGGATAGGTGACCACCGGGCGGGAGACCGGCGCGGCCGGGCGGCGTACGACCGCCCCGGCGGGGGCCCGCCCGGGGCACAGCAGGGCTAGCTGGCGCAGGCCCTCCCGGGCATTCGCCACGGCGAAGGACAGCACGGAATTCCGGGTCAGGCCGGGCGGCAGAACGGCCGCGGTTTCGGCCGCTGCGCGGTCCGGGTCGAACCGGTCAGGTTCGGTGAAGACCTCCGGGTCACGGTTGGCACCGCCGATGACGACCACCACGTGGTCGCCCGCCTTGATCCGCCGGCCGGCGATGTCGCACGGCGAGTCGGCAACGGCGGCGTACAGCTGCGCCGGCGAGGCCAGGCGCAGCGTCTCCGCGACCATGGGGGTGGCGTACCGCGGCTCCGCCCGCAGCCTGGACCACAGGCCGTGGAGGTCCTGTCCGGCTGTGGCGGCGGTGTGCTGGACGAGTGTGTCTACGACCAGGCCGGCCGCCATCGCAACGCCCGCGGTCGCGAGGAGCAGCCGCTCATCGGACGCACCGACCGAGGGGAGCGCCCGCAGCGCGGCCTCGCCGTTGGCGATGCGCCGGGTGTCGGCAAGATTCTGCGGGTAGAACGGGGCGTCGAGGGCTCCGCCGGTGAGCGCCGAGGCCGTGGACAGCGCCCGTTCCTCCGCCGCGTCCAGGCCCCAACGCCTCGCCAGTGTGCCAGTCGCGGCCTTCCTTGTGGCCGCGACCACGTCCAGGTCACCGGGCGTCCTCCCGGTCAACGCGCGCTCCCAGCCCTCTTCCGCGGGCCACGCTGCGTCATCCTCCTCCGTGCTGGCGGGAACGGGACCGACCACGCCGTCCAGCAGTGGCCGGGCGCGCAGCGCGGGTTCCGACCGGACCGCGAGCGCCACATGGTGCCGTGCGGTGACCCAGTCGCCGGTGAAGCTGCGGCTCAGCGGCTGCTCGGCGATCGCGCGCCAATACGGCCTCGGGTCGGTGTCCAGTCCTCGCAGGAGAGCTCCGTAGGGGTCGCCCCGGGCGGCCGCGAGCCATACGAGCCCTTGTCGCAACTGGATTCGTCGTCCCTGTCGGGGGGCTGTGCGCACCATGTGCGAAGTCCTCCTTGTCAAAGGGATAGAGCGCCGGTCGGAGGGCAGGGCGATGCGCGTGCAGTCCAACCGGCCCATCGCTTCACCACATGGTCGGAGCCCACCGTGGACCACCGCTGGAGTCGCGATGGACCGACCGGTCGCTGCGGATTCACGGTTCAACGACCGGCGAATTGCCGCGAAACACCCGGCACGTCCGCCGAGGCACCCCGGCGTAACAACGGACGGCGCCGTCCAGGGCAGTCCGGGCATCGGGCCGGACCGCCCTCCGGGCAGGGGCGGAAAATAAATCCAGCGCACCAACTCCCCGTATCTTATGTATATTAGGCAGGAGCCAAGGGAATACAGGTTAAGAGAGTTGGAGCTCACGGGCTGCCGACGCGGCCCATGGCATGTCAGGGCTCCGCCATTGGCCCGCACCAGGAACTTTGCGGGCCGGCCACGGGAGCCGCGCACCGACCGGGACGCCCCCTCCTTCCTGGCATCGGACCGGGCGTTCACAGCACATCGCGGTTCCCCAACCTTGTGCGCGGATCACGGCATGAATTCGACAACGACAACTGGGGGTGCGCCACATGCAGGCCGACAACACGATCGCCACAGCAACGGATTCATGCGAGATCCGGGTCCTTGGACCACTGAGCGCTGATCTGCACGGAATTTCTGTAGTTCCGACGGCCAACAAGCCGCGTCAAATGCTGGCTCTGATGGCTCTCAACGCCGGTCAGGTACTCCCGGTGTCCACCCTCATGGACGAGATCTGGCCCAACGCGGACATTCCGCGCAGCGCGCTCCCCACCCTGCACACCTACGTCCTCCAGCTGCGCCGCCTGCTGACCAAGGCTCTCGGTCAGGACGCGCGGGCGGCTAAGGACATCCTCGTGACCAGGCCTGGTGGTTATCTGCTGGACGTGCCGGCGGGCTCGATAGATGTCACTGCGTATCAGCAGCTGCTCAACAGGGCGCGTGCGGCCGCCGCCCGGAGTGATAACGTGACGGCGGCCCGCGCGTACGACGAGGCGCTCGGGCTGTGGCGCGGGCCGGCCCTGGTCGACGTGCAGCCTGGGGCCGTTCTTACACCGGAGGTGGCCCGGCTGGAGGAGAACCGGCTCGGCGTCATGGAGGAGCGGATCGACATCTGGCTGCAACTCGGCTGCCACGCCCAGCTGCTGGACGAGCTCGCCTCGCTCACCGGGCGGCATCCGCTCAACGAAAACCTGCATGCGCAGTTCATGACCGCGCTCTACCGCGCTGGCAGGCAGAGCCGAGCCATGGAGACCTTCCAGAACCTGCGCCGCCGTCTCGTCCGTGAACTGGGCGTCGAACCCTCCCGCCGCGTCCAGATGCTGCACGCGGCGATGCTCGCCGCCGATCCCGCTCTGGAAGTCCTCCCGGCGGACGACCGTGCGAAGCTGACGTTCGCGGCGGCGTGACGACGTCGAGCACCGCCGGCTGCCTGGCCACAGTGCAGGCCCGCAAACCCCTGCCGGTGACGCCCGGTCGACCAGGTGCCAGGCCCGCCCGGGCCAGAGTGACCTAACAGGGGGGCACGGCCGTGTGCCGGTCCACGGCAGCCGGACACGCTCAGAAAGGCCCCTGAAATCCGACGGCGATGTCCACCAGCCCCGGAAGGTCCCCCTGCGTCTCACCGCATGCCTGGAGGCAGGCGTTCACGATGTCGTCGGCGCCGGGGTGGAACGCCTCCTCCAGCGGCTGCGAGACCGGCGCCGGGCTGTCCGGCAGGGTCACCCGCCGGACCGGCGCGAGCAGCGCGTGCGGTACGTTCTCGGCGACGACTGCGGCCACCTCGGCGGCGAAACCGTACCGGGACCAGCTGTTGTCGGCGACGACCAGACGGCCGGTCCTGGCCACCGACTCGCAGATGATCCCCTCGTCCAGCGGCCGCAGGCTACGCACGTCGACCACTTCGGCGTTGATCCCGCGCAGGGCAAGCTGGCGCGCCGCGCGTTCCGCCTCATGCACCATCAGCGAGGCCGCGACCACAGTGACGTCGTCGCCTGGCCTCGCGATCCGTCCCGTGCCGAACGGAATCGGGACGGCCTCGGCCGGGACCTCACCCGTCAGCGGGTACAAACGGCGGTTCTCGATCAACACCACGGGCGTGTCCCCGGTCAGCGCCTGCACCAGCAGGCCCTTGGCGTCGGCGGGCGACGCCGGTGCGGCCACGTGGAGACCCGCGTAGTGTGCGAAGGTCGCGTGCGGGCTCTGCGAGTGCGTCGCGCCCTGGCCCCAGCCGCGACCGACGATGCCGCGCGTCACCACAGGGGCGCCTCCCTTGTCGCCGCCGTACATGTAGCGCCACTTGGCAGCCAGGTTCACCACCGAGTCCAGTGCCAGGAACATGAAGTCCGCGCGAATGTGCACCAGCAGGGGCCGCAGGCCTGCTACGGCCGCACCGACGGCGAACCCCGCCGTGCCGTTCTCCGCATTGGGCATATCGATCACCCTGCTCGAACCGAACCTGGCGAAGGCCTCCTTGGTGGTCCCGAAGGTGCCGCTGATGTCGTCCACGCCCTCGCCGGCCACGAAGATCCGTTCGTCCAGCTCCATGCACTGGACGATGGCCTCGCTGATGGCCTGGGCGTAGGTAAGCGTGCGCATGTCCGTTCTCCTCTCCGTCGGGTCCCCGGCGATCAGCGCGCCAGCGGCAGGTACGCACCGTCGAGCAGGCCGTCGACCGACGGGAAGGCAAGCGCCTTGGCCCTCCTCACCGCCTCCCGGATCTCCGCCTTGTACCGCGTGCGCCATGCAGCCACCGCGGCATCGATCTCCGGTTCCTCAGCCCGCAGTGCCGCGGTGGCACGCACGATCGGGCACCGGGCCGTCCAGAAGTCGATCTCCTCCTTCGACCGGTATCCGTAGTCGTGGTCCAGGCCGGGCCCGACGTGTTCGCGCCAGCGATACGTCATCAGCTCCAGCAGGAACGGCCCCCTGCCCTCACGTGCATGGAGCAGCGCCTGCCGCGCCGCGGTGTGCACGGCAAACACGTCATTCCCGTCGATCTGCAGCGCCGGGACTCCGGCCCCTTCCGACCGGCCGTGGATCGAGGTGCCGGCCGGCTGCCTGGCGGTGAGCGGTGAGCAGTTCGAATACAAATTGTTCTCGCAGACGAAGACCACCGGGACCTTGTGCACCGCCGCGAGGTTGAGCGACTCCGCGAAGACGCCCTCCTCGGTGGCCCCGTCCCCGAAGTAGGTCAGCGCCACGCGAGCACCGGATTCGCGGGAGAAGGCCCAGGCGGTACCAACAGCCACCGAGATCATCTCGCCCAGGATGGCCGCCGAGCCGGCGAAGCCTGCCTCCTGGTCAATCAGATGCATGGAACCGCCACGGCCGTGGGCGCAACCGTCTTGCCTGCCATAGAGCTCGGCGACCAGTGCATCTAGATCGCCGCCCTTCGCGAGGTAGGGCGCGTGAGAACGGTGACTGCTGTAGACCCAGTCCTGCGGTGTTGTCGCCGCACACACCCCGACTGCGGTGGCCTCCTGGCCGATGGAGAAGTGCACGGGGGTGCGTATCTCCTGCTCGTCACGGTAGAGGTCGGCGAGGGTCTCCTCCACGACACGGATCCGCACCATGTCGCGAATCAGCCGAGCACGATCAGACACCATGGATGAGCTTCCCAATCCGTGAGTCGGTGATGACGGCGGCCGCGGTCCGTAGGGGTTTCCCGCCGTGGTCGCGGCCGGGGATCTGCCCGCAGGAACGTCAGGCGCTTCGCGGTCGTACAAGCGCCACCGGAGCGGTTCACCTATGCCACAGCATGGCGCCAGACGATGGAGAGCAAGTCGAGCCGTACTGAACGGGGCACGCACCGCCGACAGACGGCACGGTCCGGCGACGGGACAGTCAGCTGACGAGGCGTCGCCAAGTCCGCGGAGATGTACAGCCGGGATCCGCGGGGCCGCCTGGCGCGAACGTCTGGCCCGGTACGAGGGCCGCCTGGCAGGGCAGACACCCCGTGTCGTTTGAGGCCAAGTGGCGGGAGTGCGGGCGTGGTGTGCCAAGCGGTCGCTTCGTCGTAGCGGGTGCGGGTCTTGAGCAGCTGTGGAGGATGTGGTTCCCCATTGCTCGGGAAATGCTGATCAGACAGTCAGGACGGGTTGACGGGTTTTCAGGTCCGCTCGTTCGACCGCTGCCTGGGGACGCGGAACGGGCGTGATCGTCCCCGGACTCGGCGAGCACCCAGGCGCGGTTGCTCTCCGCGATGCCGGGCATCGAGAGGTAGATCTCAACATCCGGATGCTTCAGAGAATGAGCCTGCACCTGCCCTCCAGGTCGGCTGTCTGCTCGTTCACGGCGATCAGCGGCTCGCGCGAACGGTGGCGGTGGCCCGTAAGCGGAGGTGTCCGGCTTGGGCAGCTCCTGCTGCCGTTCGCGCAGCGCCGTCTGGATCGTGGCCGCCTTCGCGTCCTGGTTGTGCCGGCGGGCGCGGGCCAGGACGGCGGTGATCTGGGTGCGGGGCAGTCCGGCGGGCACGCCACCTCATCAGCGGCCTGCCCCGGAAGTCGCATGTTTCAGGCAGCGGAAGTGCTCACCTGCTGGCGGCTACGGCACCAAGTTTCACCGGTACGGCAAGTCCCGTCAGGCGGCCCTGATAGGCACCTTTGTCAGGAAGAGGTCATTCTCCCTTGGCCTTGGCGATGATCTCCTCGGCGACGTTCCGCGGAACCTCGGCGTAGGAGTCGAACTGCATGGAGTAGCTGGCCCGGCCGGACGTCTTGCTGCGCAGGTCGCCGACGTAACCGAACATCTCCGAGAGGGGCACGAGGCCCTTCACGACGCGAGCGCCGCTGCGCTCCTCCATGGCCTGGATCTGGCCACGGCGGGAGTTGATGTCACCGATGACATCGCCCATGTAGTCCTCGGGCGTGGTGACCTCGATGGCCATCATCGGCTCAAGGAGCACGGGGGACGCCTTGCGGGCCCCCTCCTTGAACGCCTGCGAACCGGCGATCTTGAACGCCAGCTCGGAGGAATCGACCTCGTGGTAACCACCGTCGAGAAGGGTGACGCGGACACCCACCATCTCGTAGCCGGCGAGGACGCCGAACTTCATGGCCTCCTGGCAGCCCGCATCGACCGACGGGATGTACTCCCGGGGAACACGGCCACCGGTGACCTGATTGACGAACTCATAGGTCACGTCACCGCCCTCAAGCGGCTCCAGCCTGATCTGCACCTTGGCGAACTGGCCTGTACCACCGGTCTGCTTCTTGTGCGTGTAGTCGACCCGCTCGACCGTCTTGCGGATCGTCTCGCGGTACGCCACCTGCGGCTTGCCGACGTTGGCCTCGACCTTGAACTCCCTCCGCATACGGTCGACCAGCACCTCCAGGTGCAGCTCGCCCATGCCGCCGATGATCGTCTGGCCGGTCTCCTCGTCCGAGTGCACCCGGAAGGACGGGTCCTCCTCCGCGAGCCGCTGAATGGCGACACCCAGTTTCTCCTGGTCGCCCTTGGACTTGGGCTCGATGGCGACCTGAATGACCGGCGCCGGGAAGTCCATCGACTCCAGGATCACCGGGTTCTTCTCATCGCACAGGGTCTCACCGGTGGTGGTCTGCTTCAGGCCCATCACGGCGACGATGTCACCGGCGCCCACCGACTCGATCTCCGTGCGCTTGTTGGCGTGCATCCGGTAGATCTTGCCGATACGCTCCCGCTTGCTCTTCACCGAGTTCAGCACGGCCGAACCGGAGTCGAGCCGGCCGGAGTAAATCCGGACGAAGGTGAGCTTGCCCAGATGCGGGTCGCTCATGATCTTGAACGCCAGTGCGGAGAGCGGCTCGTCGTCGGACGGACGGCGCTTGACGACCTCCTCCGGGTCGCCCACTGCGTGGCCCTCGACGGCCTCGATATCGACGGGCGAGGGGAGGTAGCGCACGACCGCGTCGAGCAGCGGCTGGACACCCTTGTTCTTGAAGGCACTGCCGCAGAACACCGGCGTCACCGTCGTCGTGCCCCCGGCGCCGGTCGATGCGATTGTGATCCTTCGGATTGCCGCATGGAGCTGCTCCTCGGTGGGCTCGGTGCCCTCCAGGTAGAGCTCCATCATGGCGTCGTCGTTCTCGGCAACGGTCTCCAGCAGCTTGCCGCGCCACTCGTCGGCGGCCTCGGTGTGGGTGGCCGGGATGCCTACGATGTCGTACATCTCGCCCTTGGTGGCCTCGGGAGACCAGACCAGGGCTTTCATGCGAACGAGGTCGACGACACCCTCGAAGTCCGCCTCAGCGCCGATCGGCAGCTGCATCACGATCGGGGTCGCGCGCAGGCGGTCGCTGATCATGTCGACACAGCGGCGGAACTCGGCACCGGTGCGGTCGAGCTTGTTGACGAAGCAGATACGGGGCACACCGTAGCGGTCGGCCTGCCGCCAGACCGTCTCCGACTGTGGCTCCACACCGGCGACACCGTCGAATACCGTGACAGCGCCGTCCAGGACCCGCAGGTTGCGCTCCACCTCGACGGTGAAATCGACGTGACCGGGGGTGTCGATGATGTTGATGGTGTGGTCGACATTCTCCAGCGGCCACTGACAGGTGGTCGCGGCGGACGTGATCGTAATGCCGCGCTCCTGCTCCTGCTCCATCCAGTCCATCGTGGCGGCGCCGTCGTGGACTTCGCCGATCTTGTACGAGACACCGGTGTAGAACAAAATCCGCTCGGTGGTCGTCGTCTTGCCCGCGTCGATGTGGGCCATGATCCCGATGTTGCGAACGGTTGCAAGGTCGAGCGAAGTAGTAGTCATGGCGATCAGAACTTTCCTGGACGGGATATGGATTCACCGGTGGTGTGCGTCATGCACGCTTGGACTGACCGGACGGAAGGAACAGCGCGGGGACCACGGTCAGGGCCACGAAGCCCAGCGACCACCAGAACACGGACTGGAACGCCGAGGTGACGTCACCGTCCGAGGAGAGATAGTGCTGAAGGAGCAGGGCGATGACCGTCGTTCCGATGGCCCCGCCCAGTTGTTGTGAGATGGCGTTGGCCGTGGTCGCAGCCGGCATGCTGGGCAGCGGTAGCGAGTGGTACAGCGTGACCATGATGGGCGATGCCGTCAGCGCCAGCCCGATGCCCTGGAGGAGAAGGGCCAGCAGCAGGAGCCCGTTCACCGAGGCACTGCCGGCCATGGCGAAGGTGGTCATCCCGGCGGCGACGAGAAGCAGCCCGACGAGCACGAGCGCGCGGGGGTTGCTCTTGGCGTCGATGAGGCGTCCCACAATGAGAACGGCGACCGCCGCACCGATGCCCTGGGCGACCATGATTGTGCCGGCAGCGAGCGGATCCTTGCCGCCCGCCTGCTGGAAGAACATCGGCACGAGGACGACCGCTCCGTAGAGCCCGAAGTTGTTCAGCAGCGTGATGACCGTGGACGCGGTGAACGGGCGGTTACGGAAGAGGCCGAAGTCCACGATCGGGGCGCTGCTGCGGCGGCTCCCGACACCGTGCGCCGCGAGGAGCAGCACCGCTGCAAGCAGCGGCAGGAAGACCTGAACGTCGGTCACTGGCTTGCCCGCACCCAGCCGGCTGAAGCCGTAGATGGCCGTCGTGAGTCCGCCGCTCATGGTGAGCAGACCGATGACATCGAGGCGGCTGGCGCCCTGTCCCCTGGTGTTCGGAAGGTAGACGCCGGAGAGCACGATCACCGCCACGACAATCGGCACGTTCAAGAAGAACGCCCAGCGCCACGACAGGTCTTGAACGACCATCCCACCGACCACCGGGCCGATGACCGGGGCTACCAGGATGGGAATCGCGATGAGGGACATCATCCGGCCCATGCGCTCCGGGCCGGCCAGCTGCACGACGAGGATCCGCATCAGGGGGAAGAGCATGCTGGCCCCGAGCCCCTGCACTGCGCGGAAGGCGATGAGGCTGCCCATGGACCAGGCGGCTCCGCACAGGACCGAGCCGGCCAGGAAAACACACAGCGAAGCGGTCCAGCTGGCGGCAGCCCCGAAGCGTTCGACCGCCCAACTGGTAGCTGGCGTCAGCGCAGCCATGGCGAGCAGGTAGGCGGCGGAAACCCACTGCACGTCCGCCAGATCGGCACCGAAGTGCGCACTTAAGGCATGGAGGGCCACACCCACGATCGTGGTGTCCATCAGGGCGACGAACGCCCCCAGGGCAAGGATGAGGGCCGCGCGAACGACCGGACCGCCCAGCGCCTCCGGCGCCGTGGGCGCTTCCTTCGGTTTCTCGTCCGGCCCCGCGGTGGTGACCTCTTCAGCCATGGAACTGCCTTTCGTGTATGGCGCCGTGTGCGGGGGCAGGAGTGGCGGGCACGAGCGGCAGCCGCCGGACTTGCGGGCGGCAAACGACGCTTGTGCCGCGGGAACGCTGTGGTGGCCGCATGCCACCGTTGGCCACAGGCAGACGGTCCGTCCTGTCCCCGCGGACGGACATCGGCCTCACAGCGTCCGGGGGAGGAGACTTCGACGGATGTCGCGGGAGCGGTGTCCCGCCCCGGCGGGACGTCTCCAGCGCGTCCTCAGCTCGAGTCATCCCGCCTCCTCCCGTCCCCCTCACCACACCCAGCCTAACATCACTTGACTTGAGCCTAATCAACGTAGGCGTTAATCTTGCCGCCATGAAGGAATTAAGCGAGCCGGTGATCCGCGCATCGTTCGTCAACTGCTCAAAAGGGGCGGCCCAACGGCTCACGGTCCCCCGGCTCCTGGCTGATCTCCCCTGGGAGGATCTTGACTTCCTGGGGTGGCAGGACCCGGGGGCACCCGAACGCAGCTATATCGTTGCCGAACACGGCGGCGAACTGGTCGGGGTCGAGTTCCGCCGCGCCGGAGGCGGAGGCAGGGGGCAGCGCCGCAGCATGTGCTCGCTCTGCCTGACCACGCATCCGGCCAGCGGCGTCGTGCTGATGACGGCTCGCAAGGTCCGCAAGACCGGGGACAGTTACAACACAGTGGGGACGTACATCTGCAGCGACTTGGCGTGCTCTTTGTATGCGCGGGAAAAGAGACGCGCGCAGCCTGGGGGCTACCCCAAGGAAACGCTAAGCGTGGAAGAGAAGGTCGAGCGCACCAAGGCGAACCTCACCGCTTTCCTAGACAAGATCCTTTAACGGCGCCGGGACACAGGCCGGACAGGGGCAGTGCCGGAATATATCCGGCACTGCCCCTGTCCGGCCTGCCCCGCACGCCCGGGCATTACTTCGGCTTGCCCCAGGGCTTGGCCTCCTCCAGCGCGGCGAACGCGGCCATGTCGTCCTCGTCGAGCGCGAAATCGAAGATGTCGATGTTCTCCGCGATCCGTTCCGGGTCGGCGGACTTGGGGATTACCACATGACCAAGCTGGAGATGCCAGCGCAGCACGGCCTGCGCGCAACTCCTGCCGTGTTTGCGAGCAATCTGCGCGATCGCGGGACTGTCTAGAAGCCCCCGGCCGCTACCCAGAGGTGACCACGCCTCGGTGATGATGCCGCGCTCCGCGTGCAGGGCCCGCTCTTCGGCCCGCTGGTGCCGCGGGTGCAGCTCGATCTGGTTGACAGCCGGGACCACGTTGGCCGCCTCCGCCAGCCTGTCCAGGTGTTCCCGGAGGAAGTTGGAGACACCGATGGACCGGGCCTGCCCGCCGGCATGGATCCGCTCCAACGCCTTATACGTTTCGACGTACTGGTCCTTGACCGGCACCGGCCAGTGGATGAGGTACAGGTCCACGTAGTCGAGTCCCAGTTTCTCCAGTGACTCGTCGAAGGCGCGAAGCGTGGAGTCATACCCGTGGTCTGCGTTCCACACCTTGGTGGTGACGAAAATCTGGTCACGGGGGATCCCCGATGCGGCGATGCCTTTGCCCGTCCCCATCTCGTTGTAGTAGGCGGAAGCGGTGTCGATCTTCCGGTACCCCGATTCCAGCGCCGCCATGACGACGGCCGGTGCCTCGCCGTCCGGCACCTGCCAGACTCCGAAGCCCAGTTGGGGCATTTCTGTGCCGTCGTTGAGTGTGACGGTGGGGACCTTGCTCACGGTCGGCCGGCTCCTGACATGTCGAGGGCGAGGGGACGGTGGCGTGTGCCGCGTGGCCCGTACGGACGAGACGGGCCCGCCGTCCGACGGCTCATGGGGCCACGGGGTCCTGGTCAGTCCGGGGTACCGAAGGCGACTTCCTCCGGGGCTGCGACAGGCGGCGGGTGCCCCAGCGACGGGACAGCGGCTGCTCGATGAAGGTGTGCACCGCCCACGCGAGGGCGAGGGAGACGGCGAACAGAAGGGCGGCCGAGCCGACGCGTTCACCGGGCGAGGCAGGGTGGCCGTCGTCGATCATCTGGTAGGCGTATTGGAGTACGAGCAGATGCACCATGTAGAAGGCGAAGGTCATGTCGCCCAGCTTCACCATGGCGGGGTTTCGCACCAGCGAACTGGAACCCCTGATGTCCGAGCCGGCGCCGGCGAGCACCAGCATGGCGACGGGGATGATCAGCACCGCCGTGATCGAGTACAGATACGGCACCTGTGCGGCCACCGGATAGGCCACCGCCAGCACCGCTATGACGTGCCAGAACCGCACGTTCAGACGGCGGCCTTCGAGTACGGACCTGGCCAGTACGATGCCGAGCACGAACTCCAGCACACGGGCGGCAGGGAACAGGTACACGAACCAGTACTGGTCGTAGGTCACGTCGAAGGGAAGGAACTTCGGCTGTGACGGGAAGGCGGCAGTGGTCACCAACGGCAGCAGGATCACCGCGAGGGTCGTCCCGGCGGTCCAGGCCCACAGTCGCCCGGCGGGAATGCGGCGCAGGAAGCGGTGCAGGAGCGGGAAGCTCAGGTAGAAGAAGGCTTCGCAGGACAGTGACCACGAGACCACGTTGACACTGTTGTTGGTCTCGAAGTTCGGCAACCAGGTGTGCAGGAGGAAAAGGTTGGTCACCGCGTCCGCCGATTTGACCACTCCGCCGGTGCTGGTGATCAGGATGAGACCGGCGCACCATGTGACCACGTGTGTGGGATAGATCTTCGCGGCGCGCCGCCGCCAGAACGCAGTGGCCGTGTCACCCGGCCGAAATGACCAAGCCATGACAAAACCGCTCAGCACGAAGAAGAAACTCAGTGCCGAACGGCCGATGATCAGCAGGACAGTTGCCTTCGTCCCCGTCCAGTCACCGTTGAAGGAAAGAGTGACGTAGGCGTGCGCGCTGAAGACCACGATGGCGCATACGAAGCGGAGACCCGCCAGCGAGGGCAGTCGTTTCGCAGCGAGGGGCGGGGATACGTCCGAGGTCATTACGTCCTCCTTACGATGAGATCACCAAAAACCCGCGGCGAACGTATCAGCGTGGCGGTCGGCTGTATGCCAACCACGGGCGGCATCCCTGCCTGCAACTCAGGTTGCAGGCAGATGGCGTTCCGCCCCGCCATCACCTACCGCTGCCTGGCCGTTCGCCGGTTTCCGCCGCACTGCGCCCCCGCCCGCAAACCAGCCGGCTTCAGCCAGCCACGATCGCTGCTCCAGCGGAAGTCGCGATCCTGGAGCCACCGGAAGAGGGCTCTGTCGGCTGGTGTGAACAACCTGTCCGCAGCGGTCTTGGCGACGACGAGCAGGAGTGTCATGCCACAGGTGAGCAGGCGGATCTCCGTCCGGCCAGCGCCGGACCGGATGTCCGGCGCGGACCGCACGACGACGCTGTTGCTCGGCGACGAGCAGCCTCTGATACGCCAGGGCGTCCGCGCGGTCTTCGACGGCGATCCGGCGTTCCGGATCCAGGGTGAGGCCAGCGACGGCGACGCCCTGCTGGAGCTGGCCCGCAGGCACCGGCCCGACGCAGTGCTGATGGACACCGCTCTGCCGGGCCCCGACATCATCGACACGGTCCACTGCCTCGTCACTGACCACCCCGGCAACATCGCCGTCACGCTGCTCACCTCGGAGCGGGACCTGACCGATGGCTGGGTGCTCAGCGCCGTCCGCGCCGGCGTCCGCGGCTTTCTCTTCAAGTGGGGGGAACCAGAAGAAATTCTCTCTTGCGTCCGGGAGGTCACCAGCGGCGGATTCGCGATGAGCGCGGATATCATCAGTCAGATACTCAGAGCCCTGCACTGTCCCTACGGGCCGACCGCACCGCGGCCGCGCGGTGACATCTCACTGCTCACACCGCGCGAGATGCAGGTTTTTCTCCTGGTGGCGCAGGGACTCACCAATCAGCAGATCTCCGGCACGCTGATCTTGTCAGATGCGACGGTGAAAACCCATTTCCATCGCGTCTGCCGCAAGCTAGCTCTCCGCAACCGTGTAGACGCCGTGATTCTTGCCTACGAGCTGGGGATTGCGGGATCGAGGAACGTGCACCACTCGGTCGGCCCACGGGCGAAAACGACTGAAATCATCAAAGCAGCGCTGCACTCTCAGCCCACGGCGGATGAGCACGGAGAAATGACAATGTCGCCCGCCTGATGAGACCGGCCCTCGGAACGTTACGGAGTGCACCCGCATAACCACGCAGCGAAGATCCGCGGCACCGACAGCGGTTGCATCTCCCGCGGAATACCTCGCAGACACGGCGGCACACCCCTGTCCCGATCCCCAGGTACCCCACAAGGGTCCGAACCGGATACCGACGCCGGCAGGCCACCGCGCTACGCCACAGATGGAGCCGGTACCGTCCGCGGCCACTGTTCGAGTACCATGTGCAGGCTCTCGATGGCCTTCTTCCAGGACGCATCCACCTCCCGTGGATGACTGAAACCTCCGGCGGCCTCAATGCTGATGTACCCGTGAAAAGTGCTGCGCAGAAGCCGCGCCGCATCGGTCAGGTCGGGATCGCCCAGGTTGTAGTAGCGCATCACTGCGTATGTCAGCTCTATACTGCGGGTGAATGCCTCGGTCCCGGAGATCGCGGCCGGATCGAGCCGCAACTGTGTCGCGGCATAGCGGCCGGGATGCTGCAGGGCGTATTGCCGGTACGCGTTGGCGAAAGCGGTGAGTGCATCCCCCCCGGACCGGCCCGCGATCGCGGTGGCCAGACTTTCGTTCATCTCTCCGGACGCCAGAATCGCTACCCGCGTTCGTATTTCCTGGATATTCTTAACATGTGAGTAGAAGCTGGCATCTTTCACACCGAAGGTACGCGCCAGCGCCGAGATAGTAACTTTGTCGATACCGACTTCATCAGCCAGCGCAGCCGCGGCCCGGGTGATCCGGTCGACTGTCAGGCCCGCGTGTGCGCCCATGTATCGCCCCACTCCTTCCTGCACCAAGCAGGTCCCTAGTATATATAGGCGCGCCTACCCGCGGGCTCGCAAGTGTTTCCGTACGCCCGCCGCACACGAAGACACCTGAATCAGTTCGGATGCTGCCTGTTCGGGATGACGTTTCTCCTCGCACTCGACCGGGTTGAGCCAGCCAAGCCGTTCCTGGATGCGCCGGTTACTGTGGAAGCCGTCGATGTACTCGAACAGGGTGAGGTTCGCCTCGGACTTCACGGCGAAGACGTGGCCGCGCATGCGTTCGGTCTTGATGAGCATCCCCAGGTTCCCCGCGAACGCGTTATCGTAACTGTCCCCCGAAGCCCATAAAGGCGTCAATTCCCGCTCGCAGACAGCTGGCATCCAGGCAGAGCGCAGATGACACACCAGACAGACCGCCGGAGGCGAACGGTCGGGCGCGACCCCGACTGCACGTCCAAAGGCGTGCGGGCCGGTGTCCCCGCTCCTACTGCTGGCCGGAAGGCGACGCAGGCCTCTTCTCTGTGTCCCCCACGTCCTTCACGTCTGCTGCAGAGCGTTCGGCGGCCGACGAGAGGGACGCGTGGAGCGCCTCCACCGCTTGCTGCCAGGAGGCCCGCACGTCACGCGGATCGCTGAAGGCGCCCATGGCTTCAAGACTGGCGTAGCCGTGGAAGGCGCTGCGCAGCAGTCGTACCGCGTCGGTGAGATCGGGCTCAGAAAGCTCGTAAGCCTGGAGCATGGCGTAGGTGTACTCGGTGACGCGGCGGTGCTCCACCGACTCGCCGACCGTTTCCCGTGGCAACATCTGAAGTGACATGTACCTCCCCGGGTAGCGCAGCGCGAACTCCCGGTAGGCGTACGCGAAAGCCGTCAGGGCATCCTTGCCGACCCGGCCGGCCAAGGCACTGGACAGACGGTTCGCCAGTTCCCTGCTAGCGATCTGCGCAATTCGGACGCGAAGGGTCTGCACACTGTCGACGTGCGAATACAGGCTCGCGTCGGTCACGCCGAAGCCCCGGGCCAGCGCGGACACGGTGATGTTCTCGAACCCGATCTCGTCCGCCAGGTCGGCGGCGGTCCGTACCACCCGATCGGGTGTCAGCCCGGCACGGGCCACAGTGTCACCTCCATCAGTGGGAGCACTCCTTATATATCCTCACCAATAGCTTAATATTCCTTGGCTACTGCTTAATATAAGAAGGCATCATGGCTGCCCCGGGCCTCGGCGGCATCAGCACCGGTTCGGCCAGACGCTTCCCGCGGCCGAGGGGCCGCACCCTGGGCTTGAGCTGCCCTGAGTTTCGTAGAGTCCGATCTTGATTGGTTCAGGCGGACTGCGGGATTTGCTCCTGGCTCCGCCAGAAGGCTTCCTCGTACTCGGTCGGCGGGACGTAGTCGAGCGCGGAGTGCAGACGCTCCTTGTTGTACCACGTGACCCACTGGAAGATCGCCCGCTCGACCTGGTCGACGTCCTTCCAAGGGCCCTGCATCTCGATCAGCTCGGCCTTGAGGGTGCCGTTTAGCCTCAAGGCCGGTAACTCAGTGCTTTGGTGTGCGTTTGACTCGTTTTGGTTTGGTGGCACCAACGAGAGTGATGGCCGAGGTGGTTGGGCGGTCTGCAGTCCGGTGGGCGGCGCGTTTGAGGGGCCGGCCGGCGACTTTTCGTTTGATGACGCGGGGGTTGGTCCGGCGGCGTCGTGGTGGCAGGAGGCGTTCGATGAGTTCAGCGTGGGTGGCTTTGACCGCGCGAGCGAGTCTGCCGGGGGGAAAATGCCGCCTGGTCGGTGACCTGGCGGCGCACGACGCGCAGTGAGCGGGTGAAGGAGACCCGGTCGGGGTCCTGGCCGGCTTGTTGTGCGGCTTGGTGCATCAGGTGTCGGATGGCGTGGTGGACGAGCAGGAAGCCGTAGAGTTCCTGCTCGGCTCCGTCAGGGTGTTGCGAACGCAGTACCAGATGCGGCCCGCCGAGATGGGTCTTGATTTCGTCGAGGGTGGACTCGAACTCCCATCGCTGGGCGTAGAGGGCGGCCAGTTCCGTGGCTGGGGCCTTGTCCGGGTCGAGGATTGTGGTGATGAGCCGGTAGACACCCTCGTGCCCGGCGATGGAGTACTCCACCGCGCGGACCGGTACCCCGCGACGGGTGTGGTGGATGTCGCTGCGGTCGAAGATCTCGGTGAGGTAGGAGCCGTCCGACAACTGCTCGACCACCGGCAGCACGAGGTCTTTGCGGACCCGCCACAGCAGGTCCGCCCCAGTGGCCGCGGCGTTGCGCCACAGGTCCACGCCGTAGAAACCACGGTCGGCCAGCAGCAGCATCCCCGGCCGCAGGGACACCAGGACCGCCCGGGCCAGAGTCTGCTCTCCGGCGCGCAGAGCTCCGACCGCAGCCTCGAAGATGGCGTGGGTGCCGCATTCGACCAGGCCGACCATGCGCAACTGCGGGTAACCGACGCTCTGTTCACCCCGCCCGGGGCGCGGCGGACGGCCGAACGCCTCCACGTTCGCCTTCGTGTCGGGCAGGTCGAACGTGGTGCCCTCGATCGCGGTCAGCCGCCAGCCGCGGTAGAAGGCACCCTGAGTGCCCGCCGTGGCGACCGGACGGCACACCCGCACGAACAGCTGCCGCAGCGGTGCCACACCCAACCGGGACCTGGCTTTCCAGACCGCCGCCGAACTCGGCACCACCCACGACGCACGCCAACGCCGCGCACCCTGCAAACCCGCGGTCAGCAGCCGGGCCACCCCCTCATAGCCCCGCCCCGAGAACAGGCACATCGCCAACACGAAGTAGACCACCAGCCGGGCCGGCAACAACCGGTTCCGCTGCTGCACCCGGCCCGTCTCCGCCAACACCTCGTCCACAAGCGACCGAGGAAACACCTGCGCCAGCACACCGACCGCGACCCGGTCCGACAGCCGCTCCCCAGATGACTTCAACTGACCCGCTCTTGCCACGCCAACAACAACGACCGGATTGCACCTAAGTTACCGGTATTGAGCCTAGGTTAGGAGTTCTTGAACCAGTGGGCCGAGGTTCGCGCAGGAGCAGCAGACCGATGCCGCCGGGCGCCACCATATCCATCGGATTCGGCTCCACCGGGGCGCCACACCGCGACGGGGGCTACAGCGGGGACGCGACCGGCTGGGGATCGCTCTCCGCGGGCAAGGCCTTCTTGCCGCAGCGCGGTCCTCAGGTGCCACAACGAGATCGCCGGCAGGAGGCTGCCGAGCCGGGCCACTGCCCGCAGTGCCTCGGCGGCCTGGACCAGAAACATGGCGGCCGACTGTGACGGCACGCTGCTCCGATCCCCGCGCAGACGTTCCACGATCTCGTCCAGTAGCTCTGCCAGCTCACACGCTCCCGGGTCCTCCGGCACATCGGCTCCCCACAACCGGACAGCAGCCTCCAACGCCTCGAAGGCGTCCGTGCTGTCGAGCGGCGGCCTGGCTCCTACATCCCCGTGCATCACGATCACCATCGTTCACCGCCGGGCTCTCCTCGGGGCGAAAACGGAGAATCGGCGGCTCCCGGATCAGACCGAAGCCCCGGGAGAGAGTGGCGCCGGTGGCAGCGCCCTTTCCTCTCCCGGCCCTGAGCCCGAGCCCGGCTGGTGCGGGCGACGGCCGTCCGTGTTCCGCCACGAGGAACGTCTTTTCGCTTGCATTTGACGACCCGTCGGTGGTGTCGTCCACCCACATCAGAGGTACTTCCGGGCCGGTCCGGTCGTTGGACCGGTATGAGCGTCCGAAGCCTCCTCGACACGGCCTTCGCCCAGCCGCGAGTCCCTGGTACACACGCCGGTGGGACCGCCTTCGTCCCTCTGGAATCGGGCGCGTGGAAGGAGTTCCTTTTCGGACCCGGTGTAGAGCCGGGCAGAACGGGCTCCTGGGACCGGCTGATGGCGGTGCTGTGGAAGCGCGTGGTCTCGGAGTGCGGAGTCGCTCAGCAACTCGCCGCCGAACACGACGTCGACTGGGAACGGGCTCCTCACGAGTCGAAGGCCGTCCTCTCGCTGGCCGGACCGGACGACATCGTCGTGGATGTCGCCGCGGCCTCACTGGCAACCCAGCGGGAGCAGCGGGAGCTCGAGAGGCGCTTCGCACGGATCCACCGTCGCCTGCCCGCGGACCTGTCGAGCCTCGTGCCCGCAGACGTCGGCGCGCTGCGGTCCGGTCTGCTGAAGGAGCGTGACTTCCGCACCAGCACCTATCAGCTCGAGCGCGACCGGTTGGGGCGGTGGGTGCGCGCCCTGTCCGGGACGGCGGCCTATCTCGCCGCCGCGCACATGATCCCCGCCCCGCTCGCGCTGGACGTGGTCACCACCGCCCCCCTCGACGAGCAGACCAGGGCCGCACTGCGACTGCCGGCCCCCTGGTCGCTCATCACGCATGACGCCGTCCCTCTGCGCGCGGCGGAAGCCGACGACGAACTCGCCGCGCTCGTTGAGGCCGGCGTCTGCATGGGACCGGAGCCGGTCATCCTCGGAGGCCTGCTCGCCGCCCAGCCCGATGGCCGGCTCGACACGACGGCCGGGATCCTGCTCATCTCCACCCTCGACGCCGCGGGCAAACGGTGCCAGGTGCTGCAGCCAGCCGCGTACGGCGACGACCACGCCGGCGGCCGTGTGCTGCATGGGTATGCCGCGCAGTTGGCGTTCGGCCGGTGGACGCCCCCGCCCGTTCTCCCGGCATCCGGCCCGCGGCCCGTCTCTCGCAGCGCCCTGGGCAGGGTCGCCGCGAGCGAGGCCGGCCGGGCGGGCGGTTTCCACGGAGTCCGTGTTCCGGACTTCACTCCACTGCCAGAAGAGCCACCCGAGGAAAGCGCCGCTCCGGCAGACTCGCGGGGACCGCTCGTGTTCGGCACGTGGCGGCGGGCGCATTGGAAACCGGGGGTGCGGATCGGGATCCGCGACAGCGGCGGGCGGCTCGTCGGGCCGGTCTACAAGGACGGTGCCGTGGAGGGTACGACGTTCACTCGTGAGCGCCGCTTCGTCCCCCGTACCCGGATCCGCCGCGACCTCCCTCTGGCTCCCACCACAGCCGTTTACAAACTCTCGAACTGGACTGCACCGCGTGGTCGTTAGATCCCATCGGGTGCAGGCCGTCCGGCGTTAGTCCTCTCGCGAGACCGGGCAGGACCTGTCGGTCCGGTGCGGTATACACGAGGAGATCACAGACCGCCGCACTGCGAGGCGGCGCACCGGGGGTAGGGAATGACCGTTCCGCACGTGAGTACCGCGCTTCGCCCTGGGGATTACCTCCAGATCGCTTCGGAACGGATGGCCGTCGACGGCGTGCCGGACGGCGAGGGGTTCGCCCGGATCGAGCGGGTGGAGGTCATCACCGACATCGGTTTCCTGGCGCCAGGCTCCGCCCATGTGCGTACCCGGGCAGCCCGGCAGATCGCGGTGGTGTTCTGTCACGGCATGCCGGGTCCGGTCATGTTGCGCGAGGGTGATCAGTGGACCCTCGGCGAGGTGGACAGCAGCCGGGCCCGCTGGGATTCCGCCCATCCCTGGTGGCCAGAGACACCAGAGCCCCTGTTCACCGGAAGCCGCTTGGCGACCGGACCGCACCCCTTTCGCAGCAACGTCCAGGGCCCCGACCTCGTGGCGCCGGCCGCCGCGTCCGAGCCGCAGCCGCCGCGGCAGCGGGCAGCCGTGTTCGACAAGCCGGCCCACATGGTCATGGTTGGTGACTACCTGCAGATCCATGCCGTGCGCCACCCGAAGTGGGACATGCGCATCGACGAAGGATTCCACCGTGTCGAATGGATCGGCCACCTCCCCGGTGAAGCCCTCGACGGAGTGCTGAACGATCCTGCCTGGGCGCGCGGCCGCCTTACCCTCGCCTCGGTCCACAGCCTGTCCGGCATCCTCGTGCCGCCCGAGGTTCCGGTGACCGTCCTGATCCAGCCCAACCCGGAGCGTCGCCGCTCCGACGAGGACGAAGCCTGGCACGAAGGTCCCTTCTACGAGCTGGCCGGTGTTACCGAACCCGACCTCACCGAGCAGCTCCGCGCCGATGCCGGTCTACGGCCGGAGGCGCCTGGCTCGGAGGCCGCTCTGTACCCCAGCAGGTTCAGCAGTCCCGCCCAGCGGGCTCTGCACCTGGACGGCGTCACCGGCATCCGCGCCGTCGCGGCCTCACAACTTCCCTGGCGCATGGCCTGTTCAAATGCCCCTACGGTGAGCGGGCGAAGGCCCTGGCCGCCACCTACCCCAAGGGGCACAGCAAGACCGCCCATGCCGAGCTGTTCACCCGGCTCGGCGATCAGGATTTCGCCGCCTGCCCCTACCACCAGGCCGACGACTGGAGAGCGATCGCCGAGGCCGTGCTCGCCTTCGCCCGCACCGAACCCGACAGCGACGAACACGACCAGCTCTACCGCGCCACGCACCTGAGCGACAGGGACCGCGCCTGGTTTCGCTCCCTCATCGGAGGGGGCCACATCTGGTGGGACACCGGACACCAGAATCTGACCAATGGCCAGCACCGCCTGTGCGCGCTGGTGCGGCACGCCCTTTCCGACCCTGCCAAGTTCATCAGCCTCTCGGGACATCTGCTGGACCTTCCTGGTCAGCAGCTCTGGGTCGCCGTTGGCTGGAATATGGCTCACTTCTTCGAGAATAGTATTCAACCGGTCGATCGCGGCTGGAATCGCGGCTGCTAGGTAGTCAACAGCTGCACGGATCGCCTCTTCTTCCTCCCCGGTCTGGTCAACCTTGGTGGCCTTTTTAGCCTGCGCGATCAAGCTCTTAACCTGGCTGACCTTCTGAGCGGCCACAGCCTGATCAAGTAAGGAGACCTGCGTCCGGCAAGATTCGACTTCTTTCTCCACCCGGAGCGAGGCACTGTGATGCGCGGCATCCAACCGCTTCTGCAGCTGAGGGCTGACCCCGGAAAGCTCGGTGATCTCGCGGCAGACCGTTACCGTCAGGTCGGGCGACTCGGTCCGGCGGGCATAGAGCAGCCGGCGCATCAACTCCTGCGCCCGCTCGTCCTGTGGCGAAGTCTTCTGCTTCTTCCCCGGAGTCCATCGCGCTGGTTCGGGCGTGCTGTGGGCCTGGACGATCCGTTCGACAGCCGGGGTGGACAGTCCCCGCTCGGTAACCTCGCACTCCTCCAGGGAGAACCATTCGGTCGGCCGCGCGAAGGCCTCGGTCCCGATGCGAACCCGTCGGCTGGTGCCTTCGCTGTCCAGGCGAATGCGGTGCACGTACCAGCGTTTGATCAGAGTGTCCTGGTCCACCGGGACCGACATGCCGAGCACCGGTTCGTCTTGGCTGTCCCACTCCGGTGCCACGCCTTGGTCCAGGTGCACACGCAGCCTCTTGTGCGCGAGCTGAATATCGACGACCGAGCCCAGCGGGGTCCCGTCCGGCTGTGCGAAGTCGAAGTCGGCCTGCGTGCCGCGGTTACGGAGCCAGGCCGCGGCCGCGGACTTCACTTAGAGGTGGTCGGCGCTGTCCACACTGCGGGCCCGGCGACCACAGACGTGGGCCTGGCCGTCAGGGCCGGGGTGATGGGCGAAGTGACACACCCGGTCGGTATAGAGCTTCGTCGTCAGCTGGCCACCGCAGCCTCCGAGGAGGAGCCCGCACCAGAAGGAGTCGTTCTCGTGGAGGTTGCGGAAGGCGTCCAGTTCGATGGCCTCCAGCGGCAAGACGAGCGGCTCTTCGGAATCCGCGCTGCCGAGAACCGCTGTCTGGATCTGCCGTTTATCACGCCGCACGTGCCCCTGCCCTTCTTCTCAACACAGCGTGACAGCCGCCCCCTTCGCTTCGCAGCCGATCGTGCTGTTTACTCGCCCGTCGCATACCGTGCGATCACGCCGAACGGTCCAGCCGGCCGGGGAACGGCGGGTTCGTCCATCGTCATCGTGAGCCCGATGCCCCTCCCACTGGCCGTGGAAGCGCCCGAAAAGCTGAGCCGGACAGAACCGGCCGGGGTTCGGGTCGGCCGTCGAGCGCCTCGATCCGGGCACTCCCGGCGAAGTCACGACACGGGGCGGCCGACGGCCTGTACTCTCGACCGGTTTCAAGGCCGGAAGGCGCACGGGAGTTGTCCCGTGGCCGCAAGAAGGGGGACGGGTGGCCGAGCTTCACGACGGGATAGCCCAGGAAGTCACGGGGTTGCAGGCCGAGATCACCGTGGCTCTCCAGGGCCTCGACAGCATCGACGAGGACGATCCTCAGTACGCGGCCGCCTTCACGCGTCTGGTGCAGGCCGGCACCGCGCGCTCACGTACGAGGCGCAGATTCCAGCCAGGCTGGAGCAGCCCCACCTCAAGGTGAGCACCAAGTGGTTCACGGTGGCGTTGTGGGCCCATGCGGCGTGTGCGGTGCTGCTGGGTGTGGCCGCGGGGGTCGGCTGGGTCAGTGGGTGGTGGATGTTCCTCGCGCTGGTGCTGCTGATCGGGACATCCGTGTTCTACACGGCTGGCCAGAAGCCCCTGCCGGGCAAGCACCGGCAGTTGCGGCACGCCGCCGCCGTGCTGGGCGTCGCCGGCGCGGCGGTTCTGCTGCTCGCCTTCGGGGTGCTGCCGTGGTGGGTGTGGCTGCTGCCGTTGCTGTGCTGGGCCTCCGGCTACGGCCTGGCCGGCGAAGCGAGCGGGGCCGACACGGGGAAGGCGAAGGCATGAGCGGATATGACTCCCTGGGCCTGGGCGAGGAGCAAGGCCGCCGCATCGACGCGCTCAAGCGCAGCCAGGACACCTTCGAACGCAGCATCGACCATGCCCTGTCCAGCCTCCAGTCGAAACTGTCCGACGTCGAGGGGACGGTGGAGCATCTGGAGGATCGTGAGCGCAGCGCCACGCGGCGCTTCGACACTCTTGAGGCAAACCTGCAGGAAGCCAAGGAGACTGCCGAAGCGCGCTCGGACGAGCTGGAGGATGCCATCTCCGCAGCGGATGCGGGGCTGGAGCGGCTGACCACGCGGGTGAGCGCGCTGGAACGGCACCTGCGGCAGGCCGAGGGCGCCGTCGTCGTCGACCTGGACTCCGACCGCGGAGGAAAGCTGCGAGGCTTCGGTCTCGCCGTCGAAGAGGGGCTCGCTGCCGAGGAGGCCCTCCTCTCCGCGCATCAGCGCAATGTCCTCCAGCTACGGATCACCCACTACCAGCAGGCGCGGCAGGCCTTGGCGGGGCACCGCTCCACCGTCCGCGATGCCGCAGCCGTACTGGCCTCCACGGCGGCCGGCGACCCGCGCCGCGAGAAGGCCGAGCAGGCGTTCACCGAGGCCGCCGCCGAGGCCCAGAAAGGTCAGGAACGGATCGGGCGACTGGCGCAGAGCGCTCAGGGTGCCCAGGCCGAGCAGTCTGCGGACAATGCCCGGCGTGCGAAGTCAGCCGCTGTCATCGAGACCGGCCAACGTGCCCGCACCCAGCTGCGGGTACGCCTGCGCAGTCGGCTGTCCGATGCACTCACCGGCACCGACCTGCTGCCCGTGTGGTTCACGACGGCACTCGGTCCCATGGCTCCCCCACGCCGCGCGGAGGAATGGATGGAGACCGCCCTGGAGGTCCTGGCCTACCGGGTGACCTACCAGGTCACCGATCCCGTCCTCGCGCTCGGCAGCGCACCCAGCGCGAGCCAGGCCCCTCACCGAGCCGCACGGTTCAACGAGCTGAAACGGGACTTGCGCGACTGGGGATAGCCGCACGCTCCGGAACCCGTGGCCGGAGTCATTGAAGCCGTTCAGGCTCTTACCACTGGCGGCGCAGCTAGACGCACTCCGCAGTGACCTGGGCGAGGAGGTCGATGTCGTCGGCGGGTGCGGAGCGTTGTAAGCGGTGCAGCAGGTCCCGGTGCAGGCGCAGCGCGTCATCGCTGCCGGTGGCGGCCAGGACAGCCCGGGAGCGGCTGGCCCGGTAGCCACCACGCCGCGGGCAGCGGGGCGTCGTCGTCCCACGACTCCAGCGTCTCGTTGTCCCGGTGCTCGTAGCGGTGGCGGCCGCGATCCAGATCGCAGTACCACCGGTCGGCGTGGCCGGGGTGCGTGGCCGGGCACCTTAGCTGTCCGCGCAGGCGTACGCGCAGTTCGTCTTCGGCGACCGTGGAGGGCTCCACCGTCCAGGCCGCTGCCTCCAGCGCCGCCACCATCGGACCAGGGCTGGAGGTTCGCCGACGGCGGCACCGTGTTCCTCGGCGCATCCAGCGTCATGATCGAACGCTACCGCTACCGCGGAGCCCGCATTCCGACTCCGTGGACCATCGAATCGGCAGCCGACGACGGCTGACACCGGGCAAGACACGTGGAGAGCCCGTTGCGGGGCCAACTCGCACGGCGGGTTCGGCGGGCGGAGACGGGAAAACCGAAGTCCGCAAGGACACACGGCGTCCCGTCCCCGACCCAACAGGGACATCGCCGTTCGCATCCTCCAGTGCCTGAACCTGCCATCGGGTACCGCAGTGCCTGACGAAGATTCAGTCAAGGTCTGGCAAACACACAGCTCAGCGCCCGTGCGGGACCTTTGGAATCGCACTGGGCTCGTCACGACAGGGTCGTGCGCCGGGGGCCCCGTGCGATGCGACGGCGCTCATCGGAGGCCCAAGACGAATCGTGCCCGGAGGTCGTCGTCGAGCCACATGCGGAAGTTCGTCCCCCAGACGTTGTCGTGCAGGAGGACGTGGACGCCGTCGTCGGGGTCGGCGGCGGCGTTGTCGAATCGCAGGAGGCGTGGGCGGCCGATCGCGACGAGTGGGGTGTCAAGGGGGTGGAGGGAAAAGAAGTCCTTGGCCGTGCGGGTGACGTCGGTCACGGCGTGCAGGCTGCGGTTCCCGTTGCGCACGACGGCGCGCGGGTCGATCCGGCTGCCGAGTTTGCCGACCGTCCAGGACCCCGGAGCTGTGCGCGGTCGGAACCCGAGCCAGCTCGCCTCGGGCAGCCGGGAGGCGTCTTTGTCGCGGAGATCGAGCGTGATCTCGATGGATCCGGGCCCGTGCGGGAAGCGGTAGGTCAGTGCGATGTCGCGGGCGCCGCCCCATGCCTCGGTCACTGCGTCCGGAAGGGCGAGTCGGAGGGTCACGATGGTCGCGTCGTCGTCGCTGCTCCGGACCGCGGACACGCAGCGCGGCGCGAAGACAGTCGCGGGAAGGGCGGCCGCGATGGACAGGCCGGGCTTGGTCAGGTCGGGGATCGCCCAGGAGGCGTGCTCGTCGATGTCGCGGCAGTACTCTCGCACCCAGCGTTCCTCGTCATGCTCGTCGAAGGTCTGGTATCGATAGGCGGCGAGGGGATGCTCCGGTCCGGCCCACTCCGTGCCGTTCGGATCGACGAGGGAGACAAGCGCGCCGTCGTCGCCGAAACGCACGCGGTAGGCACCGACCTTGTGCTCCGCGGTCGGGTCGATCGGCGTCTCCCCGGGCCGGGGCTCCGCGGTCGGTGTGAGGGCGTCCAGCGCGCGCTGGGCCGCTGCCCGCCGCTCTGGGGTCAGGGCGTCGAACGCACGGTCGATGTACGCCCGCTGCTCAGCCCAGGACCGCTCGAAGCCCGAGTATCGGAGGCCTTGCGGGTGCGGATGCTCGGTGTAGGCCCAGGCGAAGGCGCCGGTCGAGGGCGGGTTGAGTGCGGGATCGACGACGTCCGCGGCCCGGGCCTGCTGGAAGGCCGCCTTCTCGTAGTGCACATAGTCGGGGAGGAAGGTCTTGAGGTCCTCGCCCCAAGTGTGCTCGGTGATGAGGAGCAGCGCGTCGCTGAACCCGTCGCACTCCGCAGTGCCGGGCACGAGCACGCCGGCATCGACCCACGCCGTGCGGAGGCGGAGCAGCGCGCGGAGCCGGGCGGTGAGGATCGGGTCGCTCGCGACGCCGTGGATCCAGGAGTCGCCGATCTCCTGCTCGACCACCGGGAGGTGAGCGCGCATCGGCAGGACCGCTGCCGCGAAGGCGTCGAGCGTGGAGGCGACGATGGTCGCGCCGGGGTAGGCCTCCGAGAGCCGGGCGAAGAGTTCCTCGACGTCGTCGGCGGACGGCGGTCCGAAGTTGTCGCCGGTGTGCGCGAGGTACAGGGCGTCCGTGCCGCCCGGCACGATCGCGACGCCGAGTTCGGTGGCGCCGTAGCTCCGCGCGTAGTTGACGACAACCTCGCTGCCGTCCGGCGCCCGCCAGACGAAGAACTCGGGCACCTCAGGGACGGCGGAAGCGCCGTTGACCCCGAGATGGAGGTACCCGAGCCCGGCGTTGGCGAGGAAGGGGACGAGCCCGACGGTGTGGCCGGGGACGTCGGTCATCTTCGCGGCGATCGTGCGTCGGCCGAATGCCGAGTCCAAGCGGCGACCGATCGCGATGCCGTGCTCGACAAGTCCCGGGTCCATCAACTCGGTGTGGGTGGTCAGGGGGAGGCCGTGCCAGCTGACATGTCCGGCACGGATGGCGTCCTCGAGCGCGGAGCGCTCGGCAGGGGTGCTGAGTCGCAGCGCCTCGTGGATGAGCCATGACCCTGCTGTCCAGACGAACCGGGCGGAGCCGCCGCGCCGGTCGAGCTCGCGGGCGAGGTCGATCGCGCGCGGAAGGTACTCGTGCACATAGCGGTCGGTGACGTTCGCGGCGGTGTCGGTGAAGCCGATATCGAGGTGGGTTTTGAAGACGACGTGGACCGTCGAGATCATCCGTGGGTCCTTCGCGTTGCCGGAATCCGAAGCGCTGTTTGCGCACACATCATCCTGTCGTATTCTCCGATAAATGATCAAGGATGGCACCCAACGTTCGGGATCACCTGCGGTGACCGCAGGCATCGCGGTGAGGTAGCCTGTGCCGCTCGAAAAGGCATCGCTGCACGTCACGCGGCATATCTGTACTCGTTGATGAGGCCGCCGAGGAGCTGCGTCCGCAGCACTCTCTGAGAGCTGATCCGGGCATCACTGGGCCAGGGCGGCGTCGTTCAGTCGGTCTGCCCGACTTGATGGCGACTCATGTAGCTGAGCGGGCGCGATGTCCCCGGATCGGGTCGGAACGGAGACAGGCACGGCCTCCGGGTGATCATGAGGTGTCGAGTCCCTGATCACCGCAACGGAAGACCGTGCCTGGCCGTTCATCATCGCCCATGCCTGCCGGTCTGGGCCAGCTTGCTGCTGCCCGGCCTCCCGCGCCCGAGGAACACCCGGGCCTGCTGGACTGTCTCGCGGCGGTGCCTGATCCGCGCCGGGCAAAGGGCCGCCGTCACCCCCTCGCCTTCGTAGGCGTTCCAGCACGGTCACCCCGGGCAGCACCACCTTCTTGTCCACCAGGCGCTTGGTCGCGAGGTCGAACAGCAGGGTGGGGCGTTCGTTGCCGATCCAGGCCGTTGGTAGAGCCAGCGGGCGGGCGCGAACCACTGGTCGAACTCAAACTCGGTGTACCCGTAGCCGTCGCGGATCTGCTCCTGGCGGTCCCAGCGGGCCTCGCTGCTGCCGTACCCGGCGAAGGCCGAGGGCTCCAGCCCGAGCTGCTCGGCGGCGTAGGCGACCACCACGGCGGGCACGTCTTCGGGGTTCCCCGGTCCACGCCTTCAACCGCCTGTACGGGATCGTGCGGCCCTGCCCGGAGCTGCTTCCACTCTCCCCCCAGCTGGCCTACCACCAGGTGTTCGTCCGCGATGCGCGGGAAGCACAAGCCCTGGAGGAAGGCGGTCTGCGGACCACGCGCATCACTCACTTCGGGCTCGCCGACCGCTCGTAGATGGCCCCACGTCCGCGCAGCAAATACACCGGAAGGTGATGGAGCCCGGCAGGTCATGGCCTGCCGGGTCTCCTGTGTACCGTCGCGGCGCACGATGGTGACGCCCGAGGCCGACGTACGACGGGAGCTCCGGTACGGCAACGTACGACTGCCCCTTCAGGCCGGGCCACTGACGGTGCTTCGACATGTCCGGCGGCGTCGCCGCCGTTCCGAGCGGGCGGCAGGGCGCGAACCCCCCTCCCGGGAAAGGTCCGTGGCTCACGGCTCAGATCCTTCGGACGGGAATCCCGGCTCCCGCAGCCAGCTGTGCGCTAACAGGCAGGGCCCGCCGGGGGTGCAGGAGGCGAGGCAGAGCTGAGCCTTGCGCGATCAGCGCTCGATTTCGGGCCCATACAGTGCTGTCGCCATGCTCAGCATGGTCGGCCGGGTGGGCCGTTGCGGTCTCTGTTGCGAAGCGCGCGGGTGGTGCCGATCTGGTTGTCGGCCCCGGTCTGCTTTTGAGGGGCGAGATCTCTGAGCCATCAAGCGGCCGTTCTTGGCCGTCCTCGCCAAGCGAGCCGCCCGGAGGCCGAAGACGTCGTTACCTGATCGGTGCGGTGCGCTCCTACGCCGTGGGGTCGAGCGGGATGATGCCTGTGCCCGTGTACAGGTTGGGAACCAGCGACAGGACGGTAACGGGCTCGCCGTGCCGGACGGCTTCCCAGGCGATCGCCGCCGTGTGCGCGACCGGCCATTCCACGTCGGGCCAGGCCATCGCATCGGCTGCGTGCGCTGCGGTGAATGCGACACTCTCGGCGAACCGGAGCCCGGTGGCGTGCCGGCCGGTTCCAGGGGTCTGGCGTTCGGCGGCGAGCGCTGCGACGGAGGGAACGAGAACGCGGCCGGTGCCGCGGGAGGCCTCGATGTACAGCCCGGTGAAGAACGGGTCTGCCTGGTACAGCGCGGTCAGCGCGGAGTGGTCGAGGACCGCTGTCAGGTTCACGCGGCGCGGTCCTGGTGGGCGCGGATCTTTGCCCAAGCGTCCTGGCCGGCCTGCTGGACCTGCTCGGTGTAGTCGACCCCGAGCTCACGGGCGGCCTCGGCGGCACGTTCCTCGCGCTCGGCCGAAGTGAGCTCCTTCGACGCGAGCTCCTCGATCAGGTCGGTGATCGTCGTGCCGCGTTCCTCCGCCAGCAGTCGCAGCCGGTCACGGATGGCCTCACTGGTCTTGATGCTCGTTGGCTTGCTCATATCCCCGATTCTACCGCCGGTAGAACGCCTGGAGTGGTCACGTTTTCGCGCCGTCGCGGCCAGCAGGGCATCTCGTCAAGTTCTTCGTCCGCAGCGGGGCCGATACCCTCACCGCCGGCTGCGGCCTCGCGGGTGCAGTCCGCCGGCGCGAAGAACCCGGGCAGCCGGACCGCGCACAGCGGTTTCGCCGCCCGTGCCCAGTGCGCCGCGCGGCGAAGGCCTCGTGCGCCGAGGTGCGTGACAGCCGACAGAGTGCGTCTATGTCGATCGCCGGGGTGACGCTATGTTCTTCACACATCACCCGGGTGAGAAACTCGGCAGGCGGCGCGTGACCGGCGGTCCCGTGCCCGGACGCACGACGGGGGCGGACATGCGGATGAGCGGACATTTAAGGCGTCCCGGCACACGGCAGGGCCGCCGGTGGCGGAGCGTGGGTGGCTCAGTCGCCCGACTCGTCGCGGCTGCTGCCGCTGGCGCACTCACGGGACTGGCGGTCTTCAGCCTCACTCAGGTGACCAGTCGCATTCTGTTCGTCGTTACGGGCGGCGTCGTGGGTGCCGTGACCGTCCTCGCCGTGCAGTGGTACCGGCGCCTCGCCCAGCTCACCGAGGTGAAGGTCACCATCCCGCAGCTGAGCGAGCTCACATTCGCTGTTAACAACGACTCCCGCCAGGTCGCCTGGCGCATGTTCATCGAAACAGTGACCCGTGTATCGACACAGCCCCTGGCCAGTGACGAGGGAGTCGTCCGGGAGGCGCTCACATCGATGTACGGGCTGTTCGCCACGACGCGGGAGACTCTGAAGGCAGCGCGCCCCTCCGCTCCGGTCCCCGGCGGGCAGACGGTTGAGTACCTCGCGATCACCATGCTGAACCGCGAGCTGAGGCCGTTCCTGTCCCACTGGCACCCACAGCTGCGGGAGTTCGAGCAGGCCCACCCCGACGGCCCGGAGTCCGAATGGTCGGAGAACGGCGCCTGCCGGGCAGAACTGCAGCGGGTGCAGCGCGACATCCACGCCTACGCCATCGGCTTCGCCCGCCTCGCCGGTGTTCGTGAAGCCGAGACCCTCATCGGGCACGTGCCCGTCCCCCGCAGCCCCGACGCCAGAACCGAGGGGAGCACCACGCCGCCCGGCGGCAACGGGCGGACCACACGGTGAGCCTCCCAGCGACGGGCATGAGACGGATTCGCGGGCGTGGTGCAGGCGGCACCCCTCGCGGCGAGCCAGGCGCATACGACGCGTTCATCTCGTACAGCCACGCCTGGGACAAGGACGTAGCGAAGGCCTTCCAGAACGCGTTGCAGGGTTTCGATCGCCCCTGGTACCGGCCGAGAAGCCTGAAGCTGTTCCGTGACGAGACCAATCTCGCGGCAAGTCCCCATCTGTGGCAGGAGATCGAGCAGGGGCTGACCCGGTCGCGGTGGCTCGTGGTGATGGCGAGCCCGTTGGCAGCTGCGTCCCCGTGGGTGCGGCAGGAGATCCGCTGGTGGCTCACCCACCGGTCTGCGGACAGCTTGCTCATCGGCTGGACCGACGGCACATTGTTCTGGGACTCCGAACGGGCGGGGTTCGACTGGTCGCGTACCGACGCCCTGCCGAAGCAGGAGATGGAGCGGGCATTCGACGCGGAGCCCCGTTGGGTGGACCTGCGCTGGCTGCGCAGTCCGGAGCAAGCCAGTGCGGCCGACCCCCGGCTGGTCGAATGCGTTGCGGAATTCGTCGCACCCCTGACAGGCAAGTCCAAGGACGAGTTGATCGGCGACCATGTACGTCGGCACCGCCAGACCCGTCGTCTGGTGCGGACCACGCTCGCAGCGCTCACCGTACTGTTCCTCTTGGCCATCGCCGGCGGGGTCACCGCCTATACCCAGCGCAACGCCGCCCGCGCCCAGACCCTGGTCGCGCAGTCGAGGCAACTGGTCGCCGAGGCCTCGTCGATCAGGGACGCCCAGCCGGATCTGGCACGCCAGTTGATAGTGCAGGCGTACCGGCTCGCGCCGACGGCAGAGGCGGTCGGCGCGCTCGTCGACAGCTACGCGATGCCCCGGGTTGTCCACGGCCGCGGGTTGGTGCGCGCGACCGCATACAGCAGCCGGGGCCTGCTCGCCGTAGCCGACGACGGCCTCCGGCTGTTCGACCCCGCGCGCGGAACACAGCCGATCTTCACGAAGCCCGTGAAACGCCGGGCGACCGCAGTCGCCTTCAGCCCGGACGGCAAGCAGTTAGCCCTCGGCGGCGCGAACGGCACGGTGTGGCTGCTGGACGTGACGGACGGCACCCGCCCCAGGGCCTTGGCAGAGACGTCCGGGGTGGGCGATCGCGGGGAGGTCCGCATCCTCGTCTTCACCTCCGGGGGGCAGCTGGTCGCCACGACATGGAAAACCGGCGCCGTCCTCGACGTCTCGGATCCCGCTCGGCTGAGGTCCCTCGGCTCCTTGCCCGGCTATCCAGTAGCGGCAAGCCCGGGTGGCAATCTGATCGTCACGGAGGAACGAGACGCGCGAGGAGGGTACTTGGGACACCTGCGACTGTGGACTGTGTCCGGCTCCGCCCGGCCGCGCCCGGTCGGCACGGTCGCCTCGCCGCCTGTCGGCGTCTCCGAATCCGCGCAGCGCGTGGTGTTCAGCCCCAACGGCCCGCTGCTCGCCATCGCCGGCGAAAACAGCACGGTGAGGCTGTGGGACATCGCCGACCCCGCCCGCCCGGTCGCCAGAGCAGACTTGTACGCACGGAGCCGGGACGGCATCTACTCCGTGGCGTTCTCCCCCGACGCAACGACCCTGGCCACCGGGGACAGTGACGGCACCGTCGCCCTCTGGGACGTGTCCGACCCCTTACGCCCCCGTTCCGGCGCCCGGTTGAGCGGCCACACGAGGACGGTGGGCGGGCTCTCCTTCAGCCCGGACGGTCACACCGTGGCCTCGGCCGACGCCTACGACACGCTATTCGACGACGGCAAAGGCGCCCGCACCGTCCGGTTGTGGGCGGTGTCGGGAAGCGAGCGGACCTCCACGTTCACGACCCTGCCGGCCGAGGGGACCTTTCCGCCCGCATTCGGTCCGGACAGCCGCATACTGGCCGCTGGCGGCGAACCCACGACCGTATGGCGGGTGGACGGCACGGGCGCGCCGCGTCTCCTGTCGACTGTGGAGACGGTCAATCCCGGCGGCCAGGCCGCGGCCTTCGGCACCGACGGGCGCACCCTGTTCTCCGGTATGCCCCTGAAGGCATGGGACATGACCGACCCGACTCACCCACGGCCGCTGACCCGGGGAGCGGCCCGCACGGTCGGAGCGAAGAGTCTAGCCGTCAACACCGTCCTTCCGTTGGCGGCCGCACGGGGCGGCCCTGGCGAGCGGGCCCAGGTGTGGGACATCGGTGACACGACGCGGCCCACCCTGCTCGGGACACTCGACAGTGCCGACGGCGGTTACCAGGACCTCGCATTCAGCCCGGACGGTACGCTGCTGGCGGCACCGACCGGGACGGGCGGCGTACGGCTCTGGTGGGTCGCCCGGCATGCCCCGCCCAGACCCGCGGGCGACCTCCCCACGGCGAAGGGCACCCGCGCCCTCGCGCTGGCATTCGGCCCGCAGGGCCGCACCCTGCTCGTCGGGGACGAGACTGGAACGATCAGCACCTGGAACGTATCGCGTCCCGGACGTCCGGCGCGCCAGGGGGTTTCCACCCGGCACACCGGCGCCATCTCCGGGCTCGCCTTCCATCCCGGCGGAGAACTCATGGCCACCGCCGGTAGGGACGGCCGCATCCGCATTTGGGACGTCAGGAACCCGGCCCGTCCCGTCGAAGTGACCGCACTGAGTGACGGCGGCCTGTACCCCCACGCGACCGTGGGCTTCAGCCCGGACGGACGCCTGCTGGCGGTCAGCGACAGCGCAGGCACGCGGCTGTGGACGGTGGACCGGACCGGCATCCTGCAGCAATTGTGCGCCGAATCCCCACGAATCACCCCCGACCAGTGGGCCCAGTACCTCCCGGACCGGCCCTACGACCCACCCTGCTCCTGACTCACGAGACGGAGGACACCGTGGCAAACGGCTTACAGCGCACCATCTCGCTCACCGCGTTCCTGACGATCCTGCTGATGACCGGCGCGTGCAACGCCTCGAACCCTGCTCCCCCGATCACACCGTCGGCCCAGCAGCCGGCTTCCTCCGCCCCTGAATCCCCGCCTGCCCCTTCCTCAGTCGTCGGACCTGCGCCGGCGGACCTGCACGACGTGAACTGGGCCGATGTCCCTGTCCCGGCCGAGTTCTGCGGTGTGCCGGGGCTCGTGCGACTCGACCCCACAGGCGATGCCATGGCCACCTCGCGGACATGGGGACCGGTGCGCGTCCGTCGAACGAAGAACATCCTCTACGGCGACACCGACGGCGACCACCGCGACGAGGCCGTCGCCTTCGTCGGGTGCGACAACAACGGAGCCACGCAGAACGCAGACATCGCCGTCGGATACGTGGTGTACGCGCATGCGGGGAAGAACCTCGCCGTCCTCGGCTCGATCACCCCACGAAAGAAGTCCGCCTCGTTCCACACGGCACTCGCACGAGCGGAGTTCGCACCAGGGCAGATCATCGTGCACGAGAAGTGGTATCGCCCCAACGACGCGCACTGCTGCCCGAGCGGTGACGCGACCACCGTCTGGACCCGTGAGGGCAACCGGCTGACACCCGGTGCCCCCCGCATCACCTCGTGACGGGGCACCTCGTAACGGGAGCAGCGGGCGTGCAGGCTTCCGGGCCCATAAGGAGAGGACAGCCCGCGGTTCCACGAGTGTTCCTTCTCGCAGGTCAGAGCGTTGCCCTCCGGTCTCGCGGAAGACAGGCGAAGGCCCCGCTCGCGGGACGAGCGGGGCCAGTTGGACCTGTTGGACCCAACGGGTCTACAGCGGGGCGATGTGGGCCGCCCGGTCCAGGGCGCGCAGCAGTTCGGGTTCTCATCCGGCGCGCGGGGTGTCGTAGGCGAGTAGGCCGGAGGCGGCCAGGACGTCGAGCTGCACCTGGTGCTCGATGCCGAGTCGCCACGCCTCGCGCAGGACGTGCCGGGCCTCGTCGCGGGCGGCGCGGCCGGTGGTGATCTGCTCTTGGCCGACCGCGGGTTTTCCGGTCTGGAGTTGTGGCGGGCCGCCTCGGCCGGCGGCGCGGACCTGTTGTGGCGTATCCGCTCGCATCAGGTGCTGCCGGTCCGCGAGGAACTGCCTGATGGCTCGTACCTGTCGGAGATCGTCGCTGCCAAGGACCACCGCAAGCGCGCCGATCCCACGGTGGTGAGGGTGGTCGAGTACACCCTGGCGGGTTCCGGCTACCCCGCCCAGGACGCCCCTTACCGGCTGATCACCACGATCCTCGACCCCGAGGCCGCCCCCGCCACCGAGCTGGCCGCGCTCTACCACGAGCGGTGGGAGATCGAGACTGCGCTGGACGAGCTGAAGACCCATCAACGTGGCCCCGCCCAGATCCTGCGGTCCCGCTCACCCGACGGCGTCGAGCAGGAGATCTGGGGCCATCTGCTGGTGCACTACGCCATCCGCACCCTGATGCACGACACCGCCGATCAGGCCCAACTCGACGCCGACCAGCTCTCTTTCACCCGCAGCCTCCGCCTTGCGCGCCGACAGGTCACCGCACAGGCGGCCTTTTCCCCCTGACCACCTGACCACATCCCTCACCGAGGGCCTGCGTGAGATAGCCCGTCACCTGCTCCCCGCCCGCCGCAGACGCTTCAACCCCCGCGTCGTCAAACGCAAGATGTCCGGCTTCGGCGTCAAACGCGATGAACACCGACACTGCCCTCAACCCAACCGGAGCCCGATCGAGGCCGTGGCCATCGCCCCGCACTGGCGCACGACCCCGATCAACCCGCCCACCAAAGTCCCACGAAGGTCGGACTCTTAAGTCACTGGTATTGAGGCTTGGCGCGGCCTCGCAACCCGCTACGACAAGACACCCGAGAGCTACCTCGCCGGCCTCCACCTGCGCGGCGCGGTGATCTGGATACGCAGTCTCCGCCCCACACCTTGATCACGACTCAGGACAGGCCCTAGTAGGGCTTTGTTAGGTACCCCGATTCATCACCTTCGGTTAGGTTGTGATCTTCTGTCAGGTGTGACACCTGAGGAGATGGAGACGGTCCGC